>CAITVN010000221.1 GCA_903895855.1 Oligoflexia bacterium | reverse complement strand
CCTAGAACTCTTTGATAGACTGAACGCCATGCGTGGCGCGCTTCAAAATAAAGCAAAAGACCCAAACTGTACCGCGCAGTGTTTAGAAGATGTTCGAAAAAAAGTTGAAGAAATGAAATCGCTGGCCCAGAGCTGGCAAATTAGGGCCGGACTCGCCAATGACCTGAGCGAAGCTGCCCTGGCTATATCAGATGCCGCGGGCGACGCCTTCATCACTGGCGTCACCGGATTTGCGGGTGGAGCCCTGGCAGAAAAAGCGGTAGAAGGAGTTCGAGCACTCAAGGCGATACAAGCCCTAGCTAAAGGCGGCCGACTGGCTCGCGCGACCGTGCTTGGTGTCGAGTCTGTCACCTCTGGCACCGCGATGGCTGGCGTTTACACGGCGAAAGAGATCATCGCTCAAAGTTTTTCACAAGACCAATGGAACCCCGCTAAAATGCGTGGGGCGGCCGCAGAAGGATTCACAGCTGGATTTATTGGCCACATCAGTGGCGCTTTCGGTGGAAAAATCACCGATGCCGTCAAATCGAACTCAGCAAAAATTGCTGTCGGCGCTTTGTCTAGTGCGATCGGTGGAGTCACCACAGTCTCAACGTCGATCTACATGAAAGAATTAGCAGCTCATGGTGACGCTGCAAAAGCTGACAAAATGGTCGGAGAATTCATCGAGCGACTAAAAAAAGGCGATCCGCAAGCTTGGATTCAAGTCACTCAAGACCTCTTGGCTGGGGCCGCAGGCGCAAGGCAAGGAATCAAGGCCACTGCTGCTGACTCAACAGAGACAGCGCTAGTCTTAAGAGAAAAAGAATCAACAGCATTAGGCAAAGCAAAGGTTTTAGGAAATTACTCAACAGACCTCAATCAAGAACTACACGATTTGGGCATCAACCCAAACCAGCCTCACGCCGAGATTCAAAAGGCGATCAAAGATTTGGTGATAAAAACCCATCCAGACCAGGTCGATCGAGTCGCGGTCGCGGCCGAATTAGAAAAAAACCTTGGCCACCCGCCTACCGACGCAGAAGTGAACGAGTCCATTCAAACCACATCAGCAAAAGTAATTGCAGCTTACGCGCAAGTTAAGAAAATCACAGGCCCAACATTAAAAGCTGAGCAAGCTGCCGAACCAACAAAACCGAGCGAACCCAAACTGCTGGCAAAACCGGGCAAAGCAAAATCCAACGAAACAAAACCTAACGAACCACCCCCTCCAGAACCCGGACGGCGGCCGCAAGAACCAACGAAACCGACTGAAGGCACCCATCGCGACGATTCAGTCGCAGGTGGTTCGAGGCCGGCTACAGCCGAACGAAGACAAGCGAGCCCGGCGAGTGTGAGCGAAATTCAAGCACTCGGGGCTAGCGAAGCTAGCTTTTATAAGATGGTAACTCCGAGCAAATGGGCTTCGAGTTTGGCCGATCGAGAGGCACTCAAGATCGAAGTTAAGATCACCCGAGACCTAGAAAAGAATTTTGAAAAATATGGCATCAGGGTCTTACCAATAGAAAAAGATAACTCAGAAGGAGGCTCCTTAGTTAAGCGATCGCTTGCAGTCGAAAATGGCGTTCTTGCTGACTACCTTCTAGATACCCAACAAGGCCACCTTTCAGAAGTGCAGTTTAACGCCCTACAAAAACTCTATGATGGCGCAAAACGGTACGCGCAAGACACCGGAATTGGCCTCGACTTCAGGTCATCAAATCTATACTGGGACGGAAAACAGTGGGGAATATTTGAAATCGGTAAAGCCACCGCACATCTGCCTCACGGACTCACCGCCGAGCTGCCAAGTTTCATGGCTTATCTTGGTGTGTGGAACAAAGAAGCACCGCTTTTTAGTACTCAACCAGCCGAAAATGCTCGGCCCCCTTCTCGAGACAAACCCACCGTCCAACCCGAGCACTCTGCCGACTCTTCACCTGACACTTCTCGCGACACTTCAGCGCCTTTAGCAGGCCAAAGCAGCTCAGAGGCTGAACCCGTTTCTCACCTAAAAGACATCGCTGAAGAGATGGTGTCGAATAAAGAAACGCTGGTTGACCTTGCTGAACAAGGTATTCTTTCAAAAACAAAAGCGATCAATTATTTATGCAAAGAGAAAGGTTGGTGTAGTGCACTCAATGTTCGCAAAATGACAGTGAAAGACCTGACCGGTTTCTTTACGACGACTCCGTGGTCAAAACTCACTTTAATTGTAGACCCGAAACTCATTAATTTAATCGAAAATAATCCGAAATTAAAGCAACTCATCGTCGATGGTAAAGTCAAAGTCAGAGTCGACCGACTTTCACCCGCTGACCAAGTTAGACTTGAGCAGTTGAAAATTCCTCATGAGAGGGTACTCGCCAATAAACGCCCACCGCGTAACCCCGAACAAACGTCTCAAGAGCTCAAACAAAAAGCCATCGATGCACAAGTAGACCTCATTGCCAGTATACCCAACAAAAGATGCGCAGGTATCATTGCGACAGTCCTCGCGTCGCTGGCAATGATTGTTTCTGAATCAGATTTCACCCTATCCTCGAAGAAACTCTACGCGTCGATCGAAAAGAAACATGGCACCACCCCAGAAAAGAAGGCAAACATTTACTACGTCACCAAGGCAGCTAACAGCCATGGTGAAGCAAAAAGTGGTACCCTTGTTCTTAGTCAATTTGGCGAAGCCAATCACATTCAAGCTGACCACTTACTGACTGAACACAGTGACTTTAGCAAACTGCCCGCCAACTCAACCCTTGTCTACATTGATGATTTCACCGGTTCGGGGCAGCAGGCAGTTGATTTTTTCCTTACAAATAAAGGAAAGTTTAATTCAAAGATGAAAATTACGGCTGCCCTAATGTACGGCACAGACGCAGCAAAAAATCGGTTACAAAATTTTCAAGGACTCGATGAAGTCACGATTGGCAGTAGAGTGCCAACTTTGAAAGACGTCAAAAATCTTTCAGCCGCTGATCGAAGTCTGGCAGAGCGGATTTTTCAACCTAGCTACGGAATTGACCCAACGGCCATTGTTTTGCCTTACATGGCACCCGACAATAATGCAGATTTTTTTGGCGAAGAGGTGGCAAAAAAATTGATTGAGCCTGAAGCGGTGAAGTCGTACACGCGGCCCCTGCCCGCTGAGTGCACAAGTAGATAAACTATCTGCATTTTTAGAAACCAACCAAAGACCACAGACTCGTTGACATCGCATGATGTTGATCGAAGAAGAAGAGGTGCTGTTCAAAGGAGGGTAATCCTTCAACTCATCTGCGATCTTTGATTGGCTTGCAGTTCGCTTACAGTCAAAACACTAATAGACGAATTTCTAGAAAACTCACACTTACCTATTTGGCACACGATATTTTGTTCGTAGCTAGTCGATATGATTAAAAAATCAACCTTAGCCCACAAATATTTTACAACAAAGAAGTTAACCCCTTTGACATCAATCAACTTAAGCCTAATAATCTAAGAGACACGATAAATAGCTAATATGGCAAAAAAAATAGACTTTTCAGAAATTGAAGCAGCCGTTGATCAAGGGCAAATTGGTTTAGCACAAAAACGTCTTTTTGAGCTGAAACCGAAGTTACACCTGTTCTCGAGGCCTGAAAGGCTCACTTATGCGAAGTTGGCGAGACGCTCAGAATTGTCTGAACTGTGCTTATCGGTTCTCAAAACTTATTTCATCGCTGAAAACTCGAAGCAATTACTCGTCAAACCACGTCCAGACGAAATTTTACAGTACGGAACCGCGCTCATCAACTTAGGGGCTTACGCCGAAGGCTTAAAAGAACTCGATCGCATCGACCCTAAAGAGCTTCCTCAGAGTATCTTTTTTAAGGCATTTGCCCACATGAGACGCTCTGAATGGTTAGAAGTGATTCCTTTGATTGAAGAATACTGCAAGGCCCCAGAAATCACCGAAGAACAACAAATTTGGGGTCTCAATTACCTTGCACAAGCTCACACCATCGGGCGCTTTGATGATGCCACGGCAGACAAAATATTGGCGAGCGCGCAACGCAGACTAAAAAAAGGTCCTCAAGGCATGCTCTTGAGTAACACGATACTACTCAGAGCTCAAGCCGCGCATATCGGCAAACGCTATCGTGACGCAAAAGCATTTATCGATGAGATCGAAGCGAATCTTCCGCTCACTCCAGGATCGTACTTTCACACCACCGTACTTCAATGGAAAGTCTTAATTGATTCTGAGCTCGCACGAGAAAATTTAAAAAACTCAAAGCCCGATTTGACTGTGGTAGCGAGGCTACGAGAAATTTCAGAATACTTTCATAAATCAGGCCACTTTGAAAATTCGCGCACCTGCCAGATGTACTTGGCTCAGTACGCAAATGACCTAGACCTCTTTAAACACATTTACTTAGGAACCCCTTATACTGGGTATCGCAAACGAATTGAAATCATCGCAGGGCAGAAGTTAGAATTCCCTGAAGAGTATTCAGTGACCCTCCCCACGTTTTCGCAAAACCCATTAGCGTATAGTTTGGGAGACCAAACAACGAGTGCAAAAGTTTATCAACTGTGGGGAAAAAAGAAATCCAAATGGAACCCTCCAGTCGTTCCGCAAAAACTATTTGAATGCTTGTTAACCGACTTTTTCAAGCCTCAACGTACAGCCGAGATACTGTCAGCGCTTTTTCCGAGTGAACAGTACCTGCCACTATCGACGCCCAATCGAATTCACCAACTTCTGCATCGCTTAAAGTCTAGTTTCAAAGAAGCGAAAATTCCGATTACTATCGAGCACCGTGATGGGGCATTCTACCTTTCAACGGTGCAAGCAAGGCCACTTTTACTCAATGTGCCGACTGATCTTTTACTCAATCCAAGTCGAGCAACGAGACCCAGTGAGGTCATTTCAAATCCAGCGGCAAACGCGTTTGAAACATTCAGAAGGCATTTGAATGCAACCGAGTTTACCCTTGCTCAGGTTCAAACCCAGTTTGATGTGTCAAAGAGAACGGCCTACCGTTGGGTTGAGCAATGGATCAAGTCTTCATGGGTTCAAAGCTCAGGCGCTGGCT
This sequence comes from Oligoflexia bacterium, assembly GCA_903895855.1. Taxonomy (GTDB): domain Bacteria; phylum Bdellovibrionota; class UBA1018; order UBA1018; family UBA1018; genus CAITVN01. The sequence goes on along the minus strand of CAITVN010000221.1, from coordinate 56,153 downwards.
ACCTCATTAGCGACGGCCAAGATCAGTTAAATTAGCACTGCACAGTGCACTTTTTGTCGATCTCTCAGTCCATGAAATATCTTCACCTAAAACTCGATTGTCACAATTATAAGTGAAATACCCCAGCAAGCAAGGTAAAGAAAGCAACATGAAATTCTTACCTTGGTCAAGCCTCGTTTTGTTAACTCTTTCACCGTTGGCTCATGCCGAGCCAACCCAGTTGGTCACCCAGCTGCAAAGAATCAAGAGCGAGCTCAACTCTGATAATAAAATTAACTCAGAAAATTGCGAGACCTATTTTGACGAGGTTTATCGGTATTTTGTGACCACTTCTCCTGAAAAATTGGGGTTTAACGAGCACGCCGAAAATGACCGTGAAGTGGTACAAACCGCATTCGCGAACCGCTTAAGAATTGAACAGAGGGTGAAAGATTTATTTGCGAAAGAAAAGCTCAGCGAAAGTTGCTTCAAGTCAGCAAAAAAAGCCCTTCGAGTGATGCGGTTCATCGAAGAGTATGTTGGCGAAAGAGTCACTCATTACCCCAGATCAACTGCTCGAACTCGACCTGATGTTTTTTCAGGCGGGTTTCCGTGGTTACAAACCGCAGACTCAGATACAAAGTTCGAACTTCAATCAGGCGACGTCATCTTGAGTCGCGGCGATTTTCTTTCAAGCGCCGCGATTGCGCGAATGGGTGAGGCCGACAGCCAATTTAGCCATTTGGGTTTAGTGTACATTAAAGAGCCCACTACAGTGGGCGAAACGAGAGAAACCTTCGTTTTCGAAGCGCACGCAGAAACCGGCCTTCAAGCAACCCCAATTGACGAGTACCTCACTGACATGAAAGTACGCGCCTCAGTGCGACGTTTTCAAGACCCAGAAATGGCCAAGAAAGCCGCCCAGAAAATGGCTGATTTGATTTTTTCAGCAAAAGACCGGGGGTATACTTATCCCTATGATTTCTACCTAAACCTCGAAGAGCACGAGCAGTTTTTCTGTTCTGAGGTCGTCTATTATGGCTTCGACGAAGCTAGCCAACACCAAATCCAACTTCCGCTATTCAAAAGTCGTCTTAACCAAGCCGGTGAGTGGTATGTAAACAAAATGGATTTCAACTCTGATCGTGTATTTTTACCTGGAGACCTTGAGGGCGACCCTAGATTTTCGCTCGTGGCCGAATGGCGTGACTACTCACGCACCCGCACCACACGACACAAAGATGTCATTTTGACTGCAATGTACCGCTGGATGCAAGACTACGACTACCGATTCATTCCTACTGGTGAAACTAAGTTACTTCGCACGGTGGTAAGAACTGCCCGCCGTTGGCCATTGTTTCGAAAATATTTGAGTGATCTTTTTCCGCCTCACATTCCCAAAAATACACTCGAGGTGGGGTTTTCAATCGAGGCCGTTGCGAGTAAAATTCTAACAGATCTAGAAGCCAAAGACAGACGCTTTGAAAACCACTTCGATCGCCGTATGGTTTTTTCTGAACTTCTTGGTGTCGTTGAAAAATTACGAGTAACTGACCTTGAAAATTACCAGAGAGCCTTAGGGGGAGAACTCAAACTGCAATGTTCACAATCAAACTCAAACTTTCAGACCTGCTTTGAGGTGACCTACCCAGTACTGATTCACTCTCACTTTCGGTCAGACGACTAATTCACTGAGTCAATCTGCAAATAGCAAACAGCCACTTCTCATCAAAACCACGCTACGAGTTATCGAATTTTGCAATAGCTTCACCATCTAAAACGTTAATATAATGGGTTTTTTCATTGTCACAACCAGTAGTCGCATCCACTGATATTAAGTTTGACACAATGCATTATTACGGATAAGCCTAGATTCAACTTCACGAAAGGATCCAGGCAACTCAAATGAAAACACAACAAACCGCTCTCAAACTTCTCACTCTCACTGCACTGATCGCAATCGGGGTCTTCTCATCGCCAGCTCGCGCCGAAATCGGCGAGTGTGGCTACGAAGCCCTCACCCGCGTGCACGCACGCAAACAGGTTGAGGCCACGCCGACCGCCCAAGTGAGCGCTGCTCCTGATTGGTGCCGATCAAGCTGCGCAACCCACAAAGTCTGGGATACAAACCCAGACGGAACTCAATCAACGACCTGCTTCTACCAAATCACGAGCTGTACGGCAAAAACCTATAACGCCGAGACCAATGAGTGCACCTCGACTGAGCCAAAAATCACCGAAGTGCCCTCAGTCAGATGCAACAGATAGCCAGCTGATAATTGATTAGATTACAAACTTTAGAATGGACGCTAACCAACCCAAGAGCCGCTTCACTTTCTCCCGGTGATGCAGTTCTTGGGTTTTTTTTAGACTGGCTCTTTTTTCACACATTTTATAAACGAATATTCAAGGGTAGCCAAAAACGTCAAAAATGCGTGTCTTACTGATCGATCACTACGATTCATTCACTTATAACTTAGCGCAGTTACTTGCGTCGGTGACCGGTTTTTTTCCGACTGTGATTGCCCATGATCAAATTCAAGAAACTGATCTCGAGCAGATGCCCGAAATTGAGGCGATCGTACTGGGACCCGGACCTGGCAGAGCAGACAGAATTGAAGACTCTCGAGTTTCGAGTTGGATTTTTCAGTCGCGGTTTTCGATATTGGGTATTTGCCTAGGTCACCAAGCATTAGCCTTGAGTCAAGGCGCAGAACTCAGATTACTAGACAAGCCCGCCCACGGCATTGAAAGCAAAATCGAGCACAGAGGCCAGGGTTTGTTTAAAGGCATTCCCAATCAATTCACTGCTGTTAGGTACCATTCTTGGCATGTCAAACTGAGCGAGTCTATTCACACGAATGCTTGGGTGTCAGACAATACGTCAGACAAAACCACGATGGGCATTGATTATTCAACCAAAACCCAAGCTCGGGTCGGACTTCAATTTCACCCCGAAAGCGTGGCCACCGAGTACGGCACAAAACTCATCGAGAATTTTTGCCAAATGGTTAAACAAAGGCAATGAATCAATCTAACCAAAAATCGGCAAAACACCCGACGACAAGACTTGCCATTCACTGTTCGCCCGAAGAGTTAATGGGCCATTTGGTTGAATCTGAAACTCAGAAGAACTGGATTTGGTTTGACTCTTCGTTAGACGACGGTCGATCGACTAACCAGTGGAGCTTTATTTTCGCTGAAGCTTCTCGAAATGAATTTCAAACTCGAACTGAGGCACTCACATTTCTTGATGAACTCACCTGTGAGTTTAGAGCGAATCTCGAGAGAAGCCCTGAGTCGCTACAATCTACCAGCGACTCAAGCCCGCCCTTTACTGGCGGGGCGCTCATTGCGCTGCCTTACGAAGAAAATCACGCAGAGTTTCCAACCATCATTACCCTTGTTGAGAAATCATTCGCCTTTCACCACCCGAGCCAGACCTGGTTTTTCACCGGCCCAAGCGAAGAATCGCTTCTCAAACTCAACCTCAAACTCAACGAGCCAACTGCGGTAGCTAACGACACGGCAAACCCGGTAGGCGAAATCAACTGGCGGTCACGCGAGGCGCCAACGTTAGAAGCCTCGCACGAAGTTTACTTAGAAAAAATTGAGGCGTGCCGTGAACTCACTCGAGTAGGTGAGTGTTATGAGCTCTGCCTCACCACTCAGTTCGCTGCTCAAGCTAAGCTTTCGTCAAAGGTATTTTCTTTATATCGGTTTTTGAGAAAACGATCGAAGGCTCCTTTTTCTTTCTATTGGCGTTTGAACCCTAAAACAGCATTGTTGTCGGCTTCGCCTGAACGTTTTTTACAAATTAAGCCCACCGCAAACAAAGAACTACAAATTCTTTCAAGCCCCATCAAAGGTACCCGCAAACGCTCAACTGACCCCCATGTCGATGGTGAACTCAAAAAAGATTTGGCCGTTAACCCGAAAGATCGCTCTGAAAACCTCATGATCGTCGATCTGATTCGAAATGATCTCGGAAGAATCTGTAAAACAGAAAGCGTTGCAGTACCCGATTTTCTCAAAGTCGAAAGTTTTAGCACGGTTCACCAACTGATTAGCACGATCACAGGTAACCTTCACGACGACGTGAGTCTCTCTCAGGTGATTACGGCCTGTTTTCCGGGCGGGTCAATGACGGGCGCCCCAAAAATTCGTTCGATGCAACACTTGGCGAAAATAGAAGGTAGGCCAAGAGGCTATTATTCAGGAATCGTTGGCTACGCGAGCCGCTCGGGGCATTGTGATTTTGCCATGACGATTCGCACTCTGCTCGTTGGTCAAGATGAAATCAGTGTCGGAGCTGGGGGGGCCATCTTATTTGAGAGTGACCCCGAGTCTGAGTGGCAAGAAGTACTCATCAAGGCAAATCCAATCATCGAGAGAGTCAATGAGTTCGTCGGTGGAGTAACTAACTAATTGCACCCCATGAGAAACTGGGGTCGCAGAAAAACCAGAGTGGGCTTTTAAATTGACGCATAGCATAATTCATTTTAGGTGAGTGTCATGAAGAAGAAGTGCATTAGCCAATTTATTTTAGGATTGAGTCTCATAACGTCAGTTTTTTCGGCCACGGCCCACGCAAATCCGGCTCCGATCTTAACGATCAGCTCAGGACATCCCGAGGTTTTGGTCACTCTCGTTGCTGCCGCTGGAGTAGCTGGCGGAGTCGTGCTGACCGTGAAAAAACACACTCTGATTGGAGTCGCTGGTTTCACCACCGCTGAAGCAGGCGCTTTCGTCACAATGCTTTCGATCGCTCTCGCTAGCTTTACCAAGGAAGCCCTAAACGATGCAGCTCAATTCGTCGCCGACCCAAACGAGGCCCCGAGTGCTATTCTGGCTGAATGCCTTGAAAAAATTCGGGCTGATTGGAGTAGTAGCACGGGTAAAGACGCTTCACTCACTGACCAAGAACTCGCTACGATCATTCTTGGGTTAGCTGAATAGAGATCAATTGGCTAGCTACCTGACGACAGACTGAGGAAATGCCAAGTCAAAGCTGGTTGAAATATTTTTTCTAAAAAAGAGAAGATTCGCTTCGATCTGTTTTAGCTCATCGATACTACTTTTGAATGGGGCAAATCCGGGATCATCTAAAACTGCCTGATACAGTTTCTGATACATTTGCTGCTGATGCCACTTTGGTGAAGGGGCTCCTGGTTCACGGGTGCCACCGTTGGCAGTCTCATGTGACAAATCGCCTTCAACCAGCTCGCCTTCTTGAGGTAGCCCGTAATGGTTGCTCAGAGAAAAACTGTCGATTGCTTCAGCCGATCTCAAGTTCACTAATTTTCTTACCTTTTCTCTAAAGGTTTGAGGCTTCGCGACAGTTGCCGCCTTTGACTGGGTTGGCTCTGGTGCCTCCGGCGATTCCAGTAAGCTCATGAACTTCTGTTGCAGTTGATTGCTTTTCGCTCTCTGAATGGTCTTTTCAATCACAAAAAACTGAGAGGCAAAAACAAGCTTTTCTTGCCCAGTGGCAAATGCGCCGTTTTGAATCGTTCGCACAAAGTAATTTCGACGCTCGTTCGCGTCTGAGTCATTTGTAAAATGATCAAGCTCAGTGAATGGCATGTACAATGAAATTCCTTTGAATGCCTTGAGAATCGATTCTTTTTTTGACTTGAACAGGTATCCCAATTTTCTCGCCTCTTTATCTCCTCGAAGCGCTGACTCATAAACAGCGTGATCAGTCACGCCGAGTCGATCGAACTCTTCGAAAAGCCCCAGCGGTGTCGAAGCATTCAGTTCATGCAGATCTCGATCTTTTAATGTCGCCATTTGCAGAAACCAAAGCGACTCATTAGCACAATTGTTCGATAAGAAACGGTACTTGCCGCGATACCCCCAATAGTGAGCAAGCGTATTGAGAATGAATCGAACTTTTTCAGCCTCAGTCAATTGCAGGGGAATACTGAACAAGTCGCGCGATTCAAGACTGGTGTACTCTTCAACCGTGCTGATCATGGGCATCAAAAACATTTGCGAGGGGTACCCGCCTGTCAAACCTTTCAAGGGACTCAAAACCAAATCAGAAACATTAGCCCGAAAGCTCACGACGATGTGATGAGAGATGTCTTGCAGGCACTCAGGCCCCACCTGCTCACGCTCAGGCGAACAAAGAACGATTCGGTACATTGCATGGCCCCAACGACTCATGAGGGCGTCACCCTTGCCGGCAAACAGGTAGTGAACCTGATACACCCGAGAAGGGTCGAGGTTCACCGTACCCGACTGTTCTGTCGCGTCTGATGACTGCACTTTGACTTGATGACTGATTTTACAAGATTGACCAGGGTAAGGATCAGCCCTGAAATGATCGCCGAAGAACTGAGCCATGAGGGGCTTGCGACACACGTATTCGGGATCAAGCAAAAAGAATTCGAGATTAACGGCAAAACTTTCTTGCAGGCTACTGAACTCGTAGGCATCAGGCGAGAGTGAACTTCGAAAATTTCGGCGACTGAGTTCTGAATCGATGAACCCTTGCTCTGACCAACCGGCCAGTAAGAAATATTCTTTACGAGTCGAAACTGATAAATCCAGGTATTTCGCCTTGAAACAGTCGGGGTCTCTGAAATCATTACTCCAGGGAGTGTCAAAACACCGATTAGCAAGTGATTGTTCGGCCGCAGTTTTAATTGCAAGTAGGTCATACTGGTGGGCCAATTCGTGTATGAGTGTTGCTTCGGCCAAGCGGTAAGCATTTTTGTGACCGCAAGGGTAGGTTGCGGCTCTCGCTTCACCTGCAATAATGATTTGCTTGAAGGCTGGATTCATTTGAATGGTACGACTAAACACCGAAGTGCTGCCATAATAAATCGGATGTGAACTCGTCGGCTCATCAGAATTAGTACACTTAGGAAGTTTAAAGTCTGTCATACCCGAGTCGAACTTGATCACAAACCGGTGACCCAAAGCTTCTTTCATCACTGAAGGAAGTTTTCGAGTGACGGCATCCAGAAATGAGTTTGCGGCTAGGCGTGCACTGATTTCTGTCGTTTCTGTAAAATTCACGTCATCAAATTTAAGTTCAAACTGATCGATTGCTTTTGTGGTTGCCTCTACGGTTGCCAGAAAGCCTGACAGAGTCCCGAAACAGACTGTGAAGGTGACTAAATGACTGAGCTTTTTACTGAACGACATTGAGACCTCTCTTTTATCATTGATCCAGCGGCGATAGAGCAGTCACTGACGTGACTCACCGAAATAATTCACTAAAGAGACCATAAATCAATCATTATACATTGGTATTGTTATATAAAAAATCATATAATTTCAATTATTTACACAGAAAATCAGAGACTAAAACCGCCTTTTCATCTAAAAGCGACTCGCCAATCGACCTGTTGTACCAGTGGGGAACCCACAGTAACAATCGCCCGAACGGTTACTAAAATTCACCAACGTGAGCCTAACTCAGGCTCACGTTGGTAAAAAAGTGTGAATGAACGTATCCCAGGTCTTTTGAGAAAACCCGTTGCCGTTTTGTTTGTGTAAGATATTGACCAACGTTTGCACTGATTCATTAGGGTACAAATCCGAAAGAAGGGCCATCTCGTCAGAAATACCGATGAGTTCAGCAAAGGGGGTGATTTCGCCAGCACCTTTTCCTTTCGGAAATCCTAGGCCGTCGCGGCGCTCATGGTGCTGAACAATACTCTGTAAGGTGATGGCATCAATCTCGGGCCAAGTTGAGAGCGTATCAGCGCTCAACTTCGGATGCCTACGGTACTCGCTCCAATCACCTTCAGACCAAGATTTTGAATTTTTTCGATGCCTCTGGTTTTCTGGTAACTTGGCTTTGCCAATGTCATGAAGAAGCCCTGCCAGACCCAGCTGCCAAAAACTGTGATACGTTTCAAAACCCGCATTTTTTGCCAGTAGTGCGCACGACATCGCCACATTCACTGAATGTTCTAATTCAGACGCACTCTGCAGAAAATGGCTCACAATCTCGGTAAAACTATTTTTCGAAGAGTGAATAAACCCAAAGAGATTATCTAAAAAATCGGTCGCTTTTTGAAACGCCCCGGCGCTGCCAGCCAACTCATTTGTCGATTCAATGAAGTCGGTAGCCTGACCGGCGAGGTGCAAGAACCGCAACTCAAGGTTTAACCTTGCTTGGGTAGGTAGCGTATTTTCTACAAGACTCAAGTAATTCAGCGACCTGACTTTGGCCTCTCTTTTTAGGTAAAGGTACGGCAACCCGAGTTTTACATAATTTTGAATTCGCGCAATTTCAGGGGCTTCATTCGCGCTCACCACTTTGACTTGCTTACCCGACGGAGTTTTGACGAAAAGATCGAATAGGGGAGGGGAGCAACTCAGCATATCAAGGGTAGCGACAGTCACATAATCGCCTTCACTCTTATTGCTTTCTCCTGAGCTCATGATCATGGGTTTACTTTGCGAATCGAAATCTTTGGTTTTCACCCGAAAGGGATTGATGAAATCGACCACCTTATCAATTGGAATCGATCGGTGAATTTGGCCAGAAACGCCGACACGCCGAAGTTCAGTTTCTGAAAAAGGTGGTGAGTGATCATAGATGACAAAGATCGGCGTGACCGGACGTTCTTTGCGAACCATGTGAATGAGTGTGATTAAAGAAGGAAAAACTTGCCGGGAGTCTAGCAAAACAAACGGAATACCCACTGAGGAGTCAGAAAGGGCCGTAAATACCTTCTTCTTGCCGTGAGGTGATAACCCAGGAAACCCAGCCTTTTGAAAGCGCTCTAATAAAGTTTTTGAAAACGTATCTTCTTTTCCTACGTACAAAAATTGAGCATTCACTATCTCAAGTCTCCTTTACCTTAACTGAGGGGGTCTTGCTTTGAGCGCTTAACTCCATCAAAAACTGACAAGGCTGTACTCATCATCGCCGAAATATCAGCCGTATTTGCAGGAACAATCATCGTATTCGTCTTTTTTGCTAATTCGCCAAACTGCTTGATGTACTCTTCAGCAACCCTAAGTCTGGCGGCATTCGTGCCCCCTTCAGAATTGAGCGACTCGGCAATACGCTTGATACCATCAGCGGTGGCGCCCGCCACTGCGAGAATCGCTGACGCTTGCCCCTCGGCTTCATTAATTCTCTTTTGACGATCGGCCTCAGAAGCCTTAATAGTCTCTTGCTTGATGCCGTCTGCACGATTGATCTTCGAATCGCGATCACCTTCAGACTCAAGCACTTTCGCGCGTTTTTCTCGCTCAGCGCGCATCTGCTTTTCCATCGCATCAAGAATTTCACGAGGTGGGGTGATCGATTTGATTTCGTACCGAAGTACTTTAACACCCCAAGGGTCAGTCGCCATCTCAACTGCCATGATAACGGCAGTATTAATCTTTTCTCGCCCCTCAAAAGTTCGGTCCAAGTCGAGCTTGCCGATTTCAGAGCGTAATGTGGTCTGTGCCAACTGAATGATCGCCATCGAATAGTTGTTCACGCCATAAGAGGCTTTGGGCGGGTCGACGACTCGAAAAAACAAGATTCCATCGACACTCACTTGAACGTTGTCGCGAGTGATGCAAACTTGCGGTGGAATATCTAAAACAATCTCTTTTAAGCTGTGGCGAAACCTCACCACATCAACAAAGGGTATGATCACATGCAGACCTGCATCTAAAGTTCGATGGTATTTTCCGAGCCTCTCAATCACAAAAGCCATCTGTTGGGGCACAATGCGTACCGTATAAAAAACCGAAGCCAGCGCCAAACCAACAAATAACAATGCAAATAAAGCCATGGGATTTTCTCCTAATAATTGCAGGACAATGTCCATTATTTCTCCACAAAAAGTTTAATGCCTTCGGTACGAATAATTCGCACCGTTTCGCCCTCATTTAATTTTACGTCCGACGAATTTTTTGCACTCCAAACCGTACCTTGATATTGAATATTGGCTGTTTCACCAGGTTCAATCGAACAAGACAAGGTGAGCGTCTGATTGGTGTCGGTTCCACTAAACGGTTTCGGATTAGAATCGTTTAGCCCGGTTTTCTTTACTAAAAATGAGCGAAGGCCCCAAACACCCAAGCCGCCAAAGGCCGCAAACAAAACCCACTCAAAGGCTGCTTGGTTGAGGCCAAGTAGTTTCAAAAAAGCGACCAAAAATGCTGCAACCGAGAAAAAAATGACGACAAAGTTCGTAGAAACCACTTCAACGATTAGCAACAGCGTTCCTAGACCAGCCCAAAACCAAACAGATTGCGATAAATTTTCCATCTTTTGTGAAACAATTACATCAAACTAATGGGTTACGAGCAAGACAAGAATCAGTTTTAAGCAGAATTACTGAGCCTTTTCGGCGCTGGGTTGTTCGGTGGGGTACATGAGTTTTCGTCTTTTTGAAATCGGTTCGTGCTGAGTTTTTGACTGAATCAGTGAACTTTTTGGCGAATTGATCGTTGAATTTGCACTCGGCTTTGACCGAAGATTTGAACGAAATCCTGCGGGCCTAATTAAACGATTTTGGGGTAAAAATTGAACGCGAATTAAGTGTCCTCGAAACTGCGAACGATTCAATTTGGCAAGAGCCTTGGCAGCAAGCTCAGACGTTGCCATTTCAACCGATGCTGAACCGATTCTTTGAAACCGAACTTGGCGAACTTCGCCAATCGTCGCAAACAACTGAGACAGCTCGTCGGTTAGGGTACCTGGGGCAAGGTTTGAAACTGATAAAAAGGCAGACGGTTTTGCGGCGGGCTCAGACGGTAACTTTGTGTGGGGTTTGGCCGACATTTTTGCCATTCGATGGGGTTGAACCTGGGCCCGGACAGCCGGCAAACTCACCAAAACAAATGCCAAAAGAAAAAGACTACAATAACAAGCTATTAGAATATTCTTACTTAACATAATCTTTATTATCAGACCTTATACTGAGTAAATAAAAAACTGATCCGAACCCTCAAACTGCGGATTCTCTCGTAGCCGCCAACGCTGAAAATCTTTCATCTCAACCCCCAGTTTGATGAATTCTCTGGTTAACGGCCTAACGCTTTCGTCTTTCAACGCGTCGGCGATTTTCCAAAATTTTACGCAAATCAATTCTTCTGCAGGCCACTTAACTTCTGGTGGCAAATTATTTTTTTCAGAAACCTGCGGTTGCAGGCTCTCAAGAAGTCCCAGAAAAACCCAATAGATATCCATCTTTCCTTCGAGAAATACTTTATGTCTAACTGCCAAAAGATTTTGGGCCTTGATGACCAAACCCGTTTCTTCAAGGGTTTCTCGTTCAGCTGCCTCAGCTGGGTTCTCCATGGGCTCTAAGGCACCGCCAGGTAAAATCCACTGTCCTTTATAGGAGCTGTAATTCATTTGTGACAAAAGCACGCAATCTCGCCAGAAAACAACCGCCCCGGCTCCGATCGTGGCAAACGCTTCTCGGTGCGGTCTTTGTAAGTCAATATTTCTGCCAGACTTGTTAGAGATAAGGATCGGTGGCCCCGCGAATTCCTGTTGGCAGCGACGATTTCGACCTAGGCATGAAGCTCATGAGGTTTCCGCCATGAGATAACGCATACACTCTGCTGCGAGCCGAATCCCAAACAGGAGCCGTGGCAAAACCGCTACCGTAGCCGATGTTCATGCGATACAAAGCCTTACCCGTGCCTCGATCGAGCACATAGAAATACTGAAAGCTTGAGCCAACAAAGATTTGATTATCACTCACCGCTAGCTCGGTTGGAACCCCTGAATCGACTTCAAATTGCCACAAAATTTTTCCGTTAGTTTTTTGAAGTGCGTAAACGGTTCCATCTGACGAAGAAAATAAAATTCTTGTTTCTTCTACAATTGGGCGTTTAACCCCACCCAAGTCTTGTTTCCAAATCACATCACCTGATTGACGTTTGAGAGCATAAAAAGCGCCATCATATGAAGCGACATAGATGATCTGATTCTCAACCATAGGGTGTGCATCGACGTCAGTGAATTTATTTCCCCAGTGTAGCTTGCGCTCCCACTTCAACTGCCCATCAGCGACCGAGAGATTAATCAAGAAACCATCGCTCATGCCCACTAGAACTTCTTGATTGTCGGCCCAGGGTGACGATGCGCCACGAATGGTAGAATTTGACTGAGTTCTTCTCTTGTAGTGCCACAACCACTTGCCCGTGCCCGCATCAAAAGCATAAACAGTATCGGCCGAGGTCGTCACAAACACTCGCCCACCCACCACCGTAGGCTTTGAAACGTGAATGTCACGAAGCTCATATTTCCAGACAACTTTGCCGTTCTCTGGGTTCACACAATAGAAAAAACCGTCGCCGCCTCCAAAATACAGTTTTGATTTTTCAACGGTAAGCTCTGAGTAAACCCCACCTTGAATGGGAAGTTCCCAACGAACCCGCTGAAGCTGCGGATACATTGACGTCAAGCCATTCGCTCGACTTCCAAAAATGACGGTATTTTCGAAAAGGGCGATGCCCGAGTATTCAACGCCACGATCACCTGAAATGGCCAATTTATTTTGTGTTGGTAACGTCCACTCTCTGACCAAGACTCTCACGTCTTCAGTCAGATTCTTATGAACATTTCTACCACTGCAAGAAATACTTAAAACGGCGACCAAAGCCACGGCCGCTCTTGTAAATAGTTTTATGGGCGCCGAATTTTTCGAAAACCTTAAGACTGTCATTCGTTTCTTAAACCTTCTGCTTCACGGGCATATTCAGTGTTCGGCAGCTCAACGGCGACGCGATCAATAGTCGTTTTTCTCTTGTCGAGCTGTTCAGTCGACTTGTACAACCGAATGAGCGCCAATAAGCTGTCGCCCTTTACGGTTTCTTGATTGAGCGAAACCGATTTCTCAAAAGCATCGATCGCCTCTTTGTTCTTGCCCGCATTATCGTAGGCGTAGCCCAGGTTAGAAAGGGCCAACGCTTTGTCCAAATTTGAAGGAGCGGTCTCAGCTGCCTTCGCATACCAGACAGCAGCAGTTTCAGCGCTTGCGTGCTCTAAATAAATATCTCCCACTGCAAGACTTGCTTGAAACCCAGCTCGGGTCGATCGGTGCGTTTCAGCAACCTTTTTCAGGCCTTCAATTGATTTTTTTAACTCGGTATCCACATCAAATTTCTTGAACGCAATGGCCTCTACGCCAGCAGGAGCCTTGGGCTTAGGTGGAGGCACCTTTGCGCCTTTTTTGGCGTCTTTTTTCGCTGTCTTTGCGCTATCCTCTTGGTCGTCTGCGTTTTCTTCATCTACGGCCACGCCAGCGGGCACCAATTTCACAGCCAGGTCTTTCAACTCAGCGTTGAGGGCCTTTTCAGCTTGAAAAAGGTCTGAGGCCGCCAACAACTCTTTTTTATGGCTTTGCGACTGAACGAGCGCCACAATTCCGCCGATCAAGGCGATTGCGCCTAAAATCATCCAAATCATTCGGTTCGCTTTTGCTTGGTTCTTGGTCACCGCCTCCATGGTGACTTGAAAGCCGTCAGGCTTTTTTACTTCTTTATGAAAGTTCGTATGGGTGCTTTTCTGAGTTTCTGTATTCATAGGTATTAAGAGAAGTTTTAGGCAAGCTTTAGAGGGTTGTCAAAAAGAAAGGCTAAGTTTACCCTTAAAGTATGAGAATAATTTTAGGATTGCCCTGCTTTTTGATAGTTATCCTCTTTTTTGTCCCAAATCTGTCCCAAGCACGTGAACTTCATGGTCGTCTGGGGGTCGGTTTCAACTCTGAGTTTGCAAACTCAAGTCTTGCCGGCGGAGTCCCCGGGGTGAGTTTAAAGTACGGTTTAACCCGTGACATCGGTTTTGAAGTCATCGCCGGAGTCGCAACGAGCTCACCCACTAACTCAGTGACAGCGGTGAAATTAGCCAAACACTTATTCATGGAAACTAATCTCAACTTTAGTTTCTTTCTAGGCGGAGGCATTCTTTCAGGCGGCGGCAACTCAGGCGCAGAATTCATGGGCGGGTTCGGTGCTGAGTTTTTCATACCGGGTATTGAAAGCCTAGGATTTTCAACCGACGTCGGAGCTAGCTTTGATAACTTGAGCGGAAGTTTTGTCGTAAAAACCTTGGGGGTGAGCTTCTTAAATGCCGGAATCCATTTCTACTTCTAAACCATTCAGACCGACCTCCAAAACGATCACTCACCTGACAGCCATCGGCGCGGTGGTAATGATTTTGCTGGCCTCAAACAAGACTACTTGGGCAGCCCCAGGCGAGGTAGTCAACCCTGCTTCGCAAAAAGACAAAACCCAACAGCCCGAAGAAGACGACAAATCGTCTACTCCGTGGACAGAGTACGGCGAGTTCAATGAAGACGACGACGAAGCGACCGACACCAATTTTTTTCAACATGGCCGATTTTTTGGTGTGAGTCTAGGCGTGGGCTATCAAGGCGTTACCGGCAATCGCGGCATTCTTTGGCGCGGAGGGTTTCCGTTAGTCGACATCAAAGTTCACTATTGGTTTGATTTTAACCTAGGCCTCGACATCAATTTCAACACCACTAGGCACTACTTCGACTCTCAAAGCGAGACGGGCAACGATCACAAAGAAATTCAATTCAGTAAGCTACTCATGACCGTCAAATACTATTTCGATACCAAGAACGTATCGTCGGCCATCTCTTTTTCGAACCCCTACCTACTGGGTAGTATCGGTACCTACCAAAAAACCGAGGCATCGACCATCAACACCACCGCAGCCTCAAGCGCCGATAGCGTGATCGGGTTCGCTGGCGGAGGCGGTCTAGAGTTTCCTCTCAAACATCGAAAAGCCTACCTTCAAATTGAAGGACGCCTGCACTGGGCGAGATTTAACGACACCTCATTGACCGTGTTCAAAGACAAAATGGGAATTCCTGATTTGAATGGCATGTTCTATAGCATGACTGCAGGTGTGCTCTTTACTTGGTAGTTTCTCATTTGTAAGCCAATAGACCTCAAGTTAGCCAAGCATAGAAAGAGGGTTCCTGCCAGCCGGAGGCGTCCTCACTGATAGAGTTTAAAACGAAGATTTGATTTTTGAAGACCAACATCGTGTTGTCGCCCGCATTGTCGCATCCTGCGACGCGGGAGCTTCAAAAATCAAATCTTCGTTTTAAACTCTATCAGTGAGGGGCAGGTCAGGCATGGAGCCGCCCCTCTTTCTATGCTTGGCTAACTTGAGGTGTATTGAATTTTCGAAGTGCCGAATGAATTGCCAACCTACAAAAATCGCTTTTTACCTGGCATCAGGGATTTTTGGCTTAACGGGGGTGCTCTGCACCACCCCATCGAACTCAACCGATTTAGGTAACGAGTCTCGAAAACTTTTTTCAATGAGTAAGAGATTCTCAGGCGAAATCTGATCGGCTCCGATCAGTAATTTCATTTTCCCACCGCCGGCCTCACTCGGAATGTAATCGATACCAAAAGCCAATCGTTTTGCTTCAGCGAAAACCACTTGCCCTTCAAGACTGGCTCTTAATGCTTTTTCAACGCCTTCTGCTTCTGCTACTAAGGCCGCATTGACCGCCGGTGGAATTCTACCCCCTTCGACAAACCGACTGGTAATAAAAGCTACCCGAAACGAAGAGGCATTCTGATTTTTTCGGCTCAAAGCTGTCAAGAATCGAAGTTTCGCTTTTTGAGTGAGTGCACGCTCCGGCAAGTAGATGCCATCATCACCCGAGAACAGAAATTTTCCTTCTTTATCAGCGCTGAGCTCTGCTCGCGAGGCATCTAAAAATCGCTTTCGCAATAATTTCATTTTACCGGCCGCACGCCCAAAAGTTTCTCGTCCTTGGTTAATTACCCCTGCAGCGGTGCCATCAGAATTGGCTAAGGTTTCTAGAGTTTCGTGAAGCCCCCTAGCCCCTTGCCCAGCAAAATCAACTGAGATCAATCCTGAACTAGCTTGAGAAACACTCATTGACGTTCGAGTCGAGTCTACAATCGCTGCGGCAAATGAATCGGCGAGGTGGTAATAATCGCGTAAATGGTCGATCTGATTATCGTTCAGCTCAACTTGAAAGCGATTCTTAAATTTTTGACGAAGGTTTTGGCGATACTCTTCGAGTGAGCTCGCTTCAACTTTTTTGAGTAACTCAATGGCATCGGCTGATAAGATGAGACGATTAGCGCCACCTTTTGTCGGAGTCATGATTTGACCGGATCCCAATTCAGCCTGCAGCGCCTCACGCAGAGATTCAATTCTGGCCACCTTAGCGTCTAGTACCGATTTTTCAATCGCAAAGTCGTGAGGTAAAATCACCTCAGGCATGTGATTTGCCCCGGTCGGAAACCTGGCCCGCGCTGCCCTAGCTGAAGAATTGGCTTCATCTAAGGTCTTACCAAAACCAGCCAAGTGCCACGCCTTGGGGTCGCCAGCGATTCCGCGTTGATTCAGATACAGGTCTCTCATCGGAGTATTTTGAAGTTCGCTTTCAAATTGAAAGGCAGTTTCGCTAAAGATTCGAGACAACTCAGAACGCAGCTCAGTCGAGTCTTCTGAGAAAATAAGCCTCACCGACTTGTAGTCGCCGTACTTCGCAAGTAATTTTCCCTTAATTAGCTGATTTTGAGAAATTTTCTCAACCAAAATGGCTCGGTAACGATTCTCCAGTGACTGCACGAGTGAGCGATTTTTAACCACTTTGTCGTTGAGTTGTTTTAGAATGGCCGACTCAGACTCAAAATAAAGCTTTCCCTCACCCCTAGTCATGCGATTGATGTAGCTTCGATTGTCTCGTTCAGTTAACCCTTCGTAGCGAATGTTTTCTCGAATGAATTGGCGAACCTCAGGCTTCTCTAAGAATAGGGGTTCTGAATACCCTTTAGCCGGTAAGGGCGCCGGTTTTGTGCCAAAGGTTTCTCCCGACAAGAGCGTGATCTTTTCCTCAACCGGCATTTCAAGAACGGTCTCAGCCTTGAACTCTGGAAATCGCGTTCGAATTCGCGCGTCCAAATAAGCGATCACTTTTTGTTCGCGAAGTTTTGAAGCGCCGTCTTTAAACTTACCCTCAACTTTTGCCTTTCGGTACGACTCGATAATCAAATTTTCAGCTGCGGCCGAAGACTCAATAATAGGCGAAGTTTCCTGCAAAACTCCGGTGACTAACCCCATTGCAAGCCCAGTAATCAGGCCATCCAATTCTTTATCTTCTTCTTTTAAGGCATCAAGCGCTTGCGAAAACTGCTGTTCATCTTGAAGCCCTGAGCGAAAGGCGGCTGCTCGAAATTCTGCTCGCTTCTTTTCTTCGTCACCGCTAGGCGTAAGAGCATACCCCAGCGTACCCCCCAAAATCATCGACCGGGTGATTCCCCCTATTCCCGGCAGCTTTCCAGAAACCCCGGGTGATAGAAAAAATAGCGAGTCCATCGCCAATTGAAGCAGATGCCCTTTGTTTCGCGTGTTCTTCTGATCAGCCACCTGATCTCGCAACTGTCTGCATGCCAGCCAAGCACTTCCTCTGCGGTTCGCACACTCTGAAGCCGAGAGCCCGCTGACGCGATTGTCACTATCCATATTAGCCATCAATTGAACCATCGAAAGGTGTGACGTCTCACAAGAAAAGTAAGCATTCATAAATTCTGACGACTGCAGAACTTCTCCCATGAGCAGTTTTCGTGATTTCGGATCGCACAGCGATTCAATCGCATTCAAGATTGAGCCTAGCTGTTCTCTCGTATGAGCGCTGATTGCGCCTTGAACTTTGTTGAGATTATCGACGCTTGGCTCGGCGGTTCGATCCATGCACTGATCGTCAAGCCCAACTCCGGCTGGTGTCTTCTTTGGGGCATTTAGAGGATAGCTTAAGGTCTCTAAAATTTTTCGACCGTCTGGATTCTTTTCTGCTAACAACGGATAAGCCGTATACAGCGCATTCATTTCAAACGACAAAGCCGCAAACTCACGGTAACGATTTTCACAGTATTGAGCCCGAGACACTCGGGTTCCATCAGGCAATGTTTTTAACTGATCAACTTGAGTGCGCACGTAACCACATTCACGTTTTGAAGCCTCGGTCGCACCCACCACAAATGGGGTTTCTCGCAAAAAGTGCCGAAGCACCGGCAACCCGGTCACGCCGTTCACCAGGTGGCGAATCCCGACGGGCAAACTCCGCAAATCTCTGTCTCTTAAAATCGGGGTCGTCATTTCGATATCAAGCCCAAGTTCATTTTGAAGCGTCTTTAACTGCTCGACTCCAGATTTCAAACACTCCCCGGCTTGCACCATTTTTCCAGGCAAGGCCTTTCCCGCCAGCTGAATTTGAGCCGGATTGAGTTGAGCTACGTTACCCTCAATTCTCGCCAGAATAGTTGACTGCGGGTCAATACACCGCAATTTTAATTTCAAAGCCTCGAGCCGGGTGTGACTGGCAGCCCCCTCAGAAAGCAATACCGCTTGCACATATTTGTCAGCAAAAACATCTGCCACAAATCGTGCGACGTCACTCTCGAATGCGGGTTCGAGAGTTTTCTCAACTCGTTCAATCCACTCAGTCTGGGGTTCGGCTGGGTCTCGCACCGCAATTTGAACGGGGTCGTATTTTGACCCCTCACAAAATACGCGTGGAATGTAGTCAGGGCATTTGACTGGATAACTACTCAATTGCTTCTGATAACTATCAAAATAAAGCGCGAGCGGATCAACGGGTTCTTCGCCCTTTGCGCCACTCAGTGGATCTTGATTTGAGATGGGTGTCGGTTGATAAGCAATACGCTCGGCGTAATTTGGACTGGGAACGCATTCGGGGTCATTCGCCTTTTTTAAATCAGTCGCTGTCGCCTGCTTTTTCTTAGTATCGAGAGTGACTGAAATTTCGCCCTGCACTTGCCGGCAACTCAGACTAAGAATCGACATTCGGGTGACTGAATTTTTCCAACTCTGAAGAGCATCATACATGGCCGACCAGTTGAAATTCGATTCAATGGCGGCGTCATACATTTTTCGATCGCGCAGCCAGGCAAGGTTTTCAGCGCAGGTGAGTTGTTTACCCAAGTCTGACGAACGCCCACACTTTTCATCGATGCGATCTTGCATCGCCATCGGCATCTCTTTGTGAAACGCAATCCAATTCTTTTCGGCAGTAGTGATCTCGCCTTTTAAAAGCTGCTTAATGTCTTTTAGAGCAGCCGTCCCTTTTTCACAATGCTCGGCCCCCTGCATTTTAGTTTCAGGCGGGTTATGACAAATTTCATTGATCTGTTCTTGCAGAACCCGAGTCGAATCGTTTGCGTAAAAGACAGTAAGATTTTTTTGGTGGCCAGCTAGTGTCGAAAGACAAAGCAAGAACGTTACCAATTGAGCACCAGTGAAGGCCAAAATACGGGTAATGTTTTTACGTTTCACTGAGTTAAGTATAAGAGACCAACGAGAAACACGCAAATTTGACCCTATTGGTAGGCAGTTAGTTCACATTCGATTTTGTCTCACCAGGTGATTCACCAAACGCATTAAACAGTGCTGCCGATTAATTGACGTTTTGCCGCTTTTATACATCTTTTTTGCATACTAATATTCGGTTGTCTGACTTTTTGACAATAGTCGTCAAAAGACATAAAGCAAGAGGGTGAATAAAATACTCGTTTGTGTCGCTTTTTTTGGGATGTTTTTAACTCAGTTCATTTCGAGTCACGCGGTAGCAGGCGACTACGGCTGCACCAGAAACATGAAACTAGCCGCAGTAATAGCCGAAGTCGGCACCTACGTGAACGGCACCCTCTGTGCCTACGACCCCGCGACAGAAGAAGATGGGCATCGGCACATTTATTTCGAAATCATCGAGGCCCATACCGGGCAACTTTACTTTTTCAATCACGAAGAGCCGTTTCACTTTCTTCGAAAACCCTACGAAATTACGAAAATAGTCCAAAATCTCGCTAACTTTTCTACCACAAATGGCGTCGACTTTCTTTTAGGAAGACCCGGTAGCTTTCGACAAAACGAAAGCCTAATCATGCATTCTACTATTTTCGAGGTCGACTTTGATGGACTTCTCAAAGCCGAATCTGAGGCCAACTTGCTGTCAGTATCAGGTCTGCAATTTCTGAGATAACGCTAGAAAATCAGAGTTCAGTCCTACTTAATCTTCATCTGATGCTTTTCTTTGCCACCGCGCAATTGCTTTATTCTAGTGCCGCGCCTTTGAGAGTTCGCCCAGCTACCACCCTTCACAAAGCTAATGCGAAGCGGAGTTCCCATGAACCCCCACTTCGTACGAATCGAATTGATGAGGTGGCGTTTCAAGCTAAAATTGATCTTCTTCGGGTCACTCACGTGACACATGAACGTCGGTGGGTGCTTACTCACTTGATGGCTCATGTAAAACTTAGCATTTTTCGGATTATGAATTTCGCTTTCTTTGCGAATCCACTCGGTCAATTCATGGGTGGGCAATCGACTCTTTCGCTGCGACAAGACTTCTTCGACCATGCTATTAATCGGCTCAAACCCTTTGTGTTTGAGCGCGCTAATGAAAAGAATCGGAGCATAGCGAATGAACGCCATCTGCTTACGAATGATATCAGCCGCTTCTTGTTCACTAAAATCTGGATTTCTGGCTTGAGTGTCCCACTTATTCACCATGATGATCACACTGCAGCCGACATCTTCAATGAGACCTGCAATTTTTTCATCTTGATCAACCACTCCATCAGACCCATCGACGACCAAAAATGCGATGTCACAGCGATCAAGAGCCTTCTTTGTTTGAACGATCGAGAGCACTTCGATGCCTTTTTCAGTTTTCGATTTTCGTCGAATGCCTGCGGTATCGACCAAAATCCACTGACGGCCATCAACCATCACAGCCGAATCAACCGAATCGACGGTAGTGCCCGCAATTGACGAAGTGATCATGCGGTTGTCTTTGAGTAGTGCATTCACCAGCGTGCTCTTACCGACATTGGGCTTACCAATGATCGCGATTCTGACTGGTTTGTTCGGATCAGGCATCGCCTCTTCGCGCTCTTTCAGTTCTTGCGCTGCAATCGCCTCTTCATCCAGATCACCATACTCGTTAAACACCGCGACTTCTGGCACCTCTTCAGCCCTTAAATTTTCGCGCAGCATGTCTTTCAGATCTTCAATGCCTCGATTGTGTTCGGCTGAAATTCCGTACCACTCATTCACGAACCCCAGTTCGTAAAAAGCATTGGGCCGATCATCATGAACTGTGTGATCAACTTTATTGGCTAAACCTAATACTCGAATGTCTTGCCGATCAAGAATTCCCGAACGCCGCAATTGACCGATCACTTCACGATCAAGCGGTTGCACGCCTTGGTCTGAATCAACAACGACCAAAACGATTTGCGCCTCACTTAAAGCCACTTCAACTTGCGAGCGAATCTCATGAGTGAACGTGTCACCACCTAATCCGCCGGTGTCAATAATTTTTACCGGATAAGCTTTCGCACCAATCCACCAGATCACTTTTTCTTCGTTTCTGTCGCGAGTGACGCCCGAAGTGTCATGAACCAAGGCTTTCTTTCTGCCGATTAGGCGATTAAAGAGAGTGCTTTTGCCCACGTTGGGTCGACCAACGATCGCGATCGTAATTAACGAAGAATCTCGAGTCACACTGGTAACCGGTGAAATGACCGATGTTTTCGGCTCGATCGACTGCGAAGCTTCAGCCTTCGGCGCGGGCCTAGCTGTTCCCGTCACAAACGCTCCATCTTTTTTCTTGGTCACCGTTCTCGCTGGGCTTTTGCCTCTGGCTCCTCTGGCATCTCGTGCCGATTTTGAGAGCTTTTTTGGCTTTTTATTATTTCTATTCGATTGAGACATTTGATTAGTACCCTTATTTTCGTGATTGAGATTTCAATTGAGCGCGATGGTAACCCAGACGCTTAAGTGCCGCTTGATCTTTAGTCCATTCTGGAAGCACTTTTACCGTCAGGCCCAAAAATACTTGCTGATTCATCAACTCTTCAATTTCAGTTCGAGCTCCTACGCCGATTGCCTTAATCTTTTGGCCTGCTTTACCAACCACCATTCCTTTTTGGCTCTCTCGCTCAACGAACAAAGTTGCTTGAATGCGCACGGGTTTTGCGGTGTCTTTGAATTCAGAGATTTCAACTCCACACGAATAGGGCAATTCCTCGCCTAATTGTAGGTAAAGTTGACGCCGAATCTTTTCGGCGACAAAGTACCTGAGCGGTTTATCTGAAAGAGTGTCTTGTTCATCTTCGGTTTCAGACGGATAAAACGATGGCCCTTCGCTTAGCATAGTCCAAGTGTCATCTAATAATTCTTTCACCAAAGTACCTTTAAGGGCCGAGATTCTCCAGAGTTTGACTTCGCCAACTTTAACTCCTTCGCCACCGCGAGCTTGAAGCGCAGCCATTAAATGAGTGATCAGGATTTCTATCGTATCTAGCCCCTTTTTTGTGTCAGCTTTATTCACAATGAAATGCACTTTCAATTCGGGGTGTTTTGCCAAAATTTCAAGAACCGGCTGTTCGACCTCAAGTTTGGTCGTCGGATCTATCATGTACCAAACGACATCAGCTGATTCTAAACTCTGTGACGCTTGATCTACCATGTAGGCGTTTAAACCGTCTGGCTTTGCTTTATGAATTCCGGGAGTGTCTAAAAACACTATTTGCCCCCGTTTTTCAGTGAGAATGCCTCTCAATTGTTCACGCGTGGTTTGCGCTTTGGGCGACACAATCGACAACTCTTCGCCTAGCATCTGATTCATTAATGTTGACTTACCGACATTAGGTCTACCGATAATGGCCACAAATCCAGCTTTTTTGCCTACTTGATTACCGTCTCTTGTTATTGACATACTACTACTTCCTCACTCAGGCTTCGCCTGGTTTTGTTACTAACTCTAGTGCCACTCGTGCGGCATTTTGTTCAGCTTCTTTTTTACTAGCCCCAATTCCACTGGCTAAATGTTTTTCACCCATCTTCACTTCGACTTCAAAGGTGCGTGCGTGTTCTGGGCCAAGGGTGCCCCGCAAAAAATAGGTTGGAGTCAACTTCCACTTTCCTTGAATCACTTCTTGAAGTTGGGTTTTGTGATCACTAAAAACTCTCACACTCGAATCAGCTGAGAGCATGGGCGTGAAAAGGTGTCTTACCACGGGGTAAACAGCGTTAAATCCGCCGTCGAGATAAATGGCCGCGACTATCGCTTCAAACGTACTCGATAAAATCGAAGGCTTTTCGCCGCCACCAGTTAAAACTTCACCTTTACCTAGCCTCACCACCGAGGCGATGCCGATTGATTTCGCCAACTCTGCTAGCGATTTCTCATTCACGACCGAAGCCCGCGCTTTTGATAGTTTGCCCTCATCAGCGTCTGAATAAACTTCTAATAAAATATCAGACAAAACGAGCTCTAATACTGCATCACCTAGAAACTCAAGTCGCTCATTATCTCGAAGCGAGGTGGGTTTTTCTTTCAACACTTCATGCCCAAACGAGCAATGCGTGAGGGCCTGCAATATGATGGCGCGATCTCCAAAAGTGTATCCTAGCCGTTTTTCTAACTCGTGAACGGCAGGTAGTTCTTGAGTGACCACAGCCGCAGCACCGGTCGTCGTAGGCGTTTCTGGTGTCGAACTCATAGATCGCCTCTCTCACTAGTCACATCAGCCGAAAAATTCACGGCACCGATAGGCTTCACGATAAAACTCATCTCGCCTGCCTGCGAATCTTTCATCACTGAATCGAGAGAAACTTCAGATAGCGTGTTTCTCAGTGTGTTTGAATCACTCACTCTTGCCATTACCCGAAAATATTCAGGCGAGTACCCAGATACCCAATGAGTCAGCTTGTCTGGACCTTTCGTAAAATTTTCCCACAACACTTTTGAAAGTGTCGCGTCGCCAGCGCGCAAACGCTTCTGATAGATCGATTCTAACCGCGACAAACTCAAGTCGCGCAAAACATCAGCCCTTCGCGAACGTTCTTGTTTTGAGACTATCTGATCAGTCAAGCGTGTGGCCGGAGTACCTTCTCGCTCAGAGTATGGAAATACGTGCAGCCGACTCCAATACAGACTTGAGAGCGCCTCGACACTTTCATTAAAATCGGCCTCTGTTTCACCCGGAAACCCAGTAATCAGATCCATTCCTACAAAAACCGGCCTCGTCGTTTTTGAAATCGATTCGATTCGTCCAAGGCACTCGACGACTTGTTCATTCTTGTACTTACGCTTCATGAGTCGCAAAATTTTCGAGCCTGTCGCTTGCAGCGAAACGTGAAAATGCGGACAAAACCTTGATGACGATTCTGCCAATCGAAATAGTTTCTCGGTAATTTCTGTCGGGTCAAGCGAACTCACACGCAAGCGCTCAATAGCTGTGTCGTTCAAAATAGCCTCAACCAGATCATCGTGAACAGGTCGTCCTGCCCAATCGACTCCAAAATCTCCCAAATTCGTACCGGTCAGAACGATTTCTTTAATCCCTTTTGAGACCAAAGCCTTCACCTGTTCGACGACTGACTGAACAGACAAGCTTCTCGCTGGGCCACGACCGTACGGAATGATACAGTAAGTGCAAAACGAGTTGCAGCCATCTTGAATTTTTAAGAATGCCCTCGTGCGGGTTTGTTCGATAGCAAGGTCTAAGCGATCACTAGGCACGAACCATTCGCGATCGATGGGGTGCTGCGATCGCAGCTCTTCATAGGCTTGAACCTTACCCAAGATTTGGGGAGCCTCAGATTTCTCAATCCTGGCTTCAGAGTTTTTGAGATCTTTACCTGAATAATTACTCAAGACGAGGTCGACTAGTTTGTCTTTATCTTGATTGCCAACCACGTACTGAACGCCAGTATGGGTCACTTTGTCTGGATTCACTTCAGCGCCACAACCGGTGTACACAACCACGGCTTTAGGGCTTTTCTTTGATAGAATTTTCGCTGTTCGCTTGCTTTGCTTATCGGCTTCGTCGGTGACGGTACAACTGTTGACGATAGCTAAGTCCGGATCTTGGTCGTGACTTGCCCGTACCCAGCCTCGCGCTAAAAGCTCGGCCTCGATCACTTGTCCATCTACCCAATTTGCCTTGCACCCGAGGCTCTTAACTGAAAATGTGCCCACTACTTCACGGCTCAAAACTCACACCATCTCCAAAAACACTTCAAACCAAATTCACTCGGCTCCAAATACTAGCAAAGTTCACTTGGTTGGCTTTTGGCCCTTCTGATCACCTTGCGCTGCTGACCCTGGCTTTTTGCCAGCGAGAGCCGCACTCGGACCTATTTTTGCCGTCAATACCGTAGTTGGGTCCTTTTCGTAAACAGTTTCTATGAATCCGCCCCCTAATACTTCATCTGCCTCATAGAATACAATAGCCTGACCTGGATTTGGGGCCCATTGGGGCTGATCAAACTCGACTAAAATGCTTTGATTCTCAAATTGTATGACTCTGCACGAGGCTTCTTTGCCGTTTGGGGTGATGCGGCCAGCACATCGAAAGCTCTGTAGTGCATTGACTTTGCGAACCCAATTGGTCTCGGTGGCAAATAAATACTTCTTGTAGAGGTATTCTTTTGCCCCAACCACAACGCTAATTTTTTGATGATTGAACTGAATGACGTACAATTCTTTCTTCTCTTTCATGGTAAGTACCAAATTGTCTTTTTGACCTAGGTAATAGTAATGAAAGCCGTCGTGCGACCCGACGATCTGATTGTCAGTGGTAACGATGATTCCTTTAGGGCGAAGTTGCATTGCCACTCTCTCGTCGACATATTTGGGGTAGGTTTTGTTATCTGTAAAACAATACCCTTTCGACGAGTGAAACTGTTTTAGAGGCTTGAAACCGTACTCGATCAGCAGGCGATCAACCATCCGCCCCGGAATACCCCCCAGTGGCATCAAGGTTCGTTTTAAAATTGCCGGTTTGATATTGAACAAAGTAAAACTTTGATCTCGCTCAGGTGACAACGCCTTTTGAAGCCGGGCCATGCCAGTGCTCATGTCTAAAATGACTTGAGCAAAATGGCCCGTCGCAATTTTTTCAATTTTTAATTCGTCAGCCTTCTTTATCAGGAATTCGAATTTAATGTCTGAATTGCACCGAATACAGGGAGACGGCCGTCTTTGCTGTAGAAGTTCATGCACGCAATAGTCGACAATTCTCTCAGAAAAGGCACCACGCGCGTCGATTTCGACCAATGGAATTTCAATTTTCTGGCAAAATGCCTTCACTGCTTCGAGTTCAAAACGACTCGAGCAACGAGATTCAAAGCCTAGAGTGCCGGCTTTGGGCTTATCAGCCATGTGCAAATAGGCACCGCTCACATCATAACCTTGGGTTTTAAGTAATCCGGCAGCGACACACGAGTGGGCACTGCCGCTTAACCCGATGAGAACTTTTTCTCCGGTTTTTTTCGCCGGTTTGTCTTTATCATTTTGGTTTTCACTTTTGTTTGGTTCGAAAGCGTTCATATCTCATGAATAGTCTCTCAGCTTTCTCACTTCATCGCAAAAGACTTCTACAAAATTTTGCAGTTCTTCGTCGGTTTCATTGCCTTTTAATGAAATTCGCACCGAAGCCAGCGCTTGCTCTTGAGTTCGTCCCATAGCCATCAACACAGGCGATGGCTCGCCAGTGCCAGCCGAGCAAGCCGAGCCTGAACTGATGGCAAAACCGCGAAGATCGACCCGACTGATGAGCGACTGAGAACTGATACCCTCAATGGTGATGTT
Organism: Oligoflexia bacterium; assembly: GCA_903895855.1. Classification (GTDB taxonomy): domain Bacteria; phylum Bdellovibrionota; class UBA1018; order UBA1018; family UBA1018; genus CAITVN01. Next base: position 29,538 of record CAITVN010000221.1, on the reverse strand, counting down.
GAGCGTATTTGAAACTCTATCTAAAGAACCCCCATTAACCTCAACGCCTAAGCGGGCTACCAATTCTTGTTCAAGTCGGTTTCGTTTGAGTGCAATGATCGATTGAGTCGCCTTTAACTGTTGATGATCGAGAAGCCCTTCTGCGGCCCACCCCACTGATAAAATGGGCAGCAAAAACTCGGTTCCGCCCCTCAATCCGTGTTGTTGATGCCCCGGAAATAGAGAAACCAGCGGGGCGCCATTCTTCACCCACGCGCAACCCACTCCATGCAATGAACCGATCTTCGGGCCCGAAAAAGTCAGATAGTCGGCCTCAAGCAAGTAGGACGAAAACTCAAGTTTTCCCCACCCTTGGGCACAGTCGACATGGATCAACAAATTTTGATGCCTGCGCCTCATTTCAATAAGCGCGGTGAGGTCGTTGATCACACCCGTTTCATGATTCACCCACATTTGAGAAATCAAAATCGGCGAATCAGAGTTTTGTTTAAGAAATTTTTTTAAAAATTCGGCAGTACCTAATTGGCCCGAATTTTCTACAGGTACACTAAGAAAGCGAGTATTTGATTGTTGTCGAGCGAACTCGGCTTGCACCGAGTCGTGTTCAAGTGAATTTGATATCCAGAGGGTATCTTCTTTCAAAGCACTTCGAATGATCCACTGATTAGCTTCAGTCCCCGAAGAGGTAAAATAAAGCTTTCCGATTGGGCGCTTTCTATCGCCTGCTCCGATGCTAGCCAAGACTGAATCGGTTGCACGCAGAATCGCTTGTTTTGATTTTCTACCAAAAACATGAACACTCGAGGGATTTCCATAATCCGCCGAGTGTTCACACCATTCGATAATTTTTTCTTTAACTTGAGGCTTTAGCGGTAACCCCGCATTGGCATCAAGATAGATCGCGAATCTTTGAGCCATGAGATCCTAGACCTGCTGGCGCTTGAACTTCTGGCGCAGTGAGCGAAGGTTTTGGAAGCTCTTGAGTTCCCTTTGCCTTACGGATCAAATCGCCCACTGAAGTGGTCACGAGGTATTCGTGCATGAGGCCACCTAAGTTTTCGAAATAACTCTTGGTCATCACGAACTCAAGGGTGTCGCTCTTGGTGTCGGTATTTCCAATGAGGTCTCTTGCTGGGTTGATGTTTTCGCCCACTGACAAGAGCACATCTTTCACAGAGATATCATCCATGGCGCGAGCTAGTACGTAACCTCCGCCTGGACCTCTGACACTCTTAACAACCGAACCTTTTCTCAGGCGGCGAAAGAGTTGCTCCAAATAATGGAGTGAAATTTTTTGACGCTCACTGATCTCTTGAAGCCTTACAGGGCGACCATTTGAATTGAACGTTAAATCTAGTATTGCTCGGACGGCATATCTGCCTTTTGATGTTAGACGCATTTTATTTCTCCCGGTTTTCCTCTCAACTTCTAAATATAGAATTAGCATTGTGTAGTGAACCCGTCAACAAAGCCGACCTAAAATCACACTGTTTTGATCAGATGCAAAACATTATCACGACTCGATACGTCAAGAATTAAGATCAGTAATTACAGCTACTTGTAAAATCTCATTTTGACTGATTTTGTCTTCTTCATCTTTTTGGAGCGAATTACCGATAAGATTGTAGGGAAATCTCTGCCCATATGGGGCCGAGAGAGTGAAAAACAGTCGAAAAAACTTATGTCAAACGAGAAAAAAGAGAATACGACCTCATTTACAGTCGATGGAGAAGTGACGGGCATTAATGAGATGCCGAGTGTGACCAGACTGTTAAACAGAAAAAGTTTAAAACTCGGCCAAGCCGCCAAACCCGCAAAATCGAAGACCGCGAACACTTCTGTCGCTATTGAAACTGCCAGCGGTGAGGCGTCTGCGATTCCGGTACCGTCGGCGGCTATTGAACTCAGCCCTCCGCTCGATTCGACTCAGGTCATTATACAGCAAGCTGAAGCACCACAACCACAGAGCAAACCTGAGCCAGTCAAACTGGCCAAAGTGATTTCACTGTCAACTCGAGCTTCAAGCCGCCGAACCCCCTCAACTCAAACCCTAGTCACCTGGGAGAGAACAAAACTCGCACAGACTAAAGATCCCGTGGCGACTTCAATCACCTTGTTGTTTGAAAAAAAGAAATTAGTGGCTGCCTTACTTCTGCCCAGCCAAGGCGCCAATCGTTTTGTCGCCAATGCGATGATCGCACTGAATCAACAAAGGCTCACTCCGTCGCTCTGGAGCGGGCTATGTTTTGACAACACCATTGTACCTGAAGTTTGGAAACTCTTCACAGCAGAAGGTTGGGTAGAACTGCCACCACCCGGCACTAAAACCTCGATCACTTCGGCGCGAAATGTGTTGCGTGGCGCTTTTGGAATTAAGCAAGATGAAACCCTCAACCTCTTTCGAGTAGGGCCTGCCGCAAAGATCACAGGTATCTTGGCCTGCATAACGAGCGGTTCGGTTTCAACCGAGGTCAAGCAATTGGTGAAAATGCTCTCAGTCGCGAGCCCATGATAGTGACTTGCAAGTCCTTGCTCGAGAGTGGGCAGATCAGATAAATGCAGAGGCTACATGGAGTTGCCGTCAAAAGGGGCTCCGCCGATGGCTCACCTGGTACACACAGAGACGAGTGAGGCCGATTCAGTGATCATAGACTTCAGAACTTCATTTTTGAATCCTCTTTTTTTTCGGTTTACTTGCAGTCTCTTTTTTTCGGAAAAATAGTTGCCGCCGCAAAAAAGTCGCCGCTATAAAATAAAATACTCGCCGCCATTATTTTCGGCTTGACTGATTTTCGAGGTGTCTCGCGGCCATTTTAGGCTATTCTTTCGACTGGTTTACAGGTTTCAAGTTCGGTGATGGTCAAACGATGCATCGGGCTCAACTGTGTTCGTCTGAGAGCTAGTTAAAAAGTCGAGTCACTCCTCTCGAAACTCATCATTTAAAAAGCCGTGCTATGAAGATTCAATGAATTTAAAAGCACTCACTTCAGACCAGTTATTGAGCGAAACAAAAATCATTGTAAGCGAAGAACGGCGAATCACCGCGAAGCTCATTGAGCATCTCGGTGAGATCAATCAAAGGCTTCTTTTTTTAAAACTTGGATACTCAAGTTTGTTTGAATTTGTGACAAAAGAACTCGGCCTAAGCGAGGGAGCCGCGCAGAGACGAATTCAAACCATGCGTCTCGTCACCGATTTGCCAGAAACTCGGCAAGCTTTTGAAAAGGGTTCACTATCGCTCAGTAATGCGGCAAAGCTTCAATCGTACTTTCACGCTATAAAGAAAGCTGGCAAGGCAAAAACCATTGAAGAAAAGAAGGCCATAGCTAAGAACGCCGAAAATAGGTCGCAAAGTCAGTGTGACCGAATGCTGTTTGAGCTATCGCCCGAGCTGCCAACTCCAGAAAAAACCCGAATCTTGTCGCCGACAGTGCGCGAACTCAAGTTCAGCGTTTCAGAAGAACTATTCGATAAGATAAATCGATTGCGAGACCTTCTCAGTCATTCACATCCGAATGCCACTCTCGCCGAACTCATGGATTTCTTAGTGACCGGTCATCTCACAAAGATTGAAAAGACCAAGGGGCTGCCGACGCGAAAGGCTCAGACACCCGGACAAGCTGATGAGAGACCTGAAGAAGATCGTGGCGAGAGCCCCAACCAAAAATGGACAGCTAAAGTGACAAGAAAAAATCCAAATAAAACTGCCGACAAAAATACTGATAAAGTCGCAGACCAAAAAAACAGCGAGAGCGCTAAAAATCTAGACGAAACTGACCAAATCAATTTGATTTGCACCGCAGGGAAAACGTTGCCCGCCGGAATTCGTGTTTCGTTGCCCGTTCAACTAAAACGGACAGTGTGGAGCAAGGCAGACGGAAAGTGTGAGTACGTGCACCAAGGCCGTCGCTGTAGCTCTCGTTATCAACTTGAAATCGATCACACACAACCTCTAGCTCTAGGTGGATCGAATGAATCATCAAATCTAAAACTTTTGTGCAGGCGGCACAACGGTTTTGCTGCCATTCAGGCTCTCGGTTTCGCCAAGATGAGTTCCAAGATGAGTTCGATGAGAAAAAGAGGTCAGTAAGATTTTGCGGCGAGCCATCAAAGATGGTTACCATTGAGCCATGCTCAGACTAAAATGCTTTAAAAAGTCAGGCAAAACTAATTTACACCCCCTATGTGATAGAATTTCTTAATATTTATACATTTAAGTACGTTAATAAATATATGGCGAAAAAGTTACTGGCCAAACTGACTGGAACAATTGCATTAGGAGTCGTCATTTTTCTAACTTCGAGCCCAGTTCGCGCCTATGACGGAAGAAAATCAAGAGCTGAGTGGGGCGTTGGCATTGAAAGCGTGTCGATACCCGGAGGTTATAGTTGGCATTTAATTGACGCAAGTCACAGCGACGACACACAGTCTCGCATGGGAGTTCAATTTACTGTTCGTGGTGATTTCGAAACGATCAGAATGGGTGGATTTTGTGCACTAAGCACCCTGTCTGACGCTGACTTTGTCAGAGCGGGAGGTTTTGCCGATTTACCACTAGTGAACAAAATCGTCACACTGAGTCCGGGTATTTTTGGTGGCTATGAGATCATTGCAGCCAAGACTGTGTCAACCTCGGCCTATGTAAAAAGCCCAGTTCTTGGCGCTAGATTTCAAGCAGAATTTTACTGGTTTTCATCTGACAGCAGTTGGTTTTCGTACGCAGAGTACCTAAATTACCTAGCCTCTGATCTGAAGGCCCTTGCCCCGGCGATACGCTATGGTGCTGGAATTCGTTTTGCCCTATAATTGTATACGAGGAGACTGCCAAAAATGAGAACCATTGCTATTATCACGAGTGGGGTCATGCTTACTTTTTTGAGCTTAACTTTCGAAACCCAATCGATCGCCGGCGAAAACCTCTGCCAGTGTTCGCTCGAGGCGGGCGCCCTAAAATTTGAAGGAGTCGCACCTATTGAGGTCTTTGGACCTCGTTCAGGGAAGAAAACTGACTGTGAAAAGCATTGTAAAGACACCAAAGTGCTGGCTGAGGGGGTCACAAAAAATTCTGGCGCCGATCTGAATAGTAAAATTTCTTGTAAAGACCAAAAAAGAGAACTCAGCAACGCAACGGTTAAAGCACTCTTGGGGTCAGATACCATCAACAGTCAAGGTGGAATTAACTTATTGCTGGGTGCCTGCCAATAAGCCATGTTAGTAAATGAAATCGCTTCAGAAATGAGTGTTCGCTTAGACCGCATTTCTAAAGCTTACGGCGCGCAGAAGGTTTTAGATCAGATCTCGCTTTCGCTTGCTCCCTGAAAATTTTATGCTCTTCTTGGGCGTAACGGAGCCGGTAAGTCAAAAGACGTCAAACATTGGTCAAATGAGCGAAAAGCTCTCGCCGCGAAGCTTCTTAATGTAGCCGTGAAATAGACGAGCCTACAAGATAGAAGCAACGGGACAAATGAGAATTCTGGGATCTATGATTTCTGAAGCCAAAGGCTGATCAGCAACAAACATGACTTTACCTTGTGTCTCATGCCTCAGAAAACTCTCTGCGGCCCTACGTTGCGAAAGAGTTGGTTTTTCTCCAACGATCACACTAATGCCCAATACACCGGCGTCAGTTCGTACCACTAAAGGGATCCTTGCTCCTGAGCGGGTCCAATAGGATTCAAACCTGGCTTTTTCTCCGAGACGATACAAAAACTGTGCGCGTATATTTCTAAAAACAGCCGATAAAATCTGTGAGGAGCGCCCCAGTTTTCCCTTAGAAAGCAATAACTCTTCGTATTGATCTTCTAAGAGAATAATTTCGCCCGCTCTCCCCATTATCGGCAACCTCCGTATAAGAAAGATCGACTCCAAGGCATACAGCAAAGACTTCTGAGTTTGATGAGAGAGCCCTATCGCTCTTTTTATTGCGGCTGCATTGTAGGGCTCCCATGTGTTGGCAGCGATCAAACGCAGCCAGCTACGCAAAGTTTCAAATGAAAGTCGGGTCTCAACCACTAGCCGCAAATCACGGTCCAAAATCAGATCATGCAAGGCAAATAGCCCCTCCTCACGGAGCCGCTCTTGTCTCAGAAAACACAACCCCGGAAGCCCCCCGTTTAGTAAGTATTTTTCTAGCACTTTTTGAGTTTGAGTGAGTGCATTGCCCTTCTTTAATAACTCTAAGTGCGACTGAGAAAATATCGTTGCACCTAACAATTGAGGGAGTACATCAGGCAAAGGCTCATTCATTAATTCTGAAAGAATGAGCGGAAACATCTCAAGCGCCACCATTCTTCCCGCAAGCGACTCTCGAATGGCCTTTCGACTGGTAAAACGAACTGAACCCGTCAAAACAAACTGTCCAGGCCTCTTATGCGTTCGAACCCGTTCTTTAATGGCAGGAAACAATTCGGGCTCAATTTGGCATTCATCAAGAACCAAGGGCAGCTTCGCCGCTGACGTCACAAACGCCTTCGGATCACGAGAAATGTTCAGGCGTGTTTCGCGATCATCTAAAGTGTAATACGTGCCAGAAAGGGAGCCACAGTAGGTGGTTTTACCTACTTGCCGATGTCCAAAAACTCCGACCACCGGACTAAAGGCCACCAGTTTTCGAAAAAGCTCTGCCATTTGTCTGGGTCGATCGTGTGCCACTGATTTTAATTATGCGCCTGACCGACAAAATTGCAACTAGTATTCAAAAATGAGCCTCAGACTGAATATTAAACCTCAACCCCAACGACTCGCCCGCAAGTCGCGCCGATTCTGATCGCCCGACGAAGCCAAGGCTAATTCGATTTTAATCAAGGCCGTCGAAGGGGCGAGCATTCGACTCAGACCTTGAAATAATTCGGGCACCCGGTCACTCCACTCAATCAAGCACAGAGTATTTTCTTCAGACGCGAGCTCCCAAAAACCAATGTCTTCAAGCTCGCGCTCACGTTCAATGCGGTAAAGGTCGGCGTGAATCACAGTTTGAAAAGCCGCACACGAATACTGGTGCATGAGCGCAAACGTCGGGCTACCCTGCGCCGGACGTTCAATGCGAAGCTCTGACAAAAACTCAGAAACTAAACGACTCTTGCCCGCGCCGAGCGGCCCCTCGAGTAAAACCCAAACGCGCGAGTACCGGCGTTTTTTCGAAAAACACCCCAACTCTTCAGTTAAAATTTTAGAGGCAAAATTTTGTAATTTTGACTCAGAGCAGTTGAGCTCTGAACTCAACGGGTTCCATTTTTTCTGATGCATGTGATAACTCTTTTATCGCCTTTGAAATATTTGATACAATATCAGGTGCCGTCATGCTTCGATGCCCAAGCTCACGAGCCGCAAAATCGCCCGCGAGACTGTGCAAGTAAACCCCTAACTGGGTTGCTGAAAATGCGTGAATACCCTGCCCCACCAAGCCGCCGATAATTCCGGCTAACACGTCACCACTACCGGCGGTCGCCATACCATCATTCGGATAATGGTTGAGAAATAAAACACCATTAGTCGAAGCCATGAGTGTCGCTGCGCCCTTTAATAAGACCGTGCTGTGAGTTTTTTCGACGGCTTCTTTTAGCGATCCAATCGGATCTTCCATGATTTCAGATTTCTTCTTGCCTAGAAGCCTCGCCATCTCGCCCGGGTGCGGAGTTAAGATGGTTTCGCCGACTCGCGCTTGCAGCAAACCGTGAAGCTTATGGTCTGCAACTAAGTTAAGGGCGTCGGCATCAAGCACTAATGCCCCTTGATACGTTTTAAATAACTCTTCTAACACGGCCTTGGCGTCGGGCCGCATACCCAACCCTGGCCCCACCACAATACTTGAATACGACGGAAGCGCCTTCTTATACCCCTCATACTCAGCCCCTGAGAGCTTCAGTCTCACTGCCATCGACTCATCTGAAAGCTTGTGAGAAAGCAAATCGAATGAATCTTCCCAGGTCGCTACGGTTGTGAGCCCTGTGCCCATGCGCTGACAAGCGGCGGCTGCCATTGAAATCGCACCCACACGTCCTGGAGCTCCACCAATCAGCAGCGTGTGACCGAACGAGTTCTTATGCCCGTACCGATCACGATCAGTGAGTAAGCGCGCCAAGGGGGCGCGAATCAGCAAAAATTTGTCGCCTTCTTTTTTAAATCGTGAAGGTAGCGAAATATCAATATTGGTCAACTTACCGCGGCGGCTCGCGCCCGGAGGCAAAAAGTGACCCAACTTCGGAAACCCAAACGACACCGTCAGCGAAGCTTGAATTGAAGTGCCCCGAATCGCGCCAGTGTCGCCACTCACGCCGCTCGGAATATCAAGGGCCAGCACTTCTTCACACTTTAAGCGGTTGATGGCTTCAACCACATCAAAAAAAATGCCCTCTAGGTTACCTTTCAAACCGGTGCCAAAAATACCATCAATAATCGTGTAGGGCCCAGGCGAACTGCGAAAAAAATCATCGAGATGCCCAATGGTTTCTAGGCGAGTCATCTTGGCTTTGAGTTTTTTTAATATCCTAAAATTATGCAATACTGGGCCCTTATACCGCTCTTCATTTTCTAGATGAAAAACCCTCACTCGACGATCTAAGCACAGTAAACGTCTGGCTGTTACGAAAGCGTCACCCGCGTTGTTACCAAGCCCTGCAAAAACTAAAACTTCAGTCGTGTGCCCAGCGTGCGGATAAGTGTCAAGAAGCACGGTAGCCGCTGCCCTACCGGCATTTTCCATCAGCAAGTTAGCATCGATGAGGTATTCTTTTTCGGCCATCTCATCGATCGCCCTCATTTCAGAACCTGAACAAATTCTAATGTGTTGGGTTGAACTTAGCACTGGTGACCTCTTTCTCGTGATTTCACGGAGCTTGAATCGCTGAAGCCATTTCGTGAACGGCTTGTTCGATACCGACTTCTACAGCCCTACAGATGATTGAATGCCCGATATTGAATTCTTCGAAAAGTGGCAGCCCTGGATTAGCCCCCTGCCTTGTTTCAAACGCTAACAAGCGAACATTTTCGTAATCTAATCCGTGCCCGGCATGAACATGAAGCCCCAACTCAGAAGCCAAGGTAGCAGCCTCGATGACGCGTTTTCGTTCAGCTTCGATTTTTTTCTTCAACCCTGGGCTCGAATTCATCTGAGTGAGCTCTGCAAATCGGCCGGTGTGAAGCTCGACAGCATCAGCACCCAGTTTGTGACTGAGCTTAACCGTCGCGAGACTGGGCTCAATGAATAAACTCACTCTAATCGAATCTTTCTTTAACGCCTCGATCGCCTTAGCGACGTTTCGAATCGCTTTCTTGACATCTAACCCACCTTCGGTTGTGAGTTCTTGGCGTTTTTCTGGAACAAAGCAGGCCCAATCAGGAATGATTTTTTTTGCAAACTTCACCATCGAAGCGGTGACAGCCATTTCTAGATTCAAAGGCACGACTAATTGCGCCCGCAAATCTTTCACATCTTGATCTTGAATGTGCCGCCGATCTTCACGCAGATGCACTGTGATCTGATGTGCCCCAGCCAACTCAACTCGCTTTGCTATGTCGACAATTTTTGGATAAGGGGTATGCCGCAACTGTCTCAGAGTCGCCACATGATCAATATTGATGCCCAATCTTGGAAAATTCATGCTTCAACCTCAGTGTTTATCCTAATTTTTCTCTAATCGCTTTTGCGATTTCAAGCGCGTGAAAATCAATGAGATTTCGATCTAATCCTTCTAGCATCACGCGAGCCAGCGGCTCTGTGCCTGAAAGTCGCACAAAAACTCGGCCTTGATCACCGAGCGCCTTTTCAGCCACTTTGATTTTCTCTTGTACATTAGCAAGAGACTCTAACGGTTCGCGTTTTTGAATTCTCACATCTTGCCTAACTTGGGGGTAAAGCACGATTTCTTTTTTCAATTCGCTCAGAGTTTTTCCGGTGCGTCTCATCGCTTCTAGAACTTTCAACCCAGCGACAATGCCATCACCTGTTGTTGACTGTTCGAGAAAAACAATGTGCCCAGACTGTTCGCCGCCCAGAGTGAAATTTTCTTTTCTCATCATGTCGACGACATAACGATCGCCCACTTTTGCACGCACCATCTTGATGCCGTGTTTTGCTAAAGTGTGTTCTAACCCAAGATTCGACATCGGAGTCGTCACCACGGTTGAACGCTCAAGCTTACCCTCAGCCTTCATTTGAAGAGCACAAAGGCCTATAATCTGGTCACCATCAACAATTTCGCCGTTCTCATCAGACAAAATACAACGATCGCCGTCACCATCTAAAGCGATACCGATATCAGCGCGATACTCGCGAGTCGTCGCCGCTACCTGTTCTGGATAAAGTGCGCCACAGTTATCGTTAATATTGAGTCCGTTGGGCGAAACTGCACGCCGAATTACGTCAGCCCCAAGCTCTTCAAACACTAATGGCGCGACCTTGTAGGCAGCTCCGTTGGCACAATCTAGAGCGACCCGATACCCCAGTAAGTCTTTGTCTTTCGGAAAAAGAGATTTTAAAAAGACCAAATAGCGGCCTAAAACGTCGTCGATTCGCTTGGCTTTACCAATCAAATCAGCAGTAGGACGAATATTATCGAGCTCTTTTGATAAAACCATTCGTTCGATTTCATTCTCGATCTCATCAGGAAGCTTGTAGCCATCGGCCGAAAAGATCTTAATTCCGTTGTCTTGATAAGGGTTATGAGACGCCGATATCATGATTCCGGCATCGGCTCTCATGCTCTGGGTGATGAAGGCAACGCCAGGAGTAGGCACAGGACCGATAAACGTGACGTCGGCACCCATTGAACAGATTCCAGAGGCGAGAGCTTGTTCTAACATGTAACCGCTCAAGCGAGTGTCTTTACCGATGACAACTGAAGCACGTCGAACGCCACCACCACCCTCTAAAGGTTTCAAACCAACGGGCAAGCTCAAACGATTTTTTTGAATGAGACCAGACTGCAAAACATGAGCAATCGCCCTGCCCACTGCCATTGCGATTTCTGATGTCATCGGATAATTATTCGCTACTCCGCGAATGCCATCGGTTCCAAATAGTTTTCCCATAACCGGTTTTACCACCTATTTTAATTCGACTTTAAGAGACTCCGGAATTGTCTTTATCACCGTCATGTCGGGTGGGACAATGATTTTTGGAACCATCTGATAAGATCCTTTAGTTTTGTCTCTCACATCAATCAAAGCGTAAACTTGCGAGCGATCAATTGATTTACCGTCAGACTTGGCCATTCGAACATGTACTTGAAGCACTTTGGGTTCAAAATTAACTACCCCATTGGCCATGACCCGAATATCAACGTTCTTGATCCGAAAATTGGACGTTATGGGTTCAACGGTAATCTTAACTTTGGGCGAAGCCCCATCGAGCGCTAAGTTCCATTTGTTAATATCGACCACAACTTCTCGTTCGATGGTTGATTTCAAACCTGATACATCGATCGGCATTGAATGAACTTCTGCAAACGATTCAATTCGACTTTCAGCGCCTTTAACTCGAACAAACGGCGGATTAACCTCTATCTTCGCAATTTGAAAACCTTCAGCAAGCACACCTCGGGTTTCAACTCTCAAAGGAATTTCTTTTTTCTTCACGGCTTCAAGCTTCACTAAGATCGCATTCGGGTTGATCGACTGCACTTTTACACCGATCGGTAGACGAATATTGTCTGAAAAAAACCGATAGGTGACAGCGCCAGGTTTAGCCCCTACTAAGTTAACCACAATCGGATCATCTCGACGATCAATAATCGCTCGAAGAAAAGCTTTTGGCCCCGACAACCTAAACGACACTTTTTCGGGAACTTCATTCGACGGCACCACATCGGCCGAAGTCACCACCTCAAGGGCAACCTCTTTGGTGACTTCGACATTTCGAGAACCCAAAACCACTCCCCAAAGCACAAAAGCGATGACCACTGAGATCACCTTGGTGCCTAGATTAGCTAAAATCAATTGAGCCGCGCGATCAGAACTCATCATTGGTCTCGCTCGCCCCCTCTACGAGTTACCTGCATCCAGGCTTTTAATTTTTTCGGAATTCCTCGGTCTCCACGTGAAAGATTGAGTAAGGTAGCTAGACTTTTTCTGATCTCTTGTTCAGTCAAATTAGTAGTCAGTTTACCATTCTTCACCAGATGGGCTTCGCCCGCTTCTTCAGATACCAACACCACAATCGCGTCGGTGTCTTCGGTTAACCCGAGAGCGGCCCGATGTCGGGTTCCATAACTCTTGTCAATCGTCGTCTCTTTTGAAAGAGGCAAAAAGCAACCCGCCGCACTCATGCGACCGTTTGAAATGATGATGGCACCATCATGAATGGGTGATTTTTCTACAAAAATTGAATAGATAAGATCAGCGTTCACTTTGGCGTCTAGACGAGAACCGGTATCGATGAAGTTTTTCAATCCGGTTTCTCGCTCAATGACGATCAATGCCCCAATGCGCTCTTTTGCTAGCCTGAGCGCAGCCCTTGACACTTCGTCAACCATCTCACGTTCTTCTTCAATTCCAGAGCCCGTGAAAAATGGGTTTTTACCGACATGAGTCAGTGCTCGACGCAGATCATCTTGAAACAACACGATCACAATCAAAATGAGGTAATCAAAGAAATGCGACAACAACCAATGGGTCGTGAATAACTCCATGGCTGAAGACACGAAAAAGCCGATACCCAGAATACCCAACCCGGTGAGCATCTGCATTGCGCGCGTGCCTTTAATCAACAAGAGCACGCGGTAAACAATGAGCGCCACAATACCCACATCAAGAAAATCGATCAGCCGAATGCTTGATTGAAGGTTGGCGAATAAGTCTTTCATCGGCGTCTAGGCAGGCACCGGCGCAGGGGTTGTTCCACCAGAAGTTCCTGATGGATTCGTTTGACCTGGGTCAGTTACTGCGGCGGTAGCCGTAGGCGGGGTGCCAGTCTCTTTTGAAGGAGGAAGCTTTCGCACAATCTTCTGTCCAGTAACAATCAACTCAACCTCGTCGCCATCAATGGTTTCGAACTCCAAAAGCGCCTCTGCCAAGTTGTGCAAAAGTGCCACTCTACTTTGTAAAATTTCTCGAGCCCTTCGGTAATTGCGTTCAACAATGTCACGCACTTCTCGGTCGATAGTTTGAGCCGTCTGCTCACTATAATCGCGGTGCTGATTGATTTCGCGCCCCAAGAAAATAGCCTCTTCTTTTTGCCCGAACGTTAGCGGCCCAAGCACATCGCTCATGCCCCATTCGCAAACCATTCTTCTCGCAAGGTCAGTCGCTCGCTCAATGTCATTTCCGGCACCGGTCGTCTTCTGATTGAGTACGATTTCTTCAGCAATTCGCCCCCCCATCAGAAAAGCGATACTGTTCTCGGCTTTGTCTTTCGAAAGGTTCATTCGATCTTCATTAGGAAGAGTCACCGTCACGCCTAGAGCCATGCCCCGCGGTATGATCGATACTTTATGAATCGGGTCGGTGTCGGGCAAGAATTTTCCAACCAGTGTGTGGCCGGCTTCGTGATAAGCAGTCGTCTTCTTCTCATTATCACTCAAAACCAAACTCTTGCGCTCAACGCCCATCAATACTTTGTCTTTGGCCATTTCAAAATCAGACATCTCTAAGAATTTTTTATCACCGCGAGCCGCCATCAATGCGGCTTCGTTAACGAGGTTCTCAAGGTCTGCACCTGAAAATCCCGGAGTACCCCGAGCAATAACGCTCAGTTTTACGTCACCTGCTAAAGGAGTTTTTCTTGTATGAACCACTAAGATTTCTTCGCGGCCACGCACATCAGGCTGAGACACGACAACGCGCCGATCAAAACGACCTGGACGCAAAAGCGCCGGATCAAGCACATCGGGACGGTTCGTAGCTGCAATCAAGATGACTCCGTCATTGGATTCGAATCCATCCATTTCTACGAGAAGTTGATTTAACGTTTGTTCTCGCTCGTCGTGACCGCCGCCGAGTCCCGCCCCACGGTGTCTTCCGACCGCATCAATTTCGTCGATAAAAACGATACAAGGCGCATGCTTCTTACCTTGTTCAAACAAGTCTCTGACGCGTGAAGCACCCACACCGACAAACATCTCAACGAAATCGGATCCCGAAATCGAAAAGAAAGGCACACCTGCTTCGCCAGCGACCGCTCTGGCAAGTAAGGTCTTACCAGTACCCGGAGGCCCCATCAATAAGACGCCCTTAGGAATTCGACCACCAAGTTTCGTGAACTTCTTCGGCTCTCGCAAAAATGCAATAATTTCTTCAAGTTCAGCCTTTGACTCTTGCCCGCCAGCCACGTCTTTGAACGTAACCTTCGTGCCCGACTCATTCAGAAGCCTTGCCTTGCTTTTACCAAACGACATGGCTTTGCCGCCGCCCACCTGAATTTGACGCATAAAGAGAAAGAAAAAGACAAAAAGTAAAAGAACCGGAAACCAAGAAATCAAAACCTGCTGCCAAACCGGAGTCTTCTCGGCTCTTTCGTAGTTTGGAATGATTCCGTTTTTCTCAAGTAACTCAAAGATCTTCGGATTGGCAGTATCGCCAACCGTCTCAAATTTTTTTCGACCATCGGCCTGAGCCTCTTTATAAGTGCCCACAATAATATTGTCGGACTTAAAAGTGATGTCGCTCACCTTTTTTTGATTCAATAGCTCAACAAACTGACTGAATTTCAATTCTTGAGTGACCTTTGCGCCTTGATCAAAAACTTTAAAAAGCGCAGCAAAAAGCAAAATCATAGTCAGCCACAATGCGATGGTTTTGTGTGAAGCTTTCATTTCTATTTTTTAACCCTTCTCTAATAAGAGGCTATCATGCCGCTCAATAAAAACGCAAACAAGTCAAATAACCGACCTCTTGCGTAATTCTTGAGTAACGATGTGCACGATTACTTCGCTGTCAAAAGATACTGATAGGGATTTTCTTTATTTTGAGTTTTTTCTTTTCTCAAAATCCAGTTTCCAGGCAGATGCACTTCGCCCGGCGACTTCTTTGAGTACAGCTTCTGTAGCGCAATTCGATGCTCTGGCGTCAAGCGAAGGCTAGCCATCTGAGGCAACACTTCAATCGGCAGCCCTTCAGCAGGAGGCAACGAAACAGTGCCCGACACCGCCCGAGACAACAACTCTGATAACTCGTCTCCCAATTGCATCAATCGGCGCTCAAAGTTAGGAAACTGCTTTTTGACGATCGGAAATAACTCAGCGCGGAGTGCTCCTCTCAGGTATTGGGTGCTCTGGTTAGTCTCATCTTCAAACCAACGAACCCCTTCTTCTTTCAGGTACTGTTGAAGTTCTGCTTTAAAGGTTGAAAGTAAAGGCCTCAACTCACCTTCGAATTCTTCTAGAATTCCATCAGGCTGCCGAATCAATTGCCCCGTGAAAAACCGCCAAACCAGAGTTTCAATCCGGTCGTTCGCATGGTGTGCCGTCAAAGTGACCGTGTTAGGTCCCTGTTTTACGCGCTCTTTTGCCAACAAGTCTTTTCTCAGGCGACGAGCGGCATTCTCTTTAGAATCACCTTTTATCGGTTTCAGTCGAGACACACCCACGCTCAAAATTTTAGCCTTTACCCCCCAAAGCTTCGCGAGCGATCGAACGTACTCGGCCTCTTCGGTAGAGATCGGTTCTCGCCAGTGATGATTCACATGAATGAGAGTGATAGCTTCCTTGGCGATGATTTTTGAGCCGTAGTGCACGAGCAAGTGTGCTACGGCCAGGGAATCTGAACCGGCAGAAGTGGCGATGTGGATATGCGAAATTGAGTGACCATCAAGTTTTCGATCACGAAAGAACTTCACTAGGCGCCGAATGAGTACTCCGCCGGTTTTTTGAGGTCGTTTTGTTGTCATAAAAACCAATAGCCGGATTTTCCAGCTCGCTCATTCAAAGTTCAACTGTTAAGAAAGTTCGTTTGACGCATCTAGCATCACGAAGGGATCAGATCCCTTTTGGTGCGGTCGACTGGACTTGAACCAGCACGCCTCTCGGCATACGCCCCTCAAACGTACGTGTCTACCAATTCCACCACGACCGCATCTGAACCAAATGAGGGTACTTAAGAGCTTCGAACCTTAGCGGCTCATTGCTCAATTCGCAAGCCGAAAAAAAGAGAATTTCCAGAAGCCGTGAGATCTTCACTCGCCGCCGAGATCATTTTGTACTCAACAAACAGGTAACTACGCAGCACTCCGTAGTTCACATAGAACTCGGCGGCAGCCGACGGTTCAAATGTGTTTAGCAGTAACATTCCGCCAAAAAAGGCTCCAGAATTGATAACTGCCCCTTTAAGATCACCGGCGTCACCTCCGAACGAGTACCCTACCCGCTCATAAGAAAACCCGGCGTACGGCACGACCGGTTGCTCTCGAAAATACCGAGCCTGATACCGAATTTGACCGCCAACCTCCCAAACACCCAAGACATTCTGGGTTGTCACGTTCGAACCGGCCAACCGGTAGATTCCGCCGCTCATACCCAGTCCAATCACCCCAATCGACTGAATGAAGGCTGGCTGATACTCAAACTGCACCAACGCACCCATGACCGTCGGGTCGGTCACGCCTTTAAAAACTGGCGCCGCACCCAGGCCTTTCATCGAAATGTTTCCAGAATATCCCCATTTAGGCCTCAAAAACTGATAGGTCGGAACGCCCCTGCGCTTCGCGGGTACCGAAGCGCTTGAAACAGTAGCCGACGATTCTTTTTCAGTTTCAACTTTTGCAGGCTCAGCGACCACCGTCTCTGCAGGCGCAGCAACTGGCTCCTCAGTTGCGACTGGCTCACTAGGCTTTACCTCAGCAGGAGTCACTTCAGCCGGAGGCAACTCACTCGGTACTTCAGCAGGCGCTTCTGCTACCGGCGCTGAAGGCGCCACCTCTGCTGGTGCAGGAACACTTGGCGTGGCTACCGACTCAGGTGCTGAAATAGCGACCGGAGCTGGCTGCTTTTCGGCGACAGCCGCCACTGGTTCTGCCGCGACAGTGGTGTTTGCTGGCGCTTCAACCGGTACAACGGGTGCCGATGGCGGTGGGGCCACCTTCGTCGCCACTTTTGCCCCTTTTTGTTTTTTCAATTCTGCTTTCTTTTTTGCAGAGTTTTTGGCGACGTTCACGACCGAACCAGCGCTAGCTGCCTCGACAGGTTTCGCCACAACAACGGTGGGTGCCGGTTGCACCGGAGTTACCGTAGCCGTAGACTCAGAAATCGACTCAGGTGCTGACTCGGGAGCTGTTTGCGAAGGCGTCTCGACCGGTTTCAGCTCTGACTGAGGTGCTGAAATCGGAGCAGTCGCCGGCACAGTGCTTGTCGTTTCAGCGTTGACTTGCCACGAATAAAACAAGGTCAAGCTCAGTAACGAAGAACACCCCACGACGACGAAACACGCGTTCGAAATTTTCATCGCTTTCATTGTCTCGTGAATTCGTAATCGGTTCAACTGAAATGGTGGGGCCGCTTTTTGCCGGAGGGCCTCCTAATTAAGTACTGCCTGCTTTTGTAGGAGGGACTACTTTTGTGACCGCCAAATTTCTCGCGCAAACAGCAGATAAGCTCCGACCCCATAGCCTCTATTCACTTTCTTAGGCACCATACGGTAGGCCGGCAAGGGCAGCGCAATGGTAGGCCCTGAAATTTCAGGCATTTGCCATTCGCCATTTTTGACGTGAACGATCGATTGAGTGGCTGACCAAGCTTTTTGAGACACTTCACGCCAGCGCTTTGAATCTGTGGCGGTGAACCATCCAGCGTTTGACGCTTTCAGAAGGGCATACCCCACTAGCGCAGTACCCGAAGACTCGAAGTACGCATAGCCCGGTAAATTCACGATCGAGTCAAATCCACCGAAATCCATTTGATACTGACTGATCGAATTCGCGAGGCGCTGAAACAAATCGAGTAGATCGTACCACTCAGTATTTAACGGATGTCCTGGCTTTGATGCCCCAGAACTCGCCAAGCGGTCTAACATTTCTATGCACGCCACCAAGACCCAAGCATTGCCTCTTAGCCAATAACCTCGCGAGCGCGGTAGCCGCTTTTCTTTTTCAACATTGAATGCATGACTCATGAGTTGATCAACGGGGTGAAGCATTTTGCTGGCAAAAACCGTCGGTTGAGTGGCTCCAAACCGGGCAAGTTCGAAATCGTGAGCGCGAAGCCCTTCTTTTGTCGCTAATAGAGCCACCATCATCAGCGAATCGAGCCAGATCGAGTCGGGGTAAAGTTTAATAAACGGCGAATGTCCCCAGTGATTGAGAACTCCTAATTTATTTCGAGGTTCAGTTTTCAAATACTGAGTCGCCATCGCTATTTGCGAATTGAGTGTCGCAGACAGTTCGGTGCCCTCACTTTGCTCTTTTGGCACTGACTTCAAAAATGCCAGGGCAGCCAGAGCCGGCGCCACCCGATCACTGCGATCAATTGAAGGCAGTAACGTTGGAGTCGCCGCTAAACTGAATTTCTCAAAATACTGAGCGAGGTACTCACTCAATCGCTTGTCGTTCTTGTCATTAGAGACCCAATCAGCAAAGCCGTAAAAAGCGATGGCTTCTTCCCAGTCCCACTTGAGCTTTTTGACTTCATTGGCTTCACGAAAGCTATTGGCTAATCCTAGCGCACTGATTTCAAGCGAACCCAGCCTTTCGCCTATCGCGGCAGCCTCGGGCACCCAAGTAAAATCAACTTGCTCTTGATGGTGCCTGACCGAGCATTTACCAGAAACCGTGAGTCGCAGCGCTTGGGGTTGGGGTTTCACCTCAGTTTGAACCGTTTTATCGGCCAAATACTCGCCAAGGTCGATCCATGCTGACGCCTGCTTTCGGTACGGCAACCGAACCCATGACAACCGAGAGGTTAGCCCCGACAAAGACTGGCTCGCAGAGATGCTCTGACTCGGGCGGTCGAGGTTTTCAAGTTTGACAATCAAATTCTCTGGGTGGCGGCAATTTGAAACGCGAATAGGTAGCCTGTCTGACCAGGCGATTTGAGCGTGCATTCGCGGCGATAGAAGATCAAACGCTAAGGCTGACGTCTGCGTAGCCAAAATCAAAATCAAGATTAAGCCCGTTTTCACACCTGCAAATCGTTTTAGTTGATTCATACGAAATAAAAGGTAACCCGCTCACGATTGACAAACAAGACTTCATCTTATTGACGAATGACTTGATTTAGAAAAAGACTTACAGTATCAAATACCCCTCTAGTTAACCAATCGTGTCAGCGTAGCTCAGTTGGTAGAGCACTGCATTCATAACGCAGAGGTCCCGGGATCGTGCCCCGGCGCTGACACCACAAGAAGGGATCTGATCCCTTTTTGATGCTAGCCGCGTTACACGAAATCTCTTAACAATTTAAAAATGACTCACCTTGATCGGGTCTCTGCAAATCCAAATAGCCAATACTCGATTTCAAGTCACTCGACGCTAACTGTGAGCAATGAGTGTGTAGACCATCATCACAGCCAAAGTGAGCCCGATAATCACGGCCAAGAACCCGAAGGCCTTGAGTGTTAAATCCCAAACAAGTGAACTTGGCTTTGTCACCACAAACTCTTCGGTGATGCCTTCAGCTTCATACCGACGCCACTGATCTGCCCGTTCTTCGATCATTTCTTCTTTTGAAATCTCGCCGTTGAAAATCACAAAATCCATCGGAAATTTTTCTGGCCGAAAATGAGTATTGAAAAAGTGCACGGTAAAAATAAACCCAGTCGCTAGCAGCGCCTCATCTGAGTGAATGATCGTCGCGACGTTAAACATCCAACCGGGCAAGAGTTTTCCAAAAAATTCAGGAAACCAAAGCATCAAACCACTTGAGCCGATCGCGAACATTCCCCAAAACACAGCCATGAAATCGAATTTTTCCCAGTAAGTCCAACGCTCAAACGATGGCTTTTGACCGCGAAAAAAGAACCACTGAAACATCGCAATGATGTCACTCAAATCTTTCTTATTTGGAAATAACGAGTCAGGGCCAAATAATTTATCTAAAACTGGCTTGTCTCGGTTCTTACCGAAAAAGAGAAATTGAATGCTCATGCCGATTGCTACAAAGAAATAACCAAACGTGATCACCGCACAAACTCGGTGAATCAGACCCGCCGTTGCAGTGCCCCCAATGGCGTCGACTAACACCTTACCCCAGGCTGTGTGACTAAATTTCAATGGTAGCCCAGTGAGAGACAACCCTAAAAAGCTCACAATCACCACAATATGAAGGTAAATGTGTATCGGCTTGAAGCGCTTGTAGAGTTTCTTTCTGCCTTGAATGACGTGAACGGCAGAGCGAACGAGACTGCCGTCAGCGGTTGTGCCGGCCCCATCACTGGCCAAGTGCTCGGCCGCCAGTTGACGTGCCTTTTGGCGACGTTCAACGTACGAACGCACTGCCCAAAGAAGTGAGTGTACCCAAAAGAACAAGAAAGTACCCACCAATAAGGTAGCCATCAAAATGAAAGTCACAAACAATACTGGATTTTTCTTGTGATCGCGAATCTCTGCGTGAGGCAAGTATTTCACAAACGAAGCACTCGAATTCGCGTGACACTGAGCACAGGTTTTAACCAAATTTTTTGAATGCACGGTCGAGTTCAAGTCTGACGCTTTCAAAACCGCGTGAGCACTGTGACAGTCAGCGCAGCCAGCCACTTTTTCTGGATACCCCAATCGAACATTTTTACCGTGATAACTTTCGAAAAAAGTTTCAGGCCCAATCGCTGTGACTTTATTCTTCGTCATCATTGCCTGGTCTGCATGACAATTTAAGCAAGCCTTGGTGTGAAACAAGCGCCCTTGCGAAACGTTATCGATTTTCTTGATCGCGTGCAAACCGTGACAGTCGGTACAGGTGGCTGAATCGTTACGACCTTCGACAATGGCTTGATGGTGCTGTGACTTGAAGTAAGCCGACTGGTGCTCATGACACTGACTACAAAGCTTGGCGATGGCCAACTTATCATTTTTTTGAGACTGAATCGCGTGAATTTCAACGTGGCACCGAGCGCAACCCACCGGCAGGCGTTTTGAGTTGTGCACACTTTCACTGTGGTCTTTCGCCACTTCGGCGTGGCAGCGAGTGCACTGCGTTTCTTTTTTGAAAGTATAAGCGCAGCCATTAAGGGACTTTTCAAAAACGCCGGTCTTCAGGCCGCCGGCGGCCACGGTAGCCACTGCCTCAGCAACCCCTGCTGTAACCACCGAATGACAAGCTAGACAGGTGGTCTCTTTGTGTACTGAATTGAAGAACTTCTCAGAGCTAATCTGAGTTGCTTTTGAACTGTGATTGTCATGGCACTTTAGGCAATCTTGAACCGATGGCGAACGAAGAGCTGCCTGAGCCAGATTGGTCAGTATCAAAGACAATACGCCCAGCGAAAAAAAGACTGAAAGGGGTTGCCGAATTTTTTGTGAAACCGTGTGCGAAATTCTTAATTTGAGGGTTTTCATGATTAGCTACAAAGCCCCCCTGAGCGTTTTGAAGTTTTGAGTTTAATTTTCGACTTGAAATAATCTTTTGGAAACTGATCGAGAATCTTAATTCCCGGCCGAGTCAAATCAAACGAATCATGACCCTGGTGAGTTTCACTTGTTGGTGAACCTTTATCTGAAAACAATTGCAACCAAGACTCAAGGCCTCCGTCTAAGATGTACAAATTCACCACTCCTTGCACTTTGAGCCACTGCCAAGCCTGTGTGGCCATCGCTTCGTTCGCAGCGACAATGACGACAACCCCTTGGGCTGGCAGCGCAGCCAACGAAGACACAAAACTCGTTTCAACTAAGTCACTCAGTTGAACGTTCTTTGCCCCATTGAGGTGAAATTTCGAGAATTCGTCTTTGGGCCGCAGATCAAGCGTTTCGAGCTTCACACTAGAGTCGTTCCAGGTTTTTACGTACTCGAGCGGGTGAATAAAAACGTCACGCGAAGACAATAATTTTTCGTACCGCGCCCCCATCGTCTGCCATTTTTTTTCTGGACTCGGTTGACCAATACCCCAAGTTAAACTCGCAGCCGCTAACAGCACTGCAGCTGAAACAAGGTACTTGCGGTTGGCTATCGACCAAGTCATTTTCGACTCAGTACCTTTGATGCGAAAATACTCTTCGGTCTTTTCTGCACCGTAGAACATGAATAGCGCCATCACGGTCACACCCAAAACAGTCGCGCCCACTGACCAACCCAACCAATCTGAAAGCAGCAAGCGGTCAGTAAATGAAGAATTCCAAAAATCGTAGAAATAAGACACCGACTCACCAAAAAGACCCGCACCAATGAGCGTGCCACCAAAAAACGCGATGCCGTCACCCTTGAAACTTGCCGCTGAAATGATCGAAGTGCCTGGGCAATACCCGCCAATCACAAAGCCAACACCCATGATGAGGCCACCCGCAATGCCCGACCACAGGTAAGTCTGATTCACCGCAATCTGAGCAAAGTCTAAAAACCCCATCGCTGAACTCAAGAAAATTAACAAACAAGCCACAATGATTCCGGTGAACATCGTTTTCAGTACCGTCATGTTCTTGAAATAAAACTGCGCGGCCAATCGTCTCGAATCGCCAAACCCTGCAATCTCAAGCGACGCCCCGAACCCAGCGCCGACTAAGAAAAAAACCAGATATCCAACTAATTTTCCGTACTCGGTAGTTACATCTAGTGGCAACATTTTAGTTTCCTCTCAATTCTCTCTCATCAATTCTATCTCGTTAGTGCCCGCGAGGGCCCGCGAAAGCACCGTGGGTTCTAGCCCACACTGCGCCTGAATTAGGTCCAAAGTTTTCTAACAAAATAAGCAAAAAGATAACCGCCTATAAAAACACTGAACATGAACGCCCAGCTTCCGGCCGAAAGAACTGCGCCACCACTCAGAGCCTGCCCCGAGGTGCAGCCACGAGCAAAACGGGCACCATACCCCATGATCGCACCGCCTAAGACGGCAAACACTAATCGCTGTCGGTTCGTGATTCTCGGCCCTTTGTAAATTTCAAATTTGAGTCGCCCATTCAACCAAGCCGAAAACATTCCGCCTGCAATCGTACCCAAGAACAACATCACACTCGAATGATCGAGTGCGCTTTTTGCTCCACCGGCAACTGCTGCAAAGTAACCCACTTGATCAACGTGAGCCGGAAAAAACAAATCAACCGTAGCCACTTGAAGTCGACTAATGGCACCCGAAGCCCCGAGCCCACCGTGAGTGAGCGCAAAAGCCCCGAACAAAACGAACCCCAGAAACGTTCCGGCAACGTAAGGGTTTACGAACCCTTTCAATTCTCTAGCTGGCAATTTGAATCGCAGTTTATTCAGTTGACTCATTTTGATTTTCCTCCGACGGGGTCGCGCTCGTATCCCAAAGCTTTCCAATCTAGTTGACTTTCACTGGCCTTCACTGAGTGACATTGAACGCACTTAAGAGCCCCAGCTGCTGGAGCCGTCATGTGGGTAATCGGCCAGTACATGTGAGTGGTAACGAAATCGTATTTTCCGCTATAGGGCAAGCCCGCAATCTCGGCGCCTTTTTTAGCTGCAAACTGCCAATCAAATTTTGACCAATACCCGCCTTCACCACTCGTCACCGGAGGGATCAGTATTTTATTGATCGGATCAAAAATCTGCTTTGCTCGGTGCACTTTGAATGGCCAAATTTTTGCGGTTTTATCGAGTTTTGAGCCCAACGGTTGATTAATGGCTTGATCAGTCAACGAACTCAGTTTATCACCGGTAATGTAGCGATCCATTTTTCCGTTATACCAAGCGTACTCGGGCTTCACGTCACTTTCGTATTTGAATTCACCTTTAATTTTCAAATACTCATGCGGATCATCTTTGCGCTTGGCATCACCTGCTTGCGACCAGTCCCACTTCATTTTCGTAGGCACCTTTCGCGCGAACGCAGGAATGTGACACGTCTGACAAGCGATTCTCTCAGCGTGCTGATTGAGGCGCGCATCACTGTGCGGCGTCGCCGTGTGGCAATTCGTACAATCAAAGCGCTCAGCTCGAGTCGCATCAGTATAGGTAGCGTTGACCTTACCGGGCACAAAATGCTCTTTAGTTTTATGACAATCGACACACTGAAAATTGAGCTTACCCATGTGTATGTCAAGTGACTCATTTGGGTTCAGCAATGAGTCGTCAAGATCGCCGTGCTTCACGCCCATTCCACCGCCGCCGTTGAAATGACAAATTCCGCAGTTCTCACGAGCAGGGCGCCTCACACTTCCGGCCACCGTCGCAAGGTTCACACTAGGCTTCGGTAGCCCACCCTTACCCTTTGAATACGAACCCGAGCCATCATGACAAACCAGGCAGTCAACATTTTCTGACTGAGAAAAATCAAACTTCTGATCGGTCCAGCCATAACCCGCATGACAAGTCACACACGATGGCCAGTTACCCGTCACGCTGATACAGAAATTATTAATGAGATTTTTCTTGCCCGTGCGAACCAACTTACCTTCACGGGTGACATCACCACTGAGCCAGGTCCAGTGAGCGGTGTGCATGACTTGCTCTGCAGATTTCGGATGACACTTTAAACAGGCTTTGGTGACTTCTTGAGGTACAGTGATCTCTTTTTTAAAAAAAGCACTGTGATCTAAATGCGGGAGCGTTCGACCCTTGATCGGATTAATCGCGGTCGGGCGCCCCCCCTTCACTTCACTCACTTTTTGGCAAGAACTCAAAACAACCAAAGAGAGTGCAATCAGTACAAAGGTAAAAACAAAACTGACCTTTTCACTGTTTAATGAAAAACCTCTTCTAAAGTAACCACGCCTTAATAACCCACTCTTTTTTAAAGCCATTAGTTTGCGCCTCGTTTTCTAACACCCGGGGTTCCACATTTTTCAACACAACAAAGCAGTGACCTCAACTCTGGTTTTGCAATACTGTAATGAGCATAAAGCCCCCGTCTTTTTACCTTCACCAGGCCCCGTGTTCGCAAAATTTTGAGTTGCTGAGAGACAATCGCCTGCAAGACTCCGAGCGATTCGGTTATTTGATTGACCGTCGATTCGGCCTGGCAAAGTCTAGCTAAAATTCTTAAGCGAGTCGGATGTGCCACTGCCCGCATCACTTGCGCCATTTTTACTGCTTTTTGTTGATTCAGTTTTCTGTGCTTCAATCGATACCCCACCGAAGAGTCGTCTCTATATAGTGTTTTCACTATATACATAAAAACCTAAGTCAGATTCGCCGAGGGATCAATAAAATTGTCTTTAACCCGACAGCACATTTTTAAAAAACCTGAGGGTAAACAAAAGAAATTGAGACTTCTCGACTCAAAGTAACCATAGCCCTTGAACTTTGGGCCAAACCGACCGAAAATCATAATCATGAATGAACACCTACAGAAATTAATATCGCTAGTTTTCACTACCACGGGCGCTGGAATTACCCTTTATTTCGGATTCACCCAGGGTCACCTAATGGTAACTGTTGGTGGACTACTCATCGCACTGGGCATCATCACGACTTTACTCAAAAAAGGTGGGCTAAATGCCGTTTTTCAGAAAGACACCCTATCCGAGGAGTTAGCCGAATTTGCAGCAGGGTTTCGAGGAATCCTTGAAAATTCGCGAGATCTTTACGCTATGAGCGAATCACTAAAGAAAGTTGTAGCCACTGAATATTCGGCCGTAAGCACCTCCTCATCAGCACTAGAAGAAATTTCAACGATGCTTTCGAAAACAGCCCAACACTCGTCTTCACTTGCCGTGACTGCAACACGTGCCAAAACAACAGTACAAGAAGGCCGAGCAGCGCTTTCAGAGGTGGTCACCAACATCAACAACGTCAGCGACGGCTCGGGAAAATTACTCACTTCAGTGCAAGACAGCCTTCAAAAATTGGAAACCATCACTCAATCCATGAAAGAAATTAAGTCAAAAGCTGCCCTCATCAACGACATCGTCTTTCAAACCAAACTACTCTCATTTAACGCCTCGGTAGAGGCAGCTAGGGCCGGTGATGCTGGCAAAGGGTTTGCCGTGGTTGCAGAAGAAATGTCAAACCTAGCGCTCAATAGCGGCACAGCCTCTAAAGAAATCGATCACATCCTCGACAAAAACCTGACTCAAACTACCCAATTGATTGCAGACATGAAAAACGAACTAAGCGGGCTAATGAATCAAACCAAAAACGACGTTCAAGCCGGTCTCGAGAGCGGTGAAACGTGTTCGAGAGTCTTCGATCGAATCGTCACCGAGGTAGAAGAAGTCACTTCCATGACGAGCGAAATTTCACTTGCTTCAGAGCAGCAAGATATCGGAGTCAAAGAGATCACCAGAGGAATCAATCTGCTCCAAAACACCTCGGGCGAACTTTCAGAGGCATCCGCGAAAACACTAAAATTTGCATTAGAACTCTCAAACCAATCAGAAACCCAAAATTCTCACCTAGTGACAATGTCTGCCAAGCACGGCGTAACACTCAAAGTCGACACGAAGCCATTCGACTTTGATGCCGCGATCGCCGCTCACATAGACTGGAAAATGAAACTCAGTCGTTACCTACAAAATCCCGACGGGTCTCTTGATTCGGCAAAAGTAGGAGTCGACAATGCGTGCGCCCTTGGAAAATGGATTTACGGCGACGGGGCCCATCACCAACACCACTCTGAATTTCCAACATTGAAACATTCGCACGCTGATTTTCACAGCACGGCCGCGAAAGTGATCTCTCTAATCTCAGAAGGAAAAAAATCGACCGCGGCAGCTATTCTAGAACCCTCGGGGCATTATTCTGTCATCTCGGAAAAAACCGTCTCACTCATTCGAGCACTGAAAAATAAAGTCTAACCGTTAAAAACTAACGGACATAACGCGCCTTCTGTAGAGGCAGGCAACTCACTCTTTTTCAACTTTCGCACAGGTATTCATGCCGAAAAGTGGATACAAAGGGCAAAACCCCATTGCCGCGGTTGCGATTGGAATGATTCCTAAAAACCCCCACGGCGTTTGAGGCCCAATCACGGTTAAGCTCAAAACTCCCAATCCCATCACCACTCTTGCAATCCGATCAATTTTCCCAACATTCTTTTTCATAAAAACCTCTCATCTCTTTTTATAGTCAATGCCATCTCAAGGCCATTAGCAAACTCAAACCAAAGTATTCTGCCAGGGTCCGGCGTTAACCACAACCTTGAACCCACCACCTTTCATCAGAGAAGCGGCCATTTGACTTCGCCCCCCCGACGCACAGCAAAGTACGTAGTTCCTATCAGGAGCAAGAGTCGCTAACTTTTGGGGAAACACATCAAGGGGAATATTGATGCTTTTCGGATTACAACCCTCGGCAAATTCGCCGGGCGTTCTCACATCAATAATCGTTGCGCCGTTCTTGATTAAGTTAATTAGTTGCGTACTCATTGCTTTCTCCTTTTTGACTATTTTTTACAATTTCTTCTTTTACTTTCTGCATGTCTAGTTCTTTTATTTTGCCAATTAACTCATCAAGCGCTTTTTCGGGGAGCGCCCCGGCCTGAGAAAACAACAACACTCCATTTCTAAAGGCCATCAGAGTCGGAATCGAACGAATTTGGAACTCGGCTCCAAGATCTTGCTCATTCTCTGTGTCGATTTTCCCAAAAACGACATCTACGTGTTTCTCTGAAGCTTTCTCGAAGACAGGCCCAAACATTCTACAAGGCCCACACCAGCTAGCCCAAAAATCTAAAAGAACAATTCCATCTTTCTTTAAAGTCGCTTCAATATTCTGACTGGTTAAATTTAATGTCGCCATAAAGTCTCCTTACAATCTATTATTCAATAGAATGATTGAATATGCAAGAAAAAACTCAATCTCACGCTTCAAAATTGACTATTCAATTAATCTATTGAATAATAACCACATGGCTGATTCACGACGCTCTTCTTTAACCGCTCGAAATGAGGTTTTTGAACACTTGGGTCAGCTTGCACAGGCCATTGGCTCACCTGGTCGACTTTTACTCATTCAAATTTTAGCCCAGGGCCCCCACACCGTCGAAGAACTGAGCCAAGCGAGCAACCAAAGCATGGCCAACACGTCTCAACACCTGCAGCGTTTGGCGAAGGCTGGGATTGTTCACTCAACAAAAAATGGCGTTCGAAGAATTTACACCATTTCAGATAACAAAGTGCTCGTTATCTGGGAATTCATTCAAGAGTTAGGGCACACCCTGCGCCCCGAACTCGACCTTGCAGAAAATGACATTACGGCCCCCGAGCTGCAGAGTGAACTGGCCGCCAGCGATGTTTTAAGTTTGGTTGAAAATAAGAAAGCGATCTTGATTGACGTCAGAGATGGCCAAGACTCAAGCGCCACGCCAGTTGAAGGAGCGATAAGTATTCCGCTCAGTGAACTAAAAAAGCAATTGAGCGGGCTACCGAAAAACAAACCCGTTTATGTCTTTTGCCGGGGCCGTTACTGTTCACTCGCCGCCGAGGCCGTGACCATTCTGAGATCTAAGGGTCTGAAAGCCTTTCGCTTGCGCGAGTCTTCTTTTGCCCTCAATCTCATTCTCGAAAAAAAATAAACAAAAAGTAACGACCCAACAACAACCCCTAGCATTCGAACGACTCAGATCACTCTAACCAGACTTGAACTTGACGATCGGTTTCTTCAAGCGAAAAGAGTGGTTGAACCAACAAGCGGGCAGAACTAGCAAGGTCACTTTGAATCGAATCAATCGGAATGCCTTCAAGCCTGATTTTCGCAACCACATCATCAGGAATCACCGAAATCAACCAACGCGCGCTTCTCGCAGGAAGCGCGATATCAACCGTCGTGTTGCCTTGCCTTGAAACACGGACTCTCAATTCAGAGGCTTCTTTATCAGTTTCCTGGTCGCCACCTCGATTGTTCTCATGAGCTGAGAGATCACTTTTCTTAAAAACCGACCTAAACCAAGTATAAGGGCATTTACTCATCGTTAAACTGTGATGGGTTTCGCACTTTCTCGCAAGCTTCTGCACACGCAGCAATCTCAACTTGACAATTAACGCATTGCAATATAGAGATCAACAAACACACCCTATAGGAGCACCTATGTTATTTTCACGCAATTCTCAGTTTACCTTGACTGCCACATCATTAATCACGAGCCTAGGGGCCCTCATGCTCAGCACAAGCGCATCGGCCGGGCCAATTGCAGATGCCTACGCCCGATTAGATGACCAACCTTTGTACGCGACAGCCAAAGAAAACGGCGTCGGTAAATGCAAAATTGAAATTTTTAGTGCTTCACGAATGGGACTCACCGCTCACCGAGTCTTACTTGATGGCGAGACACTTGAATCTTTTAACGGCTTTAACGGCCAAGACCCAACCGTTGAAGCGGCCCGATACGTGAGACAGCTCATCATCGATGGCAAGTGCACGTCTTTATAATAATAGAGATCGTCAAAATAATATCACTACTCAGAAATTTGACGTCTGATAATTTAACTCTTATTAACCGGAGCAATACATAGTACGTATTTCTATTGATTTTTAGTCTCTAATTGAGATCTAATGCATTCATGAAAGATTCACGTTCGCTTGATCAGTCCGCACAAGAAATTTTACGAATCAAAGCTGTCAATGCTCT
>CAITVN010000220.1 GCA_903895855.1 Oligoflexia bacterium | reverse complement strand
CTAGCCTAGAAACGACAATAAATTCGATTTAAACAACAAAAAAACACTGGAAGTAAGCCTGTTTTGGCTTTAGTTTTGATTTTACGAGAAACAGAACTTAATCAAAGAAAGGTCACTTCCAGTGAGGTTAAAAAATAGCAAAATCCACGATAGAATCAACGGAAATTTACAGATCGAGTTCACAGATCAAAAGCTGACTAGTTTTTCTGGTCTTGAACTGTTTAATCGCTACTTTCGAGCCATTGACCTTCGGGGGCAGATTAAGAAGACCTTTCATCGCCTCGAAATCGGTGGCGACTACAAGGCCCCAGAACTGATTCTGACGTTTGTCGCCCTCTGGCTGGGCGGCGGTAGCCGTCTTCGCCACGTGCGTTACCTTGCGAATGACTGGCTGATTAAGCGTGTAACCGGAGTAAAACGTTTGGCTAATGAAAGAACTTTGAGTCGGTGGCTGAAGCGATTCACTCCGGGGGCCCTGAGTGCTGTTTTAAGTTTAAACGAGACAATGGTTTTGGGTGCACTTAAATCGTTAGAACTCAGACGAATCACTTTAGATTTTGATGGCACTGTTTTATCAACCGGCAATGAAGTTCAGAACGCCGCTCGTGGATACAACCCGCACAAACGCTATGCAAAATCATACTACCCTTTTCTTTGTCATGTGGCACAGACCGGCCATTTCCTAAAAGTAAAGAATCGTCGTGGCAATCACCACGATTCTAAGGGTGGAGCGCTATCCATGATCGCCGACTGTATCCGAGCCGTGACAGAGAATTTAGGTAAGGGAACTGTCATCGAGGTGAGACTCGATAGTGCCTTTTTTTCAGAGAAAATACTGCGTTTTTTGCTAAAAATCAAAATTCCGTTTGCGCTAAAGATGCCCCTCTGGAAGTGGACTGGGGTGAAGGATCTGATCAATGAAAGAAGACGCTGGAGTCGGGTTTCTGATGATCTTTATTATTTTGAGACAACCCTAAAACTTCCGAAGTGGAACTTAGAGGTGCCAGCGGTAATTTTTCGAAAAAGGCTAACCAAAGACAATCAAAAGCCGAAGCAATTTCAGTTGGATCTGTTCGATCCCGGTGACGGGATTTACGAATATCAGGCGATCGTTACCAATCAGGAGCTTTCAGCAAAAAATGTGATGGATTTTTACAATGGCCGTTGTGGAATGGAGAAAGAAATTGCTGAACTCAAGACTGAGTATGGGTTTGCCAGTATTCCTACAAATCATTTTCTGGCGAATTCTACGTATCAAGCCATAGCCCTATTAACCCACACCCTGGTGAAAAACTTTCAACTCGCAACCGACCAGGCCCCCACCAAGAAGCGATCTTCGAGTCGGACTACGTCATATCGATTTGAGTCGCTCAAAACACTGAGGTTCAAATTAATAGCCAGAGCCGGAAGAATCGTCAATATTGCGGGAAAAACGGTGTTGAAGCTATCTTCTGAGACGAAAGTCGAAGCCGACTATCGAAAAGTCGAGCAAAAACTCGAACAATTGGCAGCTTGAGCGCCGAGTATTCAACCTTCAAGTCACGCGGCAATACCTCGGGTAATTTTATAGAGTATCTCACGCTCACAATGACCCTCGCGCGGGCGCACGATGCGCCGATCCCGCGCGCGAGTACACGAAGTACGGGGTCATTTGAGGGTGAGATACTCTATAAAATTACCCGAGGTATTGCCGCGTTGAGGCTAAATAACGGCATCGAGCTCATGATTAG
>CAITVN010000219.1 GCA_903895855.1 Oligoflexia bacterium | reverse complement strand
TATTGCAGTATTCCTTTCGTGTTTAATGGTTAAAAACCCATTATGACACATCTTGGGCTAACCCCAGAATGAGGTCCCAAAACGGTTTGTCCCCTGCGGACGTTTAAACCGTCACGGTGGGAATACTGCTTTTTCTACATTCTCTTAACAATTGGCGGCGGTCGCATTAGCGATTGCCGCCTTTCGCTTTTCTAGTTTTACTGTAAAACCTTGAAATCATTAATATTTTAACTTGACCTTTTTGGTCGACTTATAAGAGTGTTCATGCTAGGATGCCGCTCTATGAAATTCAGCCCCCTCTTGAATTTGACCACCGTTACCGTATCGGCACTCTCGTTCGCCCTTCTTCTCTCAGCCACAACGAGCACACCCCCCGCCTGGTCTGACGAACCCACCGAGCCGGCGAACTCACCGAGCCTCTTCAAACGAGTTGAGAGAAAGTACTTCACAGTCGCAGCACACGACGCTGTTTTCTATTATGTGTCGCAAGCTGACCGAGTAAAAATCATCAATGAATTTTTCGATGCCGTCACTGATCAGTATAGCTTACTCAAAATCAAACAAGATCGGTTTCACTTGAATCTCGATACCTTGAGAGCTGAGTCAATTGCGCAAGAAAAAATCATTGGCGACTTCGAGACACCGGTCGATCGCGCACAAGGCAATCTAGAGTTTTACGACCGAATGCGAGCTCTAGTATCACAGTTTCAAGACACCCATTTCAGCGTTTCACCGGTTCAAACAATGAGACCTGTGCTGATTCCCATCTTGCTGGCTAAAGCTGATGGCAAATACGTCATTAACAATACCTATCCTAAATTACTCTCGTACTTAAGCCTTCAATCCAATAGCCCTGCATTCAGTCAGATAGCGCTCGGCGATGAAATCATTTCAATTGATGGTCATTCAGTCGAAGACGAGATTAACCGGCTTAAACCCTACATTTCAGGAAGTTCAGACGAGAGCCGTATGCAAGACGCCTTGTATGCTGTCACATTCCGGGCCTTTCGATTTCCGGCAAACCCAACCACCACCGTGGTGATTAAAAAGAAATCTGATGCAAGCCTAGTGAGGCTAACCTTTCCGTGGCTACACCGAACGATGCAACGACAAGATCAAGCGCTTTTGTTCGCTTTTCGTGGGTATCGCCCTTATGAAGACTTGCGCATCGAATACGATCAACTCTCAGAAAAATGGCGATTAAAGGACACTCCGTATCTGGTTGAATCAGTAGAAGCCACCACGCCAAAACTGATAGACGAAAAGAGGTACGATACCGATGATCACGTGATTCGGGCGGGTCTTTTGTTTAAGAATTCCAAACTCTACGGAGTCCTTCAAATCTTTACTTTTGGGGAACCGAAAGTGCTCAACTCAGATGGCAAATCGATAGATTTTATTGATGCCATTCGCGAAGTCGTTAGCGACTTCAACGCAAAGAAAATACCCCTAATCTTAGATTTGCGCAGCAACCCTGGAGGAGATGGCAACCTTCCACCATTGGTTTTTGGAACATTACTACCGGCATCTCAATTCAGACCTGGACCAACAGCTGCCTTACGAGTGACTCGAAACGCGATTCAAATCGTTGACGAATCCGACTCAAGTACCGCTCAGCCCACTGCCGGGTTTGGCGTTGACCCTCAGGATTACAAGCACCTCATTGCAGTCGCGCTTCGAAACAATGAAGAATACACTGCCGCCTATTCAAAAAATGATATCACCACTGACAAAATCGTGGGTGGCTTCAACCAAAAAATAGTGACCCTCATTTCAACGAACTGCGTGAGCGCTTGCGACATTACTGCGGCATTGCTCTCAACGTCGAAAATTAGCACCCTCATTGGCCAACCCACCAGCGGGACAGGGGCCGGATTCATCTCACTTTCAGACGCCTTGAGTGCATCATGGATTGACTCGCAGCGCTTCATTCAATCGAACATACCCAATTTTCTCTTTGGAGTACCAGGCCCCAATGTGACTGAACACATTTTCGCTGGAAAAGCCGAAGAATTTAACCTCGAAAATCGCCCAACTTCGCCAAGCAAAGAAAATCTCTATCAACCGACAGTGAACGACATTACCAAAATGAGTGTCGACTGGTTCGATAAGGCAATCGAAGTTTTGGATAAGAAATAGACTATGCATCCGTTCCTTCAATTGACGAAATGCCTAAAAGAGATGATCACTCTTGGTCATGTACAATCCCGAAAAATTTCGATCGACTGATGTGCAGGAAGTTGCCCACTTGGTAGACCAAAACCCTTTCGCGACTCTGATCACAACGACAAGTGAGGGACTACCCTTTATTTCACACCTTCCTCTCGTGAGGCTCAGGTCTGAAGACTCAAGCTTAGCCGCGGCAAATGACAAGCTCATTTTGGTAGGGCACCTGTCGAGGGCGAATGATCACTGGAGGCATTTACCAAACTCACCGGTCACAGTTATTTTTCGGGGCTCACACGCCTTCATTAGCAGCAGCTGGTATGAGAAACCTGATGTTCCCACCTGGAACTACACAGTGGCCCACCTTTCTGGTGCAGCGCAGCTGATTGAATCAAACCAAGAAATTACCGACTGTCTCAAAGCCTTGAGCCAGCGCACTGAAGAACTCTGGCCAAGTGGATGGAATTTTTTTATTCCTGACGACCTCTTGGGTGACGAGCTTCAGAAAAATATCGTTGGTTTTCAAATTACCGTAAACTCGTTCGAACTTAAAAAGAAACTCAGTCAGAATCGCTCACCGTTTGATCGCGCCAATATTATGACTGAATTGGCTAAACGCACAGAGCAATCAAGCGCCAGCACATTAATCGAAATGCAAAAAATTTACGACGAAACTGGACGCTTAAAATGACTGCCCAAGACTTTTGCCAGAATTTTTCTAGAAACGCTGATATTTTTCTTCAACAGCTTTTCAAAAAATGCGACGAAGCACAGGTTCAGCTCAAACCACACTGGCTTATTGATCACCTCTGTTATCGCGTACCCAGTACCGACCTCTACCTCAAAAACAAAAAATCGTTTTCTCAGTTAGGCACCTTACTCATCGAGAGTGAGATCAATGGCCGACCGATTTCAACCTACAAGCTGCATACCCCCTTGAAGTTTAGGCACTACTCAATTGAACTTGTCGAGCTGCCGGCACCTAAACCAGGCAAACTGAATTTGCACGGTTTCGAACACGCAGAAATTGTCTGTGACTCATCATTTGAAGAGATCAAGCGAATGTTTCCCAACTGCCAGTTTGATGAGTCAGGCCTAAAAAAAGCAATCAATCCCGAACTCGAGATCACTTTTGGGGAGTTGGCACTTAAATTTCACCATCAGTCACTCGAACAGGTCATTAAACTTGAGCTTGCAACTTGAACTCAATTGTTAACCTTAGCGGTCAAAAATTCACCGTTACCTTGAAGTCGATGAACTTTTTTTAAATTTATCCATTGCTCTAAATTACTAGAATGCTATGGTCCGCCCGAAACGGCCATCACTTTGCCAGGGATGGGGCAAGCAAAGCGATGGTCATTTGAAACCAAACGAATTGGCCAAGATAGCTGATTTAAAAATGTAAACACGTCTGCAAAACAGACAGCAAACTAGAAAGAAAATCCTCATTATGAAAACCAATCACCTACTCATCATGGTAGCCGTTCTCGCATCAAGCGCCCTCGTCTTTGGCTGCAAAAGCAGCGGTCCAACTAAGGCAGATAAAGCCAATTTAGTGATCACCTCACTTGAAGCAGCACTTCCGGGCTATACCTTAACAACGGTGAAGCTCGACTCTGCTCGTGGAAACTGGGCAGTCTTGTCAGCCACAAACGGCGGCCCGATGCAATACGTTGCGATTAACTTAGACCTCATCAATACCGGAATGAGTGCCGCAGTCGTTTATTCAACGATTATGTCAGCAGGTCCAACTGGATACGAAAATGTTAACCCAACTGGCACCTACGGAAATTTCTACATCGGCGCCGGCGGCAACGTTTATGAAGAAACCCAAGCTTCTTCAAAAGACTTAGAAAAAATCGCAGCGGTGATGGAATCTGTTAAGTACGCTGACCTCTCAAAGAGCCTCGTTGAAAAATACGGACTTTCAGAGGAGCGTGGATTCAAAGTGGCAAAGTTGGCTTCAGAGTGGAGCCGTCTTTCAAAAACCCGCAGCATGACTGATGCCGATGCTGAGAACTTTTCAAAAGGAGTGGTCGGATTTAAAATTGCCGAGGCCGAAGCCGCATACACCCGCCTTCAAAACGGCGACTCAACCCAGTATAATGACTTGATGGGCAAAGCAGCTACCCTAAACGGCGTCTCTCCTGAGCAAATGCGCTCAATCGTAGCTGAGATTGTATCTCAGTAATATTTTGTATTTTAAGCGTTTCTCGGAGTTTCGACTTCGATTGACCTAAAAGATCAAGGGCCCGACTTCTTTCTCTGACTCATGAGAAAAAAGTCGGGCTTTTTCTGTTTTTCGATACCTCCAAACGCCGATTAGCCAGTTGACCTACCCCCCTCTGACGGTCTAATCGGTCTATTCATGAAGACCACCTTTTCTTGCCTCACTTCTGTTTTCTTACTGGCTGCACTACTGACCCAACCCGCCTTGCTCGGCAGCTGTTCACACTCTACCATTGCTGCCCCGGGTACTGACGGCTCGTCAGCCGCATGGGTTAAAGGATCAGACTCTGAAACCGCCATTGCCTGCCCTGATCTAGCAAGCGGCGAAACAGCGGTAGACTGCCCGTGGGCTGCCCACGCAAAAATGTGGAATCTGATGAATGCCAATGCAGGCAGTGCGCAAAGTCCTACCCTTAATCAGGTAGCCCCCGAAATCGAGAGACAATTAACTGCCGACTCACAATCAAAAGACCTGATCGAACTTTGGGGGAAAAGCCTGAATTTTGACGAATTTGCGAAAGGCACCATCGTCGAGCCTACCTTGCTTGATGCGATTTTCGTCGCCGCGAAGGCGCCGGCGCGAAACGATAAGGTGGTTCATGCCGGCACTGAACACACTTACGGTTACCTATTTAGTCTACTCAAAACCCCTTTCGGCTACAAACGCGCGCGATGGGTGGCCCCAGACTTCAACGATGGATTTGGCCTAAAAGAGAATTCGCTCAATCCGGCGACAAAATCCGGAACCCTACTTTCAAATGTGACAGCATTTTTTGGACGATTCGCATTCGACCGCAAATCTAAACGAGACGCCGTTTCATTGAAGAAGCTAAATAAGGTCATCGCCGACGGTTCGAAACTAGGATTGGTTTCAGATGAAATTCGTCATCTGAAACTACGCAAGCTTCCGGTTCACCGACTGAGCGAAGAGTTCAAGGTGGGCACCCGCACAGTCAAACTTCGAACCGATTTTGTTCCGTTCATTCACACTCCCTCAAAAGCGGGAACAAACGAGATCGCCCTTATCTATTCAATCGATGACTCAGAAACCCCCCACCCTGTGTTGATTACCGTATTTTCGGTAACGAAAGATTTTCAAAACAAGACGTTGAGTGCCGACACCCTCGGCGAAAACAAGCCTATACAAATTCGCTATAACGCAGTAATTCCAGGTATCTCAAAAATCGGGTCATCGGGATCTGAACAGCCCCTCTTAGGAAGAAGAACAGTCGAGCATGAATTCACCGAATAGCCACCTAGTTTCAAACGAACCCATCATTTCAGTTCGAGACGTCAAACGCGTCTTTCGATCGATAAAGAAGGCAGAGGGACTAAAAGGTTCACTTCAGCTCTTATACAAACCTCAATACAGCGAACACCAAGCCCTCAAGGGGTTTTCGTTCGACATTAAAGCAGGCGAATTCGTTGGCCTCATCGGCGCAAACGGTGCCGGTAAGACGACACTGTTGAAGATTCTAGCCGGCTTAATACCACCAAGCTCTGGAACCGCTACCGTATTAGGCGAGAAACCTTTTGACCGTTCGCTGTCATTTAGAAAAAAGATCGCCCTCGTCATGGGGCAGAAGGCTCAACTCTGGTGGGACCTTCCTGCGGTAGATGCCTTTGACTTGCTTCGTGCCATTTACGCGATTGATCAGACTGTTTATAGAGAACGACTAAACACATTGGCAAAGTTGCTCGATGTCACTCGGCTTCTCAACACCCAGATTCGGCGCCTCTCTCTGGGCGAACGCATGAAGATGGAACTCATCGGCGCTATCTTGCATTGGCCTTCGATTATTTTTCTCGATGAGCCGACAATCGGCCTAGACGTTTTAGCTGCTCATAACCTTCGTGAGTTCTTGCGCACATTCAATGAGCGCGAGCGCGCGACCATTATATTAACCTCACACAACATGGACGACATCGAACAGCTCTGCCCTAGAATTTTGATCATTCGTAATGGCGAACTCATTTATGACGGCGATCCAAAAACTCTGACGAACCGTGGCCAGTGCGTTTTAAAGGTTCGGTTAATGGAAAAACCGACCAATGAAGAACTAGCCGCCGTCTGTTCGTTGAACTTGAGTCAGATTAGCAGGCCGAACGGTGGCAAGGTACCTGGAGCCGATCTACCAGAAGGAACTACCGATGGCGCAGCTCACGTAGAAAAAGATGATGATGACGAGTTTTCAGAGATGGCCGCAGCTCAAGAACTGATCTACTTCAATATCGAACGCACGCAAGTGGCCCACATTTTACAACCGCTGCTGGCTAAATACAGATTGATTGATATGGGTATCGATGAACAAACCCTAGAAAGCGTCATTCAAAGAATCTACGAACAGTCACCACAAACCGCCGTTGGTGCTAGCTCATGAATTGGCAATGGCGTTGGGCCGCTTTGAAAAATGGATTTCAAGACGCGACCGCATACCGAATTGAGTTCTTCTTTGAGGTATTCGGTTCGGCAGTGACTCCGGCCATTATTCAAATCATGCTCTGGTACGCCCTTTTTCAAGTGGGCGGAGCCAGTCAAGTTGCGGGCCTGAGTTA
This sequence comes from Oligoflexia bacterium, assembly GCA_903895855.1. Classification (GTDB taxonomy): domain Bacteria; phylum Bdellovibrionota; class UBA1018; order UBA1018; family UBA1018; genus CAITVN01. Next base: position 52,577 of record CAITVN010000219.1, on the reverse strand, counting down.
CAACGAGCTCATTCACTACACCTTAGTCAGCACACTGTTCACCCAGGTTCGAGGGGGTAACAATGATTTTGAGCTCTCTGAGATGATTCGTTCGGGGGCTCTTTCAAATTACCTACTGAGACCAGTTGGTGTCGTCGAGTTCACTTACATTCGAGGCGTGGCCCCCAAAATTTTTATCGCGGGTCTTTGCCTGGTTGTCGGAATCGCTCTTTCATTTTTTCTCGGTCTCAACCCTACCCGAATTTTAGGGGCCATGGGTTTAGCAATGGTTGGAAACATCATTCACTACCAACTGGGCGCGATTTTGGCGACGGCGGCCTTTCATTGGGAAGAAGCGTATAGCGTGCTGATGGTCAAGAACATGCTCGTGGCCTTCTTATCTGGAGAGCTGATTCCGCTTACATTTTTTCCAGAAAAATGGGCATGGATCTGGAAGTCGACACCGTTCTACCTCTACGTCTTCGGCCCCACTCAATACGCACTTGGTAAATGGACCGACGCAGAATTCTTTCACCAAGTTCTGCTTTCAGGATTGTGGCTAATTGGCTTCTCGATCTTGGTTCGAGTTTCCTGGGCCTTAAGCATTCGCCGCTACCAGAGTCTGGGGGGTTAACTTATGAACACACTCATTCACTACCTCGAAATTTATCGAGTTCAACTCAAGAATAATTTCGTTCGCGAGGCCGTCTACCGAACCAACTTTCTGACGACGCTTTTTGTCGATTTTATTTGGATCGTCGTCGAGTTCAGTCTTTTCACAGTCATCTACGCGAACACCACCACGCTGGGCGGATGGACCCAACCCCAGATCTTTTTCTTTCTGGGGGTCTTCTTTTCATCAGACGCTTTATTCACGGTTTTCTTTCAACGAAATTTTTGGGTGTTTTCTGATCTTGTCAACAAGGGCGAGCTAGACATTTTACTCACTAAACCAACCTCACCGGTTTTCTTAGCCCTCACCCGCAGCATCAACATCACGGCGATCTTCAACGTCGTACTCGGTGTACTGATCATGATCAAGTACGCTGGCCCCGCCGGATTCGCAGGCGGCCTCGCCTGGTTTAAAGTTCCGGTCTGGTTGACGGTTGGACTTTTCACGGCTCTGCACATTCGTTTTTTTTCGAGCGTCTGGGTTTTCTGGACCGATCGAAGCTGGGCTTTCACGCACTTGTATTATCAATTTTTTAATTTTGCTTCAAAGCCAGACACGATCTACCCGAAGGCCATTCGATTCTTACTGAGAACGGCATTGCCGTTTGCGTTTATCGGCAGCGTACCGGCACGCGCTCTTCTCGACGGGCTATCGACCACTGAAGAACTCGGGGTCGCCGCCGTGCTCTGTGCTTTTTTCGCTGCCAACGGCATTCTCTGGAATTTGGGGCTTCGCCGGTATCAGAGTGCCAGCAGCTAGCCTTTTTCAATGTTCGCCGCGGCGACCGATTCATTGATCGCTCGACCCACTGGTCGACCACCCTTTTGTCGTGGTCGCCATGGCGACCAAACCTAAACCAACCTCTGGGTTTTCACCGCGGTCGCCGTGGCGACCTAATTTGCGAATTTAAATAAACAGACTTGCCTAATAAATTAGTCCTAATAGAATCGCAATCAAATGGATTTTTTCATTCAACCCAAGGAGGGTATCACTCAATGTCAACTTTCAAGGAAATCTGCTTTACGCCGGCTGAATTTTCAAGCCTAGCCAAGATTGAAAAATCTTTTATTCCCGCACTCGAAGAAGGCGGAATTTTAAAAACGATCAAACGCCGGGTCGGTAACGTCGATAGAAAAATGATTCCATTGGTTGAGGCACAGAATTATTTTCGACACCTGCGTGAGGTTGTAGAGTCTGGTCGCCACGGCGACCAAATTGTTGCAGCTCTCGAAGCTAAAGAGGCCCGATTGGCTGCCATAGCAGACGGCACTGGCGCCACCGCAGCGGGTCCTGCATTTTCTGCAGAGACTCCGATTGAAGTGATCGCCGCGGCGACCGGATTCGTACCTCTGGCACCGATGCACAAAGTACAAATGTTTTATAATGTGAAGGGCGGTACCGGAAAATCAACTCTCACTGCTCAGTATGTTATGCGAGCCGCAATGATGGGCTACCGCGTTTTGGCGCTTGACCTAGACGGCCAGGGGCACCTCACAGTCAACCTCGACATCCTCGATGCTCATGAGCGTCCTACCATTTATGACGTTCTCATTAATGATCTACCGATTGCAGACTCGATCATGAATGTCGCACCGTGTCTAGATTTAATCCCGGCGAACCTGGGCCTCTGCAATATTGAAATACCACTCAATAACAAGACACGAAGGGAATATCGATTATCTGAAGCGATCAGAAAAATCGCAGATCAATACGACATCATTGTATCTGACACGAATCCGGCTGCATCTATTTTAAACGGATCGATGCTCGTAGCGGCAAGTAAGGTGAACGTCGTTTGCGCTACTAACCCTCTTTCATTTCACGGAATGTCATTAGTGATGGCAACCATAGAAGAAATGGAAAAAGAGTTCGACCGCTCACTCAACGTCACGATTGTCCCGAATCTTTACGATAACCGCGAAGTGATCAGCCAAGAAGTTCTGGGCGAGTTGCGCTCGCAGTTTCCTGACCATTGCACCCGATCAGTGATGAACCGAAGCGCAGACATTAATGAGGCCACCAAGCGTCGAACGACCGTTTTTGACGTCAACTCTAGAGGAATGGGGGCAACAGACGTCAACGCATTGACAGAAGAACTGCTCTTTAGTTGACCCGCCAAACTGTCAAGCCCCAGTATTTATAGTTATTAAATTATGATTATTTAATAAATTAAGTCAAATGACCGCATAGAAGGATAAAACTCATGGAAGAACAACAAACCGAAAATCTAAAAGCCGAGATCATCACCGAGAACACCGCCGGCCAAAACTCAAAGATCAAAACCCGCCAAGGAAGCGGTTACCTCAAGCAACTCTACTCGACCGCCAGAACCACTGCCGGAACCACCCACACCGGGCTCAAGAATTTAACCACGTTTTTGGTTAACTTTGTGCCCGTCGAAAAAGTCGACCCTTCAGAACTACAAGTTCGGGTTCACTTTGACGATAGCGAAGTTCAGGCTCTCGCACACTCAATCAAAGAGCACGGAGTTTTGCAGCCTATTTTGGTCATTCAAGATGGCGATCGCTACAAAGTCATTGCCGGTGAACGGCGACTGAGAGCCTCAAAACTGGCGGGAATCGACCGAATTCCGGCCCGAGTTCTTTCAACCAACGACAAGGCCACCCACGAGATTGCTTTGCGTGAAAACCTCGACCGCGTCGATTTGCACCCGATTGAAGAAGGCGAAGGGTACGTTTCACTTCTTGAAACACAGGCCTACACCAGTCACGAGAGCATTGCGAAGTCATTTGGCAAACCAAAGTCTCGAATCACTGAGTGCATTGGCTTTACCAAATTGCCCTACGAAACCAAAGTAACCCTCATGAAGAGTGGCCTGAAAAATCGGGCACTGTTGAGGCAATTGCTTAACCTTAGCCCCGAGCTTCACGCTAAAATCATTGAAGAGGCTATCGGCAAAGAAGAAATTCTACTTTCTGAGGGGTCAAAAGTAACGGCGCCATCAACAAAGACGCCCTTGCCCCAGAAAAAAGAAGTCACCGAGTTTGAGTATCAACTCGATGACCGCGGCCTTCGCATGCCTGGCTTCAAATGGAAAGTGGGAGAAGGAAACGATAAACTTGAAATCTTCGCAACCGGGCTGAAGAAACTTCTCGGCGAAATCGAGTCGCAGCTAACTAAGGCCCAATAAGGCAAGCTAAGCCAGCTCGACTGCAGTAAGTATATCTTTTTTGGGGTAAATCTTTTAAACAGATTTACCCCTTTTTTTTGATTATTCGCAAAAATTTCCGAGATACTTCACTAGTAGTACAGCAAACAACTTAAAGCTGAGTGATCCATTCGCTGCGACTCGAGCGCAGCAACTTCTTTCGCCGTGAATCCCTCAGTCGTAAAACCCTCATCTAACCGCTTGAAATCGCCCGGGCCATCAGAATCAAGCACCACGCAACTACCACTGAGAAAATTACTGACGACAGTATCAAGAGCGAGACCAGTAGCGGTCGTGGGCCAACGAACCCCGTCCACACAAGCTCCATGATTCACAAACTCTCGATCTAACCCAACGTGCTCGAAAAATTCAGCGCTGACCTCGGGTTGACTAAACCCACCTGGTACAAAATTCCAGTCACCCAAAATCACACTACGCAAAAACCCCTTGGCCAATTCGAACCCCTGCTTCACTTGTTTCTTTCGACAGGCATTCGCCTTTCCGGCAGAAGGGTGTACATGAACCACCCGCAAAATCTCTCCGTTCACTTGTTTCACCGTGATCGCCGAAACTGTCGATTCGTCATCACAAGAGTGATCATTCGTACAACCGCCATCTAACCACGAACAGGTGTCGCCACCCAGCGAAGCAGTTACCGCTCCACCATAGGCATACTGAAAACCCTGTGGCAACCAATCAGAATACACCTCAAAATGATCGGCGTGCTTTGACTTCTGTCTGGGATTTTGAATTTGGCCAAAATCATTTCGAACACCGATGCACTCAATCGAACGATTTTCATCGCAAACAACACTATAGTCTGGCCCAAGAATTCTCGCTGCCGAAAAAGAGGGAGGGGTATCGGGATAACAGGCCTTTCTGGGATCGCTCTCAAAACCAATATCGCAAATCAACGGAGACATGACCTCTTGAAGCGCGATGACATCGGGTTTATTTCTAGCTATATTCTCGCTCAAAGTGTCCTCGTAGACCCGAAACTCGCTTCTCAGCGCATAAAGGTAAGACGAGCGGTAAGATGAACTTCCAGGTATTCCTTTGTAACTGTTACCTACATTAGCGCTCATGATTTTAATACTCTGGGTAGCTTCTTTCGGAACCAGAAGGGTATTACAGGGCACCCCCGGGGACGGCACACCTACCGGGCAAGCTGGAAAACCACACAATCCGAGAGCCGTCGCCATCAATAGAAATTTTGATTTTCTTGTTTTCAACATCTGTCACCTCAAAACTAAAATGATTGTTCACACCCAAACACTAGCCCAACAAATGACTTTAGGTGTGACTGCTGATCAACGTAGACTTTACCAGCCAGCCACTGCTCAGAATTCGCTGCCAATTCTATACGGTAACGACACCATGAAGCATCAGCCGAGTATCCGATACGAGCGACTGCTGACTCAAAGCTGTCGCCTTTTTTCAAGCCAAAAATTTTCTCGTATTCAGTGTCAACGTAGAATGATTTTCCATCATTTCGGGTGAATTCGAGTTTACCCTTCAATTTGGTATCTGCTCCAAATCCCGGAATGTTTTTTTGGGAGTTTCTCATGAGTAGCAGCTCTGGGGCTAACTCTAAGCTCGCCGAAGCCACTAACCCGTTCTTCAGGTCAATTGACGGTTGATATTTGAGCTTCGCCATTTTGGTTGTGCAAAAAACCTCTTCACCACGGTCGTAAGCATCTTCGATACTATAGGCACAGCCTAAATCGGCGCCCTCAAGAAAAAACTTCGGCCCCATCTCGAGGTCACCCGAAGCAAACGAGTATTCGATTCGAAAGTGCCGTATGCCATGCTCTAACTGAAGATGAATGTAGGCCGCATCTTTTATGTTCAGGGTGGTGCCGAAAATTGCGGTCGCTGGCAAATCGATCGTCTGATCTGAGGCACCTACCCCAAGATAGACATCGAGCTTCACCGGCTCTGTCTTGGGTTCAACCTCAACTGAATGGGCGACGGGCACACCAACTCCAACAAGACCAAACAAAAAGAGAAACCGAAGGATCGCCACTTTTCGACTTATTTTAATCAACATATTAAGTGTATTAATACTTGATTGTTTCGTTTTTGCCAAGTAATCGCCTTGTTTTTGAGGCTACTTGGATATTTTTGTGCAAGTTTTTGTATGAAAATTTGTAAAACGATCAAACTCTAAATGAATTGAATTGACGTAGTAAAGCCTCAAAACGACATGCCTTCGCTCTCAAACCATGAGAAAATCTAAACACTTACTCGACTCGAGCGGCTAGCACACGGTCAATTTTTAACAAAATGGCTTTTCCATCAACCACGGTTGAAAACTTGAATAGACTCTGTGCAACTTCTGCCTCACTAGCCCAGTGTACTTTAATAAACGGTACGTTGCCAGCCAGCCTCACGCCTGCTAGTCGCCGGTGATCAAGAGTCCAAGTAACACCTTTGACATCTCTCCAAACGCGAATAACCGGAAGATTTTCTGGTGCAAGCTTACCTATCCGAAAAAAATAGGCATTCTGCAAAACAGTGAAATTCTTGTCGGCGGTCGTATTCGAACAATCATTTTGCATGAAGCGTATCTCACCAGAACTGACTACTTGCTCGTCGGCGCTACGATTCAGGTAGGCATAGCGATCATAAATTGGAATACTCTCGGGGGCTATCGATGGCATGTCTCTGAGCTTTAGGTGATAACTAACAATTTTTTCTGCCGGAAAGTTGAGTTCTGACAGAAGCTCTAGTGCCCCAGAATCTGCGGTAGAAAGACTAAGATCTGACGAAGTCAATTGGCCTTTCTCTTCAAATGCTCGCAACGCCTGGGTTCTCTTGGGCAACTTCGCGTCTGAGAGCAAGGCTTCAATTTTAGTCTTAGTTCTGACATTCTTTGGCTCAAGAAGAAGCGAAACAAACTGCTCCCAATCGCTCTGGGTTTTAAGAAATCGAGTTGCCGATCTTAGCTCAAACGAAGTGAGAACCGACGACTCTATTGAGCTCCGAAGGGCCGGACTCAGCAAAACACTGAGCTCTCGACTGACTGCTGAAAGCTCAGTGGCAAAGCTCTGAGCGCAAAGTGCAGATACAAGTAGTAAGAGCTGTAGGATCTTTCTTAACATAGAAACTGACTCGTCTTTTAAGACTAACCTACCAGAGACCCCCCAAATCAGCGCGATTCATTGAATGCTTTTCACAAGACGCAAATCTCGCGAGACGAATTATCTTGGCAATAGAACGGCATTGCAAACCATGCGTCACTCAAGGGCGCCAGTTTCAAAGAATGATTTTGGTTTGTAGTTCTATGCGCCGTCCAGACCCCAAAACCAGATCGGCAATGGCTCAAACTTGGTACCGCCAGTTCGCTCGCCTTCGCCAAACCACTGTACTTCTAGTGACCGAAGATCTTCGCGGTCGTGCACAAATTCGATGCCCTTGCGGTAGCCCGAAAGCCATTTCGCAGGATCACAAATTTTTGCCAAGAACTGAATTTCTTTGGCGCAGCCTTTTACAATCGGAAATGATGTTTCGAATTCTTCAACCCCACCGATCATAATGAGGTTTGGCCGTAGGGCCACAGCGTGTTGAAGCAGTTTCTGCAAACTGTCTGATGTACCGCCCCACTCGTGGATGGTTTCGTGCAGGTCAATGCCGCGACCGATTGCCAGGTAGGCCAAGCATTGCGACTTCGACCATAAACTAACCCACTCAGTATTTTGATGTGCGCCTAGCCACTTTTCGTCTCTCGATCGCAAAACAATCCCCGTCGATCGCCGTCGCATGAGCTCGAAAATGCTATGATTGAAGCCCAAACGAACCTCACTCGAAACTGAAACAGAACTGCCTGAATCAGCACGAAACACGAGGTCTTTTGCCAAAATTTTGTACTGTCGACCACAGGCTGAAAAACCGAGGCGGCCATAAAGATTAATCTCAGAACCCCAGAGAAAGATTCCAGCCACTTTGCGAGTTTCGGCCCATTGAATCAGAAATTGTACAATGCGACTCCCGAACCCTTTGCCTCGAAAATTTTGCGCCGTACAGATGGCACCAATGATAGCAACGGGCAACGCACCTGATGGTGCGTGAATATCAGTAATGCGTACACCGCCACCGGCGATGACTCGACCCGATTCATCTTTCGCGACAACTCTCAATTTGTAGGTGTCGTAGGTACTTTGCCATACCGGAAAGTCATCGTAAAAGCTCTGACCAGCGGGCACCTTGAAAGATTCACTCAAGAGCGACTCAAAACCTGCCTCTGTTTCTGGGTCTTCAACCAGACCAAACGAGAATTTCTCGAGGCCGGCTACCAGCTGCTTGTTGTTGAACTCATTAACCGCAATTTTTAGTAATTCGGGTGACGTCATTTGCATTTTCGATTTTCGCAAAAAAAAGGCCGTAAAGAATTAGGAATCTTCTGCCGATACCTATCCTTGGAGGAACTCAAAGTGTCCAAAAAGAAAAACAAATTTGACCTAACCACCCTGGTTCACCAAGGATATCTCAAAGAAAACGAGACTTTGTATTTTGTCAGTGACCCCAAAAAAGCTTGTTCTGTCAAGAAATTGCCGAATGGCGAATTCAAGGTAGTCGGCGAAAATGGCATAGCCACGGTGCATGCTTTTGCTCAATGGTGCCTAGGAACCGAGCCACCCGAGCACGCGTCGCGCTGGCTAAGAACGCAAAACAACAAAACTTTGTATGAACTTTGGCATGCCGACGAGGAATATGCCGACGCAGCTTAAATACACTGTTATAATTGATTAATTATTTACCAATTTGGAGGCCATCTATTTATGATTTCTATCAAAAACTCACTGATTACAATCTGCATGGGTGGCCTGTTTTTTGTTGAGCAGTCTGCTTCGTGCGACGAGACTTTCGGAGAAGCCCCAAAAATCTACAATTCCTTCAGCGAATTTGCGAATGACCACTACACAGCCAATTCGGCCTTGAATGAGCAGCTCTGTAGCTGGAAGGAGTCTTTCTATAAGAAGGCTACGTCTCCAGGGTTTTCTGAAAGCGCCCGAGAGAAAACTATAGATCTCGGGTGTGGAAACCAAGTTCGAGTGAGCACTAAACTCGACGGGCAGGGAATAATCAGATCGACCGTGCACGCCTACAGTACGTCAAATATTATTTTCCCTGTGGTATTCTTAGAAATTGGAAAATACATTACAAACTGCACAGTTCAGAAGCCAGCACTTGAGTCGCCAGACCAAGCCTACAAGTGGGTTGCATCGCTAGCACAAGAAAATGAAAACACAGAAGCCATTTCTGCGCTCAACGCCAATCTGCAAAAATGCACCAGTGCAGCCAAGACAAAGGCTAATACCGCAAAAATAAAAAAACCATCCAAAAAGGACGGAAAAGGCGGAAACCCTGCTGAGGCTTTCAAGGTGGGTAACAGCAAACCGGGAACAACCAAAACTAAGGCTGTTCAATAAATTTGACTCAAAAATAATTCAAATATTCCAAAATGCTCTAAGCAGAGGCTCACGAGCTCACTGTTGGCATTCGAACGACAAAGCAAGTATTCGCCGAATCAGGATTGTAAAAGAGCAATCCGCCCTGTGACTCGACCATTCGTCGCGAGATACTGAGACCCAAACCAGTGCCCTTACCGACAGGTTTGGTGGTGTAAAAAGGCTGCATCATCTTAGTCAGCACTGCTGGCTCTATACCCGCTCCAGAATCGATCACACGAATCTCAAGCCAATGGCGATTGGCACCGTCGGCAAATTTTGCCACATCGATTCGAATCCATTTTTCGGGTAACGCACTTATGGCATCAACTGCATTGATCACCAAATTCAGTATCACTTGAGTCATTTGAGTCGCTAAGCAAACCATTTCGACTGTCGCATCACAATTAACGACTACTTTAGTCTTTGCCAACTCAAGGCGTTCGGCAACCAATTCAAGAGTTGACTGAAGCAAGGCCGCAACCCTCACAGTCTCGCTCGGCTCTATCCCAGAATTTTTCGAAAGCATTCTCAAACCCTTAACCACTTTTTCAATTCGAGTGGCAGCCACCTCAATTTTAGCCAAATCACCGCTAATTTCTTCTAATGACGAACCACCACCTTCAATTTTTCGCCTCAATTGAGTCAGTTTTCCCAACACAATAGCCAGCGGATTATTCACCTCATGACCAATCCCTGCGGCAATCTCGCCAAGACCTGCAAGCCGCGTCGTATTGACCAGTTCGGCAGACATCTGCAACATTTCGTTGTCGGCCCATTGCCTTGAATGATCAAAAACCGAGGCCAAAAAATAAGAACCAATCGCAAGAAAAAACAAAACCACTGCTTTATAATAATGATACTTCTCGGGGCTCTGTAAGGGATAAACGCCCCCCATTTGTTCAACTAAGAGTAGCCCAATCAAGCACAATACCCCACAGAATAAGCCTATTTTGGCCATTTTTCTACCATACGTCACAAAGCCGGCCAACGGTAAAAGCGCAAAAATGCCAACAACTGGCGCCCTGACTCCACCATTGAATATGGCTGAGAGAAGCGCCAAAACACCTAAAGTAGCAATGAGAAGCGACGACCCCAGAAAGAGACTATTCGTTTTTTTAACGCAATAGGGCACTGAATAAAGCCCTACAGAAAGTAGCATAGTAACGGCGACCGCTCCAAAACCCAAGGGGGCCACCAATGACCGCAGCGCCACCCCGACCACTATAATGACCGCAATACCCACACAAGCCTGTCGCAAAACGCGCTCTTTCACTTTGAATTGGTTCAATTCAAGGATCGTTTGAGTCTGGCCTTCGGCATGCGAGAGATTTCTAATCGATTCAACGCTCTTTGTGTTCATTTGGTACTCGAAGGCTACAGTTTCAGAATGCGAAAGGCACGTGAAAATCAAAATTATGAAATTATTTTTAAATAGATTTTCAGATCTGATGTCAGAAAAGCATGTAAACACAGACACTTATACCACTAGGCCGAACTTACCTACCCCGTTTTGAAAAACTTGAGAAATAAATTTAAAGGAATTCCACGCCCACCCGATAGGTACTGTGAAAGTAGCGACACACCTCAGGTCATGAAGATCAGAGAGAGTGAAGCGAAAGTAAGTTTTAAGCCCAGATTTGCTAGGATGGCTGGATTTACCTTCATGGAGGAAGGTTATGGGACTGAGAATAAACACAAACGTACCGTCGTTAATTGCGCAGAGAAATTTGCGCACGACACGCGGTAATTTAGATCGCACTCTCGAACGACTCAGTTCGGGGTCCCGAATCAACCACGCCGGCGATGACGCCGCGGGCCTGGCGATCTCGGAAAGCTTGAGAGCCCAAATCAGGGGTATCTCTCAGGCAGAGCGAAACGCTCAAGACGGAATCTCTCTCGTACAAGTGGCCGAAGGTTCAATGGCCGAAATCGCAAACATCTTAATCAGAATGCGCGAACTAGGAGTTCAAGCCGCATCTGACACCGTCGGACCCAATGAACGCAAGTTCATGAACGTCGAATTTCAACAATTACTAGAAGAAACAGACCGAATCGCGCTCTCAACGATGTACAATGGCGTGCCACTTCTTTCAGGAAATGGCCAAACTTTCGAAATTCAAATCGGTACCGGAAATAACCCGTTCATCGATCGAATCAAACTTTTTGATGGCAGCAACTCAGACGTGAGTGTCGTTTCACTCGGTCTTAACTTAGCAAACGTCGCCGACAAGTCGAGCGCCCAAAACAGTTTAGGTGCCCTTGACGGCGCGATCGGAAACGTCACTTCGTTTCGAGCGAGCTTCGGTGCCATGCAGAATCGTCTGCAATCAGTCATCAACAATTTATCGATTAGCAAAGAAAATATTGCATCTGCCAACAGCCGAATTCGCGACACAGACGTCGCCGAAGAAACGACTGAAATGGCGAAACAACAAATTCTTATGCAAGCAGGAGTTTCAGTTTTAGGACAAGCCAACACATCAATCAAAGCAGCATTGGGCTTGTTAGGTAACAACGGTTAAACCTCAAAAGGAGAACTAAGCGAGAAGACCGATGAGTAAAAAAAGTTTTTGACCCGAGAAAAGGCACGTTGCCTGACTCTGTTTCCTGGAAAACCACCTTGGGGATAAACTCACTTCAACGCTCAAACCAAGATGGGGCGAGTACGAAGTGGGTCCCCAGGACGGTGGGAAAACGAGTTAAACAGTGCGACCAATTTTGCCAGACTCGGGCCGCCAGCGACCGCAATTGTTACCAAATGAATTGCGCGGTCACTGTGACAAACAGGTTTCGCGTCAGTGAGACCAACAGTTAGGCCCTGGGAAGCCTCGCTGAGCTCACTGAACGAAGACTTAAAACGATCGGGTGTATTATTTACACACGAACGCTTTAAGGTAAACGGGTAGTTGCACCAGAAGCGGTAAACGCGAGGAGTGTCTAGCACCACTAGACAGGCCAACCCCACAAGAAGTGGGTCGTGAGTACTGACGAAAGTGTGACCTAGAGAAGCTTTCGCATGTGGAGATTGGGTATCTTCACGGTTTTTTGCAAAAGTGACTCTGGTTGAATGTTAACAAAAACAAGCACGGATGCTGATGTTGAGAGGGATCTCAACAGAATCACGGAGGATTCTATGTTGAAGGGAGGCTAACATGGGCTTAAGAATAGCAACAAACGTCACTGCGCTCAATGCGCAGAGACAAATGGGTATCACGAGACAAAATCTCGATCGAACACTCGAACGATTAGCGAGTGGTAGTCGAATCAATCACGCCGGAGACGACGCAGCAGGGCTCGCAATCTCTGAAAACCTGAAGGCACAATTGCGTGGAATCAGGCAGGCGAAACGAAACGCGCAAGACGGCGTCTCGTTGATTCAGGTTTCTGAAGGAGGTCTAAACGAGATCTCGAACATGATGGTGAGGCTACGAGAATTAGCCATCCAATCAGCTTCAGATACCATCGGCGACACTGAGCGACAGTTCGCAGATCGAGAGTTTCAATCGTTAAAGCAAGAAATGGATCGGATCGCAAACGTCACTCAGTTCAACGGTAACCCTTTACTTAACGGTAAGGCGGGTATCTTTGAAATCCAAGTCGGGATTAACAACAATCCGATCTTGGACCGGGTGGTGTATAACGGAGAACGAGCAGACGCCTCACTCGATGCCTTAAAACTCGGGGGAGAATCTGTAGCGACCAAACAAGGTGCGCAGCTCTCGCTTTCAGTTATCGATGAAGCCTTGATTCGGGTAAATAGCATTCGAGCTGATTTGGGTGCTATGCAAAACCGGCTTCAGGCAACGATCAATAACTTGTCGATCAATGATGAGAACTTATCTGCAGCGAATAGCCGTATCAGAGATACCGATATCGCTGAAGAAGTCTCAGAAATGACCAAAAACAACATCTTGATTCAAGCAGGTATCTCGGTGTTGGGACAAGCAAATCAAACTAACAATGCAGCAATGAAGTTGCTGAATGGTTAGGGGTAATAGTGGTGTAAATGTGGCTAACGAAACGGAGCAACTATGATGATGAATCACCATATACCAAAAGTTCGCATGAGAAACGCTCGAAACTCCTAATCAGAGTTTCACGTGACCTAGACTTGTGACTTCGACTGAACGGTTGAGAGCAACGCTGGCAGCGCGGCTCCAGCTCTTCGGGGTCCTCCCCTTCAAACAGGGAGAATCTTGGGGGCTGGAGAACTACTTCGGGGCAAGCGACCGACTAGACCGAAACACAGGTTAAAAAACCAAGCTGGGAACTTGGACTGGGAACAGAAGCGTTTTTCATGCCGAACTCTGGTTAAGAGCCGTCGAGAGAGCTTAATGATTGAGGATCCGTGAATGAGGTTAACAAATTTGAATTTATGAAAATACCGATGAGCGCACAGTTTGCTTTGCGAAACCGCAACCGTGGGCCAACCACCTACGAACGCCTGATGCCGCACTCGGTAGAAGAAGGTTTTGAATGGTAGCGAGAAGAAATTCTCATCTATCACTCAAAGGTAAGACAAGGTTGTCTTACTTTAAATAGAGCACTAAGACTCCACGGTCAGGAGAAATTAGTGTTCAAGTGAGCGTAATCAACAGGTGAGATTGTCTCATCGATTGATCGCGACCACTGTTAATTTTGGAATTGTATTTACCTTTCGTACACGTTTAGCGTGATCGATCGGTAAGAATAGTTCCATAGACCCAGCACGGAAGCTGGCCTCGGTCATCGAAGATCGAAGGGCGTCACGGAAGGAATGACGCGATTGAATGGAGGCAAACCATGGGTCTACGAATAGCGACAAACGTCACCTCGCTGAATGCTCAGCGACAAATGGGAAGTAACCGGCTTAGCTTAGATAAGACATTAGAACGTCTTGCGAGTGGTAGCCGAATTAATCACGCCGGCGATGACGCCGCAGGTTTGGCAATTTCTGAAAACTTGCGAGCTAATATCCGGGGTATTAGGCAAGCGAAACGAAATGCGCAAGATGGTATTTCAATGATTCAAGTCTCTGAAGGCGGCTTGAATGAAATATCGAACATGCTCATTCGTTTGCGCGAACTAGCCATCCAGTCTTCTTCAGATACGATCGGAAACACTGAAAGACAGTTTTCTGATAGAGAGTTTCAGTCTCTGAAGCAAGAAATTGATCGTATTTCGAACGCGACGAGGTTCAACGGTACGCCACTCTTAAATGGAAGAGCCGGTACCTTTGAAATCCAAATCGGGGTCGATAATAATCCGCTGCTTGACCGGGTTGTGTATAACGGCGAAGCATCAGATTCGACGATCGAAGCCTTGAAACTGGGAGGAGAGTCAGTTGCGACAAAACAAGGAGCCCAATTGAGCTTGACTACCATTGACGATGCACTTGTACACGTCAATAGCATTCGAGCCGATCTCGGCGCCATGCAAAATCGCTTGCAAGCGACTATTAATAACCAGCAGATTACCGATGAAAATCTTTCATCTGCCAATAGTCGAATTCGAGATGCCGATCTAGCCGAAGAAGTATCAGAGATGACCAAACAAAACATCTTGATGCAATCGGGTATTTCAGTTCTCGGACAAGCAAACAACATGGCATCGCAGGCTTTGAAATTATTGTCGTAAGGTGACTCGTTCAATTGAATGCAACGATTCGTGAGGTCTAGCAACCTCAACTCTATGAGTGCGCGCCAGACGTGTATGATATGGGGTAATTATTGCAGACAATCGCTTAAAGAACGAGCACCTCAAATGAGGCAGTACTAGAATCGTTTACGGTCAAACTGACTTCACCTAGTGGTGCAGCCACGGTGTGATTCACTTCACACTAGCATAATAGGTGTATTGTCTCTTGACTCGAACGAAAATACACTCGACGTGTGTCTTGACATGATTACATAGTTTTAGTGTATTATAAGTACGTTAAGGAGGAACTGTGGCTAAGGTCAAGACCGTCTTGATCATTGGTGGCAGTGGATTTGTTGGCACGCGACTGGCTCTGAAATTCAGGGAAGGATACAAAGTCTTTGCGACCTACAACACCCACAAGATCACCATACCAGGGGTAACTTATTTACCTCTCGACCTAGAGAATGAAAATTGGGTAAAGCGCATTGTCTACACGGCTAGACCCAATATCGTGATCTATGTCGCCGGTAATAATGATCCAGAGTGGACAGAAGCAAATCCTACGGTAGCCGATTTTTTGCACGTAGGGGGAGTATCGAACGTTGCGAACGCAACTGACTCGATGCAGCTACGCTTTGTCTACATCTCGAGTAGTTACGTCTTCGATGGAAATCGTGGCAACTACCGAGAAACCGACTCAGCCCTCGCTTCGTCACTGCACGGCAAACTGATTAACGCGGGTGAGAATTTTGTACGTGGACGTTATTTTAATCACTTGATTGTGCGATCGAGTCCTTTATTGGGCCGAGGCAATGGCAGAAACTATTCGGTCTTTGACAAGATGCGAATTCTGCTCGATCGCGACCAAAGGGTTGAATTGCCGAACTACGAACTGCACTCATTCGCCAACATCAGCGGTTTCACAGACATGGTAAAACGAGTCATCGACAGCGGGTCAAAGATAAAAACCATTCATTATGGTGGCACGACGAAGTTAACTTTTTTTCAAATGGGCAAACTGTTTGCAGAAAAATTTGGTTTCAACCCGGCGTTGATTGTTGAAAAAGCGAGACTCGAGTCAGATGACGACAAAGGTTCAACTATTAAGGATTACTCACTCAATTCGACGCAAATGGCGACGACACTAAATATCAAGCCCCTTCTCGTGGAGGAGAGCCTTGATTTGATCAAGCAACTGCTGGTTCCCAGCCTTTGAATTTTGACCTTTTCGATTCTCGCGGGTCACTTTCACAAATTCAGTAAAATAGAATCTGGCCACTTGATCAGCCAAAACCTTCTCAGACTGAAACGTCCAATAAATATCTCTGAACGGCCCCACTTGGGCCAGCAACTCTTGTGCACCCGGAAATCCGCCACCATTCGCCCCCGGCTGATACGGACTCGAATGCTGAGCAAATCCCAGCTGAACCACTCCGTGACCAGAGTTTTGAACAACCAATTTAATTTGATTTCTAAAAATCATAAAATCAGCCGCAGATTGGGCAACCGAATAAATTTTTACTTCGCTAAATTTAGAGCCGCCTTCTGAATAGCTATTGAAGGTCTTTGCCGAATCTTCAAAAGTTGCTCGAAGATCAGTCAAAAACTGAATGGTACTCTCTTCAACCATTTGGTGCGGATCAAGACTCGCCCCCGACATGAGCTTTTCGGCTTCTGGAAAAACCTCAAGCCTCGCAAGGTCATGAAGCCATCCTTGACTATTCGCAAATAAAGATTGAGTTCGCGCCATCCTAACACTCCCCTAAAAAAAGAAACACCCTGAGGGCGGGTAGTCAATTTGGAACCCCAGGAATTAAAGTGGGCGCCGTATGCTAGCTTTAGGCTTCCTGGATTAAACCAGGCATGCTCACCACTATGCAGGGACAGCCCCCTGGGTAATGACTGTCGGGTCCGAAATTATGTGACCCACCGTCAGGGCATCTTCAGTATACAGAATTCTCAGAACAAAACCAACTTTTCCAGAAGCTAATGCAGGCCTATTTTGACAGTCAATTCTTTGACCTAAAAGTTTTGATACTTTTCAATAAATCTGCATTGATTATCACAACCTAACTCGACCACGCTTTACAGAAGAATTTTCTAATGACACACTTGAACAATATGGCCCAAAAAAAACTGCTGGTGGCCGACGACAGCATCACCATTCAAAAAGTAATCAGACTCGCTCTGGCAAATGAGGGGTACGAAATTCAAGCAGTCTCTGACGGAAAAGACGTCATTCAACAACTTTCACTTTTTCGCCCTGATATTGTGTTGATCGATGTGTCATTACCGACACGAACCGCATTTGAAATAAAAGAAGACTGCAACAAACAAGACGACTTCAAGAATATTCGATTTATCTTGATGTCGAGTGCGTTCGAAAAATTTGATGAAAATCGAGCGAACGCCGCCCATTTTCATGCAAAACTCACGAAACCTTTCGATCCCGCAAATTTACGACAAATTCTGTCTGAAGCGTCCAGTTATGCATTTGAAGCCACCGTTCAGCCTACTCTCAAATTCGATGCTCCCGACTCCCTTCCCGAAATCCCTGATCACGACGAATTGAGTCTTGCGAGTGACGAAAGCGACTTGTCAAGTTTACCTCCGATTCAGCCTGATGTTCCAATCATGACTCTTCCGCTTCATGAGACAACCCGCACACTATGGGAACCGCCACCGCTTCCGGCGTCCTCTATCGTCGAAGCCAACGCCCCTGAGTCACCAGAGTCAGACTCAGACATTAAGCAGCTCACAGCTTCAACTCTTAAGCTCAGTGGGCTCGAAGAACTGCAATGGGGCATTCAAGAACAGCACAAGAAACCCTCAACTTTGCCGGTCACGCCTCCGCCGCCTCCCATTGCTGCGTACACCTTTCACGAAGATTCTGATTCACACTTCCAGGCGATTTCGGCAAAAAGTAAGCCTGATTTGGCTGCTTCATATGAACCTACAAAGACAACCTTTTCCAAAGAATTCTTGAGTGAAATTGAGCTTGAACACTTTGACGCTCCCCCAGAGCCGACCTTGCCGGTTGATCAAAAATTAAAAGATACGGGCGATAATTTTACAAAGACTCGAGAAATCAATTTACCTACAGGGGCTTCGACTTTTGATCCTTACAATGATGATAACCTGCCGCCACCCCCACCAGCCTCACACGATTTTTCAAGACCTACGGCTGATGTGATACCGCTAACGGTCGCACAGATGGAAGATGTACTTCAAAAACAGCTGCAAGACACCATTGAAAAAATGGCGAGAAAACTTTTGCCTGACTTAGCCGAAAGAATCATCAAAGAAGAGATTCACCGAATGCTCGGAGAGTAATTTGGCATGCGCAGAGTACCCGAATCTGAGCTAGAAACTGATTTTGAAAGACAATTCGCCTGGGGCGATGATGAACGCCACCTCTACAATCCTAATCGCCGAAAGGCAGCAGTCATGGCGGCCGAGCTGAGACTTGAGACGGTTATCTCACTCGTTAATCGTTTCGCCACAACAGGCAAAACGGTGGGAGATTTCGCTTCGGCTCAGGGAAATTTCGGATTGCTCTTGGCCGAGCAGGGCTACCAAGTCACCGCTGTTGACATAAAGCCCGAGTTTCTTAATTACTCTTTGAAAAAACACACCCACGGCAAGTTCGAAACTGTTCTGGCCAATATTATTGAATATCGACATCACCAACCCTTTGACGTTGTTTTGCTAGGAGAGATCATCGAACACGTTGCCTTTCCGCTCGACCTACTGAAATCGGCCTATGAAAATCTGAAGCCCGGCGGCATCTTGGTACTCACCACACCAAACGGAAACGAATTCGGAAATCAATTACCCACCTACTCACAGGTCACCAACATTGAAGAGCTGATTCCGAAGCAATTTCATTGGGGCGATCATCTTTTTTTGTACACCGACTCTGAGCTCTCGAGTCTTTTCGCGCAAGCAGGCTTCGAGATTTTAGAACAACAAAAAATTGGAAGTTCTTATGCGAGCCAAATCAAAGGATTGAGATACCTCATGCCGATTCGATTATTGCAATGGCTTGAGCGCACCACGCGAAAATGGCGTAAGGCAGACAAAGATTGCACATGCACTCATGTGGTGGTGGGCCAAAGAATCGCACCGAGAGTTTCACCGCAATAATCAAAGACTATTAGTTAGCCCATTCCCGGCCAGGCTTCAGAGTAGTTGAGCACCGGTTCTACGCAGCAGTCTGCGTTTAAGAATCTAGGTTCCCATACACTCCAATCGTGTTTCGAAAACTGGTCTTGAATCTTCTGACGAACCTGACCACCTTCGAGGCCCACCGAATACCCTTTCGAAGTTAACTCGGGCAGGTCTAAAAGTTGACAAAGCCTTTCCCAGAATTTGAGTTCGACCGCTCCGACGGCCACTCGTCGGCCATCTTTTGCTAGGTAAATTGAATAACAAGGGTATTTTCCAGAAAAAAGAGTCGTTCCGTGTTTGGGTAATTCACCCGTTCGAAGGGCTTCATTTCTGACGAAGCTCTGTAGGCCTGTTAGAGTGTCTGACATTGACACCACGCTGGTCTGACATTGATGACCTCTGTTGACTGCATCAAAAGCAGCGAGCATGGCGAGCGCCGATTCATAAGCTGCGAAAAGGTCAGCCCAGGGCAAGGCCGGCATTTCATTTTGTAGCGAAAGACAGCCCGTGAGAGCCTGAAAATTCAGATCATGTCCGGCTCGGTCTTTAAATGAGCTAGTTTCAGGATATCCCACGAGGCTAGCAATACAAAGACTGGGGTTCAGTTGGTGCAGAGTTGGTGCATCAAGACCCAGTTTTTTCTTAGCCTTCGGGCGAAACCCTTCAATCAATCCGTCGGCATTCTTTACCAGCTTTTGAAAGGTAATTTGGTCTTCTGCATTGAGCAAATCTAACCAAACCAGTTCTTTACCTGCATTGAGGTCGCCGTACAGAGCGCCCATTTCTCGAGCAGGATCTGGGCGTTTTGGGTTTTCAATTTTAAGTACCCGTGCGCCCTTTTGTAACAGTAGTTTTCCGACAAAAGGACCTGGCAACAGAGTTGAGCAATCCAGGATGGTGCGGCCATGAAGTGGAAGTGCAGATTGCGCGATCGGGCTGTTTTGCATATGCCGTCAGTATCACTAGAAAAAAACAAGTGAGTCAAGCGATCAGTCTGTCTATCGTCGTCAGCCTCTTGCGGCACGAAGCGAGTGTTCGAAAATACCTATCACGCCAAATCACGCCAAGTCTAAACAAACGCTGCGTTTCAATTGATTGATATTTAAGCAGTTGCAGAGTGTTGACCTATTTGGTGACCTACCGTGCGCCGACAAGTTCGCGATCTCGAGGTTCGAGTTGACTACGGCTCGGCCTACATCAATTGGATCAAAGTTTACCAAGACAGCGAAGGCTAGCGGGGGCACCACTATAATCACCATGAAGCTCCGTATCTCATAGTGTCACTCGTTGATGTCGACCAGATTGTCCGCGAAACCGTATCCATTTTGCCGTCACTCGCCTATACTAAATGAGCCGAACTCAAGAATACTCTCGGACTCATGATCTCAATTGAGCGAAACTGTCCCAAAGATAACAAATCCCGATGATCTCCCGTTACGATGGCGACGCAACGACCCTCAACCGCACACTCTAGAACTCTGTTATCTGCAGAACAGCGTTTGATAATATCGATAGATTGTGTAGGCACCACCACATCGGCCTGCGAAAAGATCGGCTCAACCAAGGCCTCAACTTCATGGTGAATCAACCCAAACTTCTTCGAACCTAAAACACGTTCAATTTCTGTAATCAACGGTGGCGATAAGACCCAGGTAAAACGACGCGCCAAACCTGCTTGAATAACCTTAAAAGGCACACCACCAAACAATAGGCCCGACACAATAACGTTGGTATCGACAGTAACACGAACCATTGCCATTCTTACCCGCGTTTTCTCAGATCATCAATCACATCATCCACGACTGAAGCTTTAAGCCCCTTGCGCTTCAGTCGTTTCATTACCTGTGTATGAGTCGCATCAAAGGCCCTTAAACTCATGTACTGTCTCACCGCTTCGCGAATGTACTCGCTTGTCGTTCGGTGCTCCAGTTTGGCATGTTTTTGAATGGCTATCTCGAATTCGGGCATCACTGAAAATGCCATTACTTTAGTGGTACGCATCACATCCTCCAGTTATACTTAGTATAACTCAATTCGACAAGATTTGCCACCTTCATTTTTTGCGTCCGCCTGACGCATTATCGCTAACTTCTATCAAGACACTGAAAAAAGCGAAACGAGCCTTGGGTTTCCGTTAGAATCGCGCTGTTCGACGATCAGTTCTCCGAAGCTACCTAACCCCGCGACTTGCCCACCTTGGCTTGTAGAGTCTTTGTCTGACCACTTGATGTTCTCGCCGACTTGATTCAAAGAGTAGCGAAAGAACTCTTTTTCAAGAAATACTGAACCACGAACTTCGAGTTCGCGCAGTAACTCGAATGAATGGCTAATGAGCAAATCTCTCAACTGAGCCACACTAGGTAGTGGTGTAGCACCGACAAGTTCTGACTTTAAGCTCGTCGTTTCTCGATCTCCCAGTTCAGGCGAATGTTCTACATTTACCCCTACACCAATAATCGCAACCCTACGATCGGGTAAACTCACTAACTCGCACAAAATACCGCCACACTTTGCAAAAGACTCTGGCCGTCTGAACACTAAATCGTTTGGCCACTTCAAAAACGCCCTCGCCCCCAACTCAGCTGAAAACTGCCTAATGGCCTTAATTAACCCCATTCCGACAATGATCGGAATCCAGGTCGCTCTGAATTCTTGAGCCCCAACAGCACTTGGAATTTCATATAAGAAACTAAGAAAAAGATTGCCCTCGTCACTCTGCCAAGTTCGACCCTGCCGACCCCGGCCGGCAGTCTGGGTTTTTGAAAGCACAGAACTTCGGCTAACTACCCCTTGCGACGCTAACTTTTTTAACTCTTCGTTTGTTGACTCACAAGTCGCAAGCTCAAGTTGAACGCATTCACCTACCAAGTGCTCGCCCCTTTGAAAACGAGAGACAAGTCGAGAGCCTTCACCGAATGAGTTAACGAGCCGACGCTAAGCACATGAACCCCAGGCTGCACGTAGCCCGCAAGATTCGAAACATTGAGTCCGCCTGAAACCTCGGTGACACAATTTGCCCCCGATTTTTTAATCTGTGAAACAGCCTGTGAAACCAGCGCGGGTGAAAAGTTATCGAGCAGCACTCCATCTGCCTTTGCCTCCAATGCCTCTGTCAGCTCTTTCAAACTGGTCACCTCAACTTCAACACGAAAAACATGAGGTACAGTCGATTTTGCCAACGCTACGGCCTTTGTGATCGAGCCTGCCGCTGCAACGTGATTTTCTTTCAAAAGCACACCGCCCGCTAGATTCACTCGGTGCGAAAATCCGCCGCCCATCAAAACACTGTGAATCGCAATGTCTTTATAAAAAGGCAGAGTCTTTCTTGTTGCCGTCACTCGCGGCATCTCGTGAGTGGCTGACCACTGACTCGAGGCCTGCTTCACCACCTGAACCAACTGATTTGTCGCAGTCGCAATGGCACAAGAGTACGACGCCAAATTGATCATTCCGCGCTCTAATACCAAAATGGTTTCATGAGACCCCTTAAGGGTAAGGATGACATCTCCTTTTGAGAATCTCTCACCGTTTTGAACGTGAGAAACCACTGAAACTTCACCGCCGATGGCGCACCCTCGACGTCTCACAACCTCAGCTAGACCAGAACAGGCCCAAACACCGGATTCTTTAGCACGCAACTCAGCAACCGCTGGCTTTGCGCTGCGTCCGTGAGTTTTACGCGTTTGGGCCACCGACCTTGAGGTCCAGTCGAAAAACCAATGGTCTTCGTCTAGAGCACGATTCAGTGCCTCACTCCACAGGTCGGGCGAGTCAAAAAGATCGGGCGGCGTTTTGTGTTTGCTTATTTTCTTCATGATTATTAATCCTTAAACTGGTTGATCAATTGAGTTCAATACAAAAAACCTAAGCAGCCTTGAAGGAGTTCACAGTCAATGCCAGAACAAACCGTAAGACAACAAGAAGGTCGAAATCTCACTGATTTGAGAAATCTGCAATTTCAGCCGGGATTCAATCGATACGCTGAAGGGTCGGTGTTAATAAAGGCCGGAAACACTCACGTTTTGGTCACTGCCTCGGTAGAAGAGTCAGTGCCAGGTTGGCTCAAAGGGCAAGGCCAAGGTTGGATCACAGCTGAATACTCGATGCTACCCAGAGCCACTCACACGCGAACCAAACGAGACCGCGAAAAAATTTCTGGCCGCACGCAAGAAATTCAAAGACTCATTGGCAGAGCTCTTAGGGCTATGGTTGACCTCAAAGCTTTGGGTGAGCGTTCGATCATGGTTGATTGTGATGTACTGCAGGCCGATGGCGGCACTCGCACCGCTTCAATTACGGGCGCCTGTGTGGCTGTGCAAATTGCCCTGAAAAAATTGATCTCAGCAGAAAAAATTCCTGCCTCGGTGCTAATTGATACGGTTGCTGCCGTGAGCATTGGAATTCAGAAAAGTGAAATCTTTGTTGATTTGAATTACGAAGAAGACAGCGCCTGCGATGTTGACATGAATTTTGTGATGACAGGTCGTGGCCAACTGGTCGAGGTTCAAGGAACCGCTGAGCGTGGCACCTTCACACCAGATCAACTGATTGCGATGATGGCTGCTGCGGGTAGTGCCTGTAAAAAAATCACTCAAGCTCAGAAGGCGACTTTAGAAGCCTAAAAAGGTGGAAGGCCTCGATCGATCAGAAGAGATCGATGAGGCCTTCATTGAGGAGGTGGTGGGTACAGCTCTTTTGCGTTGTCTACGCAACTCGATGGGCAGATTGCTTACGTTTGTAAGCCTCATAATGCCCTAACTTTTTCTCGAAGTCTGAAACTTGCGTTCCATCTTTCTTAATTAAACCAAATTTAAATTGTTCAAAATGTTCGCCACAAAAATTAAAACGATGAATGTCAACACGACAGCCCTTTGCCGTACAGCCGAGCACCGATGTTGATTGCCCACCTTTTGCACTTTTTGTTTCTTTCTTATTGTCTGACATAATTTGCTCCTCGCTCTCAAATAACCTATCGTCGCGAGGTCACTAAAACTTAAGGCAATTAATCAAGTATTAATAATCCTATTATTCTAGATGGTTATCGACCACTCAGTAACTAAACAATTACTATGTAACTCAACCATTAAAAGACCCTCTAATTCTAGATCAAAGTGACTACGTCAACCACTTGACGACCGCAAAGCCGCTCTAGAAGCACAAACTCGGCATTTATTTCACTGGGGGGCTTGTGTGAAATTTGAAGGCTGTTATGCTTTTTTGAATTAACCGCAGTTTAACCCCCAGGAGAACCTTGCATGGATGCAAACCAGTCCCTCATTCTAAGTCTATTTTCAGCTGTCGCACTGACTCAAGCAGTCGCAATCGCCTCAACCGAAAACACCACACCTCGCTTCGTTCAAATCGAAGCACACAATCAAGTCGAACGAAGTCAAATCGCAAATTGCGGTGTTTCGCTCGAAGCATTTCGCTCTGATAGCGTTTGGGGTTTCGCTACGCCTAACGAACTCGCTTGCCTAAGCAAACAAAGCATCAAGGTTCTCGGAAATTTTGACCTCGCTGTGGGTAGAGGCGGTCACGAATCAGGATTTGGATTTCCATCTAATGACGAAAAATTTCATGACCACGCTGAAGTGGCAACCGCACTTCGCGCAATCGAAGCCGCTAACCCAGAAATCTGCAAAGTTAGCGTTATCGGAAAAAGCTTAGAAGGAAGAGAAGTTCTCGGTATTCACTTCAACACGGTGAAAGAATCACTTGAATCGGGCACCAGTTCGAAGCCCGGTTACATCATCATGGGTAACCACCATGCTCGTGAACACTTGAGCGTTGAAGTGCCTCTACTCTTTGCTCAATATGTCGCAAAGAATAAGGCTGATCCGAAAATTGCTGAACTACTGCAAGGCCGCGACCTCTGGATTATTCCGATGATTAATCCTGACGGCGCCGAATTCGATACGACTGGTGGCAACTACCAGATGTGGAGAAAAAATCGCCGCAATAATGGCGACGGCACTTATGGCGTCGACCTCAACCGCAACTACGGTTTTAAGTGGGGCACCGGCGGTTCGAGTAGCGAAACCGACAGCGACACCTACATGGGCCCACAACCATTTTCTGAGCCAGAAACTCAGAACGTGCGCGACTTCGTTGATACCCACTTAAATGCTAAGGTTCTCTTAACCGTGCACACCTTTAGTGAGTTGATTCTCTACCCGTGGGGGCACAAGAACGAGGCCATCTCAAATCAAGCCGATCGGGCGACTTACGAAGCCATGGCAAAAACAATGGCTCAATGGAATCACTATAAACCTGAGCAGTCGAGCGGACTCTACATCGCCAGCGGCGACACGACTGATTGGGCTTACGGCACCCACGGAATCTTCGCGTTCACGTTTGAACTTTCACCCAACTCTATGTGGGGCGGTGGTTTTTACCCTGGTCAAAAGGTTATCGACAAAGTCTTCAACGATAACCTAAAGCCAATGCTCTACATGTGGGGCCTCGCTGACGACCCACACAGAGCCACCAGTCAAAACCCAACGGGCTTTCTCAAAAGCTATGTGCAGCCTTCACTCATTGAAGGTAATTTTTGGGCAAACAGTTCGAAGTTCTAGTTAGTAAAAACGGCCAATGGCTGACACGAGAAAAGGCCTCAAACTTTAGGGTTTGGGGCCTTTTTTTATTTAAAGTCTCAGATTAGGCTCAATCGACTTACGCTATCGCGAGAAACGTGTTCAAAAATTCTAAAAATGTAGCGTACCCATCGACTAGTCCGCCAAAAAAAAGATCGTAGTCAATCACTCCGTATTCATGAACAATCAGATTGCGAAGGCCCGTTGCATTTACCAATTTTTTTGCTAACTCGCGACTGATGATTTGCTGATTGGCACACTCTACAAATACTTCGCGACTCATACCGGGAACAACCACCCCTTTTTTTATCAGCATGTGACGAGACAAATCAAGACAAAGATCTACCGACAACTGTACCTGCCGCTCAAGTTCATAATGAAGTTTTTCAAGCTCATCTCGCGACTTACCCAAATGAAGTGAAAGGTCAGAAAGCACCTGCTGCAAAAGTCTCGTCTTCGCCATTAAAATTTCAGTCATTCTGCTTACCTTTCACAGCCCGATTCAGTCGAGCTTGTGTGGCCTTTACCGACTGATTCTGCATTTCTACAGAAAATCCCAACCTCTCGTCTTCAGCTACCGCAAGTCGAGGACATATCCACTTAGCGTAAGATTCTCTTCCCATCTCAGGCTTTTCCCACAGGGGCATCGAAGTACTCCCAATTTCCCGCACCAGCAAAGACGGCACCTGCCGGTCAGGAATGATCAGATCAATAGGTTTTGTGAACAACTGTTCTAAATCAGCCAAGAGATTAGCTCGATCTTCGATTGAGAATTTCGAGCGCCCAACCAACAAGTCAACATCACGGGCCTGAGATAGCGACTTCACGGCACTTCCAAATAATCGAATGTAATCTAGTGAATACGCGTTCGCGATTACCTCTAATTTTTCAGCGAATTTTGAAAACTCCTGTTGATCTGACACTTCAACAAGTTATCGACATCTCACCCCTAGGTCAATAAGGTATTTCGGCCTCACAGCTCTGCCACCACCACCGAAACCACCGGCTTTTTGCCCAGATTCTGATTGAAAAATCGACGTAGCTCAATGCGCATGGTCTCTTGCAGATCAAATAACGTACTGCCTGCTTGAAGGCACTCTTCGTACTCTTGGCAAACTTCTTTGGCCTTCACTAAAGCCTCATCTAACATCCAACCTTGCAACGTATCGTTCACTAAACCTTTGGCCGTGATGTCGGGGCCCGAAAGAATTTTATTGGTCTCAGAGCTTCGCACCACACAAACAAGCACCATGCCTGTTTCAGCGAGTTGCCGGCGGTCTTTCAACACCACGCGAGTGATTTCATTTCCCGCCCGGCCATCTACCATGTGCCTAGTCTCAATGATTTGATCGATTACCTCAAGCGACTTGCCATCAGTTTCGATAACATCGCCATTGCCCACAACCCTCACGTTACTTTCTGCAATGCCACACTCACGACCCACTTGCCCGTGATGCACCAAATGCCGATACTCTCCGTGAACCGGAATAAAAAATCGGGGTTTCACCCACTGAAGCATTTGTTTCAACTCTGGCCGGGTGGCGTGCCCAGAAACATGAATTTCTTGAACTGACTCGTACAACACCTCAGCGTTTTGCTTGAAGAGCTGATTGATCATTCGGCCAATCGCTTTTTCATTACCCGGAATGTAACGCGAACTCATGATGACCAAGTCACCTTGCCTCAACTTAATCGATCGGTGTTCGCCGTTAGCAACTCGCTGAAGACTTGATCCAAACTCGGCCTGGCTACCGGTTGAAAGCACAATGAGCTGCTCACGACGGTACTGCTCAAGGTCATCTTGGCCAATCAATTGAGCTTCGGCACCGGTCAAATACCCAGCCGACTGAGCTAAGCGAAAATTTTGCTCCATGCCTCGCCCCGAGAGAACAACCTTCTTATCGAGCTTCTTGGCTAATTCAAATACCTGCCCTATTCGGCCCACATTTGAGGCGAACATGGCCACCAAAGTGAGGCCCTGAGCCTGGCGAAACAGTTCTTCAAATTTATGTAAAATGACATTCTCACTAAGACTGTGCTCGTGCCTTTCGACATTCGTTGAATCTGATAAGAGCAAGAAAACGCCTTCTTCACCTGCCCGCTTAAATGCCGAAGCGTCAAGCATCGAACCATAAAACGGGTTCGAATCAATCTTGAAGTCGCCCGTGTGAATGACCTTTCCGTACGGAGTATCAATAAAAAGTGCAAAAGAATCGACGATCGAGTGGTTCACTGACTGAGGTTTGACTTTAAAATGCTTGAACGAAAATTCATCGCCTTGCTTGAACACTCGAAGCTCTAGGCCCGATAACAGACCCGCTTCTTCAAACCGCGAATAGATTAATTTAGAGGCGAATTCAGAACAATAAATCGGGGCGCGAATGCCTGCCTTGAACGCGAAACCCAGCGCACCAATATGGTCTTCATGACCATGAGTAATCACAAAGGCTTTCACCTTTTCGCGTCGATCCCGAAGGTAAGAAAATTCGGGTACTATGAACTCAACCCCGAAATCATCGAGATCAGAAAAAAGCATGCCGCAATCGACGATCAAAATTTCGTCTTCGTATTCAAAGACAAAACAATTCATGCCGATTTCACCCAATCCCCCCAGGGGTATCAAGCGCATGCCATTGACGGCGTCGTTGATTCGCCCAGTGCGATAGGGCACTTCTGGTTCATCTTGATGAACTTTTGGCTTTTTGTACCTAACGGTTCTTTTTTGAGCGACCTTTTCAGGTAACTGGTCAGAGTTCTGGTCGGTCGATAGATTGTCCGACGAACTCGATTTCGATTTTTTGCGACTCAATTCCAGGCGCCTTTCCATTCCATGTTCTCAGGCTCAGATTTACTTGAAGCTACCTGTTCGCGACTAGCAAATTGAGCTAAACGCGCCGCTATCACTTCTGCTGCGACATCGGTATCTTGCCCAACGATCAAATCAGCAAACTGATGAGTGGGCTCCAAAAATTCTGAATGCATGGGCCTAACCGTATCATAATACTGTTGGACGACACTATCCAGTGTTCTTCCACGCTCTTTGATATCTCTGTGAAGGCGTCGAATGAATCGAATATCGGCATCAACTGAGAGGTAAATCTTGAGATCAAAAAGACCACGCAGTTTTTGCTCCCAAAGTGTGTAAATTCCTTCAACCAGAAGTACTTTTCCCGGCACCACTGCTTCAGTTCTATCTAATCTTGAGCTCGTTTTGAAATCGTAAACAGGGGCTTCAATCGATTGACCGTTCTTGAGCTGGCCAACGTGTTTGGCTACCAAATCCCAATCAAACGCTATCGGATGGTCAAAGTTAGGCCGACCGTGAATCTCAAGGCCTTCTGGTATCTTCGCTAAATAATAAGAGTCAAGGTGGAGCACGCTCACACCCGAATTAGACCCAACCCGCGCCAATACTTTTTTTACAAAGGTCGTCTTGCCTGAACCAGACCCCCCTGCAATGCCCACCAAATACATTTCGTCAGACCTAATACTCTTGCCGAATGCCTGAGTCCAGATTAAAGCCAGATGAGAGAAAAACATCACTTGTTATGCAACTTGACTCGAAGAACATTGAGTCTTAAGTTATCTTGGGGAGGGCTAATACATGAATGTTTCCATAGCTTTAGAAAAAAACCAACGGCTTTTTGCACAGTGGCTTACCCACCTGCACGAAGTGATACCTAACCTCCAAAAAATTAAGAAATTTGATAAAAAGAGAATGATCCGTCTCAGAAAGCAATTTCGAGCGCTCTCTCAGCAAGGCCAGCAGTTTGTTTCAGACAATTTCTTAACTTCGCTGAAAATTTCAGATCCTGAGCCCCTTTCGATGGTCATCACCCACACGACCCATGAATTGTTGCGAACCGCTGACAGCTTGAATCAGCCCACATCAAAAGAGCTCTTTAAAAAAGCGAAAGAAAAATTCAAGACCCTCTCACAGTCATACGAAGAGATTGTTCTCATCGCAAAAAAATCACGCATTCAGATTCGCCCGCACAACCTCAAGCCCCTCAACTTTTCACGTGCGGGATTTCACGTCTTCAATGGCCTACTGAGCGCCGTGCTCTATGAAACCATTCTGAATAAGAATCAGTCTCTCGCGGTACTGGGGGCAGTCGGTGGATTTTTCGTTTTTCTAGAAATCACCAGACGCCTCAGTTCAACGTGGAATGACTTTTTGATGGACAAAGCGCTTCGCCCGATTTCACGCCCTCACGAGCGGCACCAGATCGTAGGTGCAACCTATTATCTCGTCGCTCTCTTTATAGTCTGCGCTCTTTTTCCGAGGCATTCTGTTAGCCTCGCTGCTCTCGTACTTGGCTTCGGAGACCCTGCGGCAAACCTCATTGGCAAAGCGTGGGGTACCAAGAAAATTTACAAACAAAAGTCATGGGCTGGTTTTATCGGTTTTATTGTAGTGGCTTCACTCGCTGGTTTTACCCATTTGACCTTAGTTGCGCCCGGAATTTCTCTTGGCCTGCGACTAGCGACCAGCCTGTCAGTCGCTGTGGCAGGCGCCCTAGTCGAACTCTTCAGCAGCCGCATAGACGATAACTTTAGCATTCCGATTGTCTGCGCATTAGTTGCAAGATTGATGATTGGTGTCTAGATAGAGCAGAGGCGATCGCATCGGCTCAATTCTTATTTGCGACGAGAGGCCTTCGGTTTGACGGTTGGCCGGCTTGCCACATTTCGATAGGCGTTGGCGTAGACTTTTTGTTTTACTGGTATCGAGCCAAAATTTTCATAGAAACTTTGAACAGCTAAAGTCACCAGTTGCCCATTCCTTAATGGTAACCTTAGGCGAATATTAGCAGGCATAGAAACTCGGTTGCTCCACACAACCCTGGCCAAACTTGGATTGAGACTTTGAAGCTCACTGCAACTCATTTGTAAGCCTGTACAGAGATTTGAAGACTTGATGGCCTGCGGAAGGGTCACTTCAAAAACATTCCACCGAGCAGCCCGAGTAATTTTGGGTAGCGCCTTTTTTAACTTCTCTTCAGCCTCAGTGGCCGCCACAAAAGAGGCATAGAAATTCTCACTTGCAAATCCAAAACTGCGTTTTTGATAATGCCGAATGATGACATCAAGATCGTGCGACATGAGCGTTTTAGTCGCCCGAAGAACGCCCATTTTTCCGTGATTGTATGCTGTGATGGCGAGCGGCCAATAAGTGAGGGTATCAATATTATTTCGCATCAGCTTCGCCGCCGCTTCGGTACTTCTAATCGGGTCAATTCGTTCATCCATGACTGAGTTGATCTTTAGGTATTGGCGCCCAGTTGAACGCATGAATTGCCACATACCGACGGCGCCAACCTTTGACCGAGCTGCGATATTAAAGCTACTTTCAACAAAGGGTAGTCGGGTCAATAGAATGGGCAAACCCATCTGCTCAAAGACGGCTTCCATTTCAGGAAGGTAACGAGCCGACTCGGTGTACCCGGCTTCGAATTTGTCTTTTAGACCCTGTTGAATGCGCACTCCTGAACGAGACCGCTTCCACTTTTTTTCGAGTTTCCTCAAGGCCTTCGGTACCGAATCACTGGCCGCAACTTTCATGACCTCTACTACTTTTGTGACATCATTCGAATCGTGAGCAATGAGAGTGCGAGAATCCCATTCGGTAAAAACCTTTACCCAAAAATCGACTCTAGGTCGCAGGGTTTGCGAAACCGGAAACGGATTCGCCTTGATCGTTGGCCCCGCCTCGGTTGCTCTAATTTGATCACTCGGCGAAGCAAAAACAGAACGGGGCAGTAACGAACTGCTGAGTGACACGAAGAATAGTAGACATTGAACACTTCTATACACTCTCTAATTTTAGAGTATTTACCGACAAAACGCGAATTTCTGACAAATCAACCACGAGCGTGTATAGATCATTTTATGCCTACCCAAAGAACCAGTAAGAGACTCTTGTGTCACAAGTTGCCTACTGAATTGTCGAGATCAGCGGTGATCGATGAAACTGAGGCCAATCATGCACTCAATGTGTTGCGTCTCACTAACGGTACAGTGGTTGAATTACTCGACGGACTCGGCAATGCTTGCCTAGCGCGACTTCGCATTGAAAAAAAAATACTTTGGGCCGATTTTATTTCGACCGTAGCGATGACATCAAAACAAAACACCACCCGTGCCGTTTTCGAGTTGGGTATTCTGAAAGGCGAAGCGTTCGAGTGGGTCGTTGAAAAATGTGTCGAATTGGGGGTTAACGAATTGATACCGGTCATTACCCAACACACTGTAGTTGACGTCAGCAAAAAAGGATCTGACTTCTTTCAAAAACGCTGGCAAAAAATTGCTGACCAATCCTTAAAACAGTGTGGCCGATTTTCTCGAATGTTAGTGCATGATCCCAAGCCGCTGTCTCAGGTCAATGGTGAACCTTTGCCAAGCGATTCACTCAGAGTTGTTCTGGTTGAACCGTCACTTCAGACTGAGGCCACACGTGCTGTTCAACCCCTGAGCGAGCTTCTTAAACAGGCAATCGGTGAGTCGTCAAAATATAAAAAAATTCACCTTCTCATTGGGCCCGAGGGTGGCTTTAGCTCAACTGAGCTTCACTCAACGCTAGAGCAGGCCTCACCGGTTAGTCTTTTTGAGTACACCCTGAGAGCCGAGACCGCTGCTCTTGCCGCAGCCAGCCTGGTTGCTAGTGAGAGACAGAGACTCTAACTGACGAGCTCTTGCCTTGACAATCGACTCAAAAAAGATTCAAAGTGGAGGGGTGAAAGAAGAAACTCAAAAAGCCAACAACGCCGATCAGTCAGTAAAAAAATCGATTCAATTCAAGCCCTTATCGGAAGGCCTTGGATTTCATCCGTTTTCTGATGGAATGCCCTACACGCCGGTTGGACACGGCCAAAAACCTCAAGCCAGTCGGGTGAGTTCTTCGCTATCGAATCTTCAGTCTGGGCTGCCAAACTATTCTGGCAATCAAACGACTCACGGACAAAATCGAGCTCCACATTCGGGATCTGGGGCAACTTCGGCCGGAGCTCCTTTTTTTAACAACCCGGCGAGACCCTCGCCGCTTCACGCGTCGAAAAGTTTTCCTACACGACCTAGTTTTCATTCGATTTCTCAGGCTGCACCACATTCGACTCCGCAGGCCGCACCCCAAACCGGACCAAGAGCAAGTGCTGAAACAGCAACGTCTGTGGGCGCACAAACTTATTATGGCGCGACACCTCAAGCAACCACTTTTTCTGGCGCCGTGGCTGCAGGTGCTTCAACTTTTGCCCAACCCGCAAACACTAAACCCAGCCGAATCTCAGTGCCAGTCGTGCAACAACCGGCAGTCGCACCCACTTCGGTTCAATCTCAACCAGCCCCCGTTGGCGTCATTTATGTTTTTCAGCGACTGATCGCCTACTGTCTCGATTTAGGAATCAACCTTTTTCTTGCGGTCACTGGCTTTTGTGCGATCTTGATTATTTATCAAATCAAACTTGATCTCATTTCGAACCCTACAGGCTTGATGCTGATTCTTTTATTTTCAATTGTTTTTCATTGGACCCTCATGACCGCACAAGAAGTGGTCTTTGGTACCACCATCGGAAAAAAGCTTTTTCGCTTAAAACTTGTCGGCTCTGAACTTCGCATCGTGATGCGTTCACTGCTTTTTATTCCTAGTTTACTTTTAGGTGGCCTTGGCTTGCTACCGGCTATTTTTGGTTCAAAACACCGAGGGCTACACGATTCAATCAGCGGAATCACTCCGGTCAATACAGCGAACCAAAACTGGTAATTCGATCAGCGAGGCCCCTCTAGTGAAATCTTTTTCAAGCCAAAATAAAATCGCCACCGCCCAGAAACTTGCCGAACTTTTTAAACGTCTACGCAAAACCAAGCGCATCGTTTTTACCAATGGTTGTTTCGACATTTTACATGCCGGGCACGTTCAGTACCTTGAAGACGCAAAATCAAGGGGAGACCTACTCATTGTAGCCCTCAATAGCGATGCCTCAGTCAAGAAACTAAAGGGCCCAAAGCGACCGATCAATCCACTGAGAGACCGAATGCGAGTGATTGCCGGGTTGGGATCAGTCGACTTTGTGACTTCGTTCAGCGCCAGTACCCCACTCACCCTCATCAAACTATTGAGCCCAAGTATCTTAGTTAAGGGCGGCGACTGGAAGCCCTCTGAGATTGTCGGATCAGATTTTGTGCTCTCGCACGGTGGTAAAGTTCTCTCTCTGCCGTTTCTAGAAGGTCGAAGTTCAACGAAAATTATTGAGCGGGCCTCAAGCTAAACGCTTAGCCCTCATCGATCTTGAGTTGAATACCCCAGAAATTTGGGCTAATTTTTTGAAATGCAACTTCGCCCGCTCATTCTATCTACGCTCTCGCTCGCCTTGGTCTTTTCGGTTCAGACACTAGCCTTCGGCGCAAGCCACGAACTTGTCCGTGATGGGGGTGGCATGACCAGCTCTGGGGCTGAATTTCTCACGACCGAAAACAATCCCTGGTTTATCGGTGATGAAGTGGTTCACTACTGTATCGAGCGATCTGATGCCTTCTCTCTTTCGCGCGAGGGTTCGTCACAAATTCTTCGCGATGTCTTTGTCGACTGGACCCGTACGATCACTAAACTCAAGCCCATCGAAACCGCATTTGTGCTTCCTGATGGAAAAAAGAAAAATCTCACTTTACGTTTTGAAGAAGTCGACTGCATTCAGTCGCACGAGCTCACGTTCTTACTGGGCGTGAATACCCCCGATGTTGAGACAACACTCAATCACATGGCCAGGTACACGGCCGCATTTGCCGCGAAAGTGCCCGTGAGTGACGAAACGGGCAGAACAAGCCAAGGCATGATTTGGCTGACTGCAGACAGAGGCGATAAGGCCTACGCAGGCCCAGCTACCCCATTATTCTGGAGTCAGCCTGACGTTTTTTATAGCGTGATTGCCCACGAAATTGGGCACATTTTTGGACTTCAACACGGTCTTGACGGCATCATGAATGAAGATGTGCCTGCGCGCATCTTGATTCGACCACCGAAGCAAAAAGTGACCCCTGCCATTTATGAGTATTCAGGGTGGCAAAATCGGGGCGATCGGTTTTGCGGCAACCTAGATGAATCGGCTTTTGAAAAAGTTCGACAACTGCTCAAGGTGCCTTATGTGATCGAATGGAAACTCTGTGTCTCACCCGAAAATGCGGGACATTTTACGGGCCCCATCAGTGTCGAATTCATTTCAGCAAAAGAGCTAGTTCACCGAAGTTTCAAATTCTCTCCCGATTATTCACATTCTTATTCTTACCGTGCGAATCAAGATCTCAGTGGTCAATATTTTGCTGACCGCGTTCGCCCTGACTTCTACTACCAACACCATCAGTTCTTAGACTTTTCAGATCTGACTATTCGCGGGCACCTTGATTTTGAAGGTAAAGCGATTCCGATGATCATATCGTCACATGGGCCCCGAGTTGATCTGACTTTGGTGCAAGGGTCAGATTTCGTCGATTTTTCGTTTTACATGAATGACCGAAATCCGTTCGAACCAGGCGAACTGAGCACTTCGACCTCAAGTTCGACCACTAGTTCTGGCACGAGTGGAGGGCATTAGGGTTTACGCAAGTACCTCCGATTTTGACAGAATTTGACAAAAATCGGAGGTACTTGCTGTTGACAAAATATGCCCATTTACCCGTGGTCGGCGATGGCTTAGGGCCTAACCACCCAATGGTCGGCCGCCGAGGTATCGAATCGGCGCATTGGTATTGAGTTCGTAAACACCGCAAGCTTCTTCGGGTTTCGTGACAAATTGAAGGTCAAACTCGATGTTGTTTTCGTTTCGAGTGCGTTCGTGAAGTCGCCTTCGCGAATGAGCAGACGCTCTGAATCGCGCACTCGCCGCAGGTCGCACGCGGTGGCGTCGATCACTTTCGCCTCGTTGGGCTTCAACCGAGTACGTCGCACCAAACTCGTCTTCGTAGTCACCCTCAAATTCGTTTTCTCCGTAATGACTGCCCGCTAACTTAAGTACCAAAACCCCCGGATACGAGCACTGCACCTGCATGTCACGAAAGGCTTCAGAGACCGAGCCTCGGCTCCAGCCTTCTACCAAATACCCGGTGTTCATCGCATAGGCATCGGGGTTAACATACACACACTGCGCTCGGCAGGTGTACTCTTTGCGAATTTGGCCATGGGGGGCTCGGTCAGCGGCGAGGGCGTTTGGTGCCATTGAAACACCTAAGGTCAATGCGGCTAGGGTTGAGTTGATCACTACCTGTTTAATTAAATTGTTCGAATACATAAATTGCTCTCATTTCTTTTGTTGTGGTTTCGTATGTTGCTAAATCTATGGGCTTAATTTGATTTTTGATGAGCCGTAATCGCGCTTTCTAAGCAGCTAGCTGCCCGTTTTCCAACCAAATCTCCTACCGCTTGCGCCGGCTTCAGAACATCGTTTTTGTCTTCCTCGGTGAAAGAAGTCTTAAATCCGAGCAATTTTGGAAGGTCTTCGAGAGCGTCGAGCTGCTCGTCAATTAGCGAAATGACTTCATCACACTCACTGCCGCTTGCCAAAATCTTGCCTAACTCGAATTTAACTGCGGGCACGCCGTTAGTGACTTCTAATTCGATCTCGGGTGAATCATCAAAGTTCAAGTGACTATAAGCTTCTGGGTGTTTTGCTTTAGACAAAGCCTCAATCAAAACCAAGAAGGGCGCACCCGAGCGAGACAGTGGAATTTCGAAAGTAGAGCCGTCAGCAAGTGTGACCGAGAGGTCTTTGAAGAAATTCGCCTTCACCGTCTTTAAGTAATTTAGATACAGCATCTGACTTAAGATCACGCACGACTCAGATTTACACCCTTCGGCGATTGGTTTGATGCTATTCACGACATCAAAGACACCTTGGGCAACTTCAGCATTAAGGTCTAAAGTCTGAGATAAATCTGAACTAAATCGGTTATTCCAAAAATTTCCTCGAGACTCCGAAGAGATATAGCTATATGCTTCTCGATAGGGATAACCGTTGACCCATATGCCACGGTGGTCTAAGTAGTCGTGCGTTATGATTCCGTTGACCCAGGCATAGACCTCGTTATCATTAACTGTGCCACTCAAACCATCCAGTGCACTCCCAATTTCTTCTTTAATTGTCGAAGCCGTGGATAATATTTCAGGAGCCATTTGGTCTTGTACAGTCCATTTCTTGTGAGAGCCAATTGGCTGCATAATAAATAATTCAAGCCAACGGTTTTTCCCCGGAGCTTCATAGAATCCAAGCTGAAGGTCGAATCCCATAGCGGGCAGGCCAGTCACATTAATGAGCTTGAAGGCTTCAGTTTCAAAGCCATCAAAGAGAATCGGTTTTTGGCCCTCAAGCTGCTTTCTGATTCCATCTAAAAGTGAGGCCTTTTCAGCATCAGAATACGACGTC
Organism: Oligoflexia bacterium; assembly: GCA_903895855.1. Classification (GTDB taxonomy): domain Bacteria; phylum Bdellovibrionota; class UBA1018; order UBA1018; family UBA1018; genus CAITVN01. The sequence goes on along the minus strand of CAITVN010000219.1, from coordinate 15,513 downwards.
GATTTGACAATGGTATTGTAATTAGAAACAAAGAGCTGCACCTGCGGAAACAGCTGTCGCGCCAATTTCTTCTCGAATGCAGCCAAGGCCGTGTCGACTTCTTTCAAAAATGAGGCCGCTTTGAGCTCATAATCGGCATGAACAAACTGCTGTTCGGCCCCTTGAGTTTGACTCTCATTGAGCATTCTGTCAAACACATCGCGAGTGACGTGTACTTCGGCCGAAAGAACTTCAGATATGTCGGCGACTTTCTTGCTCGCCTCAGAGTCTGCTGCGAAGGCGGGTAAGCTGTAAATAAGAGCCGTGAGTGCTAAGGTGGTTAAGTTTGTGAATTTCATAAAATCTCCTTTTTTGTTGGTTTGTTGTGGTTAACGATTGGTGTTGAATAATTGATCTAAATTTAGAACTGCTTTAAAGAAATCAGCCTTTTCTTGGCCTACCTCTTTTGACAGCCGAGTCAGAAATGTGCTCCAGAAAGCACGAGGCACTTCTTGCAACACTTTTTCACATAAGGGCCGTTCTCTCGCAATCGGCACCTGAGCTGCTGCTAAATCGGCGGTGAGCTTCGTAAAATTGAAGGCCTCGTAGAAGTCGTCAGTTAGCAGTGCTTTCAAAGCCGTGTGCTGGTCATTTTCGAGCATGGTTGAGATGAGCGTATAGAGTATCTCTGCTTTTGGGCTAAATTTGCCCCCTTCAGCTAACGGCAGAAGCGAGCCCAACTCGTCAGTGTCTAAATGACCCTCTAAGTCTGTGGGCCTCGGCTGAGCTAGCTCACTCAATGCCGCCGACACGTGAACTCGGTAGTCGCGAATCGAAAGCGATTTTTTCGCCAACTCCGAAATGAGCTCAGTACCCTCAGTTGAAAACTCGGGTCTTGCAATCAAAGCCTTGGCCAGAGCCGATGATTTCGGTGAAGCCCTCAGGCAAGTTGCGATTGTTCGAGGGCTTAGGTGAGGCTGTCCAAGCAATTTCTGAACAGCAATGCCTGAGTCGCCTTGTTCGCAAGCTTCACGAATGAGGCCGGCATAGGTCATTAAACTGACCGTAACCGCGTCTTGTTCTGAGAGGTCTTTGCTCCAAAGGGCCTTTGAGTCAATACCAGAAAAGAGCATTTCAACGTCTGTCGTTCGCTCTAAAATAGCGTTTCGTTCAGAGTCGACACCGAGAACGTACTGAATCAAATCTCGATGCTGCTCGAGCGCTTCGGTGGTGTGAAGAGCGACAAAGTCACTTTGCGCCAGCAATCGAATAAAGTCAGCTCTCTTGCGTATTTTGCCACTCATGACTTGCTTGATAGTGCGAACGGCACTTTTCACTTTTACATTACGCATCGGGGCATCAAGGGCAATAAAGCTATGAACGGTCTCGTGCGTGTATAACGCCATTTGGTTTTCACGAGCGGTGCTATTGACCAACGCCTCATTCACATAGACCTCGGGTTCGCCTAAAATTCGAATGGCCGCTTGCCGCTGGTTTGTAAAGTTGGTCGCGAACAGGCTTTCGCGGTCTTCGTCGTCAACTCGCTGAAGTTCACCGGTCATGCACCAGTTGATAGTTTGCATTTCAGTCATAAACACCCGGGCAAAGTACCAATCGAGTTTTTCGAGCGGTTGGAAAACTTCAGGCATTTGGCCGTATTGGGCCAAGATGTCTTCACCAGTGCGCCAATCGCATGCGGCGCCCTTTTGAAAATCTTTTAGACTAACTTTGCCATCACCGACAAAGGTACCGCCGCCGCGAGTGCCGTCGTCTGCAGAAAATGCTGTGAGTGACGTCAGCATCAGCAACACGCTGACTAGCATTCTTGCCAGCAACCTGGCCTTCATTTCTTGTCTATTTGTGTATTTGATTGTGTATTTGGTTGTTTGTTTGCGCTTCATAGGTTTCTTCCTTTTTTATGTTTTACCTTTCGGTGGTTTGGTTATTGAACGGGTCGTTGTTGAAAGTCGAATGAGGTGAATGCCTAGGTGATAAACCTCGGCCTCAGGTTTTCGTTTTTCTGAAAGTGCGATCACCTTCTGAAAACACTCTTCAAAAATTTCGGCAGCTTGCTTTAACTGATCGGCACTTAGAGCAATATTCTCAGTGCCAGTGTAACGCTCGTGTGGGGTTTGAGTTGACTGCGCCTCGATGGTCTTCGTGAGTACCTGCTGATGATACTTTTTTAGGGCATCATTAGGCTTAACCGATTGCACGACAAAGTCTGAGGTCACCCGTTTGTAGTGGGGCGATTGTTCGAGAATACCCAGCCGCACCAATCTCGCCAGTGCTTGCTCAACTTCAATGGGGTCAATCTCAAGGGCCGCAGCAATTGCCGAGGGCTTGAAATCGAACTTTGCGATATCTAAGAGTTTTAAGATTGCCAGGTGATGCCAGTCAGAAATAACGACAAAGTGATCGACGGTCAAATCATGAACCGGCTTTCGATCTTTGAATTGTTCTTCTAATTGCTTAATGAACACTTCTTTTACGGCTGGGTTCTTCGCCCGACCAATGCGCACGAGGCTTTGAAAATAGGTGGCCTCTGTTTCGCCAAGCCCTAGCTTTTGGGCAATCGTCACTGCGGTTTCTTCAGTGATGTTTCGGCGGCCATTCAGTACATCAGATAGTAGCGAAGGTTGAAGCCCAACTAATTTTGCAAAGGCTCTTAGCGAGAAGGTTCGATTCTTCTTTCGCTTCTCTAAAAGAACGTCTTTCAAATAATTTTGATACTCGGCGGTGCTCATGCGGCATTCAATACTCAATTTAATACACCAAGTCAATATAGTATGTAAACATAGTGTACTCAAGTTGTGAACACCGGTTTGACGGGTCGCTCGCATGCCGACTCGCCGATAACATGGATATTCAACTAGCCGTTATTACTAACAAATCTGATGACAAGCAAACCAATCGGGACATCACTCCGTATAAGTTGTACTAATCCGGAATGAACTCCCGATTAGGTCGATACCCACGATTCCTAAGATTACACCTACCCCACCCTCCCCTTACGGACAAAACAAGTCAAAATTCAGGTGATACACCTCGGTCGGGTCGGTAGCCTCAATTTCTTTTGACGCCGCTTGAATGAGTTTTAGGAATTTTTCTTTCAGCCTTTTTTTGATTGCCGGTGTGGCGCTGAAACTTGACGTAAAAAAGAAGTCGTCGTCTTCACGTTTATCTTGAATCGATTCAATCGCTTTCATTCGAAAGAAACTGCTGTGAATTCGGTGTAGTGGAGAATCGACGGGCAGGTGCAGAAAAGATTTGAGAACGACAATCTGGTCGCCCTTCCACTCAATCAGTCGACAATTTTCTAAGACTGACAAAATTTCTTGAACTTTTTTCGAAGTGAGTCTGAGACGCCGCGCGATCAGTTGAGTATCTCGTGAGTAGTGATCAACTGTCAGCATCATGTGCACAATCGGTACGCGGGGGTCAGAGTAATAGGTTGTCAAGAAGTCTGGTGCAATTTCAACTTTTTCTCGCTTCAAAACACTTTCTGTTTTCTGACTCTGGGTCTTCAACCTTTCGAGCTCTGCCAAGAGCCGAGCCTTGCGCTCAGACAGCTGACAGCGATCGACCTCAACGAGCAGTTCAAAATACCGCGTCTCTGGCTCTGACAATTTTAGCCGTTTGGCGATCAAATAGGCCTGGTCTGCATTCAAGTACCCACCGCGGTTGAGCACCTGCGATAAGTACGATCGCTGAACTTTGGCCGCTACGGCGAGACTCGAAAAACTGAGCGAAGCGTCTTTGCGCTTTAAGTGTTGAACCGCCGCTAACAAAAACTTTCGGTAGTCGGTGAACTCAAAAACCGTCATCTCTCTGTTGTATATAATTACTAAACAAGTTTAAACAGATTTTAGTATTAATTACTGAACATCGTAAAAGAACTTGTGCTTTACTCAAATAGGTAAACGCATTAACTCTAAAACATCACAACCCGTCGGTCTTAACCGGCAACTAGGAGACTTCTATGAAAGCATTTCCTCGGTTTTTAGCTTTTTCGTTTTTTGCGTCCCTCGGCCTTGCTTTACCCCTGCACCTTGCCCTAGCCGACCCCGAGTGGCCGATCAATTATTGGGTAGAAGTTTCGCACGAAACCAAAGAGGCAAATACGCCCAAAGAAATCAATGCCCTCATTTCTCAATACTCCGATTCTTATCAATACTCTCGCGATGAGGTAGCCAATCAGCTTCTCGCCGGACTAACTCCTAGGTACATGACCCGATTAACTGTGACCACGTATCATTATCACTACACCGGTCCGACCATTTGCGCTGCAAATGATCCGCGTCTAGAGAGTTACTCAACAGAAAAGAGCATCACTTGGTCAGATCACCACTCTGAAGCCACAGCCTCAGCGAGTAGTGGTGAAGACCCGTGCGCCAGTACAGACCCATCAAAATCTAACCCGAAAGGAATCTCAAAATGAGAACATTCACCACTGCCTTACTTGCCCTGACGTTTTTAAGCGCATCCGCCCACGCTGAATGGAAACTCGTCGACTCACAAGAACTGAAAGCCGTGACTCCTTACGGTGTGCATGAAATTTTGAGCCGCTGGGAATTTCGCGATGACTTCGAATGGGCGCGAACAGAAATCATGAATCAAGTGCTCGCTGGTTTACCGACCATGCAGTTCACTGCCATTGCTATCACCACCAAAAGGTATCATTTTGTCGGTGAGTCCAGCTGCAAACCCAATGACTGGCGTCTGAATTACAAGAGTAACGAATCTACGATCACATGGTCTAATGGTGAGTCGGTATCCACCACGGGCTCTTTTCCTGCTGACCAAGACCCCTGCGCCGAATCAGCCAAAAAATAACTAGCTCAATAGTGTGATTGAATAGTCCCAAGATTCACCGGTACCCTCCGGCGGCTTTTGGGACTACTTGTACTTATCTTGTTCGCTCGTGAACCGCTCGTGCAATTTTTCTAAAATGTCTTCTTGGTTCTTGCGGTAGGTATCAATTCTCGTTCTCTCACGGTCGCTGATTTTTTCGAATTCTTTTTCGCGACTCTCTTTTTCTTTGGCTAAAGTCTTTTCGTAGCCCTTACGAAATACGTCGAGATCGCGTTCTTGGTTTTCTTTGGTGCGCGAAAGTTCTACTTTGTAACCCGTTTCGAGCGACTTCAGTGCTTCTTTGTGCTGCTTTGAGCGCACGGCAACTTCTTGATCAAAATCATCATCTAACGCAGAGATGCTCTCTTTCAGTCGATTTTTGCGATCTTTGACATAAGCCAATAGCCGCTCTTCTTCTTTGGCTAGGTTGTTGGCTTGAGTGCTCTTGATATCCATACCTTATAGAAAATATAGAAGATTGAGCGAATACCGAAAAGAGGAAATTGTTACCCACCAAACTCGATAGCCTATTCAAAGACTTTTTCAAAGAAAGTCAGACTGGCAAGGCTAAATCCAAAAGTCAGATGACAGAAAAACGACGCGCCTTGATTGAACTGCAACGCAAAAACTTCAGTGAAAGACTGACTGAACAGACAAGAGATGAATACCCAAGAGAAGAAGCCCCAGACAAAACCCGCTCCCAATAAAGGAAGTGGCGCAGAAAAAATCGAAAAATGTGAATAGAAGGTACCTAAAACGGCACAAAGCGCCAAGTGCATCACTAGGCCAACTACCACGCCTTGCACATTTCCGAAATCCATCGCGGCACCACCCAGAAACGGAATTGCAGCAATTTTTGCCGGGTACCACACATCGTAGCCAAATGCTTTCGCCATCAACATCGCCACCACCAACATCATTGAGCCAGCAAAAATACCCGAAAACGCGCCCGCTAACCAACGCCTGGGTCGAAATCGAAGCCACTGCTCGACCAGGTTGTATTCTCCTGGCTCAGCCGTCTGGTTAGCTTGAATCGTTTGTGATAGGGGTGAATGGGCCGCCGTTTGGTTCATGGTCTTAAGTTTCCTTATCGAGACAATAGCATTGCGATTTCGTTAGGGCAAGCGTGCTCGTCGCTGCCTTTTTGCTACCCAGCGATCTTGAATGGGCCCAAAGCTCACGATAGTGATACCGGTTGTCATAATGAGTGGCATCACTAAGATTAAAAAGTGATCTAGGTCTCTAATTTGCGGAATCAGAGCCAAGAGTACGCCAAAATAAGTCGATGAAAAGACCACCCAGGTTCCGATCGAACCTCTAAACACTCGCTTTCGAATGACCACGATGTGTTCAAGTCTCAAGATAGAATAGAGGGCTACCCATCCCGCAATCACTGACGACAAAATCGCCCTCAACGCTTCTGCAGTATGAAACCCCAAGATCCGAGTACTGATGTACCAAGTAATCAATACCCCAAAGATCCCAGAAAACCATGCCGTCATTATGAGGTTGTGAGGCCATTTTAAGACAGATACAATTCAAAAGTGGCTAAAACAAAAAATAAACTTGAGGCTCCGGCTTCCGTCGCCGAGGGCGTCCAAACTCACTGGATTTCGCCCCTAAAAACAGGGCTCGTCTTGAGACTTTGGGTTCAGCCCAAAGCGTCGAAAACTCGAGCTGTAGGCCTTCATGGTGACCCGCCACGGCTAAAAATTCAAATTGCGGCCCCCCCTGTCGATGGAAAGGCAAACGCCGAGATTATTCATTTTTTTTCGACAGAACTCAAACTCTCGCAGTCACACTTCGAGATACTACGAGGCGAAACCGGCCGAGCCAAAGACCTGTTCATTCACTGCGATGCTTCACGAAACCTTTCACTCTTCACTTCGCAGTTATTAGCTCTTTGGACGTAAGGTCTTCTTGTCTGAGTTTCGATTCGAAGTTAATCTAGTTCACATGGCGCCAATTATTGATTTTCACTGTCACGTTTTTCCTGACCCGACTCAGGGCAAATTATCTCCGCTAGTTGATCCTTACCTTGCGAAGTTAAAACCCCTCACCCAGCTCTTGTCGCGCAAAATTCACGATCTGATTCCTAATATTCGGCACTTGCCTTCGCCACTGGCCCAAATCATCGACGAGCTAGGGGTACCGAGCGTGCTTCCTCTTTTCTTGATTGATCACTCGGCAGCCCACCTCTTAAAAGAAATGGCAGAAGTTGGCGTTACCCAAGCTGTGATTATCGCCCACCCGCCGCTTGCGAGTAATGAGTTTATCTTGAAGCTAGCCTCAGAACATCCTGAGCTCATTGCTGCCGTGAACATTACACCAGCGGTTGAAGGTAAATCTGATGTGTTGAAAAAGTACCATGAAGAAGGCGCAAAAATTCTAAAAATTCACCCTGCATTTGATGGAAAAGGCCCCGACTACGAAGGCTACCATGAACTTCTCGCAACGGCTTCAGAACTGAAAATGCCCGTGATCTTGCACACTGGCTGCATTCACTCTCACTTGATGTACAAAAATCCCAGTTTTGGAGACGTCACTCTTTTTGAAAGTTGGTTTAGCCAATACCGCGAAATCAAATTCGTTCTGGCCCACATGAACTACCACTCACCCAATGTGGCTCTCGACATTGCAGAACGAAATGAAAATTGCCTAGTCGACACTTCGTGGCAGCCGTCAGAGATTATCGCTGAAGCCGTCAGAAGAATCGGACCCTCAAGAGTGCTTTTCGGAACCGACTGGCCAATCGTTGGTAACAATTTCAACGTCGGAATCTCTCGCATTCATGAATGCGTAACCGCCAAAACGATTTCTGATCAAGACTCTGAACAAATTTTAGGGCTAAACGCCCTCAACTTACTCGAACTCAGAGAAGCTGGCGCTAAGTCTGAGGTTGGAGCCGAATAAATGAAAGAGATTTTGAGCACCATTCAAGATGCAACAAAGCCGACAACCATCTTGATTATCGCCGTTGGATCTTTACCTCCCAATGAACTCATCGAGCTCGCAACTGAGACCGCCAAATTGTGCGAAGCTGCCCTGCCGAATTACAGCCCCGTCGTCCTGGCTCAGCATGCATTTTCGGTAGACTCAAAAGACCCGCTCACCGCCTGCGTTCGTGGGTATGTGCTTCGTGATCTACTCGTTGATACCGGAAATTTTTTGAGAAAACAGGGCTTTCGAAACGTCATTTGTGTAAGCGCCGATTTGACCCCAAAACACCTAACCGCTATTCAAGAGGCGACATTCTTACTTTGGAGAAGAAACCGCCTCAAGCGATTTTCACTACTCTCGCCGTCTGCTCTCATTGCCCAACTACCGAAGCTAACAGAAATTTCACAGGCGAAATCAGTGTTGAGCTTAATTCAAGAAAACTCGGCTGAACTAAAGGCTAAAATAAAAAAGGGATTCGACGAGCGGACTAATCCCATAAAACTGTTTCGCTTTTCACCGGCAATTTTGCCCTGGAATAGTAGCTACTGGAGTGCCTGGATACTGACCTTTTTACTAGGTACCCTACTCGTCGCCTGGGCGATGATGGCCTTTTCAGTAGGCATCGATCTCTAGCGCCAATGCGGTTTAAAGAGAGATTCCTTCAGTGGGAACTTTGTAATAAACTTCTTGTCGAATGGCAGATTTATCGACGCCCTTTTCTTTTAAGTAAGCAGAAACCTCATCGATCATTGCACTACTGCCACAAAGGTAGAAATCGGTCTCACCCAACGGCAAATTAAAATGACTCGATTTGAGATAGTCAGTCACTCTCCCCTTCACTCTAACTGAACCATTCAGGGGCTCATTTACACTCGGCAAAGTTGCCATTTTCGGACGCGAAATGGCGGTCACCGCCTCAACTCCTAATATTTTTAGAGCCTGAAAATCAGCCTCATAAACGATTTCACTCTCTTCGCGAATACCAAAGAGCGACAAAGTTCTCTTTGGAGCTTTTTTCTTAAATGACTCTGACATCATCATCGCCCGAAACGGGGCAATACCCGTACCCGTTGAGATTAAACAAGCGTTTCTCTCGGGTCCCGTTTTCAGAGTAAAATCACCATAAGGGGCAACCCCCTTGAACGAGTCACCAGGTCTTAATCGGTACAAATAGTTGGTGCCGGGGCCTTCTTCAACCAGCTTAACACAAAGCTCAACTGGCCTTTTTTCTGAATGAGAGGCAATCGAATAGGCTCTACGCAAATCTCGCCCCTTTGGGCCCGCTCCAGGAATGACCACACTGAGAAACTGACCGCCCTCGAATTCGAACTCTGAATCGGGCTCATAACACAGTTCAAAAACCGTGGGAGTGAGCATTCGAAACGATATTACCTGACAATTGTAGGGTTTTGCTGCCATGCCAGTATCGATAGCCGATCGAAAATAAAATGGCGAGCCCATTTTTTTCATGTTACTCGGTGAACATGTTTGGACTCAGTTTAGGCCACCTCTTGATTCTTGCCTTTGTTGTTTTGCTCTTCGGTCACCGCCGACTTCCTGAACTCGGTAGCGCTCTTGGCAAAGGCCTTGGTGCATTCAAAAAAGGCCTCGAGGGCAAGGATAAAGATGAGGATGCGTCTAAATCTCCCAAAGAAGACCAAAATTACCTACCGAGAAACGACCGCTAAGTACTCCGAAAAATCTATTGTGTGGCAGCCTGAGATAGCGTGAACTTTCTCGTTCGACTAAATGGGCTAGAGACATCGCCATTAATGCTTCTCACCCTCCAAAAGTAAGTGCCAGGAGATAGGTCTCGTAAGAGTACGAAATTGTCTTTCTGTTTCTTTTGAACCGATATTTTTTCAAACTTAATATCTGGGCTGATGTGCAACTCATACTCAGTGGTAAAATTCGTTTTCTGCCAGGTGAGCAATGGGGGTTCAGAGCCTTCTTCAAACTCGGCGCTTAAAATTCCGCCATCAAGAGGGCTGACCGGGGCTGGCGGAATAAAGCTGATATTGAATAGCTGAGGCTGAGCAAATACATGAAAGCCAGTTTGAGTCGAACAGCTGACTTCATAAAATAAATTTCCAGCCATCAATTTCTCTTTTTTGAATGTGGTCTCTAGCCCAGTCACTTTTCGCTCAAGTAAGGGTTTCGGTGATTTCGCCGCATCTCTCAACGCAACGACACACTCGCCTAATTTAGCAAAGGGTTTCCACTGAATAGAAACACTGAAGTCTTGTACTATCTCATCGCCTGAGTTTTTTCCGCCGCTAGATTCTTTGCCCGCAATTAACGGAGTGAGCACCTCAAGATAGGGGTACTCTGCATCAACCTTAACTTTGACTGAAACTCTCGAATCTTTCGACCAGTGTGAATTTGCTGGTAATACTGCCGAAATTTCGTAGTCGCCGGCATAATCTAAATCAAGCGACAGTGACACCTTCCCTGACTTGATGTCAGCAGTCACAATTTTTGCCTCCGGCTTTTTCTTGATGCCATTCGCAGGAGTCACAAGGTCAACCTTCCAACTGAGTTTTTTAGTCGAATCTCCGACTGATTTGACCCTCGCGGCCAATTGAATAGTGGCCTTAGCCTCACGAGTCCCTTTAGCTCCTTGAGCCTGAACTACCTGTCCCGGCTTTGGTGAATCGACGATTACTGTGAACTCACCCACAGACGCAGTTGGTCGCGGCATGGGCGACGGAGATGGCGCCACAGCGACCGGTGACGGCGATGAACTGGGAGTTGGACTTGGAACAACGGCTATTTGCTTCACTTCATTCTTCGGCTCGTCTTGCGAAATGACAGGAGGCAAGTTTCCGTCCTCAGCCCGCTCTTGCACACTAGGCTTTGGTTTTGAGGTGTTGACCGGCACAGGAATGACTTTTCGAACGGGTTTCACGATCTCAACTTTAGGAATGGTAATGACCTGGGGCTTTGCCTCAGACAACACCTGCTTTTTGCCCTGAGTTTTAATCACGACCACTTGTGCGGGGGCCGTACTCTTAGCCGAACCCGCCAAAAGCTGAATTTTTTTTCCCTCAACTGTACCTTGTACGACGTCGACCTCGGTCTGCCGTTTAACACCACCCACACTGACGTCAGACTCAAACACCAACTTCACCATGGTCGTTTCACCAAGATCTAGTAGCGTACCATCATTGAGTTCTAACTGGGCTCCAGAGCCCGGCCCCGTTACGATGGTGTCAGAATCGAGCAAAATTCCCATTTCGCCCAAAGGCAAAAACTCAGTCCCGCTTTTCTTTTGCCGCCGAAGTTCGCCCACGACTTTATTAACTTTGCCGATTTTCACGGTCACTTCGGTATCTTCAAGCCCAAGAAATACTTGCCGTATCGAAATACCACTAAAATAGATAATCGACGTTCCAATGAACACGACTGCACCCAATACGAAGAGTGACATTTCCCACTTCGTAAACTCAAGAACCCTAAGCCATTTGAAACCAACTTTGCTGCTCACTGAGTGACCTCCTGTGGGCCCAACTTGATGAATCTGGCGATAGCAATCGTCACGTCGTCATCGAGCGGCTTCTGGTCGGTGTTGTGAATCAGAAACTGAACCATTAATTCTCTGATCGAAACTTCGGCTCCACGAGCGAGGGTTGATTCAACCTGCTTTTTTACTCTCTTCTTGCCATACTGCTCTTCGGTTGGATTTTTACCCTCCATCAAGCCATCGGTATACAAGAAGAGCATGTCACCTTCAGCAATATCGACCGTCTTTTCTTCATAACTAGGAACATCTCTCGCCTCACCTAAACGCTGGCCACTTGCCATCAAACTTTTTAGAACAAAAGAATCGCCCGTTTTTTTGAAAAGCCAAGGTGGATTGTGCCCCGCACTCGCGTAAATCAGCTTTTTCTCGTCAAAATCAACAGTACCCACAAAAAAGGTCATCATGATTTTACTCGAGGCCGCATCGTGAATGACCCGATTAGCATAAGCCAACATTGCACCCGGTGAGTAAGTAAACTCAGGGTCTTCTTGTGCCAATTTGTGCATGACACTGAAACAGCTTCGGGCTGAAGCGGTAATCAAAGCGCTCGGTAATCCGTGACCAGTGGCATCGGCAATCATGAAACACATTCTGCGACCCACACCAAAAAAACCCCACCAGTCACCCCCGCACTCGTTGGCTGACTGATAATGACTTCTAATTTCAATCGACTCATTTTGAAAATGAGTGGGAGGAATCAGAGTCTGTTGCACAGTAGATGCGATTGCCAACTCATTTTCTAAATACACCTTTCGAACCTTCTCTTCGATTAACTCAGAAATCTGTTTCGACATCGCCGTAAATGACGAAGAAAGTGCGCCTAGTTCGTCACTATTTCGAATATCTAGTTGGACATTGAAATTTCCGGTTGCGACCGCTTTCGTTGCCTCGTAAAGTGCCTTAAGGGGTGCCGTCAGCGTCTTCGCGAAAATAAGGGCGAAAAGAACTGCTGCACTGATCGCCATAATTCCTAAAAGAATCGATTTTTCAGTCAATGTATAAGTGGCACTCATGGCCTTGCGCCAGTCTGTACGACTCAGCACAAAAAGATCGTAGCCTGGCCGAACATAGCTTCCGAGAAATCTCTTACCATCATACTCATACTCACGGGTTCCTGAAGCCACAGGACTCGATACCCCTGCCTCATACAAGGGATAATCTGAGATATTCTTTTTTGCGTACAAAGCGGCCGGGTCGGTATCAAACAACACCCAGCCCTCTTGATTCACCAACGATATATGAGAGCTCGAAAGATCTTTAAGCATATCTCTCAAAGAGATGAATCCGATCGAGACAGGAATTTTTGAGTCTGCTGCTGTCGTCTGACTTCGATCAGCAAAAACAATTGAAACTAGGGGCTGTTTTCCAACTACTGTTGAATTGAAAAATGCGATACCTTTCTTCACTAACTCAGCACTATTGTCTTTCAGAAGAGTCGGCTCTATCACCAAATCAGAAATGGCAACTTGAAGACCATTATTTTCTTTCTCTAAGGTGCCCAGAATTCGCAATTCACCTGCTGCCGGATCAAAAAAACCAACTTGCATGAATGAAATTCCAGTTTGATTGTCAATGAGTGACTGCAATCGTTTTTTTTCTGTGTCTGCAACTCCTTTAGAGAGATCAACAGTCGCTAATGAAAGCCTGAGCGTGTCTAACACATGTTTTGTGGTATTGATGAACTCTCGCCCGATAAGAACAGCCTCGGTTGACTGAGCCTGATAGGTGTACGCCCGCTTGTCGCGTTCAATCAAGAAGATTGTTGATAGATCTAAGAATGTAATCGCAATAAACAGTAGAAGAACAACACTGATGAGTAATTTTGTTCCCACTGACCACTTAATGCGAAATTGCTGTTGCTCCATTGATCTATTTTCACTAGAATTTATATAAATATCAACAAAGGAGCGACACTCATGATCAATGTTATTAAAGAGCAAAAAGGCAATAGTTTGACGGTCAAGATGGCGGGATCTATTGAAGAGAGTGTGAACTTCGAGCAAATCATCGGACCTTCGCCAGGTGCCGGCAACGAGCTGCAAGTAAATACCAAAGAAGTACCCAGAATCAATTCGGTTGGAGTCAAAGCTTGGATCAAATATTTTCAGATGGTTTCTGGTTCTGGCGCCAAACTGAAGTTTATCGAGTGCTCGACCGCTATTGTCGAACAAATCAATCTCATCTTGAATTTCACCTGTGGAGGCGAAGTCGAGTCGATCTACGTTCCCTTCACGTGCACGGCCTGTAAAGGCGAGTTGGTGGGTTTATTCAAGACGGTTGATCTCAAGAAGATGGAGCTACAGCTCCCAGAACTCAAATGTACGAAGTGCGGAGGGAAGGCAACTTTCGATGACATTCCTGAAGAATACTTCGCCTTCTTGAGTCGCTAACCGTGAGCTTCACTCTCTTACTGATCTCAGAACTGCCTGAAGACAAGGTTTTTGCCGCTGAGGTAGCGGTGACCGCTGGGCTTTCGCTCAAAATCGTTGGCTCGGCCGCTGAGGGTGCCTCAGTGATCGCCCAAGAAGATGGCGTCGTTTTATTGGCGGACGTTTCAACAGAGAAACAGTATCTGGCGCTCGAGAGTGCACTTCAGAGCCAAGTGGGCTTGTTTTCAGACAAGGTGAATCCCAATCGCATTCACTTCATGACGAGTGCAGAACTAGAAAAAGTTCAGTATTTGGTACAAAGTCCATTTTTCGGGCAATTTTTACTTCGAAATTTCACGAACGTCAAAGAAGTGGGCGCCCACTACGGCCGAATCATAAAGCAATCAATTCAAGAGCGAGCTTTTGGTCTACAGGGATACCTTTCACCCCAAGCAAAAGTGCAAACCATCAGGCTGAAGAAGTCGAGTCAGAAGCAAGATGCCGTCGAAGCGGTCAAAAATTTTCTGATCGCCGGTAAATTTCAGTCACGAATGGCGAGTGCCATAGCCAATGCGGTAGACGAACTCATCATGAATGCGATTTACGATGCGCCTGTTGATGATATCGGTAAACAGCTATTTGTTGCCACATCGAGAACGACTCAGATCGAGCTCGAGGGCAAACATTGTGTCGACATTCAGGTCGGGTTTGACGGCCAGTATGTCGGAATTGCCGCCATTGACCTCTTCGGCAGCCTAGATAAAGCGAAACTAATCACACACATATCGAAGATCTATAGCGATGAAGAGTATCGAGTCAGAACTTCGATTGCGGGAGCAGGCATCGGCTTGGCGACGGTCTTTAAGACTGGCGGAAGCCTACTTTTCGTCAGCGAATCGAGAGTAAAGACTGAGGCGCTTGTTTTTTATAAGCGTTGTGATAGTTATCGCGAATTCAAAGATCAGTTTCGCTTTGTTTCAACTCAGTTTTATTTTTAGGACATCAGTCATGCTTCAAAAAATTATTCTTGCTTCTAGCTCTCCTCGTCGAAAAGACCTATTAGAATCAGCCGGATTCGAGGTCAAGATTTTCAAGCCAGAAGTAGACGAAACCCCAAGAAAGGGAGAATCTCCTGCCGCCCTAGTCAGAAGACTTTCTCAAGAAAAAGCGTTGACCGCTTTCGCTGCAGTTTCGTCGAAAACTTCAGACCCACGGCCGACGCTTTTTGTGGCAGCAGACACCATTGTCGTAGATCCACTCGGAAAACGAATTTTAGGTAAGCCGACCTCTAGAGCTGACGCCAGTAAAATGCTGAAATCACTCTCTGGCAAGTCCCACACCGTTCTGACTGGCTTCACGGTATTGTATAAAACCCAGTCGAAAAAAATTGCGGTGCACTCGGCTCTTTCAAAGGTGGTGAGAACGCGAGTTACGATTAAGCCACTAACCAACGTCGCTATTGAGCGGTACCTCAACTCAGGTGAACCTTTCGATAAGGCAGGTTCATACGCTGCCCAGGGTATTGGAATGGGCTTTATAGAAAAAATTGTAGGAAGTTACACCAACGTGGTGGGCCTACCGATGACTGAAGTCATCGAAGCCATGGAAGAGCTGACAAAACTCACTCTTTATCCTCCAGAAGCTTAATCATGAATCAACCGAACTCCCCAGGCGATATGGCCAGTCGATATCATCAAATCAACACAAGAATTGACGAGGCTTGCAAAAAGCAGGGTAGAAAAACATCAGAAGTCACCCTCATTGCCGTCAGCAAGACCAAACCCCTGGCGATGGTGCTAGAGTTATACGAGTTGGGTCACCGCGATTTTGGTGAAAATTATGCCCAAG
>CAITVN010000218.1 GCA_903895855.1 Oligoflexia bacterium | reverse complement strand
GTCCAAAACGAGGTACTTTATTTGAAAAGGTAATTGGCACGGGCCGATTAATAGGCGCGTCGCCGCGGAGGTCTGCCGCACTGTCGCTCTTTGAGTACCCCCACTCATAGCCGCAAATCATCAAGCCTCCTGAATCATTGAGACCAGCGAAGAGCGAATTTCCTAAACCATCGGGTAGCGAATCAGATTCGTTCAATCGTATTTCCTCGTTAGATCGGCAGCTTGTTAAAATGACGTTATAGTCTAAAGCTAGTTCCGTCAAATTGGGTATTTCGGGCAGCCTTATAGAAAACCCGAAATAGCAGTTTCGCCTTTTTTCAAAAAAACACCCACGCATTGACCTGAGCTGTCTTAGGTGAGGGGTAGTCAGTACGAACAAGTGCTAACTAAATTGAAAAAGGGGCAAATATGATCGAAGGTACAGCATCAGTCGAAGCAGTGAATTCAGTGGTTGGAAAAATTTTAGCAGATTTTGAAGGTGAGGTTTCACCAGCGGTCAATAAGCTAGTTACCCCTAATACTGGTCTTATGCAGCTGGATGCCATAACAGGCGGGATTCCAAGAGGGCAGGTCACAATTCTTGGCGCGCGACCTGGCATGGGTAAGACGGCCTTTCTTGTAAATTTGGTCAGTCATGTGGTGGTCGAGCAGGGATTGGTTTGTCTCTACTTTTCGTTTGAGCAATCAAAAGAAGACCTGGCTTTGCGAATGCTGAGCAAAATTTCGAGAATTCCTAGTACTCGACTGAGACAAGCTCAGCTAAGAGGCACCGATTGGTCTCAACTCACGCATGCTGTTGATGTCTTGTCGAAGGGCAAGCTCTATTTGAGCGATAGCTCGTCGCTTTCGCCTGAAGAACTGCTGTCTGAATGCCAATTGGTGCTAAAGCAACTGGGAAAAATCGACTTAATTGTTGTCGACTGTTTGCAGCTCTGCCGAGGAACAGCTGGCGCCTCAAGTTCAGAGAGAGATTTTGAGTTGGCAGAATTTCTGCGTGGAATTAAGACATTTGCTATCGCTGCCAATTGTTCTGTACTCATTTCAAGTCAAGTTGATAGACGTGTCGAAACTCGCCTGGATAAACGCCCACGTCTTGGTGACCTGAGAGAGATCACATCGATCGAAGGGCGTGCTGATGTGGTCATTCTACTTTATCGTGATGAAGTGTACTATCGAGACTCTGAATCAAAGGGCACAGCCGAATTACATATTGTTAAGAACAGGAGCGGTGAGCTAGCCTGGGTGAGGTTAGGGTGGATCCCAGAAACACAAATTTTCTGCTCGCTTTGAGTCAGTGTGGCTTCGTGAAAATGGGCCATTTGATGGCCATATTGGAATTTTCGGAAGTAAACAGGGCGTTATTCGACATACAGAAACTTTTTGAATTCTGCTCAACTCCGTCAAAACGGGTTGGCCTATGAACTGTCAAACAAGGCCAGACCATTCGAAATAGAATTTCCGCTGATGTGTCCGTGGCTAAGTGCAAATAGCCTGAAACAGTGAATATTTCGAAGTAAACAAAGTGAGTTCAGGCCGCCACAGATTTCACTTCATAGGGGGTGGGCATCTTGACTTGCTGTTAAGTCGAGGGCGTTCTACAGTATAGTAATGAAAAAAATCGACAGAAGTCTCGAGGATAGGGTTAGGGAGAGCGCGGAAGATTTGAGGGCTATTGCAGCTGGGATTAGATGCCTTTCAGAGGTGATTGGGCACAAAGGAACGGTGGCAATTAAGATTGATGGGGTCTCCATTCCAGTTTCTACTAGGGGTGTTTTTACAAAATTATTTGAAATTCAAGTTGATCGGGCCAGCCTTGCTTTTCTTGATCAACTAAAGAATACAGGCCAAGGTATCCCGGATAGCTTGGCTGCATATCTCGAGAATCTAAGTGATGATGAGAAGCGAGTAAAAGTTAAAAATCTAGTTCAGATTCGTGCCTGGAAAAAACTCAAGGGAAGTTTACTAGAGGGTCTTGTTTTCTTGTCTGTTCTGAGCCGCCGAGAACTTTTACACCATTTTTCAGTCGATGATCTTTTTGGACCCGTCCCTACTGTTCAAGTGCTGAATCAAGGATTCGACGAATTCATTTGGTGTCGAACAAAGATAAATCACACAGCTTCTGGACTTGGCGCAACCCCAGATCTAACGGCTACCTTGACTGATGGAGAAATAAACCAGAGTACCATATCAAGTGTCATTGAGTCTAAGTACCATGATAAAGTGACGGCCGATGTTCTTCGTGGGCAGTTTGGAAAAGCTTATGATCTTCATGTCAACTCATACACTATTATTTCTTACCGTCCCGTTTCTGAAACAGTGAAAAAAGCTGCTGAAGCACTTGGTTTAGATTTAATTGAATTTCAGCTTCATACTAAACTGAGACCGGATTATTTGTGTGGAAAGAGAAATATCGGAACTGATTTTGCGGTTGTCCTGGAGGCTGCTCAACGCAAAAATTCGTTCCTTGCAAAAATGGATATGGCTGTAATGGAAGCGAAGAAGAAGCTTCTAATATAGGCATTTTTTTGTGAAGCTCACGATACTTTTTATCGATCTCGTAGTGACGCAAATTAGAGCGTAGAGCCAATGTACCATCTAAGTCTTAAAATTTTTTGCTATTATTTGCTCACTATATTGGCTGGGGTCGCCAAGGAAAAAAGTCACCCGGGGCTGAACTTCACTTTTACGGTCCCCACCTCGCCAGTGCGATTTTTCGCAATAATGATTTCTGTGATTCCTTTTTCTTCAGTGTCTGGGTTGTACACTTCGTCGCGGTACAAAAATAAAACTAGATCTGAGTCGGCTTCGATAGCCCCTGATTCACGCAAGTCAGTGAGTAAGGGGCGTTTGTTTAGGCGACTCTCGACCCCACGGTTTACCACCTGTGAAAGAGCGAGAATCGGAACCTTGAGGTCTTTTGCCAGGCACTTCAAGCTACGGACGATCTCAGAAATTTCCCGCTCCCGAGATCCATCTCCGGGAATAGGTGGGTTTGAGGCCTTCATGAGCTGAAGGTAGTCAATGACGACTAGGTCAAGCCG
>CAITVN010000217.1 GCA_903895855.1 Oligoflexia bacterium | reverse complement strand
TTACCGAATTTCCAAACTCGCGCCTGGTCTCAAGTGTTGACAGAATCGTACAATACCTCTTGAAGAGACATGGACATTGCCGTACTGATTTCTATTAGATGCTAGAAGATCAATCTACCCTATACGACATACTAGAGATCTCTCCTGATGCCACCCCACAGGAAATACGAACGGCTTACCTTCAAGCCAAGATGGCCTATCGACGTGACAGTGTCGCCTTGTACACGTTGATTTCAGAAGACGAGACTCAAGACTGGCTCAGAAAAATCGAAGAGGCCTACCAAATACTCTCTCATGTAGAAAAACGAAAAGAATACGATCAATTGCACGGGCACCTAAATTTTTCGAGTAGCTTTGCCTCTCCCACTTCACTGACCTCAGCCTCAAGATCGGTGTCAAACTCGAACGAAAAAACTTTCTTAGATAGCTCGTCGAAAATTGTCTCCATTGATCGGGTTCCCCCCATGGACTCAGAGACAGCAGAAACGGCCCTACTCGTGCCACCCACTACAGATTTCGCGGCAAGAGCCGACTCGGCATCTGACTCGAATTCGAACACCGCTCAATCATCTCGTTCAGCAACCGTGTCATCAACCAGTTCACCTTTCGGTTTGTCTACCAATGACCCGTTTGGCGCGAAGAAAAGCACTCCCCCAGCGGTGCCACTCAGTGTTTCACGAAACCAATTTTCTGAAATTGACGCCAGCCTCGAAGACGAAATCAATAAAGAAACTGAATGGAAGGGCGTGTTCATTCGCCGTATTCGTGAAGCCAGAAAGGTTTCTCTCGAAGAATTGGCCGAGTATTCAAAAATATCGAGGTCATACATCACTGCGATCGAAGATGAAAACTACGGCAGACTACCCGCTCCAGTTTACCTAAGAGGATTCATCATTCAGGTTGCCAAATTCTTGAAACTTCCGCATGAAAAGGTGGCCTCGGCCTACATGGCCAGGGTCAATCTCAACAAGAAGGCCTAAATCATGATGAAGTCTTGGCGTTGGTTAGTTGAGGCGGGATTCGAATCCCTGCGGGCCGACAAGGCCATCGTCGAAGCCGTCAATCAAGGCAAAGGACAATGGACCGGGCTTGAACTAGACGAACCCCCCCCTGAACTCAGCCGCTCACAGGTGCAAGCACTCATCAAAGAACAGATTCAACTGAAGAGTTTTTCACCTGTAGGCCTACCCTTTGCCATCAAAGCCTCTGAATCGCTACCGCTGGGCACCTGCATTCAAATCGCGTTTAGCAACCCAGAACCTTTAGCATTGGTACCGGTCGACCTTCCGCTCGAGATTCTTTTTGAAGATGAACACCTCGCAGTGATCGTCAAACCTCAACAAATGAGCGTTCACCCTTCTGACACTGAATCAGGGGTAACGCTCGTTCATGTTCTTTTATCGAAATTAAAAAAATTAAGTGGAATCGGTGGAGTTCAAAGACCCGGAATCGTTCATCGCCTCGACAAGAACACCAGCGGCGTGATGGTCATTTCAAAATCCGACAAAGCCCACCAAGGGTTAACAGAATTGTTTTCACGCCACGACATCGAACGCAGGTATCACGCACTTTGCTACGGAACCACGCTTTCGAGTCTCGCGACTCTATCGACGAACCCGTCGCAACTACCGTCGAAACCAAATGACCTCTCGATTCAATTTGACAAAGAGAGTGCGAGTTACCGAGTTGAAAGTTTGATTGGCAGACATTTAACTTCAAGACAAGAGATGTCAGTTCACGTGAAAGCCGGAAAAAAAGCCATTTCTTATTTCAAAACGCTGGGCTCACTCGACCTCACCTTAGACAATCACCGATCATCGGGGCAATTGCGATTATCACTCATTGAAGCCAAACTTGAAACCGGCAGAACCCATCAAGTCAGAGTGCACCTCACGAGTTTAGGATGTCCACTCTTAGGTGACACCACTTACGGCAATAACAATCGCCTCATCGCAAGACTGAGGGCTGTCGAAAACTTGCAACCGACTCAACTGCTGCCCCTCATCGAGCAATTACCCGGACAAGCTCTTCACGCACACACTCTCGGGTTTAAGCACCCCTTCAGCCAAGAATGGCTAAAATTTGAAGCGCCGGCTCCAGAACCCTTTTTACAACTGTCGAGAATTATCGCGGGCAAGAATCTGGTCGACAAATCAGGTGACGTCACTTGAATTACCGTTTGGCCTTTGGCGACCGCACTCAACCCATACCCCTTGAACTGCAACCCTCGTGGGAAAATCGAGCCGAATGGAAACAAACGCATCAAGACCGCACAGTTCAAGTCACCAGCCCTAAGCAACCCTGCGGAGAAACCGACAGCCTCTGGACTCAAGAGCGAAACATTCCGATTGCCGTCGTCACTGCCGACTGCGTACCGATCGTGCTGATCGCAAAGAGATCAGGAAATCAGAATGCCCTAGCGATTGCAGCAGTTCACGCAGGATGGCGAGGAACGTTTGCCCGAATTGTCCAAAAAACGATCGTGTCAATCAACCAAGACCTGAACCTCAAGCTTCACTGGGAAGCCCACATCGGCCCGTGTATCGGCGTTTGCTGCTACGACGTTTCTGACGAAATTGCGGCCCAATTCACTAAAGAATTCGGCAACTCCTCGACCTCACTCACCTCGAACCCCGTGATTGAATCCAAACGAGACAAACCCTTTCTTAACCTCGCAAAAGTCAATGAACTTCAGCTCATTGAGGCCGGTGTGAGTAAAATCACACACAGCGCGGTGTGCACAAAGTGTAGCGAAAAACGATTCTTCAGCTACCGAGGCGGAGACCTGTCGGCTCGTCAGTACTCGGGCGCCATTCTGCTCTAAGGGTTCCTGCAGTTTTTCATGTGTACTTTCTCATGTAATTTTTGAGCGATTCTTGGTATCAGTTGGTAACTATGCGGCACCGAAACTTTCTTTTGCTTTTTTTGATGATCCCTTTCGTCAGTTTCATAGCGTCAGAGAGTCGGGCTGAGACCACCCCCATTTCGAATTCGAATTTCGAAATGATTTTTTCAACCCTAAGGCAAAAAGCAAAAGCCAACTCGCCAGACCTCAAATTTCAAGAGTCACAGTTGAAACAAAAAACAGCTGGCCGCTACAGCTCGTTTTCGAAATTTTTACCGCGAGTCGATGCAACGATCAACCAAAGCACCAGCAAAGACTACTCATTACTCACCAGTGGGCCTCTCGGTGCCTTACTTGGCCCCCAGTATTCGCCGACCGAAACCACTTTAAAAAAATGGAATCTTCAAGCCTCTGCTCCGCTTTTTCGAAAATCTGTTTTCGTACAATCGCAAGTTAGCCAAGACGAATACAACGAAGCCACAGTGAAACTCTCGACCACTAAGAAAGAACTTTTTCTAAAACTCAGGCAAACGCTCGGTCAGTTCTTGCTCGCTGGGTATCAATTTCAACTTTTACAAAACTCATTAGAGGTAACCAAGCGGCAAAACGAAGAAATCAGTGCCGGATTTCGACTGGGGCAAAAAACTAGACTTGATGTTCTCAAGAACGAAGCAACACTCAAAACACTTGAGGCCCAGCTAGCCCTAAGGCTTCAAGAGAAACTAAAATCTTATCAAGCACTCTTGGATTTTCTTGGCATCGACGAAAGTGAACTCAATTCGCTCGACTTGCTCACTCAAGCAAATGACCCCAACTGGATTTCGTCAACCTTTCAAATTTTTGTGGGCACCGAAACTTCAACTCAGACGCGGCCTTCTTCTGAGTTCCCTCGTGAGTTCACTCGCTGGATTTCACTATCAGACAAGCCAGACCTTTTCTTTCGTGAGCTTCAAAAAGCTGAGCCAACTTCACTTAGACTTCTCGATATTCAAAGGCAGATACAAGTTTCACGAGCGTCGCAAACAACAGTAGGTGAATGGCCCGAACTTTCTTTACAAGGCTCGCTATCGAAACAATCTGACAACTGGTCGACCACATTTTCATCTGGCAACTTAACCTACTCTTACGGAATTTTTCTCAATATTCCGATTTTTTCATGGGGCGGTGGCATTGCTACCTTTTTAGATGAACGCTCGGCCAAAATCACTGCCGAAACCAGTTTTGAAAAGTCAAAACGCACCCTCACCTACGAGTTGCTCAATCAAGCACGGTACCTCACTGCTCTTCAAGTTTCAGTCGAGGCACAAAAGGCCGCACTCATTCAACAAGAAGAAATTGTCAGACTCTCTCAAAAAAGCTTAGACCTCGGCAGAGCAACCCTAACCGAACTACTCAATTCACAAAAAGAACTGCTCGACGCAAAGATTCAGGTATCGAAAGTACAACTCGATCTTCACATCGCCACTCTTAAATTTGGGCAAGACCTTGGGTTTCAGCAAGAAGAACTTTAACCATAAAACGACTATGAAAATTGAAATGAAAAATTTTGAGGACATCGCATGAAAACACTCTACCCAACTCGCAAAGCAAAACCGTTTCTACTTGCTGCGTTCACGGTCATTTTACTGCAAACCTTTGGCTGCTCGAAAACTGCAGCAGTCAAGGGCATCATTGCCGCCACAAGTGACGTCGAGACCACCGTAACAACGACTACCACCGGTACGGTTGAAGCCGTCAGTCAAGCGGTCTTAGGGTTTTCTCAGACTGGCCGAGTCGCTTCGATTCATGTGACCGCCGGGGCGAAAGTGAGAAGAGGCCAAATTTTGGCCGAACTTGAAAACCGAGACCTTCGCGCGATCATGACCGACGCGGTGACCGATGGCAAAAGATCAGACGAACTTTTTGAGGCCAGGCTGGTTTCAAAAAGTGCACTTGAGCAATCAAAGAAAGCGCTAGAAATTGCGACTGCGAACTTCGAACGAAGCATCATTCGCGCCCCGTATGATGGCACCATCACTGAAGTGAATTTAGAGTTGGGCGAGCTCGCGGGTTCAACTTCAACTAAGGCCCCTATGCGCATCGTCGATAACCTGCCTAGAATTGTGAAGGGCGATGTCGATGAAATCGATTTGGCAAAAGTAAAGCCCGGTGCAGCCGCTAGAATCAAGATCGCGGCTGTCAGGCCCGAGCATTTCTCGGCCAAAGTGACGAGTATTGTGCCCTTCGTGAGCACGCTCAAAGATAAAGATCGAACGGCTGCCGTCGAATTCAGTGTCGATTCGCAAGGGCTTGCCATTCCAGTAGGCGCATCTGCTGACATTGAGATCATCGTGCAAAAAAAACCAGACGCCTTAGCCATTCCCACCAAGTGCCTGCTCGGCACGGGGGCCAATCGTTACGTTTATAAAGAAGCCGGCGGTAAAGCCGTGAAGTCTGTTGTAACCGTCGGAATCGGCAACTACGAAAAAACTGAAATACTGACTGGCTTAGCTGCTGGTGAAACGGTGTTGTTTCCACCTGAAGACGTTGAACTCAAAGAGGGGTTGAAAGTGAAAGTTGAAATTAAGAAATGAAAGGTAACTGAAAAGCCATGAGCGTCAAGAGTGTCATTCGACTTGAAAACGTGACTAAGACCTTCCAAATGGGTGGAGAAACCATCAACGCACTAGACGATGTGTCACTCACTATCACTGAGGGCGAATACGTTGCGATCACTGGCCCTTCAGGTTGTGGCAAGTCGACACTCATGAATCTCATTGGCCTGCTCGATCAACCAACGAAAGGCAGATTCTGGCTGGCAGAACAAGAAACGCTGAATATTTCAGATGACGATCGAGCCCAACTACGAAATCAGTACATCGGGTTTGTTTTTCAAAATTTCAATCTGCTACCGCGAGCGAGTGCGCTTCGAAATGTCGAAATGCCGCTAGTCTATGCGACTGCTTACGACAAATCAGTGACCCCACTCGTGCGTAGAAAAAAAGCCGAAGAGGCCTTAGCGCGGGTAGGCCTCACTGACCGTCAAGACCACCGACCTAACGAACTCTCGGGAGGTCAACGTCAGCGCGTGGCAATTGCCAGAGCTTTGGTCAACTCGCCGAAACTGATTTTGGGCGATGAACCTACCGGAAACTTAGATTCGCGTTCAGGCAAAGACATCATTTCACTGTTTCGCGCCCTTCACGAACAAGGCGTCACCATTGTGCTCGTCACTCATGACCCTTTGATCGCGGCTCAGGCTCCGAGGCAGATTGCATTTTTAGACGGAAAAATTGTGGAGGATCACCAGCAATGAGTTTTCGCGAAATCATTCGTCTTGCGATTGAAGCTCTCACTGCCAATAAATTGCGATCTGGATTAACGATGCTTGGCCTCATCATTGGGGTCGCTGCAGTCGTACTTCTGGTGTCGATTGGCGAAGGCGCCAGAAAATTCATCACCAAAGAGTTTGAAGGCATGGGCACCAACCTCATCATGGTTCAGCCCGGCAAGACCGATAAAAAACAGCGCATAGGCCCCCCCATGGGAGGTTCAAAAGAAAAACTCACGCTTCAAGACGTCACCGCCATTGAACGCCAAGCCCGCAATATCGACGCGGTCACTGGCGTAACGATGGGTTCAGCGAGCATCAAATTTGAAGGTGCCGTCAGCAACGTCAGTGTACTGGGCTCAAATGCCGAGTTCGTGCGCATTTTTAGTTTTAAACTGAGTGAAGGCGAGTTTTTTGGTAACGAGGCAGATGCTCAAGGTCGAAGGGTTGTGGTCTTAGGCATCGATATCGCAAAGAACCTATTTGTCGATGCCTCAGGTATTGGTAAGCTAGTGAAAATCAACGGCAGCGAATTCAGAGTGATCGGGGTGACCGCAAAAGCTGGCAACTCACTTGGCTTTAACTTCGACGAAATTGCCTTCATACCGACTCAGGCTTCGTTAAAGTTATTCAACGAAGACAAACTACTGGGCTTACGAGCCAAAGCCAAATCAAAAGCCAGCGTCGAAGATGCCGTCAATGAAGTGAAAGAGATATTGAAAGCTAGGCACAACGGCGAAGAAGATTTCACCGTGCTCACACAAGACTCAATGCTCGAAACGATGAACACGATTTTAGGAATGCTCACCTACATGTTGGGCGCGATCGCGATGATTTCAATGTTGGTCGGCGGCATCGGCATCATGAACATCATGTTAGTGAGTGTCACTGAGCGCACTCGTGAGATCGGCATTCGCCGCGCCGTGGGTGCAAGACAAAAAGACGTACTCAGGCAATTTCTCGCCGAAGCCCTGGCGCTCTCTCTCGTTGGCGGCTTGATTGGATTACTCGGTTCAGTAGCCCTCACCTATTTGATTTCATTCGCTACCGGCAAGTTTGACATGCGAGCGCCGTACTGGATATTGCTACCCGCGTTTGGCATTTCAAGTGCGACAGGAATTTTGTTCGGCGTTTGGCCTGCACGAAAAGCCGCCAAAATCGAGACGATCGAAGCGCTGAGGTTCGAATAGAGCGACAGAGTTCGAAGGGGCCGCTAACACGATGGCTACGGCCTCTTCGGTTTTTCGTCGCTCATTTTGCCAACGTTTTGACGGCGGTTTTTCGATAGACGAGACTCATTAACCCTTGGTATCCTTCTAGTCACCAACATCTTTATCAACGTAGTCTTTTTTATCACCCAAGGAGGGGAAATGAAAAATCAGTTATTTTTAGTTTCAATTGTTTTGGCGAGTAGCCTCGCAGCGCTCAGTTGTGGATCTACTTCGACGGGCGAAGTTGCAGCAGCGGCGACTGCAGCGCTTTCAGGCGCGTACCCAACCGGGTTAGCGATGTCAGCTTTTTCAACCTCAACTGGCTCAAATGCACACATCAACCTCACTGCAGACGATTCTCGCACAGAAGAATTTGATCCGAACCAACAAAAGATGTCAGACAAAGCCGCTGATCAGAAAAAATTGATTGAAGGTACCGCAGACACCTGTTTTAGCCCTTCAATTTTAAAATCCGTTAAACAAGCGGCTAGTTCAACTTGCTATGATTTCGACAAGGACATTAAAATCGGACTGGGTTCAGTCGATGGCGAAGCGTGCCTGGTCTCATACGCCAGAGGCCAAATGACTAGCGCCATCGGTAAGGTAGATCAAGTCATTAATATGATCGGCGCGATGCTCTGTCAGGCGAAAAAGGCCAATTCGGCGACAAGTCTTCCAGCGATTGGAGCAACACTAGACCTCAAGACCACCATGGGTGAAGCGATCGCTGCTAACAAAAATGTAGCGACTGCACCCACCATCACCACAGCCGGCATCACCCGACTCGCCGATAGCGGCACTCACGCCGTGTATCGCACTGACCTAACCTACACCAACGGTACTAATGTGAGAGAAGTGCACCTCGTCAACTCACCGGGCGACACCTCAGACGAATTTACGGGCACGCTATGGATCTCTGATACCGGCGGCTCGCAAGGCGCACCAGGTGGTGGCGCTCAAGGTAACCACGTCCGGTCGGCCAGCAGCACAAAAACCCATTTTTTGAGCGTCACGTATTCAAAATCAGGAACGACGACAGCCACTCAAAAGTTGGTTTATGAAGTCAGAGAAGCGCAAATCAATCCAGACCTGGGCGACCCTTTCACCGAAGCTGGTCAACTTGATTACAACGTGGGCGCGCTTTTTACTGGCACCGCTGGGTCAGATGCGTACGGTACTTACAGTGGGTACGCACAAGCGAACCAAGCTATCGATGGCATTCACTACTTGTCATTTGAAGTAAACCCAAACACCAACGAAGGTAATTTTGCGTTTTGGGTGAATCCAGGCGGAGACTATTACGAAAACGCGAGAGGAATGATTTTCAACATCAGTGCAAAAGCTGATGGCACCCTTTCGGGTTGTGGCGCAAGTGGTTCGGCAGGCACGATGGGCAATCGTGTCAGCATTCGCCGCTCAATCAAAGAGCCAACAGGAACCAACACCTCGCTCACTCCCCGTGGTTATTACCATCCGACCGCAAGCGTACCTGATTGGATCCCCAGTGAAGTCAGCTCGACTCAAAATGCTAGCAAGATATACCAACAGTGTTTCACTCAAAACGCGACAACTGGTTTGTACGCAATCGACACCACTAAGACAACCGACACCACGAATAACTTCGATATCATTGCGACTGCCGCTCTCACGATGGCACCGCCAAATACCGGTGCAGCTAAGCCGATTGAAGGCTTCAAGAAGTAATTAGATTTTTTTGGGCTAGAAATTTAAAGGCGCTTTTTATTAGTAGTCCGTACCTAAAGGTACGGACTACCTTTGTTAAAACGCGCCAAACGCCCAGAGCTCTTCGAGGGCTCGATGAAGCGCGAGCGGACATTCTTTTTGAGGCAAGTGCCCACACTCTTGGGCTTCGCGGTGAAGGCGCTCTTTCACGAGCTTTGAAAGTTCGCGCCCGTCTTCAAGCGGTGTGATCTGATCGTTCTTACCCCAAAACACCAAGGTCGGTTGTTTGATTTCGGCTAACTCGGCATCGAGGTAATCTTCAGGCGACTGCGCTTTCAAAACTTCATCGAGTGGAGTTCGCAGCAAGCGCCTGAGCGCGGCCTCCCACACGTACCCTTCTAACTCTCGCGGTTTGAAGTAAGCCCGCCTCTGAAACTCTTTCAAACTCTCAACGCTCGGCTCGGTGATCCAACGTTGGGCTTTCACATCTGTCTGGTCTCGCTCGCGTTGGTGCTTAAGGCCCGTTGAATCAACCAGCGCTAAGTGCCCAACCAATTTTCGTGTGCCGATTTTCGTGATCCAAGCCGAGATCCAACCGCCAAAACTGTTGCCAACGATTGTCCATTCTCGACACTGAGTTTCAGACTTCATCCACACCACCGTGTGCGAAGCCATCGCGCGCACTCGAAGCTCATCACCGAGCCAGGGCTGAGCGTTCGAAGACCTAACCACGTTCGCACCATGCGCTGGCAAGTCAATGGCGTACCAACGTAGTTGCTGCGGCCAACTCTCACTCGGGTGAAGCAGTAGTTTTCGCCACGTGAGCGCTGAATCACCCAGGCCGTGCACCAGAAGCACGCACCCGCAACTGGCAGGGGCACCCGAAGGCGAAGCGTTGCCAACTGGAACTCCACAATCTGCTTTGACTAGGCCTTTCACATCATGAGCCGAGTCATCAAAACGACTGACCCCGGCCTTTTTAAGCTCTCTTAGCTGAGAAAACTCGTTTAGCTCGAGCGGAAATCGGTAAACCATAAAAGCTGAGATCACTGAGGCAACAACGACGAGCGTCAGTACCCATAAGAAAACTGTTTTGGTGCGAAACCTTCGAGATTCTAACTTCATGGTGGCAAGTGTAGCCACCCCAGACCCAATCTGCAACTTTCTTGACGCTCTCGGGTTTTTGGTTTGACTTCGCAAGCGCGGCACCATAGGTTAGGCAAACATTTAGTAGCGACGCGGGGTGGAGCAGTCCGGTAGCTCGTTGGGCTCATAACCCAAAGGTCGTTGGTTCAAATCCAGCCCCCGCAACCAATTAATAGTAAATGATTCAGAGAGGTTAGAAGAAATTCTAACCTCTCTTTTTTTTTGGCTAAAATGGAGTGTGTGCACCTGTGTGCAACGAGGTTCTCGGTACCTCCAGTTTTATCGCAATAAAAGTGTAGGATAACTTGAATCGCTGACCTGCTAAAACCCACCGATTATGTCAAAGCCAATGAAGTTTAGAGACAAGTGGAGAATCCAATGGAAAGACTACCAGGGTATTCGTCGAAGCTCGGTTTTTCACAGATACGCCGACGCCGAAAAAGCTCTCAGGCGATACCAGGTTGAATCTGATCAGATAAGATCAGGGGTCATACCCACCCCTTTACCGCAGCGAAGCTTTACGGACTTATCTGAACTTTGGTTAGCCACTCGCGCTAAACAAAAACGAAGTGGCGAGCACGACGAGTGCATATTGAGAGTGAACCTACTGCCCCACTTCAAAAACTTACCTATTGACGCTATCACGCAGTCAACGGTCGATGAGTACATTAACCAGAAGCGCTCACTCTCAGTCAAAACCGTACATAACCACATCACTCTTCTCGTTTCACTGTTGAACATGGCACACAGTGAGGGATGGCTGAGCGAGGCCCCATCAATAAAAAAACCCAAGCTCAGTCAAGACGCCGATTTTCATTATCTTAAGACAATTCACGAGATTCAACGATTCTTGACTCAGGCTCGGCTCGAAGGTGAGCACATTCATTTTTTCTATGCCGTGGCAATTTACACTGGCCTTCGCGCTGGCGAATTGGCAGCTCTCAGGTGGGACGACATCAACTTCGAGACCGGTCTAATCTGTGTTCAACGATCGTTTACTGGGCCAACCAAGAGCGGCCGAGTTCGATATGTACCCATCCTCGATGCGCTTAGGCCCCTACTCATTGAACAGCGCCTACAAAAGACCTCTCACCTTGTTTTCATCAACCGAGACGGAACAATGCAAGGCGAGTCAGCCCGAATTTTTCAAGAAATACTTCATCGAACTCTGGCGGGCGCTGGTTTTTCTAAAATCACCTGCAACGGCAAGGAGCGAAACTACATCGTTTTTCATGACCTTCGGCACACCTTTGGCTCTCACTGGGTAATGAATGGCGGAGATATTTTCAAACTCCAAAAGATTCTCGGCCACCAATCGATTAGTATGACCATGAGGTATGCTCACCTCTCGCCTACCGCTTATTCTAGCGATAGGCAGCGTTTTGGTGACAAGGTTCCGGGTCATGGTGAGGCAGTCGTGGTCAAACTTAAGCAGTC
This sequence comes from Oligoflexia bacterium, assembly GCA_903895855.1. Classification (GTDB taxonomy): domain Bacteria; phylum Bdellovibrionota; class UBA1018; order UBA1018; family UBA1018; genus CAITVN01. The sequence continues at coordinate 8,551 of CAITVN010000217.1, read as the reverse complement.
GAACGGAATTTCGTTAATGAGTTCTATTGGCTAACTTCACTAACGGGAGTCAAAGGATTAATACTCAGGCCCCCTATGTCAGGTGTATTCAAAAAAAAATTACCCAGTCTTTTTTAACTCTTCGCGGACAATCCTACGTATGACCACTTCTTGGCTCCCACTATTCATGGCTTCCGTTAAAAGTGAATTCATCAATGTTTGGTACGGAATACCCTTGCGTTCTGATTCGCTTCTTAGCCATGCGACAACTTTGGGATCTAACCGCGCAGTGACTGAAACCTTTACATCTTTGTCTTTAAAACGATCTCCAACTTTAGATGACTTCTTGAAATTAAACTCTTTCTTCATAATTAACCCTTTCGTTGGGAGTCGCTTTTCTGGCTGAAATAATACGAATGTGATCTTCTGTTTTTTCTACTGTCACGACATAAAGTAGTCGTTCGCCATTTGAATAACCAAGATACTCCATTCGTTGGCCACTACGATGATCGTTGACGGCCACAAGCGATAACGCATCTAGAATGACAGTTTGAGCTTCCTCAAACCAAACACCGTGTTTCTTGAAGTTTGCCTCATTCTTTCTGTCATCCCAGTCAATCAGCATCTTTTGAATAATAAGCTATTGTACGTACAATGTCAACTAACTGTAGATTCATTTGACTAATGCTTTTAGACCGCTAAAGGCATCGCAAGTGCTCAATATCTTGGACCCTATGACCTTTTTGAACAGGGGCGACTACAACCGACCTGCGCACCCTACACTTTTATCGCGATATAATTAAAGGATCTAAAACGAAAGCTATCCATTAAGCTCCTTGCTCAAGATTGGAATCAACCAGTCACTAGGAGAAAAAATGGACAAAAACTCTAATTCTGAAACCGAATATTGCGGATATCCGGGTGCCCAAGAAATAACGGGCTTGGCAGCCGGGACCCTTTACTCGCTCGTATCAAAACGCAGAATTCCTCACGTTCGCATTGGGCCACGCCTTGTTCGATTTAATCGCGAAGAATTACGCAATTGGCTTCGAACCCAAGAAGTTCACCCAAATACGAACGAAATAAACGAAAAAAGGGGGTACTGTGGAACACGATAGTTGGTCGAGTGTTTCTCATTCATCGCCCTGTCCAATCTGTGGCAAAAACTCGTGGTGCTCGGTATCTTCCGACGGCCACACCGTTAACTGCCGTCGAGAGTCTCAAGACGCGCTGCTATCTAAGCTAGATAAAAATGGGTGCGAGTTCTATATTCATAAAACCCAAGAAGGGTTCAATGCTCCAATTAAATATGCACGACGTCCAAGCACCCAGCCCATACCATGCGCCGATGCAAAAACTTTAAATCGAGTTTACTCGCGATTACTGAGTCACCTCACAGTGAGCAACGACCATTATGAAGCACTGAAAAACCGAGGTCTCAGCAGTTCCGAAATCCGACTGCGAGAATACCGAACACTACCATTTGAAGGTCGGTACAATCTCGCCGACTCGCTATTAGAAGAATTTGGCGAAGAAATCTGCTGCAAGGTCCCTGGCATCTTTTTTCGTTTAATTCGTAAGGTTAAGATCTGGAGTATCCACGGATGTAGCGGTTCGGGCCTACTAATCCCATCTCGTGGCGACTCGGGTTCAATTGAAGCGCTTAAAATCAGACCAGACCTACCTACACCAGGAATGAAGTATCTCTATCTGAGCTCTAAGTCGATCGGCGGGGCTGGTCCCGGCGCTAGGGTTCATGTACCTCTATTCAATGGTGATCAATCCAACACGGTCCGACTCACCGAGGGTGAGCTTAAGAGCGATATCGCTACCGCGCTATCTGGCATTCACTCAATCTCAGTACCAGGTGTGCAATCCTGGAGAATGGCAATTCCTATACTTCAAAAACTAGGTACTCAAAAAGTTAGGTTAGCATTCGATGCCGATGCTTCTCAAAATATAACGGTGGCTAAAATGCTTTCTAACGCAGCCACAGCACTGCAAATTGAGGGTTTTACCCTCGAGGTCGAAACATGGAACCAATGATAAACAAGGGAGTCGACGATGCTCTGAAAAACGGAATCAAACCTAAAGTTCATTCAGGGCTCGAAGCTCAAGAACAAGTTGAAGCTATTTTCGAACAGGCGTCAGGAAATAAGATCGGCAAGTCCCCGCGCTTTCATACTAGTAGACTCAAGTGGCCTAGTTTAAACCTATCTGAAATACCCGGGCTAGCTGGCGAGTTTTTAGATCTTGTTAGACCGCACACCGAGGCAGATGATGCGGCGCTACTTTTTCAGTTTCTGACTGTCTTTGGAAGTATCATCGGGAGTTCGGCCCACTTTACGGCTGAAGCTGATAAACATTTTGCAAACCTGTTTGTAGTATTAGTGGGGCGCACTTCGAAAGGTCGCAAAGGCTCCTCACTCGGTCACATTTTAAGAGTATTTGGAGAATTAGATCAAAATTGGAAAAAAATGAACATTGCAACCGGACTCTCTTCGGGCGAAGGGTTGGTCTATAGAGTCAGAGATAAGATTCTGGATGAAGACCAAAAACCCATTGATCTAGGAGTCGACGACAAGCGCCTACTTGTAATCGAGTCAGAATTCGCAAGTCTATTAAAGGTCATGAAGAGAGAGGGAAACACCCTCTCGCCAAACCTGCGAAATGCCTGGGATGGTAAAGACCTCCAAATAATGACAAAAAACAGCCCAATTAGATCGAGCGAGCCTCATATTTCAATCATTGGTCACATCACCGATTCAGAACTGCTGAGCACCCTAAACTCAACAGAGGCTTCGAATGGTTTCGGAAACAGATTTCTATTAGCCTGTGTCAAACGCTCCAAGTGCCTTCCTGAAGGGGGCCAGTTTCACAGACTTGACATCACTCAATTTTTGAACCGCCTTGAACGAGCGATTGAGTTCGGAAAAAACTTTGGCCCCATCGAACGAGACTTAGAGTCACAATCGGCGTGGGCAGCAATCTATGAAGAGCTGTCCGAGGGGCGCTGTGGTCTCCTGGGTTCAATGACTAGTCGTCGAGAAACTCAGGTAATGCGATTAGCTACAATTTTTGCTCTTCTCGATTTGTCAGCCGTAATTCGAATTGAGCACCTAGCAGGAGCAATTGAAGTTGAACGATACGGTTTTGAGTCGGCTCGATTTATTTTCGGAGAGGCCCTGGGAAACCCCACAGCTGACAAAATCATAGACCTCTTGAGAAATGAGCCAAAGGGTCTAACTAGAACCGATATTCAAAAGCGGCTAAACAATAACGTCAGTGGCCACCCCTTGACTCAGGCCTTCGATCTCCTACTTGAAATGAAGCTAGCATTTAGCGCGAAAGAACCCACTGAGGGAAGATCGGCCGAACGCTGGCACGCTATTGCACCTACGAAAGAAACGAAAGAAGGGTCGGCAACATCGGTTCCCTAAGCTTAATTCGTTTAATTCGTACATCGGAGAATAAAAAATGCCAACCATAACTGAAAAACTAAAACTGGCAAGTCAACGGTTCCGCGATAATCAATTGGAACTCGCTAAGCAGTCTCACACAGAACAGGCTTCAGAGGGTTTAAATCAAAAACAAATTTGGGATGCACTTCACGCCGGCGCAGTGGTGCCAATTCGGTCAATGAAACTAAACGAGACAATCCTTTGGGTACTGAACGACCAAATTCGCAATAAACTCATAGAGGAAGACCCCACTCGAGAGATCGCAATTTACACTTTAAAAGAGGTGGAGCTCTTGATCAAAACTAAGCCAGATCTCAAACACCTAAAAAAAATTAACGAGATAAAAAAGATTCTATGGGGCGCACAAATAGAGTCGATAATCAAAGAAAGTTGAATTTTTAGACAACCCCTTGTTGCCTCACCCCTACTATTCCTAAACTTTAGCCCAAGCTGTTCCGATAGGTAGGCATTCAAGAACAGCAGGGGGCTACTATGTCACGTGAAACCAAACAAGAGCGAGTGGTAAGAGCAATGTTTGACCAAGTGTCAGAACATCTTCATGAACTTAAAAATCTTGCGGCGAACCCTAGCATAAAGGAACTCGATATCGAAAGATGGGCTCAAAGCGTGGTGAAGAATTGTTTGGGTTTTACGTCTACCAATGGATACTCAATCCTGGCCCAAGAAGTGCGCGGAAAAATGAAGCCTGATCTAATTGTTTCTAGAGATGGGAAACCTGAGTTCGTAGTCGAAATCAAGAAACTTGGATTTGATCTAAATAAGTCAGATTTGCGATCTGGCAAGGTTCAACTTGGCGAATACCTGCACTCGCTCGGCAACGTAAAATGGGGCATCCTTTGCAATGGCTACGAATGGCGACTCTACGACTTCTCAAATACCTCGTTGGGCGGTGTTGAAATCATCAGTTTTGACCTTCGCAGTGATACCGACGAAATAGACCTCACCAAACGCGGGGTCGAAGATGCTTGCTGGAACTTTATCGACCTTCACGATTCAACCTACACCTCAAGTAGTTGGATTGGTTACGCTAAAGAGGCCACCGCTTTTTCGCCAGAGTCTCTGGCTCGAGCAATACTCGCTGCAGACACGGTAAAATACATAGCAAAGGTCATTAGGGGCGAGCACGAGTACAAGGCAAACTCGGAGGTTCTAATTGAAAAAATTTATCAACTTCTAGACCGAGGTCTTGACGACGTTGTTCCTGATTGGAACGAAACCAAACAGTTAGAACTCACCAAGTACATCAAGTCACAAAAGAGGGCTGGACGAAAAACCAATCGAAAACCCCAACCCAAACAAGCAGAACTTCAAACTGGCCAGCCCCCCCTAACTGCGCATGAGGTAGAGCCTGTTTCTGAAAAACCTATCGTCGACAAAAAAGCAGCATAGCTAAAATGGTCGGTCAATACTGCCCCATAACGCACAACTAAAGGAAGACCACACCAAAGTGATCTACGATAAAAACCTGAAGCTTACTTTACGTAAACTGGGTTTGGAGGAAACTGATGACCGCAGTGGCGGCATTTTAGCGCCTCGAACTTAACTTGCTCGGCACACGTTGGACACTTTTTACCACCGGGCTGACTAAGTAGAACCGCGATCAAACCAATAAATGGCGAAAGAAACAGTGAAACAAGAAAAAATCCTACTGCGCCCCTATCTTTATTTTTGGCAATTGCAGCGACTATTGCAGCCCCAAGAAACCAAAGAACTAACACTATCATCATGGAACCACCCCACCCCGCACCTTAGTGCGCCTACTATCAAAATTGATTTGGAGTCAATTACTAGCATCAGGAGTACACGACGACTCCATATGCTGGCCTGTTATAGCTTGGGCACAAGAATATTTTTTTCCGCGACAAGTTGCGGTCCAAGAGGCACTCCCAATACTATGCTCATGATTTGATATCTCGATTGTTGATTCAGGACACCCAGTTTTCGCCGCAGTAACACTTTTCGTTGTTGCACATGAAACCATGCTACAGCCAACAGCTATCGCAAAACTGACTTTTAATACCCTGTTTTTCATTTCATCTCTCCTTCTTTTGTTTTTGGGATTAATCTCCTAATTCGAATTTCAGCAAACCCTTCGAACAGCGCGCCACCGTCAGAAAAAACCTCAGTAATAGTTGGTATCGAGCCCCTGGCCCGTGAGTCTTCTTCACCAGTCAAAATAAAACTGAGAGTTGTACCCAACCTCTCGGCTAATTTTTTTACTGCAGAATAGTCGCGAGGCATTGCCCCAGCCTTCCAAGACATAACCGTCGACTGAGGTACTCCGGCAATTCTAGCCGCCTCTCTTACCCCTATTCCCTTTTCAGTGAGAAGCGAGTTCAATAGTTGCGTGAAGGGAGCCTGAGTGCGTGAGGTGCTCTTTTTCATAGATTGTGTACTATTCATGTTCGACGCTCCTCAACATTCAGGCGAGCCTTTTCCATATTTGTGAACGCGTTCAGAATTGTGAACTAGCACCTCCAAACAAGCGAAAAATTGTTAGACTACCCAGCTCGCTAACCAATTGACGCTTTCCTGGGTTCACGGCGACGATCGAGTCATCTGCGCATCTTCCAGTATCCGGGTGACCACAACACTAATTCTGCAACCCCGGCATCCAGTATCGTCACCAACTAGGGTTCAGAATCACCATTAGGCTGCACAACAAATACGATAACGCATTGCGTATACTTAATCAATACCTAATGTATTGACAATGAATGCAATGAGTATTTAAAATAATTACATGGACCGACCAAAGTTTAGACGCCCCAACGAGATGCCTAAAGACGAAAAGAGAGCTCCTGTGTCCGCCCGGGTTAAAGAAACTACACGCGTTATCCTTGCTACAGCGGCCAAAGAACAGGATCTTTCGATTGGGTTATTAATCGCCAATGTGTTGGACGACTACGCAGCCTGGCTTAAATATGACGTGAAAGCTAAACGATAACACCGAGGCAAATATGGGTCAAAACGAGCCAGAATGCGCCACCAACCCCGATGAGTTAGACCGCCGGATCGCCACCTCGCTATTGAGTGGCCCAAAAAAGTCTGATGATCAACTAGCTCAAGCACTGGGAATCTCTAGGAGAACTCTGACCCGGAGAAAGCATTCTCCTGAAGTGCAGCACCTTGTTAAAGAAGCTCTGCTAATTCCGTCTGATGAGATTCGCCGCTTAGTTGTAAAGGGGCTAACTAAACTGGAAGAGCACATGGATAGCGATGACCCACGAATAAGTCTCGCAGCGGCAGCACACATGACTAAACTTGCTTCACAAGTACTCGAGCAGCTAATTGGTTCAGACGAAGAGCGCACTCAAGAACAGATCACCTACACAGCTCACTGGGGCGGCGAGAATACTCCCGAATAAAAAAACAGCTTACCCTACCGCAAGCCACGGCGGATCTTTACCTACGATTTCTTTAATCCAGGGCATTGGTCGAAACCGCGATGCCTCATGACCGGTGGCCAAAAATACAGACTCAAAACCCAGATCTGAAATCTCTTTGGCTACCAATTCACCCCTAACATCATTACCCAGACTCGAATCGATATACACCGGCGAACATAAGTCAAATTCTGACGCCCTCGAGAAAAAGCCTAATGCATCGAACGAATGAACCATTGTTTTGCCATTTAGACGGGCTGCCATCTCCCACGTCATCTTCACCAGCGAGTCGTCGTCAACGAGAATCGCATCTAGCTTTACTCTAGGTTTTACCAAGCCAATCGGGACAAACCCGGCCAAACCTTTTGGAATCAATTTGACATTGAGCTTCTGACAACGCTCACGAATGTGCTGTTCTTCGAAGCGACTGGTAACCAATACCGATTGATGACCAAGGTTCAACTCACTGATAAGATCAAGGCCACTCTCTCTAAATCCTAGAAGTTCAAAATCAACTAAATAGAGAATTTGCTTCGAATCACCTGTCTGTTCACCTACCCAATTACGTAATTGATCGGGAGTCGATAAGTGAACAATAGAAATCTGATTCATCGCAACGCCGAACGAATCTAGTCGCCCTTGCCAGATTTGGTGAATACTCGTGTCGTCATCCAAGACTACGACAGAAGAGCCAGCCGAAAGCTCAAGAATTGAAACAAACCAAGGTGGAGGTTGAGCAGTGGGTAAACTAATTGTAACGGCAGTGCCGACACCGACTTTTGATTCAATCCTGAGTTGCCCACCCCAAGACTCAACAGATGTTCTTGCGTGATAGAGTCCCAGCCCCGAGCCGCCAACTTTGCCATGGGTTTCACCACGATTGCCAAGCTTCGCGAGAGTGTCGGCAGGTATCCCTTTACCCGTATCTCTTACGACGATATCTGTACCGTTAGAAGATTTCCGCATTGAAATCGACACCATTCCATTTTCAGGCAAAACTTCTACGGCGTTGTTTACTAAATTCGAAATGACTCTCTTAAACTCTATGGGCTGCACGGTAGCAAATAAACCGTATGAGCCGGCATCAAGGTTTGCTTCAATCTGAACCCCAATCATCGAACGAAACTGCATTCGCTTCTCAGTAACAAGGGGCTCAATTAAACTCGAAAGTAGAACTGTACCCTGAGGCTCTTTCGAATCGGTGATTGCTACAGGCACCGTAACCCCCTTTTTTGCTCTAGCTTGCTTATTTTGATCGAGCAAATTCTGAGCAATGTCTTTAATACGATTGACGGCACCTCTAATAATTAAACGGTCTTGTTCTGGTAATTGCGCTATGCGCCCCAGCATCATCTCTAAAGCAGAAAGGGGCGAGCGAACATCATGAGCGACCTGCGATGCCACCTCTCCGAGTGCAACGACTATTTTTGATTTTTCTCTCTCCTCGGCCAAATCATTAATTCTAGAAATTAGGTGACCCACTTGCTCATAAACTTGGTTGACTGCAGGATGAACCTGCCCTCCATTCGGCCCTAATAATACCGGATTTAGCGGATCCAATTTCTCGATGGTCGAAAGAAACTGCCAAATCTGTTTTAAGAGCAGCTTTAGAATGCCCAAATTCAATACGGTCAGTACACCAGAAATCAAAAGAACAAAAAACGGCATTGCTAAAAACCAACCGGTCGCTATCGACGAATGGGA
>CAITVN010000216.1 GCA_903895855.1 Oligoflexia bacterium | reverse complement strand
TTAGCGACGGGTCTTGCGGCTGCGCGTGATGGCGGTGGTCGATTGTTCATTTTGGGTGTTGGTGGGTCGGCAGGGCATGCGAGTCATGCCGTGAACGATTTTAGAAAAATTTGTGGCTTTGAAGCCTACACTCCAACTGATAATGCCTCTGAGCTCACGGCTCGAATCAACGACGAAGGGTGGGATGGCTGTTTCTCTGAATGGCTGAAAGGTTCGCGAATCAATAGTAAAGATTCGCTTCTGATTTTTTCAGTTGGCGGAGGTAATGTCGAAAAAAACATTTCGGTTAATCTAGTGCGAGCTATTGAGACGGCCAGCCAGGTAAATGCAAAAATTTTCGGAATCACCGGCAAAGATGGTGGCCACACGAAGAAAATGTCAGATGCTTGTGTTGTCGTGCCGCCGATGTTTAGCGATAGAATCACCCCCCACACCGAAGGCTTGTGTGCCGTCGTTTGGCATCTTTTGGTTTCGCATCCAGCACTAAAAGTTAAGATCACCAAGTGGGAAAGCGCAGTTTTGACAAAATAGAGTAGGCATTAAAGTAGAATGACACCATTAGACCTCGCCGTAATTGGATCTCAGTCTTTGAAAAAAACCTTGGCTACTCAGCCTTGGTTTTTGACTGGTATTCAACAAGACCCAACCGGTTTGTTAAAAAAATGCCAGTGGGAGTTGACTGAATTTCTTGAAGTTAATGCCAATGTGTCGTTTCAGGTCTTTATTGAGTTGGGCTTCGAGGGTAATTCGACCTGGCTGAGCAGAACTCTTGAGTCGCTATCCTCCCAGACTTATTCAAATTGGTTGTGCACTGTTTTGGGGACTGATCAGTTCGTCAAAGGTGAGCCCGCTGCATACGATGACACTCGAGTGAGTTTCTCTAAAACGTTAGAGATTCGAGATAGCCTGCCGCAGAGTGGGGCTCAATTTGTCATTAAACTGCGAGCTGGCGAGGTCTTGCATCCGCAAGCTCTTGGGGTATTTTTTCGTACACAGTGCGATCACGCTGACGCGATTTGTTTTACCTCACACGAGGTGATCGATCGGCGTGAATTGGGGGCTGGAATTGAGTTTTATTCGAAATCGCGGCCTAATCAGTTTGATTTGTTGCGTGGTTTTTCATTCGGCAGGGGCACATGTTGGAAACGTGAATTTCTTTTAAACTTGAGTGAAGACAGTTTAAAATCAGTCAATTGGGAATTTAATTCTGGCGTATTTGGTAAACTGACTGCTTCGGGCGCATTTGTAGCGCTTCCACTATTCTTGATCAATTCACCTTATTCTAAGGATTTGCCCCAGATGTTTGAGAAAGAGCTCGAAGAACTCGATCTTTTTATTCGTAAACAAGCAGCGGCTTTTTATGGCGACGGCAAATTCCTGATTCGGCATGCCGCTCAATTTTATTCAGTTTTACCGAAAGAGGTTGGTCGGCGAGAGCAATGTGGGACAGCAAAACGCAGAGTTGTCGTAATCGTTCCTTATCGAGATCAACCGGCGTTAACTCTTTCTTGTCTCAGCCACTTAGTGAGGCAGAAGTTTGCCGGACAAATAAGGGTAGTCTTGATTGACAATGGCAGTGACATTAAAACGAAAGAACTCATTGCCGCTCACGTTGATTCGTTAAGAAACAATGCAGTTCAGTTCGAATTTGCACACATGAGTTATGATCGGCATTTTCATTTTGCTCGAATGAATAATGAAGCGGTGACGAAATACTCAGACGTTGATGATTTGTTATTTTTCTTGAACAATGACGTCGATTTGATTTCGCCTGAGGTTATCGAAACGTTGGCGAGCGAGATCGAAGCGAACGAAAAAGTGGGTTTTGCTGGCATACGCCTTGATTTTCCGGGTCAACAAAATATCCAACACGGCGGTATTGGCTTTCTACCGAGATTCGTCGGGCCCGGTTTGCCGACCATTGGTCATGGTAACGATAGACTGCAGCACTTTCCTGAATTTCAGTGCGTGAAGACTGGGGTTACTTTTGCCGCGGCGATGGTGTCGAGGAGTCGGTTTGACGAGCTAGGTAGACTTGAAGAAAGATGGATGCCGGTGGGCTTTGGTGATGTCGATTTGAATCTAAAGGCCATAGAGGCTGGGTACGTCAATGTTTATTTCGGCGATCTCATCGGCATTCATCACGAGTCGCTAACACGAGGGGTTACTGCTGAAGAGTTAGAGTATATGCAATTGAATCGATTGCATCGTCAGTCGATAGAAGAAGAAAGGTTATTTTTTAGAGATAAGTCTTATTTCCATAGCCTTTGTAATGCCGGGCTTTTAGTGCAGTTTCCAGATCATTTCTTAGCGCGAATGATTCCACCAAAACCTCTGAGGTATAAATTGGTTGATCGGTTAAATTCTTGGTCAAATTCTATCACGCCTGCTTTGAGAAAGCCCATTAGAAACCTTTTGGCGCGATTAACGAGGTAGAGCGATAGGTTAGTCAGAACTGAAATCAGCTGATCCTTAACCTGAATCGAGATTTCGGTTTAAATCAAAAAAATGGGGTTCTTGAGAAAACATTGGGTGATAGTAGGGATCAGGGAACGAAACCGAGGTTTCTGGCCAGTGAATAGCCATGCCGCCTTTGGCTAGATTAGTAGTTTTTCGAAGCTCATTCCACATTGCGGGCTCTAAGAGGGTAGAACTGGAATCTGAGAAAGTTCGAGAGCAAATAGGTACCCGAGGGTTAACCAGCAATTTCAAATTACGCCGCCTAATGTTCAGTGATAAAAGTAAATTGAAAATCGTCGATAGTATAGCTTTCTGGCCTAAAAGACGATTCCGGAAGGTATCATTAAACTTAGTAAATTGAGCCGTCGTTTCAGCTAGTATTTCACTGAGAAACGCTCCAGATTTGAAGACTGCCCCATTCCAGTGAATTACGCTAACGGTATGAATGCCTGCGAGACGGCCAAAATAGCCGAGAGAGCTCACGTGATCGCCAAAAAATCTAGCGCCCACCCAGCCTGACTCAGAAATCAGATATCCAGCTTGAAGGTACTTGCTGTTAGAGTCGGTTGTGACGGCACTGACTGCAGCCACAGAGCTCTCTTCTGTTTTTTTGTAAAGACTTGCTGAGTTCTCATCGCCATTGATTTCAATATTGCCACTCAAGATCCAAACCGGGTTTTCACTGCTGGCAAGTGTTGATTTAATAAAAAGTGAACCCCAATGTTCGTTTGAGTTGTCAACGATAAATTTGAGTTTCACCGAGCTTAGAGTTGAAAAGTTTTGTGTCAACCCCTCTGAAACGACAGCGACAATGCTCCAATTTTCATGGGTTTGGCCTTTGAGAAAATGATCAATAACTGAACAGGTTTCTGCTACCGAGCAACTACGGAGGTCCCAAAAAATCTGAAAAATTTCACTTTCTTGGGCAGGATAGGCAATCGGATGCCAGGCTCCAATTTTTGGGCAAAGCTCTGCAGTCATTTTAGATCGTGTCAAATGTCGACGAATAGCCTTTTTTGAAGCTACAAAAGTGTAGGGTTTTGCCTCAGATCCCGAAGCTACTGACCCTGCCCAAATGCGCCAATGGTAGAGTATCTTTTTGATGTGTTTTATTTTTGATTCGGGAATGATTTCTAAGACCTTCAAAAAAAGATCGTGATCTTGACTTCCGTCGACTCCTATTGAAAAACCGCCCACCTGCCGAATGATTGTCGTTCGAATAACGGTAAAATGGCAGATGTAATTTTGAAATCGAAGTAGCTCAAAATCGAAGTCGGGCTTAAAAAAGGGTGAGGTACGAACTTCATGCTCATTGATATAGTCTTCGTCTGAGTAAATAAAATCAGGTCTAGAGCTTTCATTGAGTGCGCGCACCACTTCTTCAAGGGCATTCGAAGCTAGTATGTCGTCGTGATCAAGCAGGCCGCAGTACTCGCCCGTCGCGAGTTCAAGAGCCGATTGAGAGGCCGCGCCGATGTGACCATTTACTTCGCGAAATACGACCTTGATTTGTTTGGGGTACCGACTCGATAGCGCTTGAAGTTTTTTTTGAACTTCGAGGTTTGAAGACTTGTCGTCGGCAACACAAAGCTGCCAGTTTGTGTAGGTCTGATCAAGAATGGCTTGAACACATTTTTCAAGAAATGGCAGAGGGGTATTGAAAGTCGGGAGCAAAAGAGAAATGATGGGCTGATAAGCTAGATCTTCAAGTGGGACTCTGTTTTTGTCTTCAGTAGCGCCTGTTTTTTTTTCAACCTGGGCAATCCAACGATCGTAGTTTGAATGCCTATTGCGATTCGCCAACTTTTTCTTAAATTGAGTCAAACCCTCATTTTTCAAAACCCTATACGCTTTTCTTAGTTTAGTTAGTGTCATGTCAGAAAGTTCACTTCAATTCGGTATGGGGTGTGATTTAACTGATCTCGTTCGGTGATAATCATTTCGAGAAAGCCATTTTTCCATCAAACAGTAGAGTACGACGAAAAGGTACCTCGAACCCATTTCTTTGATTTTCAATTTCGACTCGCCAGATTTTCGATTTGTCCAATCGTTCGGCAATACGCGGTAAGAATAGCCACGAATGATTGATTTGAGCGGAAGCTCAACCGTGAGGTTAAAATGGTGACTCAAAATCGGTTGCAAACCGATGATCACCTCTTTTCGATACATCTTAAACGCATTGGTAACGTCGTTATAACGAAGCCCAAAAAGAATTTGAATAAATAGATTTGCAAGTCGGTTGATAATCAGTTTCATCGGTGGGTAGTCAATCACTCGAGAGCTTCGGGTAAAACGCGAACCAAAGACACAATCGGCCCCAGTTGAGGCCAGTTCTCGGTAAAATTTTACTAGGTCTTCAGGTGAGTCTGAAGCATCTGCCATGTAAACGGCGACAACGTCGCCTGAAAAATTTGCAAGACCGCACCGAACAGCGAACCCAAACCCATTGGGGGGTGCATTGTCAATGCACCTTAGGCTCGAGACTTCGCTCATTAAGGCAGTTAGAATCTCTTTAGTGCGGTCTTTTGAATTGTCATTGATTACGAGAATTTCATGAGAAATCGCCTCTTTTGACAATTTTTCATGCAGTGCTAAGACAGTTTCTCTGATGCACCCTTCCTCGTTATGAGCAGGGATGACGATCGAGAGTTTCATAGTCTAACCTTTTCTCGCTCTGCAGTTGCTTCGACAATTTCGCTGATGATTGTTTTAATGTCGTACTGATATTTCCATCGCGGATAATGCGTCTGAAATTTCGCTACGTCAGAAATCCACCAAATGTGATCGCCCTGGCGAGCTTGGTCAGACAGCGTAAATTCTAGTTTGCGGCCCGAACGCTCTGCGATCATTAATTCAGCCTCGATCACTGAACAATTGCTGTGTCTAGACCCACCCATATTGTAGACCTCGCCCGGTCTGGGCGACTGATGAAACTGCCAAAATGCACTCACTAGATCACTGCTGTGAATGTTGTCTCGGACTTGCTTACCTTTGTAGCCGAAAATAGTGTAGGGCCGGCCTGTCAATTGACATTTAACTAAGTACGCCAGAAACCCGTGCAATTCTGCTCCGCTGTGTGCGGGACCGGTTAGACAGCCACCACGAAAGATTCCTGTCTTGAGGCCAAAATAGCGCCCATACTCTTGGCACATCACGTCTGCGGCTACTTTACTGGCGCCGAAGACAGAATGTTTCGATTGATCGATAGACATGGTTTCGTCGATACCATTTTTGGCCCAACGGTGGCTTGGCTCGATTTCCCATCGGGTGTTTCTTTCTAATAGTGGTAGTGAGTTAGGCAAATCGCCGTAAACTTTGTTAGTCGATGTGAAAATAAAAGTAGCATCAGGGCAGTAGGTTTTGGTGGCCTCTAGCATGTAAAGTGTGGCTAAGGCATTGACAGAAAAATCGGTAATGGGTTCGCGGGCGGCCCAGTCGTGTGACGGTTGGGCCGCACAATGTACCACGATTTTTGTTGCGGTACCGTATTTTTGAAAAAGCTCAAATAATTTATCTTTGTCTCTGATGTCGAGTTTAACGTGATTATAGTTGCGAAGCTGCTTCTGTAGTTGCTCGGCATTCCAATCGGTCGAGCCGTCTTGGCCAAAAAAATAGGCTCGCATGTTGTTGTCGATACCGACTACTTCAAATCCTTGGTTTGCTAAGAATTTTACGGTTTCGCTGCCAATGAGTCCCGATGACCCGGTTACGATTGCTATTGCCATGATTTCAGTCCTTTCGCGTTGCCATTGCTGTTTGAAGGTTTAATACAAAAACCTCATAATGCCAATAAGAGTTGCTCTTGATTTTGGGTAACCCAGCCAGCAATTTCGGAGATTAAAGTCTTGGTTTCAATTTTAGGGGTCCAGTTGAATTGTTTTGCCGCTTTTGAGTAGTCTGTTAAGTACAGAGGAATGTCGACCGGCGATGTGGTTAAGTCACTGGTGATGGTTACCTCGCGACCCGTGGCTTGCTGACAAAGACCGGTAAGTTCTTGCATCGAAACTGAAATCGTTCGACCACCGCCCACGTTGTAAGATTCGCCATTCCAATGAGAAACACTGTTGAATTGTTTGAGTATCAATTGAAAAAGGTCACTTGGGTGAATGAGGTCGCGAACTTGTTTGCCAGTGCCCCCAAAACCTGTGTATTTAAGCGGTTTGCCCAAAACATGGTTCATAACCCATAGAGTGAATACCCCTTGGTCAACTTTTCCGAATTGGCCCGGACCAGCGATGACACCGCACCGATTAATCAAAATCGGTAATCGGTAGGTGTTTGAGTATTCTTGTGCAAAATATTCAGAGGCCAGTTTTGAGGCACCATAAAGAGAACGAGGCAGATTCACGGGAAAAATCTCTGATATGCCATTTTCGCAAACCCCCGGTAGAGTTTGCTGCTGATCGATTTCAAAACGGCTTGGTGTTTCGCGAAGTTTGATGCTTTGCAGGGGCGCTAATGAGTAGACTCGTGAAGTCGAGAGAAAAAGAATTGCCCCGACTCGCGACCTTGCATATTCAAGGCAATTGAGCGTGCCCATCAAGTTGGTCTGCAGCAGGTAATCGGGTGAACCCGTCAGGCCACTGAGTACGCTGGGTTCGGCCGAAGCATCGATGAGTAAGTCAAATTTACCGCCAAGGTCATTGAGGTCGCTCGGGCTTCGCACATCTCCGTGCTGAAACAGAATGCCGCGCCTCTTAAATTCAGGCAGATTGAGCTCAGAACCACGCCTTTTTAAGTTATCAAAGACTGTGATTGATGCCCCTGGAACGTGTTCATTGAAAAGTTTGGCCAAATTTGACCCAACAAATCCCGCACCGCCTGTGATGAGTAGCTTCATTAAAGTTGTCCTATCTACTTTTGAGGGTAATGTCGGTTATAGTTTGTGCTTGGGGTGAGATGTCAATTCAAAAAATCGGTGGCGTTGTTCACTTTGTTTGATTCTGGAGGCTTCCAATCTTGACGTTGCCGGTTTCAAAAGTTACAACATAAAAAAAGAGAGGACTTTTATGAAAATTGCAGTTTTTGCTGACGGTGCAAATCGTGACGACATGATTAAGCGAAATAAAGAAGGGTTCGTGAAGGGGTTTACCACTAATCCTACCTTGATGGCTAAGGCTGGGATTCGTGATTATGCTGCCTTTGCTAAGTCTGTATTGACAGAAATTCGTGATTTGCCGATTTCATTTGAAGTTTTTTCTGATGATTTTTCAGAAATGGAGCGCCAGGCTCAAACGATTGCCTCTTGGGGCGAAAATGTGAATGTTAAAATTCCGATCACTAACACGAAGGGCCAAAGTGCTTTTCCGCTCATTCGCAGGCTGCTCGATAAAAAGATTAAATTAAATGTGACCGCTATCTTCACTGAGCAACAGCTTGCCGGCCTTAGAGAGTGCGTTAAAGATCAAGACGACGTGATTGTTTCGATTTTTGCGGGGCGAATTGCCGATACTGGTATTGATCCGATGCCAATTATGAAAAAGGCGGTAGCTGATTTTAAGGGGTTGGCAAAGTCGAAAATTTTGTGGGCGAGTCCTCGTGAAGTGCTTAATATTTACCAAGCCGATGCGTGTGGGTGTCAAATCATCACAGCAACTGATGATTTGATTGGAAAGTTGAAGTTGAGCCAGAAAACTCTTGAAGAATTTTCACTCGACACAGTGAAAATGTTTTTTAACGACGCGCAAAAGGCTGGTTTTCAGCTTTAGTTTTAAGCTCAAGAATTAAGAGAATGAAAGTTGAATTTGTGAAGTTATGTTAGATTACGTCAGACAGTCGTTGGGACGTTTTTACGGCCGTTTTCGCCGAAATCGAAGTGATTTGCAGCCAAAATTAGCGTGGCCTGAGAGTCGAAAGCCTGGGTACGAGTACTTATCTGGAAACGGCATCGAGATCGGTGCGCTTCATCAGCCGGCTTTGGTGCCATCGCGATGTCGGGTATCGTATGTCGACGCCATGACTAAAGAAGAAGGGGCAAAACTTTTTGCAGAACTAGACCCCTCAACGCTGGTTGAGGTGAGCCAAGTGGTTAATTTAGATACCGAAGGTTTGGCACCTTTTAAGACTGGTTCGCTTGATTTTGTTATTCTCAATCATGTTATTGAGCATGTAGCTAATCCGATGAAGGTTGTAGGCGAGCTGTTTCGGGTGTTGAAAGAAGGTGGAATTGCCGTTATTTCAGCGCCTGATAAGCGGTTTTGCTTTGACAGAGACCGTGAGCTGACTTCGTTTGATCATTTGTTTAGCGAGTTTCAACAAGGGGTAACATCTGTTACCGATGAGCACTATCTTGACTTTTTGAAGGCCGTACACCCAGAACATTTCAATCAGCCAAAAGAAATCGTTCAAGAGTATGTTGAAAAAGTGAAGGCAAGAAGAGAGCACGCTCACGTTTGGAATTCAGACACATTTGAAAATTTTTTGGTTGAGACTTTAAAAAGGCTAAAGATTCAAGCAAAGCCATTGTATGAGACTGATGGTGATCAAAATGGGTTCGAGTATTTTGGGGTTTGGCAGAAGACATATCGAACAATCTGTTGAGGTAGCCTAGTATATTATTTGTAAGTTGTTCTAGTTTCTCAATTGTGCCAGTGTGTTTTTCTAAAAGAAAATTGTAAGCAAAATTTGGTGTGATTGAGAATATTATGAAACTCAAAAATCGATGCAATTTGGCAAATTCTGACAACTTCTCGACTATTCGGCCGCCATTTAGAGGTGCCCCAGGGAGCACTGGGAAGTGGTCTGTGGTTCAAAGATGGTTGGCAGGGATTCGATATTTTTTGGATTTATACCTATACTGTCTCGAATCGGATCTTTCTGAAATCATAAAGCAAGTACGTGGTAAAGTGCTGGACGTTGGCTGTGGTGATCAGCCATATCGTCATTGGTTTATAAATTGCAGCTACACTGGTATCGATAGAAAAAGTGCAGAGTCAGAGTTTGGGTATGCTCAACCTGATACTATTTTTTTTGGGGATGATGAGGCCTGGCCAGTGTCAGCTAATAATTTCGATTTCGTGTTGGCAAGTGAAGTTTTTGAGCATGTATATGAGCCGCGAGGTTTTATTGATAATGCCTATTCCGTTCTCGTGCCGGGTGGTTGGCTTTGTCTTACTGTTCCTTTTTCCTATCGCTGGCATTTCATACCAAATGATTACTATAGGTATACGCCGTCGGCCCTGTTCAAATTGCTCTCAGAATCTAACTTTGTGGAAATTTCAATAGCACAAAGAGGCAATCCAATTGTTGTGATTGCCCATAAAGTTTTAGTAAGTATTTTTTCACCCTATATGGCCGGAAAAAGATGTCTTGGAATATTATTAATTTTCCTATTAAGTCCAGTTTGGCTCCTAGTTGCGGTGATTGGTCGAATTTGTGTTAAGTTGGAGTTCGGAAATGATCCCATGGCCTTTACGGTTTTGGCTAGGAAGCCTCGACTTTAGCTAATTGGGCATGATATTTGAGATTAGATCTTGGCGTGAGTGAATCTCCAAAATTGGAATTTGGCTTGAATGGATTTTCTGTAATATTTGAAAGGATCTCAGAAAATGAAACATTATAAAAAATTTTCTTTAAGACCAATGATGCCGCAAATTGTTGTTTTAGTCGGGACTTTTCTATGCATCTATTTGGCGATGAGATTGTTTCCACATATTTCTCTCAAATTTTCGAATCCCGAAGGAATTGTTGGGCCATTGCCGGCGGTAAAATTTAATCCAGCTACTAATTTGTTGAGGTATCTCGTGTTTGTTGGATTGCCTGCTGTTGTCTATTTGGTGTTACATTTCACCATTTCGAAGGTGATTGTAGTGACGGCTAATGTTCGGCCGTTTCCTACAGCCCCTTTTGGAGGCGAGGTAATCTTTCGTTTGGCTGTCGTGGCGATATTAGGTTGGGGTTTATCTCAGTTCTTTTCATTCTATTCTACAAATATGCCTTGGGGGACTCTAGATTTTTATCACGATGGGGAATCACTTGCCCCTGCAATGAACTATTTTTTAACGGGAAAGTTATGGGCAGGATCGCTCTTAGTTCATGGAGCGATTCATGACCCGTTGACTGCAAGTTGGGGTTGGGGCCTATTTGGTCAAAAGACTATTGGCGCGTTTTTTGGTTTTCGGCATTTACTTGGATCTTTAATTCCCTTGGGTTTAGTGTTTATGATCTTAGCTTTTGGAATTTGGGCGCGCGACCGATTTGGCGGCTGGAGCGCCGCCGGGTTGATTTCGGTTCTATTGCTTGTCTACCATTTTAGCGATCAGTGGCAGTACTTGGATAGGCGAGATTTTCCGGTGCTGGTTGGTATTGCCCTAATACTCCTCGGACTGACTTTAAAAAAATCGTTTCTTTGGATGCTGGTCGGCATTTTGTCGCCCTTCGCTTTCTTCTATTCGATTGATAGGGGCGGGTATTATCTTTTAATTTTGCTCTCTGTTTTGGCGGCGCCACTATTGCTGAATCAGGTACAACCTACATTTGTTAGGAATCGATTTTTCGCTTGTATTATTGGGATGTTGCTTGGCTGGGGGGCTATTTGGGCTATCTATGGGACAGAAGAGATTTCAGCTTTTTCCGCAACTACAATCTATTGGGTTAGGTGGAAGGACTATATGGACAGCTATGTCTATCCATTTCCGGCCTTGGGCAATTTTAGACACTCAGTGCCTTTGATTCTTGTGATGGTTAATTTGCTTATGTTTGCGGCTATGTTGCCGCGGTACCGTCGAATGCAAGAACTGCAAATTGGGACGGTTCATCTGGTAATGGCGATAGCGGGATTTGTTTATTTTAGAAGTGCTCTCGGGCGATCGGATGAAGGTCACTTGCGGTATGTATCTACTTTTATTTTTTTAGGTTCCGGATTTCTATTTTGGGGGGGGCTTGAGTTTTTGCCTCAGATGTTTCGAAAAGTGTCTAATTCGGTTTTGGTTTTACCCTTACTGTGGATATCTGCGAGTTCTCTTTATGCCGAGGCGGGGAGGGTTTCTGCTGTTCCGGGCGCTCTACGTTATTTTTCCGAATTGGTAAAATTGTCCGATGAAACGTTTTTAGGAGTGCAACAAAAAGAATGGATTGCGACTCTTAAATCACATTTTAGGGATGAGAGGTGTCTGTTCTCTTTTTCGAATGACAATGCAGTTTACTTTCTTCTTAGAAAACAATCGTGCACTCGATTCATCGCGGCAGCTACGGGTTCGACAAAGACGGCTCAGAAACAGATGATTTCTGAGTTAGAGGGAGCTAAGCCATCTCTTTTGATATACTCTTCGCCAACAGGTACTCAGTCTGTTGATGGAATACAAAACAGCGAACGGCTTCCGATCGTGAATGACTATATACTAAGGCATTATCGACCAGCGTTCGATGAGGCAGGTTGGAAATTATTTCGAAGAGTCGAATCGACCTGATAATTTACTTTTACAACTAGCCGGTACTAAATGCTGAGTTGCCGAATCAGGGCCTGAATAGTCTTGAACATACCCCACTGACGAACCATGCGCGGACAACATTTTCATTGCAAAGGTGCGCCCCTTGGTTTTACAAATAGACCCACTAGTGACTACCTTAGATTGCTCTGCTTCTCGGTACTTAGGTGTACTTAGGGTGTACTTAGAAAAGTGAAATTTTGGGCGAGTGTAGCCCATAAGGAAAAATAGAATGCCTACAAAAGTTTTCGGCTTTAGAAATTGCGGCGTTTTCCTTACTCTGACCGCGTTTTTGCTGCTTCTATTTTTTACCCATTTGGGTGCAGGTTCGCCTTATACTTACGGGTGGTCACTCTTTGACGGTAAAGTTCCGAGGATCGAGGGTTTTAGCGTTAATCCCGATATGCTAAACATTGTTCCGCTGACCCAATATTTTTATGAGCCGTCTCCTCCGATTTTTGTCGGCTCTCCAAATACCAATTTGCCTTTACATTCTTTCTTGGCTTCGGTTGGGGTGGGCCTATTTCGAAGCTACATGTTAGGAAATTGGATCTTAAATTTGCTGTCTATCTTGTTGTTTATTAGTATTGGGAACACGTTTTTAGAACGCCAAAATATTTCATTGAGCTCTTTTTCGAAGAAGATTGTAGGAATCACTTTTTTGAGTTTGCCCTTTTTTTCTCACTATGTCGCTCAACCAGGGCAATATATCGTAGGTGCGTTGATTAATTTTACTTTGATTCTGATCGCCTTATCTCTAGACGATAAGGACCGCGTAAATCCGTTAATTAATGGTGCAATTGTCGCTGTTTTTACCTTAAATTATGACCCCTACGTATTTTTGGGTGCATTTTTATTTTTTCTGTTCATCTTCAGACGGTTTGAGAAAAAGCAGGACTATTTCACTTTTTTCATGGTCGCTTTTTTGCCCGTTATGATTTGGAAAAAATTTACATTTTATATCAGCGGTGGTGGGGTAACCACGATTAATTATGATAGTTTCATGGGCGTTATCTTCAAGTCGTGGCTCGAGATAGTCAAGAACCCTGGCCCGAATTTTTTTCTACCATTTATGGCTGGGCATGTCGGTTCGATTATCGCGTTTAAGCAAGTCTTATCATATTTTGCTTGGCCGCTTTCTTTATTCGTTTTGATTCTGGCTTTTTATCAAAAAGATCAGTTGTGTCAGCGAGTGAAAGATCCAATAGCGCAGCTCATGCTTTTGTTAATGGTGGTATATTTGGGTGAGCAGTTATCAACTGCGGCGTTTGACTGGGAAAATAATCCGCGTAGGGCGATACCCCTTCTATTAGTTTTTTCTAGCTTTTATATTTTTAGTGTAAAAAATTTGATCAATAAAAGTGTTTGGCGCAGGTCTTTTGTCGTCATGATGATTGGTGGCGTTGTCTTGATGTTTTCAGATACGATTGGTAAGACGCCCGCTTTTCATTTGTCTGAGATTGGTCAGGCGATCCATGCTGATCCTAAGTTGCTAATGCAGTTTCAATCGAAGCGTTTGAGACCCGCGAGTCTTCCGTTGTTGCCAACAGATGGCACTCCTGAGTTTTTTCGTTATCCTAAGGCAACCAATCACTCAGAGCATCTGGCACCGTTTGTTTTTTCACAGGTGTTTTTGAGTGGTGTTATCGGTTCGGTGTTTTTGCTTTTGGTTAGAGTCAGGCTATTGAATCGACTGAGTGTGTATTGGGTAGGTTTTTTGTATTTCTTAAGTTTATTTGTGCGGTTTTTATCATAAGAGGAGAAAATTCGATTGAAACTATCGGTAGTGGTGCCAGTCTATAAAGAAGAAAATAATATTGAGCCGTTTCTTTCCAGGATGGTTCCAATTTTGGAAAAAATCACTCAAGAGTACGAGATAATTTTTTCATTAGATCCGTCACCTGATCGAACTGCTGAGTTGATTTTGGCTTTTAGGGAGAAAAACTCTCGAATTAAGCTTCTACAGTTTTCAAGGCGTTTTGGTCAACCAATGGCCACCAAAGCTGGAATGAAATATGCCTCAGGTGACGCGGTTGTAGTTATCGACGTAGATCTTCAAGATCCACCTGAGTTGATTGCCGAAATGGTCCAAAAATATAAAACGGGATATGACGTCGTTTACGCTCAGCGATCACATAGAGAAGGTGAGACGCTAATCAAGCGATTTGTTGCTTGGGCTGGCTATAAAGTAATCAGTCGAATTGCCGAAGTAGAGATTCCGCCTAATACCGGTGACTTCAGGTTGATGAGTAGGCGGGCCGTCGATGAGGTTAATCGATTAAAGGAATCGCATGGTTTCTTACGTGGCATGGTTGCCGTAGTGGGATTCAAGCAAGGTGCTATTCAGTACGAGAGGGCCGCGAGATTTGCAGGAAAAGGAAATTATAATCGCTTTTTTGGCTCTGTAAGAATTGGATTGAATGGTCTAGTTTGTTTTTCAAATTACCTTTTGACTTTGAGTTCGATACTTGGGTTTGTTACGGCAGGTTTCGCATTTCTCTTGGGATTTGTTTATTTCTTATTCAAAATTGGGGGTGCTGATTTTCCTGTTGGAAATCCAACGATTGTAATTTTGGTGCTATTTTTGGGCGGTGTGCAACTCATTAGTGTTGGAATTCTTGGCGAGTATATTGGGCGCATTTATGACGAAGTGAAACAGCGCCCCCAATTTGTTTTGGATCAGGCGTTTGGTTTTGATGGTGACCAAAAATGAAAGTATTGGTGACGGGATTTACACAAGGTATTGGTTATGATTTGACAAAAAAACTTCTTTTACAGGGGCATGAAGTTTGGGGAGTAGCCAGAAATCCTGAATCAGATTTGAAAGTAAACTTTAGTAGTGCCTGCGATGTTTCGGATTTTGCTAGTCTTGAAAAGGTAAACAACGAAGTTAAGACTGAGTGGGGCCATTTAGATAGTTTGATTTTATGCGCAGGAGTACAGGGTGCCATAGGGCCTGCAATGACTTTAGATCCGATTGATTGGAATAAAACGGTCGAGGTTAATTTATCAGGACCCTATTTCTGTATTCGTGCATTTTTCGAGACGATGATGGCTAGTCCAGGTACTGGGAGGAGAAAAGTCATCTGCTTTTCTGGTGGCGGAGGTACTGGGTCTAGACCTAATTTTTCAGCATACAGTGTAGCGAAAACTGGCGTGATCCGTTTAGTTGAAATCCTTGCTGACGAGTGGCGAGAGTTGCCTATTGACATCAACGCCATTGCGCCAGGTGCGATATCAACTAGACTGACCGACGAAGTGCTAAGACTTGGGTCTAAGGTTGTGGGAAAAAAAGAATTCGAACAGGCAACTAAGGTAAAACAAAGTGGTGGTGGGTCTTTGGAAAAAGTTAGCGGACTTATCAATTTCTTACTATCCGCCGACTCTGACGGATTGACTGGTAAGATTATCGCCGCCCAATGGGACCCTTGGTCTGAATGGGTTTCAGTCGAATCCAGGTCGAAGGTAATACAATCAGAGCAATACACCCTTAGGCGAACTGTGCCATGAGCGAACTTGTTGGATCAGTTGTTTCTTTCTAGAATCCAGTGATTTTTTTGAATCCAGTTTATCGTGTCTACAATACTGTCTCTAATTGTTCTTTTTGCTGCCGCCCCGATGCCTTCGATTCTTGCGGTGTCCAAAAAGATGAAGGGATTATCGCCAATCCAGCCTTTTTTTCCACCAGTGTATTCGAGCTCGGGCTTGAGGTTTAGAGTTTGGCAGATTAATTTGACAGAGTCAGATACCTGTAAATATTCTTTTGTGCCCAAGTTAAAAATAGACACGCGATGTCTTTCTTGTAACGCAGTTCTTTTTTCTATCGCTGTCAGTACGGCGTTCAAACAGTCGTAAATATGAAGGTATGACTTTCTTTGCGTTCCATCACCTAGGATTTTTAGGTGTTCAGGATGATCTAAGAGTTGCTTGTAAAAGTCGAAGATATGACCATGTGAATATCTCGGCCCCAGAATCGAAACGAATCGAAAAATGTACCCTTCGAATTCAAATCCTTCACAGTATGCCTCGATTAATCCCTCACAGGCAAGTTTTGAGGCACCATAAAGAGACGTCTGAATAGGGCACTCAGCATTTTCTGGAGTTGGGATAGTCTTTGCCTCGCCATAAATGGAGCCAGTCGATGAGAAACCAATCTGCTTGACATTATTTAGCCGCATGGCTTCTAAAACATTAAATGTTGCTATTGTGTTTTGTTGTAGGTCTTTGTGAGGATGAATGATGCCAAAGCGTACATCAGCATTTGCCGCAAAGTGAAATACGAAGTCACAACCACGCATAGCTTTTGTTAAAGCTGGTAGATCCAAATTGTCGCCTTCTATCAGCTTAAAGTTAGGGTTTTTTGTAGCGTTTTCTAGAAAAAGCTTCTGCCCTGTTGAAAAGTCGTCCCAGCCTACAACCGTTTTACCTAGCTCAAGCAAACGATCTACCAGGTTACTGCCGATAAAACCTGCTGCTCCAGTTACAAAAACTCTTTCCATAGTTCTGAATTATCGAGGTAGGTACTCAATGTCAATACTTGAACCCTGTCGACCAAAGTTCGAGCGAAATGTTCGTCGACGAACAGGGGGCAACGAATCACGGAATCTGGGTTGAAGTTCTCGGGCGGTTTGGTTATCACAGAGTGATGCTAGAAAAACCGTTAAAATACGCGATAATTGGCTGTGGATTGATTGGTAAAAAGCGCTTGCAAGCCCTACCTAGTGGAAGTGTTAGCGTTCTTTGCGACATTGACGAGGCCCGAGCACGTGATCTTGCAGGGCTTTCGCATGGCGGGCGTGTGGTTGGTAATTCTCTTGAGGCTGTTAACGATTCTAACGTCGACATAGTGATCATTGCGACACTGAATAAAGACCTTGCCCCCCTCGCTAAGCAAGCACTCGAGGCAAAAAAACATGTTTTAATTGAAAAACCGGGTGCGATTTCATCTTCCGAGTTAGAAGAATTATTGAAGTTGTCACGGGTCGTTAATCGACAGGTGCGCATCGGATATAATCACCGTTATCATCCAGCTTTTCTAAAAGCCCATGAAATAGTGGCAGCAGGGTCGATTGGACCCATTATGTTTATTAGGGCCCGTTATGGTCATGGCGGAAGGCTTGGGTACAATAAAGAGTGGCGGGCTGATAAGAAGTTGTCTGGGGGGGGCGAGCTCATGGATCAAGGTGTTCATTTGATCGATTTGGCTGGGTCATTTCTTGGTAAGTTTGACAAAATTGATGGTCACGTGGCGACCTCATTTTGGGATATGGCGGTTGATGACAACGCTTTCATGAGTTTGCGTACCCCTAAAAATCAAACCGCGTGGCTACAGGTCAGTTGCACTGAATGGAAAAACCTATTTTCGTTTGAGATTTATGGCCGAGACGCCAAGCTGCATATTGAAGGATTAGGAGGTAGCTACGGCATAGAACGCCTGTATTATTATCGAATGCTGCCAGAAATGGGCCCACCTGAAACTACGATTTGGGAATTTCCCCGCGGCGACGAGTCTTGGAAAAAAGAGATGGAAGTCTTTGAACAAGACATTCGCGCAGGAAGAGAACCGAATTGTGGGCTTCAATCTGGGATTGAGACCTTAAAAGCGGTAGAAAAGATTTACGCTAGAAGTTAGCTCTTCTCGAATAGTGAGAATTGACCCTTCGCTAAGCGACAGCGCAAGACTAGAAAATCGAGTCATCAGCGGGTATTGAGTTCTTGTGCGACAGATAGGGCTCTTTTCATGCACTCATCGCTGTTGATGTATTCGAACTCAGCGAATCGGCCACAAAGGGTGACTCCTATCGATTTAAACCAATCTCGCATGATTTTGACGTTCTTTGAATAGCTCAGGTCATAAACCGGATACCCGTATTTTACTCGCTGCAGGTCAGTCGTGATGATTTTCTCTTTATCAATTAAGCCGATGCGGTTTAGGTCAGCGATCGTTTTTTCGATGCATTCAGAATCAGTCATTTCAAAGACACCATCGCCAGGATTGGTGGTGATCTCAGCAATCAGCGATGAGGTTCCTGGTCGAACGAGTTTCTTACTGAAATACCCCATGTAACAAACGCGGTGTGTGATGACCTCGGGGTCTGGAATGTAAACGGCACTATGGTTCATCAATGATTCATCATTTACCGCCAGAAATACAATTCGCATTGAGTTGTAACGAAATCCATCAATGGCAGATAAGACCTCGGCGGGCACATTTTCAAAGCATTTGATGGCCTCGTGCATCGGAAACGTCAGAACCAGCTTTTCGTAAGTTTTTGTCTTCGAGCCGTCAGAAACTTCCCAGCCATCTGATTTTTTTCTGATAGAACTAATTTTAAAATTCGAAGTGATGTTCGATTTCTCTTTCATCAGCGCATGAATCAGACCCTCTGCGCCGCCTTCGGTAGGATAGCGAAAATAGAGTTGGTGTAGGTAACCTTCAGTTTCAATTCCTAAAGCCGACTTGACGACATCTTCCATGGGGGGCTTTGGAATGCGATCTACCCACTCAAGACTTAGTTGATCAGCGGGGATATTCCAGATTTTTTCGTTGTAAGGAATTAGGTACTTTTCAGCAATTCCTTTGCCAAAAGTGTAGTAGGCCCATTCCTTCAAATTGTTCGGTTTTGGGTAGGTGTTTCGAATGTAATGAATCAGGCATTCGAAGGCTTCTTCTTTGCCCAGGGCTGCGAGATCATTTTCGAACGGGTATTTGACGAAGTGCCCATTATAGAAAATTTTATTGGCTCGCTTACATGAGTTCAAGTTACCTTCGAGAAGTTTGTCGACCAGGGTGTTGATCGCCTCATGTTTTGAAAAAAGTATGTGGCCGCCGATGTCGTAACCGAAACCATCTTTCCAGTAGGTTCGGCAGAGCCCGCCGGGTTTACTCGACGCTTCAAGGATTTCACTTTCTTGATTTAAGAAACGTTGAATGGTGATTCCGGTAATTCCGCCGCCTAAAATTCCAATGGTCATATTTACTCCGTCTAATCTCTGTCTAGTTGAATCGTGCGCTCAAAATACGTTTTAAGGTCCACCAGGCGCTTTGAAGTGGCTGCATGGTGCTAGTTCCGATACGTTCACGGTACTCAATATAAATTACTTTTAAGCGGTAGCCATTTTTTATTGGCCTCAATAAAAGCTCGACGGGTAGTGCGGCACCCTTTGCCTGATAAACTAGTGAATCGATCATCGATTTTCTGTACGCCCGCATGCCGCTATGTAAATCGGTGATTCGTCGAAAGAAAAGCATCGACGCTAATAGGGCAAATCCCCAATTTGCTAGGTAATTGATCCAAGGCATGGCGTCGGGCTTATTTTGAAGTCTTGAGGCATCTACAATGTCGAAACCATTTTCAATCACCTCCTGGGCCAAAAGCGGTATTTTCTCGGCCGGGTAAGTGTCATCGCAATCTAGTGTGACTACCACTTTACCGGCGGCTGATCGAAGTGCGAGGTCCATGGCTGGCCCATATCCTTTTGGCGGAAATTGTTTGATCACGCGAGCGCCTAGAGCGGTTGCAAGTTCAGCCGTTTTATCTTTACTTGAGTCAATCAACAAGATTTCGGCACTCGGCGAAAACTGTTTGATGTCTCTAATGACTTTTTCGACTGCCTTTTCTTCATTCATTGTGATCATTGCCACGGTCAAAATCGGTGAGTTCGAGTCTGTTTGTTTTTCCATAATCTATGGGTGCCTTTAATTTTCAATTCGGGTTGCGTTGATGATAATTCTTTCGCCAAGTAAAGGTTTCCAGATTGAAGCAATTAGGCGCTCAATCGGGTAGATAAACTTGGCATAGAATCGGTACGAAGGTGAGTCGATGATCGCCCGAGCGCCACCGTCATTTTTGAAGACAGTTTTCTTAATAATCGGCAAGATCGCCCTAATGAGATAAGGAGTGCAGTCAATTCGATTTACTTTAAAACCGGCGGCCTCGACTAGGCGCCTTGCCGTTCGAAAAGTGAAGAATCTCAGGTGAGTTCGATCTAGGGCCCCGGTGTCTTGATATTCAAACGATCCAAAAAATAATCGAATTCTCATCTCCCAATTGAGAGCATTGGGTAATGAGATGAGCAAGCGACCACCTGGTTTTAGGTATTTTGAATAATTCTTAAGGATCGAGAAGGGATCGTAAAGGTGCTCAAGCACGTCAGAAAAAATGATCACATCAAATCTTTGATCAGCGATGGCGTGGCTTACCTCGGCTTCGCTCAAAATGTCAGCCTCGATTGAATGGGCAATGCGGCCTTTACATTTCTCCATTGCCACACGACTTCGTTCAATGCCCCAAACGGTAAAGCCAAGGTTTTGAATTTGTTCGCCCAGCGCCCCGTATCCACACCCGACATCTAAGGTGGTCAACCCCTTGGGTAAGTTCTTGAACTGCCGAATGATGCCTTCGTTGATTTCTTCGAAGTAAGCATAATTTTGCTGATTTAGGTGAATCACTACGGTTTCCTATCCAAGCAGTTTGGTGCCTTCAAAGTCAAATCCAAATCTCAGCTCGTTGACGCCTTCTTGTTTGAGGGCTTTTCTCAATGCAGTCGGGTTTTCAGTGTAGAACATGAGAAATCCGCCACCGCCTGCCCCGATGAGTTTGCCACCAGTGGCGCCGTTTTTGAGAGCCACATCATACCACCGATCGATATCAGGGGTTGTCATACCTGATGAGCGTTGTTTCTTGTAAATCCAATGTTCATTCATCAGCGAACCAAAGCGAGCGAGGTTGCCGGATTCTAATGCCTCGCAGCTTTTGTAACCGAGCTCTTTGATGAAGTGTAAGTTGTCAATCATCGACTGATTCTTTTCTTTAGTTTTGTCGTTTTGCTCTTTCAAAATAGCTGAGGCAGACCGCGTGGTCCCTGTTGAAAAAAGCAAGAGATTATCAGTGAGGTTATTGTAGGTTTCATCTGACAGTCGAAGGGGGCGCGCTGTGACCTTGTTGTCTTTCGTAAACTCAAATACCGTTAGGCCACCCACCGCAGCGATATACTGATCTTGTTTTCCGATGGGTTCTTTCAAGATATTGAGTTCAATATGGCAGGCTTCTTCTGCAAGGTCTTTTGGTGAAATAAAACCCATTTTGTACTTATAAATGGCTTTGATCAACGCGGTCGTAAAACTGCCTGAAGAGCCAAGGCCTGTACCAGCACCTATGTCTGCTAAAGTTGTGATTTCAATATTTGAGTTTCGAACTTCGTGAAGCTTTAGGGCTTCTCTGATAATCGGATGGCGAATAGCTTCGGGTACGTTTGGTCGCTCAATATCAGAGTAGCGAATGAGCATCTCTTTTAGAAAAGTATTGTGCATGGTTACGTAGACGTATTTGTCGATTGCTCCAGCGACAAGAAAACCGCCATGTTCGAGGTAATAAGACGGCAAATCAGTACCCCCGCCACCGAGAGAAATTCTTAAAGGGCTTCTTGAAATGATCATAGGTGACTCGCCTCTTTACTTACTAGGTTACGCGTTAACGAACCGACCATGATTAGGCTAATGCCGACTGGCGGTGAAATCACTTTTTCTATTGAAAGCACTGCCCGCACCACTTTGGCAAAAAGTTTTGTTTTTTCACTGGAGTCGCTAACGGCGCTTACCGGGTATGGCCGGCGCAACCACTTGCTAATGAGAAGTGCGGGTGCAATCAGGGTAAATCCATAATAGCGAAAAGTCTCAATCGAGATTTTTTCAGAAAACAGTTTTCGAAATTGGGCCGGTTTGTAGCGCCTGAAGTGCCCGAGAATTTCATCGTGATACCCAAATAACGAGGGCATGGCAGGCACTGTGATCGCAATTTTTCCGCCTGGTTTTAAGAGTGACACCAGTTTCGAGGCCGCAAATTGATCGTCTTCGATGTGTTCTAAAACATCGGT
The DNA here is from genome assembly GCA_903895855.1 of Oligoflexia bacterium. GTDB lineage: Bacteria > Bdellovibrionota > UBA1018 > UBA1018 > UBA1018 > CAITVN01. The sequence goes on along the minus strand of CAITVN010000216.1, from coordinate 16,155 downwards.
GGCAGCAACTAAGTCGAATAACATTGAAGACCCTTGGCTTTCAATGGTTGCAACTTCAGTTTCGATTGAAACCCCCGCATCTTGTGCGGTTTGTCGAGTCAAATCAATTGATGGTTTATCGATATCAATGGCGAGAACCTTCGCTCCCGCTTTTGCCAGCATGACCGCAAATTCGCCGCTCCCAGAGCCCGCGACGAGAGTTGTGTAACCAGTGACATCACCCAAAGCTCTGAGCAAAATGTCGTACTTTGTGAGCGCATAAGTGTCGAATTTTCTCAGTAAGAAGTCATTCCATTGGTTAGTGAGGGCGATTGAACTGTTTGAATTCAATTTAGATCCTGCCTTCTTTAGCGTCGATGATCATCGATAATATCGATTCTTTTAATGCCTGTCGGGTGCTTCGAGTGCAGGCCCACCCGATTCCTTTGATTTTGTCGGTATTGAGTCTCACAATCGGCACATCACCTTTCCAGCCTCTGTCGCCACCTGTGTATTCCAGTTTGACAATTTTGCCAGATAGGCCGACACATTCGATTGCCAGGTCAGCAATATCTTTGACAGTGATGTAGTCTCCCGTAGCGACGTTGTATGCTTGAAACGGGGTAGAAGGTTGGTGTTTATGGGCCGAGAGAACAGCATCAACGACATTGAAGACATGAATGTAAGATTTACTTTGCGAGCCGTCGCCTAAAATTTTTAACTGAGTCGGGTCTTGTAAGAGTCTTCGAACAAAATCGAAACCCACGCCATGGGTTTGGTGTGGACCAACGACGTTGCCAAATCGGAAGGCTCTGCCTGTCATGTCAAACATATAGCAATAGCTACAAATCAGAGTTTCGCCGGCAAGTTTGCTCGCCCCGTAGGTTGAAACCGGCAATAGCGGGCCATGGTTTTCTGGGGCCTCATAGTTACCTAGGTCGCCGTAAACACCACTGCCAGATGCATACAAGATGTGCTTTGTGCCTGAAACTCTCATCGCTTCGACTACATTCTGAGTTAAGTAAGTTCCTTCTCGAAAGTCGATATCGGGCTCTGTTGCAGCGCGAGCAATATCAGGATTTGACGCAAGATGAATGACCGTGTCATGTCCCTTCATTGAATTGGTTAAGAGTTCCAGATCTTTAACGTCACCACGAATGACCTTGAAGCGTGGATTCTTCAGGTGTTGGGAGTAATGCCATTCTCTTCCTGAGCTAAAATTGTCGAAAACCGTCACTTCGTCTAATGACGAACTCGACAAGATGCGATCACAGAAATGGCTACCGATGAAGCCAGCGCCACCGATGATAAAAAACTTTTCTCTATTTTGTGTCATTAAATTTTATCCAGCATTATCTAATCGTGTTTGCTCATACTTCCCAAGGTTGCCTACGATCGTCACCTTAGACTCAAAGAAGGGTAATTTCCACTCATTTTGAAAGACTCAATGAATTCAGTAATGGAAAAATGATATAAACTGTGCCACCCATTCGATGGGAGAGGCAATGTCAATAACGGGTTGGGCTTTAGTTGTGCGGGTAAAATCAAAATTGCCAATTTTATGTTTTTGGTTGGTGGCGAGTATTCATTTTTTTTATATCCAAAAATACAGCGTTGATATCCCTTTTATGGACGAATGGAGCATGATTCATTCTGGCGCATTGGGTAAAACGATAACTTTTGATTGGCTAATGGCTCGACACAATGAACACAATATTTTTACCACAAAGCTTTTGTTGTGGGGATTGTTTTACCTAAATAATTGGAATATTGCTTTTCACCAAGGATTTAACTTTTTGCTTTATGTGTTTTCGTTGCGTTGGCTAATCGGTGCGTTTAGGAAAATTGTGCCGGGGGTGACCACCTGGGTTCCGGTGCCCTTTATTTTTTTACTTTCGACTCTTGCCCATGAGAATTTTTCTTGGGCATTTCAGGTGCAGTTTCACTTGTCTTTGATATTTTTCATTGGGGCCAATTACCTGCTTTTTCGTGAAAAGCAGAGCTATTCTTACTGTGTTTTGGGTGCCGTGTTTGTCGTTGGCGCCTTGTTTTCATTTTCGAGTGCTGTGTCAGCGATTGCTGTGAGTTTTCTTTGTTTTGTGGGCTACAAGAGCGCAAAAATTTCAATGCGACGAGAGGCCGTTGGCCGCGAAGTGATTCAACTGGTAGTGGTTGGGTGTATCTCAGTCGCTGCCTTCACTTTGTGGTTTAGTAATTATGTACCGCCACCTTTTGTTGTTGTTTTGCCCAATTCTCTTCATTTTTGGAAGTTTTTGGCTAATCTCGTTTCATTTGGGTTTGGTTTTGGTTCGACCTCCGGTATCTTGGCAGCTCTCTGTTTTTTGATTGTGGTCGTGCCTGTCTTTTTAGAGATCGTCGACCAGGTTTTCAGGAAGAAACAATTACCCACTGAAAGCCAGTGTTTTCGGTGGGTTTCTACCCTTGGTGTTCTGGCTGCGTTAACGATTCTCACGTATGGTCGCGCCGGCGGTACCCCTCTTTCGCCGGTTGAGCGGGCTAAAGTGTCTCGATACGGCGAGATTGCCAGTATTCTATTGCCGTTTGCCTTTATCAATTGGCATCAGTATTTGTCGAAGATTGGGCTCGTGGCTCAGCGAGTTGTGTTTGGGGTTCTATTTGTGATTTGTTTGGTTGGGTTTTGGCAAAGATTCGAATTTAAGAACAGTTATCGCGAAATTCAGAAAGTAAGGCTTGGCGGGGCGGCTTGCGTTCAAGATTATATAAAGCGCAAGGACAGTGACCCGCAGGCTGAGGCAGAGTGCTTATACCCGGGCAACGTTGGCCCATCGATTGATTATGCTATAGAAAATGGGTTTTCTTTTGTAAAGAATGTCGAAAAATAGTAGGCATCGGTTAGCAATGAGAGTTGTTAGCGCATTTGCTTTACTCAGTTATTGTTAAATACTAGGATCTCAGAGAAATATGTCAATTTCCTACTCTGATGGCGACGCCATCGAAAAGCAAATTCTCGATGTCTTAGTTGCGGCCGAGGATGTTTCATCGAATGCCTGGCTAGGTGAACAGAAGTTTAAGAGTTGGCCTCACCGGTATCATTTGTCAGCTGAGCGAGCGAATATTGTTAGACACCTGGACTTCGGCGGGCTTGACGTACTTGAATTGGGAGCCGGAATGGGGGCTGTTTCTCGGTATCTGGCCGAAAGGTCGAAGACACTCACTGTCGTTGAGGGTACTGAAGCTAGATTTCGGGCACTGAGCCAGCGGCTGTCTGATCTCACTAATTGGCAGGGGCATGTTTCGAACATTCAAGAGTTTGAAACACTCAAGAAGTTCGACGTAGTCTGCGTAATCGGAGTTTTAGAGTACTCTGAACTGTATATTAAGCTAACTGAGCAAGATAAAGTGGCTCAGAGAACTCCATTCAATGTATTTATAGAAAAAGCTAGATCGTTATTAAAAGATGACGGTGTACTTGTTCTCGCCATTGAGAATCAGTTGGGGTTGAAATACTGGAATGGTGCTTCAGAAGATCACACGGGCGGCTTATTTGACGGAGTCGTTGGTTATCGTTCTGGGCCAAGCCCTCGAACCTTTTCTCTTGGTGTTTTGAAGGGTTTTTTCAAGGAAGCTGGCTTTGAGCATTTCGAAGATTACTTCCCATTTCCTGATTATAAAATTCCAAATGTCATTTTGTCTGGCAGGGTTATTGACGAGTTTCCACTTTTTTCTGCGCAGTTGTCTACAGCTCAAGAATCTGAAGACTATAGCAAAGAAAGGTTAGAACTTTTTTCGGAGCCTTTGACTGCCGTAGAGATATCAAAGGCCGGGTTGCTTAAAGAAATGAGTAATTCATTTTTAATTGTTTCTTCGTCATCTCTTGCGTCTACTGTTTTGGCTCGGCTGCTCAAAAAATCTAGAGAAGCACGAGCTGGGGCTTGGTATTACAACTTTAAGAGGCAAGAAGGTATTGTTACTGAATTTGGGTTTAATCAGAAACACGAGTTTGAGTCGAGAAAGTCGGTGCTTCAGGCTGATGCGGCAGTAGCCGCCCCAAAAGAAACGATCTACCAATTCGAAGATTTTTCGGTGAAACACCGGGGCCAGATCACAGAGCACGTGATTGAAGGTGAGAAGTTATCGACGAAATTAGAACGGGCTATTTATTTTGGTGAATGGAGTCAATTTAAGGCTGATTTTGTGGACTTCGTGCGGTGGTCAATAGCTAGGTGGCATATCGAAGGCTCGAAAAATGACCAACTCAACGGTGAAGCACTTGATGCTATCGTGTTGAACGTGGTTATGACAAGAGAGAGAAGGTACCATTTATTTGACCTTGAGTGGAGTTGGGGCGCTTCGATTTCTATTCATTGGTTTATTGTGCGAAATCTCTGGGCCTGCTTTTCTCAGTTTGGTCGCTCGAGATTCTTGTTTCCTTGGGCTGATCTGGCTGCACTCTATCGATTGATTTGTGCCGAGTTGAGCCTTGAATCGCCTGATGAAAGTTTAAGAAAAGCGATTCGAGATGAAGCCTGCTTTCAAACACTCATCTTAAAGAAGGGCGAATTTAGTCAAGTCGAATGGCAAGAGTGTGTAAATCGCTATCTAGAAGCGTTTGAAGGGATATTTTTTGCAAAGCCTGGGCTGAAATTTTTTGATAGGCGCCTTGAGGCAGTACCAAGGTTAAAAGCCCAGTTCGATGCTGAGAGATCTGCAAAACTTCACGCAGAGGGGGCAGTCGTGCAATTAAACGCAGAATTGGCAACGACTCATTTGCGATTACAGGCCGTGCTGGGTGACTTGGATTTGAGTCGCAAACTGCTACAGGCGCCCTCGGTTCGGGTCATACGAAAAATTGATGCGGGTATTAAGAGAGTTAGAGTTTTGAATTGGTTCTTCAATTGGGCTTTTAGAATTTTTGAGCGAAGTCTTGGTAAATCCCAGAATTAGCTATTTAAAAAAAATATCTTTGCCTCACAATTTGAGCGAGCCTGCAGAGATCTTGTTGGGTTCATTGTTCATCGCGATGGATCTGTAATGTCTTTCTTGCATCTTCAAGCGCAAGTTCAGTAATGATTCGGTTGACCCGCCTTACGTTAAGAACCTGGTTAACATAGAGTTTCAGAATGAGGATAAAAAGCACAGGAATGCTAAGGTAGGTAAGAAGGTCTGCACTATTTTCGACACCGAAAAAAAGAGAAAGCTCATCGAATTCTCGGTAAAAGAACAGTTCTAAAAGAATTGTAAAGATCAGAAATGAAAATGCAAAAGCGGTCAGCGGGCGAATTAGGCGAAGCCTGCGCAATAGTATAGCGGCGAGCGAGCAAAAAACTATGAGGCCCAGTACTATAAATTTAAATGTCATGTTCGTTTAATCCTGTTTATTAAATGTTACGGTGCACGAAAAAGTTATACAAAATTCTAAAGGCATTTAGGCTACTTTGGCCCTTACTTTGAGAATATTCAGAGTAGGCGATTTCGACTGGGAACTCAGCGAACGCGATTTGTTTCTTTGAAAGCTCCTCGAGGATCTCAGAGGCATGATCCATTCCGAATAGCTTGAGTTCAAAACGGGACAGAGCTTGTCTTTTAAAAATTCTGAGTCCATTGTGGGTGTCAGTGATCTTGATATTATGAATTGATCGACTGACCCAGGTTCCAAGTCTTAAGATTAGCCTTCGACGTGACGGGATCATGGTGATTGATTTTTCTGTGAGAAAGCGCGAACCGATCACGACTTCAGTTTCAGGATTTTGTGTAAGGTAATCGTGCATTTGAGCGAGGTCGGTTACTCGATGTTGACCGTCGGCATCAAACGTAGCGATGTAGCTTAAATGCGTCTGTTCAAGGGCAAATCTAAAGCCAGTTTGAAGTGCTCCTCCTTGGCCCATATTAGCAATGTGTCGAATGACCACAGCGCCAGCCTTGCGTGCCTCATCAGAGGTTTTGTCTGCCGAACCATCATCCACAACGATGATAACCGAAAACTGAGTTTTAAGATCGAAAACAGTTTTGGCAATTTGGTGGGCCTCATTGTAGGCGGGGACGATAACCCCTACTTCATCGCGCATTTATTGTTTGCCTCCAGATAGGTCTTCGAGGGTGAGTCGAGAAGGTTTAGGTATACAATCAATAGGAATATCCAAGAAAAATAAGTGGGCAAGGCATATCGAATGTGAAAAGGGTGCCCCATCATTAGCGCAAACAATCCGGCGTTTGCAATAGCTGGGCACAATATGAAAAAAGTAAAAGTTCCTACTTTTTGGGTTACGAACCGAACCCGAAGCGATTTCAATATTCTAAGAGCAATCGAGAAAGTAAGGGCTAAGATAAAAAGGTTTCCCAAAAAGTTATATGACCATGAAAGCCGCGGAGAATTCATTGCGTACCGTGAGTAAGTCCATTCAAAGTGCCCTAAACTCGTCCAAGGTGAGGTGATCCAGATCCACGGTGCAAGGGTGTAGTAAAACATGTCTCGAAAGATTGAGAACACGAGTGCTGGGCTTTCATGTCTAAGCACGGTCGATAGCATTTGTTTTGCGTAAGGGCGAGAACACTCCCAGTCATTTCCGCACAACTTGTACATGACTGCCCTATACGCATTGGGGTCGCTATCATATAGTCGGGCGTCAGCTAGCGAAATTTTTGCCCGAACTGCTTCTGGCATAAACGGATAAACTTTTTCAAATCGAGGAAAAAGTGCTCTATAAAGAAATCCGAACGTGAAATCTGGCGGCGCTTCTTCTGGGGTGCGAACTTGAGTGTACGAGTTGATGGCAACCACCGTCACAAAACCGATGAATGACGTGAATGCGATTTTCTTAACCCGATTCAGGCTAGTTTTAGTCACGAGAGTTGCGAAAAAAACGGCGGCAAGGGCGCTCCCACCTGTAACATAGAGTTTCTCTGATCGAGATAGGGCCGCGAAGACAAAATAAAAGAAGTACAATAAGAAGTCGATGGGTGCCTGCTGTTCGAAGAGCACAATACGAGTGAGCATCGAGGTGAATAAGATGAAAAAGCTCAAGGCAATGCCGTCTGATAGTACGGTGAGGTTAAGGTGAAGAACAATGGGTAGAAAAAAAAGACACATCCACATTACTTTGATGCGAAATGGTGTGCCGAAATAGGTTTCTGTGGTTTTTACTAGGTGTCGGAGTGCACCCCCAAAAAGCAAGAGCTGAAACAGATAAAGAGGAATCTGAAAAAAATGAGGTGTGATTTTGAAACTAGTTCTAAGAATGAAAGGAAAAAGGATTGTCCGAAATTGATCAACCCGAAGAGGTATAGCTTGAGAAAGGTTGATGTATTCTTGAGTATCGCCATACTTAGGAATAAAATTCATCTGAAGTAAACCCCAAACCGCACCGATAAAAATGAGAGCACCTCCTAATAGGCGCGATCCTCGACCAAAAAGGTTATTAACCGATGAAAAAGTTGACATCGCAAACAGTTTTGCAATGATCTGGCAAAATGTACAACCCCGTTCTTACGTTTGATATTGAAGAGTGGTTTCATCCCGTTTTATTGGGAGCCAGCGAGAGGGGCGAACAGAAACCCCGGGCGCGAGAAGTTCTGCTTTGGCTATTAGACCTTCTCGATGAGAGAAAAGTGAAGGCAACGTTTTTTGTATTGGGTGAGACGTTAGAGCTTTATCCTGATCTTTTTGGGCGTATTGCTTCGTCTGGCCATGAGTTGGCGTGCCATGGGTTTACTCATAAGCCGCTGTGGCATCAAACATCCGAGAGTTTTCGAGCCGAGTTGAGGCTGTTCAAAGATAGGTTTACAACGATGCTACCAGGGGTTGTTTTACGGGGGTTTAGAGCCTCAACTTTCAGTTTAGAGCAAAAGACTGCTTGGGCCGCAGATGTGCTTGAGTCTGAGGGGTTTCTTTACGATTCGTCGATTTTTCCGTATCGAAACCATGTTTATGGTGTGCCTCGGGCGGAGCTTTCACCTTATCGATTGAGTTCTAATGATGTAGCGCAAGACGCGCCAGGAGGCCGACTTTTAGAACTTCCCATGCCTGTCTTGAATTTTGGAAGGATACGAATACCATTTGTTGGGGGCTTTTATTCGAGGGTGTTACCACTTAAATTGCAGGTTTTCCTGATACGCCGTACTTTAAAGTTGCGGCCCGTCATTTTGTACTTTCATCCCTGGGAGTTTGATCCTGGGGTTCCACGAGTACCCTCGGGGAAATTGAATGAGTGGATTACCTATACGGGAATAGAAAAAATGCGCGGGCGCTTAGAATACTTGCTTCAGAAATTTGATTTTATGACGGCTTGGGAGCTTGTTCAAGTCTGCGAGCGATCAAGACCAAGTTGCTAGGCATACCCAGTGACCAAACTGAGTGGATCGAATAAGTGAAATGCGATTTTAGGACTTCATCTGCTATCTGGCTCAAGTCTTTTCTTGATGTCAGATGTAAATGACTTTTTTCTGCCCAAAGGTCTTGCCCTAAAGCACGCAGAATTTTTCGATGTATCCCGCGCGGAAGCCAATGAATAAAGGGTACCTTCGTGTGGAACTCGAGCCAATGCCATCGGTTAGGTGTGGTTAGAAATATTCCATTCGCGACACGGGCGCATTCTCGAAGGTGCTCTAGCTGACCAAGGTGGCCTCCGACATGTTCAAAGACTGCAGAAGACGAAACCCAGTCAAAACTACGGTCGATGGCAGGAATGCAGTTGGATTCGGGCGCAGAAATTGGCAGCACCGTCGCGAATGGAAAGTGGGTTGTTAAGTGTGAAATCTCCTCGGGCGAGTACAGCGTGACCACTGCTTGCTCATTGTTAAACCACGAGAGCATGCAATTTGAGTCTGCTCGCTCAGTGTCTGGGGTACACCCAAAATCGATGATTCGCGCGCCATGCGCATTCCCTACTATCGTTTTCCAAATAGAAAACATTTTGCGACGGGCTTTTATGCTCATTCTTATCTGTAAAGCCGTGAGAGGGTGACCTCTCATAAAATAATCTCTACCCAGAGGGCCCGTATGCAATGGAGGAGCGTCATTTTTTGCCATATTTTTAGTCTTCTCGTTTCGTTTTGGCAACCTACCATAGAAAATTCAAAAAATTGGAAGTACTGGTTAAAAAAACTCTCAGAACTAGAAAAGCCGCGCTCAAATCCTAACTAGAACCGCCCCGCCCCTGAAAACTGACCGATTACCAACTTCATTTCTCTTGTTTTGACAGCCATGGCATTCGAATGGTAATGCAAATCTAAGTGGTAACTTGGCTCTACGCACAACAGCAAAGTGCTGAATAGGTTAAGTCTGTCGTAAGGCCTGAAAACTGAAAAATTCTATCAAAAATCTGCGAAGGAGCCCGAACTCGTGACCGCTCAAAAATCATTGCCTCAGATGCAAAAAAATAGTCGCATTTTTGTTGCAGGCCACCGTGGCCTTGTTGGTTCGGCAATTATCAGAAGACTCAAACAAGATGGGTATGAAAACCTCATTTTGAAGACGCGGCAAGAACTAGACTTGAGAAACCAATCAGCGGTTCAAGAGCTATTCAAGAAAGAGGCCGTTGAGTTTGTCTTTTTTGCCGCTGCAAAAGTGGGGGGTATTCACGCAAACAATACTTACCCTGCCGAATTCATCTACGATAACTTGATGGTTGCTGCGAATGTTATTCACGCCTCGTATGCGTCGAATGTTGAAAAATTACTCTTTTTAGGCAGTTCGTGCATTTATCCGAAGCTAGCCCCCCAGCCAATCAAAGAAGAATCACTACTGACCGGCCCACTCGAGCCAACCAATGAGGCCTATGCGATTGCGAAGATTGCGGGGTTAAAGATGTGCGAAATGTACCATAGGCAGTATGGTAAACGTTTCATCTCAGCGATGCCAACGAACCTTTACGGCCCGAACGATAATTTTCACCCTGACAATTCACATGTGATTCCTGGCATGATGCGACGGTTTCATGAAGCTAAGCTTCGCGATGACAAACAGGTCGTTGTTTGGGGCACTGGTAAACCCATGAGAGAGTTCTTGCATGTGGATGACCTCGCCGAGGCATTGGTCTTATTGATGCAAATTTACGAAGACCCATTGATCATCAATGTTGGCTCAGGGGTCGACATCACCATACGAGAGCTTGCCGAGTTCATGAAAGCCGCAACCCAATATGAAGGAGAGGTCATTTTTGACTCGTCAAAACCCGACGGTACACCAAAAAAAGTGATGGATATTTCCAAAATTCGGGCACTTGATTGGGCTCCAAAGAAATCACTGAAAGAGGGGTTGAGTGAAGCATACCGATGGGCGGTTGAGAATCGGGCTCTTTAGGCACACAAGTTCTTATCAATTAGCTCAAAAATATTCTCGAATGACAAAACCAAAGAGAACCCCCTACTTCTTGCGTTTTAACGCCCCGAAATCGCAACATCATTAAACCGCAGGTATCCCTTAATATCCTGAGCTGAATCAATTCGGAGTCGTAGCCCATGCTCTCCGCCCTGAGATAGCTTAATTTGGAAGTGACAAGCAACAGGCACGGGCCGTCGCCCCCAACTCACCAGTTTTGGGCCAAAAAACGGCATTGATCTCAGAAACTTGCGTAAGGCAGGAGGTGCCCCAAATTCTGCAAAGAGTCCTAAGGCTTGAGCTTCTGCGGTTCCCACTTCACATGGAGGCGTTGTCTCGCCTAAGCCCTCAAGAATCAATTTTGCAGGTCCAACAAAGGTTGACTGCACTGAAACTTCGATTTCATAGGTTCCCGGCGCTAAAATTAAATTCTTCTCTATCGAAAAGTCATGGTTCTTAGGTTCCCGCTCAAGTTCATAGTTTCTGATCTGAGTGCCCCAATTTTGCATGGTTTTGCCGTTAATTTTGAAGAAGGCGGTGTGAAGAAGGAGCTTTTCTCCTGGACTCTTAAATTGGATTAAAAGGGGTTGCGCCACGCTGGTGGACGATTTTTGAAATAGAACTAATTTGAAATCCTGAATTGCCGGAACTAGTCGGCCGTTTTGTGCAGATATAAGAGAGCCTGGGGCCAAAAGTTGCTTTGCGGTACACTGCTTGAAAATGGCTTCAGCAAGATCGTCGTTTTTGCCCACTCCAAATCCGGTGGGACCAGAAGAGTCTCCCAATGCATAACAAAGCGTGGATACACTCGCACCATTGGGAATGAGGTTCCAATCGGTGAGGGGGTCGATTGTGATTATGTTGGCATCGGCAAAGGGTCCGGCTTCGGTGTTGAGCCGGATTCGCTTGTCGATATACAGCGGCACTTTCGTACTTAAACGCGAGAGCTGTGATTGAATAATGCGTTCATTCTCAGAAAAGACATAGGTAGGAGAGGTCCAAAAAGGGCGCAGGTTCGCGTGGGGAAGCGCAATCCCAAGCGTGATCATGGATGCAATAATGAGGCTCCCGCGCTCAACCCAAACGCAAAACCGAGTCGGGACTTTTTGGAATATAAGTTTTCGGGTTTCCCAGAGGCCTACAATCGCCAATAGGCAAAATATCCCGGTAAATCCCACAAAATATCGGGGCTGAGAGTTTGGATTTTTTAGAGCAAGTACGCTCAGCGTGGTCCAAGCCAGAAGCCTTAGGCGATCTTTGTTCGACGCGTTTTTCAAAAGTAGTATTAGGCCACTGCCAATAAATAGAGTCAAGAAGCTGGGGAGGTTCGCTGTCGTAGCGCTCCAGCCCGAACGAAGGGCGTCCCAGGAATTAATTCCATCTGAACCACTGGCAAGCAGTCCAATCCGAAGCCCCAAAACGTCGTGGAAAGATCCGAGCACTCCGCCATAGGAGAAGGCGAGTGAGGCCAGAAATCCTACGAGCGGTACACCCCATGACAGACCAGGTAGGGCCATGGCCACAAGCGGGAGCTTGATGGCTGCGATGAGGCCCGCAAAACAAGACCCCAAAAAAGAAGCCCGAAACCGGCTTCGACTCAAGCTCATGCAAAATAAAAAGAAGATAGCGGCGCCAAACTCTCCGTTGACGTTGATTTCGAATCCGCGACTTTGAATCTCGGGGGTAGAGAGCCAAAGCAGAAGAGGGAGGGCCGCCCAAAACGGGTTTCCAAAAAACCGAGTGAGCAGAAAAAACGAAAGGCCGATTAAGAGTGAGACAAAAACGCCTCTTTTTAAAACCAAATCTCGCTGAAGATTGGGTTCAACAAATTCGGGATCCGAAATGGCGGGCTGCGTGTGCCTTAGGGCCCCGGCCAGTCTTATGAAAGTTGAATCAATCCACACATTGTAGGCGCTGCATTGGCTCACGGGTCCGGCGTAGTGTCTGGAACAGCGGTTCCAAAGGTCTTTGCGGGCAGCTGCTTCCCAGGTGGGGCCAACGGGATGGGGCTCGTCTTGTGTATATGCGGATAAGGCACGAAGTTGAGCTGAGTTTCCGGCGAGATAAAGGCCCGAAGCAAGGGCGATACAAAAGGACAAAAAAATGAGAGACAAGTCTCTTAGTGGTTTCATTTCGGTTGGTCGTTTCACTTGGGCAAGCTACTTTGGTCTGCAGGACGAAGGCAAGTGGAAGTTCGAGAAGAAGCGCCTTGAAATTCCCATCCACCTCGACATAAAATGCCTTCTGAAAACCTCAATGAATTGAAAGTGAATCCATTTAAGGGCTTGGTTTGAGTTGAAAAAATAACGACGGTGCTCGCAGCATTTAAGTTGTTTGGGTCTGACTACACTTTCTCAAGGATCATTTCATGGGTTGCTAGGGTTTTGTCATTGAAAATGATCTCCGCTACTGATAACTCGAAATCCTTTTTCCGCAAAGATCGATTCGACTTTCTCGGGCAGGTATTTGAGGTATCGAATATATTCAATGAATTCGAGAAAATTCCTTCCTACAGGAAAATAGAGATGCACTTGTCCACCCGTACTGAGACTCTCCGCGCAACGGAGTGCTAAGCGCCTGAGGTTCCGGGGATAGATGTATTGAATCACACTGTAGCTGTAGATGACGTCAAAATGCTCAAAAAGTTCTTTATTGGTCCAGAATATACCACTAAAGACATGGGCCCGGCTCACAGTTTTACGGGCATAGTTTTCAATTGTCGAAAGCGACATATCGATTCCGTATAGCTCGGTGGTCTGGTCTAAAGTGTTCTCCAAAAAAGCCAGATAACGACCAGTACCGCAGCCAAAATCCAGAATCCGGCGGTGTCTTGGTGCGTTCTCTATGTTCTCTTTCACCCGATTTAGAAGGCGCTCAGAAAAATCTAGCGGCAGATTACCGAAGCCGTCTGCGTCGATGGTGCGAGCAAAGGCCTCGCTCCCACGCTTTTCCCAATATCTTGGCGAGGGGTTAATTCCCAGGAGTAGTAGAATAACGTTTCTGAGGAGTCTGGCAATTTTCTTGAGTGTGATGATCATGTTATCTCCGGGCTTTCGCGTGACCATAATCTCTCTGTCCTGCTGGGTCAACTTCTCAACCTTGGCTTTATTGGACCAAATATGATAGCGAACAATGATATTCGAGCATCATGATCAGGAATTTTAGGGGAGGCATTTTTATAAATGAAGATCGATCTGTATTCCTACAGAAAAATCGGCTTTTTCGGGGTTTTGGTTCAGCCCTTGTCCTTGCCTTTGGTTCGCATTTGTTTTCGTTTTGGGATTCATCCAAATGCCGTGAGTATCTCAAATATCCTCGGGCCTCCGTTGCTTTTTCTCCTCTCTTTTTTCATGGGCTATTACAAGATTTCGGGCTTCTTCGTTTTGCTAGCTGTATTGATTGACTTTATTGATGGAAAACTTGCCAGACTTTCGAAAAAGCAGTCGTCAATAGGTGCTGTATTGGATGCGCTTTCTGATATTGCACTTTGGGTAGCCACTCGGGTGGGCGTAGGACTTGTACTTTTTCCGAGTTGGACTCTAATCTATTTTGCGATCTATATTTTGGACCTTTATTCTCGATTTCTCGAAGCAAAATATTTTCCTGCGATTACTGGTGCACAGGCTGCCGCGAATCAGGAGCAGCCGCCGAGCCGTGCAGCAGATCAATATGGCGTTTTGAAATTTTTACTGAAAACCGTTTCTCTCGGATTCAACGTAATCGATTCCAATATTGTTTTGGGACTTATCCTTATGACAGGGCAGGTTGATCATCTTAAATATTGGGTTGGATATGAGTTTATTCGAGTGACCTTTCATACGATTTTGACGATTGCTTTTTTGTTCTGGCGAGGCCTGCGTGCTTAGGAAAAAGATTTTTCTTAACTCGTTTTCGTCGATAATTCTCTTGGTTTTGAACTTTTTTGTAAAAATCTATCTCTCTTATTATTATACACCCCAAGAATTGACCTCGTTTGCGACCTTGGCGGACATTTTGATGACGGCAGGATTCGTGCAAGCGGGATTAAAAGACGCTTTGGTACGACATTCTTCCAAAACAGATCAAGCCGAAGAACTTGTTCCGCTTTATTCGCTGGGTTTTGCGATTTTTTTGCTGGTCACGGTCCCTTTCGTCCTACGCGCAGTGACGCAAACTGGGCTGAGTCAGCTTCTCTTGAATCTTGACGTATCTTTATCTCTTTTTATGGGGTGGTATTTAATTCTCACAACGAAAATGTATTTGAGCTATCTTTTGCTTTCGTCGACAAAAAATACCTTTATCGCGTTTCAGGAACTCATCGAGCGAGTGGTTTACTTGGCTCTCTTTTTTGGGATTATTTTTATGGCTCGTGCGAAGTGTCCCATTTCCTATATGGCTTACGCGACTATTGCCGCAAGTCTTGTGAGTTTACTGATTACGTTGCAGCAGTCCGTTGAGTTGTTTCAAAATGTGACCTGGGCCTCTTTTCGCGCTCTTGTTCATCGGCGTCAAGAGATTGTGACTTTCCTCAAGCATTCAGGTATCGCCTCACTTGAGTATGTCGCGGCCTCGACTTTGCTATACGGTACTTCATTCGTTTTGTTCATGAATTATCCCCAAAAACAATTGGCTGATTTTCAGGTTGTCGCGAGGCCCATTTATACGGCCGCTATTTCTACGTTTTCCTATCCCGTCTTTCGGTTTGCTTTTCCGGAGTTTTCTAGACTTGTTCGCGAGAAAAGTTTCTCACTGATTATCAGTTATGAGAAAAAGGCCCAGAAACTACTGATTTTGATGCTGATCGCGATCGCCATTGCATGCGCACTTCTTGTGAAGCCTTTTATTGCCAGAATTTTTCCGCCGATTTACGAGCAGAGCTATAAAGCCACAATTGTCTTGATGTTGGGTTTGCCTTTTGTAATTTACACAGCTTTCTTATTTGCGGTTATCAAGAGTACGGCGAGTTTCTTTTATTCTTTGTACGTTAGGCTGTTTGGGGCTCTTATTTTGGGGGTTTCGATTCTCGGTTTTCACGCCATTGGCTTTGACCAGGACTTTCAAATCCCGCTGGCGATACTCCTTAGTACCGTTTCGATGTGTGTTCTGTCGAAGGTTTTTTCGCAAAAGGCGCTTAATGCTCTCGTGGCCAATCACTTCGAGACGACTGTTCGGTAGCCGGCAATTGCCACGCGAAAGGCTCGCACAAACTCCATGAGCGCGTACCCAGAAATGGCGATCATCAGGGGGTCGGGAGAATCCATTATATAAGTAATAACGCCGCCCGAAAGAAGAATGTAGTTTCTCCAAATGATGATGGTCTTGATGAGGTTTGAGATCAAGAATTTCCAAGGTAGGCGGATCTCAATCATTTGTTCGGAGTCGTGATTGATGATTATCGGGTGGTCAAACTTTGGGTTAAGTATCGTAAAGAGTTCAATGTTTATTTTGCAGAAAATGATACTCAAAATGTAGAGTATCACAAACCAAGGGTTTTGAAACCGCTGGTAACTTCCATAGATAATCGCGAACCCCATTAGGCCCATGGCGTCCGAAAGCACAACGTCTCCAACGATTTCAGCATAGGCGCCCCACATCGATGACATCCCTTTGAGGCGGGCGAGCATCCCATCAGCATGGTCAATTATCTCATGTGAGATAAAGAGGGCGGCGCCCCAGAAGAACAAAGTGGCGTCTCCGGTGGCGAAAAAAATGATGCTCAGGATGTTGAGCCCCATCCGAAAAACCGTCATTTGATTGGGAGTGATCCCAGTGTTCCAGACGGCTCTCACGATTTCTAGGGCAAGAGGCCTGACGATGAAGCTGTGAATCACAGTTTCTTGGCGGAATTTTTTTCGTGGGGGCTTTTCACTTCTCATCGTGGGTTCCAATCTTTGAAGAAT
>CAITVN010000215.1 GCA_903895855.1 Oligoflexia bacterium | reverse complement strand
AGTATCAATCTTTAGACCCAATTGCCTTACAGTTGGGTCTGGAGAAGAAATTGAAGGAATTTTACGATCTTTTTAGTCAAGATCAGCTAACCCAAGCTGCTTAAGAGCGTTCACCGGCATTTTTCAATGAGGCAACACGTTGTGCGCTCTCGCTGAGGAAATTCAATTCGCCCCGTCAAAAAATCTTAAGTTCATGAGGTCGAATACCGAAACGATAATGTCATGAATTGCATGAGAAAACTTAAGCTGATTTCGCTCTTTTTCGCACTGGTGAGCCTCACCAATTGCGGTATTGGGCTTAATTACCGGGCTTCAGCATTGAGTTCGGGCCTTTTGCCTATCACTGTTTATGGCATGAAGGGCACGATTAATGGCGCAGTTGTGACCATGTACTCACTGGCTGATAATGGTGATCAAGACAAAGTTTTGGGTAGTTGTTCAATCGCTGCGGCAACTTGTGAGATCACTTCAGACCCCGGAAGCTCAGCGATGGAGTTCGAGCTTTCTGGCGGTACCTACTATGACGAGGCGACCGGATTGACGGTGCCGTTGGGTACTTTTAAGATGAGAACCAGATTGACGGCCGTGCCGCCGTCGAGGCGAGTTGCGATTTCTGCTCTGACCGAAATGGCAGTTCAGCGGGCGAAGCAATTGGCTGGCTCACTCAAAGATCAAATCGATGCAGCAAATAGTGACATCGCAACGGCATTTAATCTAACTGACATCACTTCGGTGAGTTCAGATGCGACGTTGGCGCCGACTGATCAGACCAGTAATGATGCGAAATATGGTTTAGTCTTATCTGCAATGTCTCAGTACGCGAAAAATGTCGGCGCGAGTACCACCGATTTGGTCAGTGCGCTAGTCACTGATTTCGCGTTTGACGGAAACATCAACGGCACAGGTGAGGCCGGAACGGTTGAGATTCCGTTGACAGATGGTGGAACCGCAACCCCAAGCGTGACAGAGCTCGCTTCGTCGACTGCTGATTTTATCGCCAATCCATTGAATCCTGGTTTTACAGAAGAGAGTAACCCACTCGAAGATGATGCCCATCTGTCAGATCTTAGTCTGTCTTCTGGTTCGCTCACTCCCAGTTTTTCGGCTGACACTCTTTGGTACTCTGTTTCGATTGATAGCTCGATCGCTTCGCTCACAGTCACCGCACCCGTTGTGTATACCGGCGCGACCGTGACTGTGAACGGAACTACCGTGAATTCAGGCACTGCATCGTCGGCTCTTTCGATGAGTGTGGGTACCAATACGGTCACTGTCGTGGTGACTTCTAACAATGAATCGAGCACAAAAACCTACACGCTCAGTATCGTGAGGGCGGCCGCAGAAAATCACGCGCCAAGCACTCCGACATCGATTTCATGCGCAACGAGTCCAGTTGCAGCTAGCACCGGCAACGCTTGCACGCTCACAGCGGCGTCTCCGACAGATGCTGACAGTGACACGGTTACCTATGCTGATGCGAGCAGCACCTGCACTGGCGTTGCAGTGAATAGCTCAACCGGTAATGCAACTTTTACAGCTCCCGCTAAAGGCGCGACTTGTTTAGTGAAGGTGAGAGCGTACGATGGCACTGACTATTCGAGTGCGGTGACATCAAGCACGATTACGGGAGCCAACAATTCACCGACCACTCCGACATCGATTTCATGCGCAACGAGCCCAGTAGGATCTAGCACCGGCAACGCCTGCACACTCATGGCCGCGTCGCCAACAGACCCAGATGGCGATACGGTTTCGTATTCAGATTCAAGCAGCACGTGCTCGAGCGTGGTGGTGAATAGCTCTACCGGAAATGCAACATTTACAGCTCCTGCCAATGGCGCGAGCTGTTTAGTGAAAGTAAAAGCTTACGATGGTACGGCGTACTCGGGTACAGTGACCTCAAGTACCATTACCGGTACTGCAGCTAGTGCTAACAATTCACCGAGCACTCCGACATCGATTTCGTGCACGACTAGTCCAACGGCTGCGAGCACCGGCAACGCCTGCACACTCACGGCGGCGTCGCCGACAGACCCCGATGGTGATACGGTTTCGTATTCAGATTCAAGCAGCACGTGCACGAGTGTGGTGGTGAATAGTTCAACCGGAAATGCAACATTCACTGCGCCTGCTAAAGGAGCAACTTGTCTAGTCAAGGTGAGGGCCTACGACGGTACGGCCTACTCGGGTACGGTGACCTCAAGCACGATTACGGGAGCTAACAACTCACCGAGCACTCCGACATCGATTGCTTGCACGACTAGTCCGACGGCTGCGAGCACTGGCAATGCCTGCACACTCACGGCGGCGTCGCCGACAGACCCTGACGGTGATACGGTTTCGTATTCAGACTCGAGCAGCACGTGCACGAGTGTGGTGGTGAATAGCTCGACCGGAAATGCAACATATACAGCACCGGCGCTGAGCGCGACTTGTCTGGTTAAGGTAAAATCTTACGATGGCACTGCTTATTCAGGCACTGTTACTTCAAGCACGATTACGGGAGCAGTAGCGTCGGCCAATACTGCGCCGACCACGCCGACAGCAATTCAATGCATGACTGCACCGTATCCGGCGAGTACGGGCAATGGTTGCACTCTTACGGCTGCCTCTCCCACAGATCCTGAGGGTGACACCGTTTCATATGCCGACGCTGCGAGCACTTGCGCTGGTGTGGTAGTAAACAGTTCAACGGGTAATGCGACATTCACGGCTCCTGGGCTTGGCGCTACCTGTTTAGTTAAAGTGAAAGCCTATGATGGCGCCCTCTATTCAAGTGCCGTGACCTCAGCCACCATAACAGGCACCAACGGTTGCAACATTGCATTCGCAGGGGGCGCTGGCACTAGCGGCGATCCTTATCTCGTTTCGACTGCAGCTCAAATGGACAGCATCGGTACCTCATCTTGTCTTTGGGATAAATATTTTAAACTCACGGCAAATATTAGTCTGTCGGCTTACACTGGCACTCAGTTTCATGGTGGATTCGATTTTAGCGGTGATTTTGACGGAAATTCAAAGACGATTTCAGACTTTAGTTCTACAAATGCCACTATTGGCCTCTACGGTTATTCGTTGGGTAGCGTACACGATCTTACTCTATCTAACGTAAACTTGGTGGGCAACGGTGGTGGCGCTATAGCCAGTTCACTTGGCGGAGGCGGAAGCATTTCTAATGTTTATGTGAGCGGAACCGTCGCTGGGGTGAGCAATGTAGGTTGCATAGTAGGAAACATGCGGGGCAACTCTACGATGTCAAGGTCGCATGCTTCGTGTGCAGTCGTTGGAGCGGCAGGCAGCAGTTATTTAGGAGGCCTAGTTGGCTTGCTAGGTGAATTTCCTTCGATTACGAATTCGTATTTCACGGGTTCGGTAGTTGGTGATTACGGCCTAGGCGGCATTAGCGGAACCACCCGCGATAATTCGGGGACTTTCGGCTCAGTCAATTATTCTTATTCAACAGGATCAGTAACGTCACTCACCAGTTCGACCGATGTCGGTGGACTGATCGGTGACGTCGATGGTTACTCAGGTACGGTGACCGGAGGAGGAATGGGTAACGATGTCGCTCCTCATTCATTTTGGGATACTCAGACTAGTGGCCGAGCGATGAGCGCAAGTGGCGGAAATGGTCTGAGTACTTCGCTCATGAAAACCGCAATTAATTATACTGGAGCTGGATGGGACAATACCTACGTTTGGAATATCGTCGACGGTTCGTATCCGACACTGCGTACCGCTGCACAGATGCCGGTGCCCAAGTATTTTAATAATAGCGCAGCACCAGGGGGAACACTTCCTCACTGGAACACTCTTGCAAACTGGTTCACAAATTCTGCTTGCACCACGGCTGCATCTTCGATTCCACAAACAGGCGAAGCGGTTTACTTAAAAGGCGCAGTGGCTCCTGACACCGGTCCAAGTGCCGCTCTTACTGTGGCAAGATTTGATACCTCTGGCTTAAGTCAGGCTCTTGATAGCTCAGCAGGAACTGTCACTTCGAATGTGAATATTGCGGCCGGAGGGGCTCTACTCATGGGAGTGGCAGGCAATGCGACTTACATTCAAAAGTGGTATGGAACTATGGCAAACTCTACCCCTACGGCCACATTTCAGGGTGTGAGTGAAAATTATGCGACGATCAAAGGGAATGCCGTATTCAACGATTCTTCTTCGTCAATTGGTTCACCGTCATCTTATGGGATCGTCGAAGGCTACGCACTCTTTAATGACCTCAGCCATACCGAAATTTTTACCGACGGTTATGGGGTAAGCTATTATGTTCATTGCAATGGTGGGGTTGGGCTTGCGTTTGGCGGCGGCTCTGGAACAGCAGGTGATCCTTTTCTCATTTCGACCGCAGCTCAAATGAGAAGCATCGGTACGGCACCTTGTAGTTGGAGTAAATATTTTAAATTGACTCAAAACATCAGTCTCGCAGACTACACTGGCAGGCAATTCAGGCTGATTTCAGGTTTCTCCGGCATCTTTGATGGTAACTCAAAAACAATCTCAAATTTCAGTTATTCAGATACCTCTGACGCGCAGGTAGTGGGGCTTTACGGGTACAGTGAGGGCAATATTCACGACCTGGCGCTCACCAATGTGAACGTTGTGGGTGGTCACGATGTCGGGGCGATTGCGGGTGGATCAGGCGGAACGATGTCTAATGTTTATGTGAGTGGTACCGTCACTGGTACTGACTACGTCGGCTGCGTAGTCGGTGCCCTACGGGGGTCTTGGGGCGTCATCAACAAAGCTAGAGCGTCATGCACGGTGAGTGGCAGCAATACGGTCGGCGGAATCTTGGGTTGGATTAGCGCCTATGGCAGTCTCAGTAATTCTTATTTCACTGGCGCAGTGAGTGGCTATCAGTCGATTGGTGGTTTGGTTGGCTACTTACATGACGACGGTAGTAACTGTGCGACCCTCGCCAACTGTTATTCGACAGGCACTGTTACTTTTACGGGTGGCGGAACAACTGGCCGCGGCGGATTAGTGGGGGCTAATGAATCAGGCACTGCAGGATCGGGTTCGTTTTGGGATACCGAAACCAGTGGTGTCGCAACCACCTCGGGTGGCGGCACAGGTAAAACAACTGCACAAATGAAAACCACAGCGACTTTTACTGGGGCTAGTTGGAACAGCACTACCATTTGGAAATTGGGCGCAGGAGTGTATCCAACCCTGTTCGATTCCTACAATTTTTATTCAACTTGTGCCCAAATTCCAGACCAAAACATGTGCGCTGCTTCGGCATTGTCTTGCACTTGGAGCAGCGGTGCTTGTCAATAACCGCCACGGATTTTATCGTCTCACAAGCGCCTTCACGCACTCCCAAAATATTCTTTGAATCAAGCAACTGAGTTTTTGAATGAACGGCATCTCGAGCCGCCTGATGATCGAATAATAACTCGCAATTCCTCTGAATCGTTTGATGCTCATTTGTAATGGGTGAATGAAGTGTTCTAGCACAGGCTCGTGAACAGCTTTGAACACTCGGTGCGACGCGAGCATTCGAAGCATCAAATCAACATCAGATTTCATTTCAAGTGACTCGTCATATCCACTCAAAGCACTCAGTGCCGAAAGGCGAATTAGGCAGGCCGAGTGCTTGAATGGAATCCTGGGTCGCGAGAGTAGGGTTCGAATCCCCCGAGTTCCTGGCTGAATTTGCGGGTAGCTCACGCAGGTTCGAAGGTTACCCTTAATTTCAACAATGTCTCCGTAGTAAACATCTGCTTGGTGGTGTTCGGCGCAACTTGCAAAGCTCGCTAAAGCTGAAGGGATCAATCGATCATCTGCGTCTAGGGGTAAAATCCAATCGGCGTTGAGTCGGCTCAGAATTTTATTTCGCGCTCCCCCTGGTCCTCGAGAGCTTTCTAAATGTTCACTGTTTAGTCTGGGGTTTTGAATCTTGTAGTGAGTGAGAAAACCTTGAGTGTCGTCACTTGAAGCATCGTCAATGACCCAAACTTCAGTAGCGGCGAAAGTCTGTGCGTTCACTGACTCTAAGGCATTTTTAAGCGTACCGACACTGTTTCTGCTAGCAATGACGACAGCTATGCGCATGATTGGGGTGGGCCATCAGGGTTATTACAAAATTTTCGATGGTGCATTTTTAGTGACGTTTTTTTCTCGCCTTCTAAAAGTACCGCCAACGTTTTTAGACTGATCGTGCAGTCAAGGGCGAAGCTTGCGCGCCTGACATACCACGCATCAAAACGAAACTTGTGTGTTAGCGGTATCTGGTTTGATCGGTAAGCCTGCCACAAACCCGTCATTCCTGGTTTTGCCAAGTAGCGAATTGAGGTTTTAGAGTTGTCGTAGCGATGGTGATCTTGTTCTGTGCAGGGGCGTGGCCCTACCAGTGACATTTGGCCTAAATAGACATTGAATAGCTGCGGAGTTTCGTCGAGTTTCCAATTTCTCAAGAATGCGCCGACCCGCGTTTGTTGAGAGGTTTGCCCCGGTGAAACGTCGCTGTAACTTTTCAGTGAACGAAATTTGTAGATTTTGAAAAGCTTTCTCTTCTCGCCTGGCCGAAGCTGCGTGAATAAAACCGGTCCCCCATCTTCAAGCTTAATGAGCGCACAAATCAAAAGCATGAAGGGCGATAGCACGATGAGCAGACTCAACGAGCCAAATAGATCGATGCCCCGTTTGAAATAAAGGTAAGTCTGCGTCCTCGAGTGACGACCGCTCAACCAGGGCTGGTCTTTTGACATAGGTAACTTCGGCGACTCAGGCGACCCAAGAGTCAGTTGGCTTTGTAGTTCCGCACTATTCACTCGTATTAAAGTATAGAATAAAAATCTCGAACACAAGCTTTAGGCTTTGTGTTGGGCATTACTGAGCAATTTTGAGTTGAGGTAGCTCGCCAATAAAACAGCAATCATGAGCATGTTCGGAGTCTCAAGCGGCGACTGAATCATTGAGAAGCAAAACCAAACCAGAGTGCTGAGGCACCAGATTTTCAGCCAGTTGGGCCGGTTTTGAGATTTTCTGAAGATGAGATCACTCGTGCGCCTAGGTGCCGGAAAAAAGATGGCTAAAAATCCAACGGTGCCGAGTAAGCCCATACTGGCTAAGAGATCGAGAAGCAGATTGTGGGCATTCCAGGCCTTAGGCGGTCCCTGAAAGGGGTGTTCAGGTAAAAAATCAGAATACAAAGCGAAGCGATTGAAGCTTCTGCCGACCCCATAGAGAGGACTACTCAAAAAAGCTCGAGCCTGCGCCTGAAATACTGCAGCTCGGTCAAACCCACCCGCTGAACCTTGCTCGAAATTCTTTAAGCGACTCATTCCTGGCGAAAAGATCATGAGTGCCAAAAGAGTTGCTGCGATAACAAGTGAACTCTTGACCGGCTTTTTCTTAAGTGATGAGCCAATCGACAGGTAACCCTCTGTTACTAAGGCCACGAAAGACAATACGACGAAACTTCGATTTCCGGTGGCGAGCCCAGCCAAGAAAGTCGTCAGAAGGCTAAATTTAAACAGCCAGACTGGTACCGAACGGGAAATGAATTCACGATTTAATTTCAGCAAGAAAAAGCCAGGTATGAGCCACAATGAGAGTTGCCAAGCAAATGCGATGGGGCGGTGGTGGTAGAGTCGCGCCGCACCAGAATCGAGTGGGCCGGAGAACGAAAAAAGAGTAAGTTCCCAGTGAAAAGAAGCGTTCAAAAATTGCGCTAACCCCCAGAGTCCAAAAGTACAAAATGCGAGGGTTAAACCGAAGAAAATTTGTCTGCTCCAAGCGAATTGAAACTGCAGCCACAAAAAGCTGAGTATTGGCACTAAAAGTAACCTGCAGTAAAACGCCACTTCGCGAGCGTTCAAATCAAAACCGTGCCGAGAACCGTAAACCCCACAAATCAGGCTTAGGGTGTACCCGAGAGCAAAAATGGCAAACCCCAGAAACCACTGTTGGGCCATTTTTGTCGAATTTTTACCGATGCTAGGTGCTCGGTTCTTCCGGCCCATCACCGAAATCAGTAAAGTCACAATCGCCAAAACGGTCAAATAGGGGATCACTAAATTTTCAATTTCTCCCGGAACCAAGCAGCAAAGTATGGCCAAGAAAATAACGATCGAGCTCAAGCGTGAGGCGAGCGTTGGCTCTACTGAAACATTTTGCCCTGTCTTCATTTTTTTTCGCGACCTGGTCATTTGGTGAAAGCTTTGTCAATTTCGTTGAATTTTTCAGCCAATTCAGCTGCATTTTTAGGATCAGCCTCAATCAATATTTCTACCCTTCGATTTTGCCCCATTCCTTCTGGGGTTTCGTTAGATCCTACCGGCTCAGAAGAACCGGCCCCACGCACTTTGAGTTTTGTGACGGTGATGCCCGCCTTTTTAAATACGTTTGCGATAGTTTCGGCTCTTCGTAGCGAGAGGCGCTCGTTTCTTTTGGGGTCGCCAGAACTGTCAGTGTGGCCTGCTATTTTCAGCGAGGTCCAGTTCGAGTTTAACTGTACAAACGCTCGCCCAATCGTTTGCAAATACCTTTCGGCTTCTGTATCAATTGAAGCTTTGGCCGTAGCAAACGCCAGACGTTTAGATGAGAGCGTGAGCTTGAGTCCTTCTGCGCTAATCTGAGCGAATGGATCGGCGGCTGTTTCTGGGCTCTTTTCAACGATAACCGGCTCACGAACGGGTTCGGGTTGAGGTGCCACCGGGGCTGCGACGATAGGCTTGGGCGTCGGCTCAAAATAAACTTCTAGTCCCAATAGCGCTTGCCACGTCGGAAACTCAGAGTTAGCGATGTATTGCACTGCCGCTCTGAGTGACGAATGCATAGGCTTCGTGAAGTCGAGAGCTGAAAAATCTAGACGGCGTGAAAGCCCGAGACCTGCCATCGCATAGACTGATCCCACTTTTGTCCAGTCTTGAATGCCTGCGCTGAGGTCGATCGAGTAATTCGAATCGAGGTGGTAAGCAGCCCTGGCCGAAAACTGAAGAGCGACGAACATTTCTTCACGTGTGTTGAGAAGGGCCCCGCCCAAATCGGCAATTAAAGTGAACCCATCGTTTGCCGTGTTACCCAACGAATACGACGGCGACCAGAGAAGAAGCGCGCTATTGCTGTTTGAACCGTTACTTTGCATG
This sequence comes from Oligoflexia bacterium, assembly GCA_903895855.1. GTDB lineage: Bacteria > Bdellovibrionota > UBA1018 > UBA1018 > UBA1018 > CAITVN01. The sequence continues at coordinate 108,220 of CAITVN010000215.1, read as the reverse complement.
TAGCGAGTGTAGTAGAGTCCGCCCCTAGTAAGATCTAAAGGCGAATTGACCGCCGAATTAACCCCCGGGTTTGAATTTTCTGCATCGGGTGTCTTCAGTTCGTCAGAAGTAGCTGCAAAGCTCAATTGGCAGTAACTAGCGGCTAAGAGGCAAAAAAGTGACTGACTGTACCTAAACGTGCAGCTTTTCATAGATTATAAAAGGGTATCGGACACACCTGATATATGCAAGCGGGGCGATGATTCGTAAAACTCGGGTAGGTTCTTTTCTTCGACAAGACTGATGTGTGAGTCTGCGATTCGCAAAAATGATTTGCGATGTGTGGCAAGAACAATGGTCGTGGTTTCTTTGAGCTCTAAGAGAGTTTCAATAAAGTGTTCTTCAGAGCGCTGGTCAAAGTTGGCGCTGGCTTCATCGAGAATTAAGATTTTAGGATTTCGCAAGAGCGCGCGCGCAAACGAGATTTTTTGTTTTTGTCCAGTTGACAACCCAATACCCTGATCAGCAATTCGATGGTTTAGGCCCTGATTGAGATCATAGAGAAATCGACAGTCGGCGAGTTCCAGGGCCCGATTGAGAGCTTGCTGTGTGGGCAATGTACCTGGCGAAGTACCATACAGCAGGTTTTCAAGTACTGATCCTTCAAAGAGTAGGCTTTCTGGGCCGACATAGCCGACAGATTCTAGCAAAGCCGATCGTGCTTCTTCTATTGTAATTGCGGTCTGTCCAAAAGTAACTTTCAGGTCTCCGCTCGAAGGGGCAAGTTCACCGAGCAGCAACGAGATGAGGGTGCTTTTGCCGCTACCCGTAGCTCCCGTGAGCACGACTAAGGTTTTCGGCTTTATCTCTGCGCTCAACTCGGTGATCGGCTGTGCCTGAGATTCTGGGTATCGGTAAGAAACTTTGTTGAGTACCCAACCCATGGTCTCTGATTGTGTCGCTGGTGACTCTAATTTGATTTCTGGGGGTCTCGTGTTCAGCGGTTCTTGGTTCGCTAGCCACAAAGAGTAAACAGATTTTAGGTGCGGCAGGCCAGCGTAAAAAGACGAAACCGAAAAAGAGAGTGTCGAAGACTGGCCTAAAATTCGGTAAAGCAGGTAAATAAACGAAATAAAGCCACTTTCAATGAGGCCTGAATCTGCACGAAAAGTAGAGGCAATGAAACACAGTACAATGACGGCTACCGTCTGCGGGTAGGCCAAAGCGAGTCCGACATAGGCCTTTAGTTTCGAGCTCGTTTCTAAATTTCGAGAAAGCAGGGCGTTCAGGTGTTGCCTTTCTCGTTCTCTTAAATTGTAAATACGAATTAGGGTGAGGTTTTTAAAAATAGACTGAAAACGGTCATTGCTCTTCGCAGACTGTTGCAGCGCACTTCTACTTTGCAATCGAATCGTTCGGTTCAGCCACCGAATGGGCAAAGCGCACACCAGGGCCGCGGTCGCGGCCACTAGGCTTACCCGCGGTAGTTGCCAAAAAACAAAAGACAGAAGCAAAAATCCGTTAGTCGCGGCCACCACGCTTGATTGCAGATTGAGTACCGCTAGCGATGCATTTTGAATCAATTCGTTAAAAATGAAGTTTGATCGGTTCACGTTCGAGCTCGCATGATTTAGGGTTGGGTCTTGCAAAATCTGAGTTGCGAGTCGCGACCTTTGTAGAAATTTGAACTGTTCAAATGTGAATCCACTCAGAAAGCTGTTTAACCAAATGACTAGGCCGCGAATGACGGCAAAACCAATCACACTTGCGCCGACGCTTAACGTAAAATTTTGGGTGCCAGCCAAAGAAAATAGAAAGGTTTGAAGTGAAAGAGCGAGGGCGACTTCGATAGCGAAAAGCGAGATTCCAACGGCGATTGATCCCATCGCCAGTAGGGTTAAGCGCGAGCCAAAAAAAACAGCGACCTGCCGCAGGTTTCTAGTTATTTGCACCTCCTCAAATTTAGCATTAACCAGTGTTCAGCGCTATCGTGACACTGAGATAAATAATCAGTCTAGTAGTGAACTGCATTACGAAATCAACTCAGAGTCTCTTGACCTTAATTTCTAGTCATTTCGTTGACGATCGAGCTATTTTTCTGAATTCTCCAGCTTTTGCTCCAGAAGGCAATGGCCAGGTCGTGGTGGTGGCCGTCTTTATTGATAGCCCACAGGCGATCTTCGAAATATCCATTTCGAAAAAATCGAAACAGCACTCTCGATAGGTCACGTTTAAAAGACCAACGCGGAAAATTTTTAACCGGTGAACTGCTAGGCACCAACCTGATCGAAATGTCGCGTGAAGCCAAATAGCCTGAAATATAGATATCATCAACAAAGCGAAGTGACGGTAATTTGGCAACCTGTTGTAAGTAGGTGTCAAAAAAATTCGAATCAAAAAGATGGGTTGGGTACAGTACGCCGTCGGTTCCGAGAAGAATGTCGATCTCTGTCGATTCTTGCTGCTCTAATCGAGTCATGTCAGAGTGGCTGCCCACACGTAACGCAACTGTTTGATCAAATTTGATCTCTTGAGCGCTTTTGAAAACCCTTCCGCCGAAGCACACGACAGAGTCTTTTAATTTTTTAGCTCCGTCTAAAAGATCTTTAGAGGTTGACGGTGGGTAATCGCGGTCGTCATCTAAAGAGAGAATAAAATCAAATTCGCTTCGCTTCTCTAAAAGTACCCAAAATAATTTATTGATTGGCCCTAGGTCGTCTCTCCAAAGAATTTCGAGATTCGGATGTTTTAGTACGGCATCTGGAATTCGTTCTGCGTTTAATTCTTGATTGAACCGCAAGTAGTGGCGGCTGAGAGTGAGAAAAATGCGATTGGGTGGCACTGTCCATTCATCAATTTTTTTGATGAACGCTTCAAGGTGGTGCAACCGCGTCGGTATGGTCGTAAACGAGACAGCAAACCGCCGATCGTCGCGCTTTGAATTCATCGAAGGCATTTTTGTATGATACGGTAGTGATATGGAGACCGCAAGAAATCTAGACATAGGTAGCGAGGCCTCAAAGGTCAACCTACTGATTTATCTCGACGCCAACTATGCGGCTCCAGCGACAGTCATGGTTCGTTCTGTTCTCGAAAACTCAATGTCTCACTTAAATCTTTTTGTTTTGGCAATAGACCTCAGTGACGAAATCAAGCGAACTATGGTCCGAAGTTGGCCAGCTGATCGAGTCACGGTTCATTGGCTTGACGTCGATCTAGATCAGTACGCAAAGAGTTTTGCTCAGGTCAATTACCTTTCGAGGGCAGCCTACACGCGATTACTGATTGACCGTTACCTACCCACACAAATTGAGCGAGTCATCACTCTCGATTGCGACGCGGTCATGCTAGGCGATGTGGCAGAGTTATGGAATTTTTCGCACGAAAACTATTGTGTCATGGCGGTGCGAGATCCGTGCGTTCCTAATTTGAGTCATGACTCTTCATCTTTTCTTCGGTCCGGTGATCAAGACGCGCCTTATTTTAATTCTGGTCTCATGCTAGTGAATCTCAAACTGTGGAGAGAAAAAAAAATATCTGAGCGATGCATCAAGCTTGCAGAGCAGCACCCAGGCAGAGCGCTGTACGCAGATCAGTCACTTCTCAATTCGGTATTTCAGGGCGAATGGGAGCCTCTGCCTCTTTCTTGGAACTGCAATTTTCGACACTTGCTCATTCATTCGTATCCGTCACTTCGAGACCAGGTTTACTCGCATGAAGAAGTCATTGGGGCTTTGAGCGAGCCAAAGTTTGTTCATTTCTTATCAAGAAGCAAACCCTGGCATGACAGAAAAAAGTTTCACCCTCATCGAAAACTCTACGATCATTTTTTGGGTCTGACTTTATGGGCATCGCATGAGCGTCGATCGTGGCTCAGCGATATTTTCGGTAGAATGAGCAAAAACTCTTTTCGACTAAGGTGCTATCGACAAGCAAATCAGATCAGAAAAAAGCTTAGAGTTAGCGCTCGTCGTGTGGCCGATATGAAGCATTTTTGCACTCATTCAGGAGACTTTACCTTTGGCGATTTACTTTGATGTGTCACGAACCTATTTAAAAGCGAATCGAGTTCCGACGGGCGTGGCGCGTTCGCTTTTTGGGTTATGCTCGGCTGCGCTGGCATATCAAATTAGGCCAGTTGTCTTTAATCCGAATGATCGGCGGTGGTATCAACTTGCTCATTTTGTGCCTCTGTCTGTCCTACCCAGCGAGACGTTGATCAGCAGAACTGGTCGGGCGATGGGTGCCGGCGCAGATAAAATCGCCTATTTGCTTGGGTTTAGCGATTTTCTTAAGTTGGCGATCAAGAAAGTTCAACTGACCTTCTCTAGGCGAATCGAGTTTTTAAAAGGCTCTGGCTCGGTGGTAGAGTTTAGTTCGTCCGATGCGCTTTACTTGATTGATTTGAATCTCACTTCGATTCCGTACTATGGTCGTGAGCTCACCCATATAAAGGGTCACTTGAAAGGTTTCGAGATTGTGAGTTTGGTGCACGATGTGATTCCGATCGATTTTCCGAAGCAAGCGGGCTTTGTGTTTCGACTCGAGTTCAGAGAATGGATTGGTTTTCTCAATCGGGTTTCAGACCGTATCATGACCAATTCGCAGTCGGTGGCCGAGGCGGTGTCAAAGCACGTTTCGGGTAATAAGAGTATTAGGTCGGTTCGTTTCGGAAGCCAGATAGACTGTTTGCCCGAACTGAAAACACGCACGCAGGCTGAGCAGCGCTCTGGGGTTGTATCGGTCGGGACCAACGATAGAAGAAAAAACCAAGTGTTTTTACTTGATGCCATCGAACCCCTTTGGATCTCAGGTCAGCTGAAAGTTCCATTGCTTATTATCGGGCAAAAAGGTTCTGAGACTAGAAGGCTTAAAAAGAAGATTCGTTCGAGTGAAGCGCTTCGAAAAAACGTAACTCTACTCGGGGCGGTTGAAGACGAAAAACTATTTGATCTCTATCGAGGCGCCCAGTTGTCGATACTGCCTTCTTTAAATGAGGGGTTTGGATTACCGGTGTCTGAATCTCTGCAATTGGGTTGCCCTTGTTTTGCTTCAGCTGTCGGTGGAGTGCCTGAAGTGGCCCAGCATTTTGTCGAATATTTTGACCCGAAAGACCCAGAACAATTGAGGCGACTTGTCTTAAAATTCTTTAGCGATGGTGAATTTAGCGCAGAGCTGAAATTGCTAATCCAGGGATTCAGGCCTCACCGTTGGTCTGAAACTGTGAGCGATCTCATTTCGGCAACTGAGCTCGGCGCACCAGAGCTGGCGATCGCAAGTGTTAGGTCAGACAGCGAAGCGATTGATGCCGTTTACACGTGGTGCGATGAAAGCGACCCCGATTTTGCTAACTCATTATCTCGCTATCGAAATGCCCACGAAGAGGGCGCTTGGTCGCAACGTTTTAGAGACAGCGATGAACTCATGTTTTCACTTCGCTCACTTGAGACGTATGCCCCTTGGGTGAGAAATGTTATTCTTGTCACCAATGGGCAAATTCCTGCCTGGCTCAAACGCACGCATCCACGCTTGAGAGTAGTGACCCATCGTGAAATTTTTGAAGACTTATCGGCATTGCCGACCTTTAATTCTTTGGCGATTGAGACTAATCTCTTTCGAATTCCCGGACTTTCAGAATATTTTCTCTATCTCAACGATGATTTTTTTATCGGAGACCATTTGACCAAAGAGAGTTTCTTTACTTCTCAAGGGCGCCCTGTTTTTTCGGTTGATCGCTTTAAATTGCCGGCTCCCCGCAGCCGGTGGTTCACCACGTTGCGAGGTGACGATCTCATGAAGCGGTGCCATCGTTACAATCACCAGTTGCTTCAAACCAAGGTGACCACTTTGTCAGAATTTCGAAATCCCAGTCACGTGCCACAGCTTTATAGTCGAAAATTACTTTCTCAGCTCAATGCGGCTTACCAGAAAGAAGTCAGCGAGACTCAGGTGAGTCGATTTCGGCGAGCAGAAAACGTGAAGGTGTCTGTTCTTTACCCGGTTTTTGCCTCAGAGGTTTTTGAGGGGCAGACCCCGTATCGTCTGCGAACCCTTTCAAATGGTTCTGACGAGTACTTATTCAAAACCCTTCGAGATCACGATGTTGACAAGTTAGACGGTTGGATCGAAGAAATACTGAATAAGCGTCCGAGCTTTTTTTGCCTAAACGACGCGATGATTGATCCGGTCTTATCGAAGCGAGTGGCGTTTTCGGTACGAGCGATGCTCGAACGTTATTTTCCGAAACCGTCTAGTTTTGAAGCGTAAGTCAAGCCCGAGCAAACTTTCTGCGTTAACCCATGCCCGCCCGTTTGCACGCGCGGGACTGACCGGCCCCGTGCAGTTCGAATTTTGCTTTTCATGAATCACTCGCATAGCTATGGTCATTCCATGACTACGAATGACAATAAGAGCAACGACCGCCCCATCGCAATCGATGCCTACGAAGCGTTAGCCGTTCGGTATTCGGCACTGGCCGAGACCAAGGCCGAAAACGGATACATCGAGCACCCTGCCATTCGGCAGCAACTCGGTGACGTCGCAAAACTAAAAATTGTCGACGCAGGCTGTGGTCCCGGCATTCTGAGTGCTTATTTAATTTCGCAAGGTGCTGAAGTAACCGCGTTTGATGTGAGCCCCAAGATGGTCGAGCTAGCGCACCTAAGAACCCAAGGCAAAGCAAAGCTGCATGTCGCCGACATGGCAAGGCCTCTCGAATTCTTAGAGTCTGGTCATTTTGATTTGGTCGCTTCGTCACTCGCGATTGATTACGTTCGTGATTGGGCAAATCCACTTCGTGAATTTCATCGAGCGCTCAAACCTCGAGGTCGTTTAGTTTTCACGGTTCAGCATCCGTTAGGGGCGTACCTTTGGTACAATCCACCGACAGCATTTGGAGTACACTATGTTGAAGCCAAGTGGAGTGGATTTGGTGGCGAGCCAGTAGTCGTGCCCGATTATTACCGATCATTCGAAGAGATTGTTAATCCCTTACTGCAGGCTGGTTTTTCATTGGTGCGAGTCACCGACACCAAACCGGTCGGAGCACTCAAAGAAGTTGATGCCTCCCGATTTGAAAAATACTCTCGAATACCGACCTTCATGTGCATTGAGGCCGAAAAGAGAGATTAGGGTTTTAGCTTCGACATTGATTTTTTTCGTGTCCAGTAGCGCGTGCGGTCGTTGCCGTCATTCACCGCCGCTGCGGAGGTACTTTTGGTAACCGCTGAGGTCAACTTTGAAAATGAGCATTCCATAACAAGGGGAATGAACTCAAAAGTTGCCACTTTTTTGACAACCCACAGTGGCCCTCTAGGGGCTGCGAGTAAGCATTCGGTAGCTTTTTTCCTTGCCCACGGTTGGTGGGGGGGGGGTATAATAAATCGAGTGAGACTTTCGGCGTCAGGTTGGCGCTGGGTTATAATCTCACCATAAATACGAATAGTAGAACGGAGAAAAAATGATTTTTTCAAGCAAGGCTTTTTTGGTTTTATCAATGGCAATTGGTTTGGGTTTTTTGAGTGCAGCGCAAGCCGGCACTGTGGTTTGCACCCAAGGGGTGCCCGATGGCAAATTTGAGTTCAGGTGTACTGGAGCGGGCACTACAACTGGAACTAACGATAAAGGATATTTTGTCGGGGCTTGCGAAAATTGTTGGGGTACCACCAGTTGGTCAGATGTGACTGTGAATTACGAAAAAGGAAAAGTTATCGATGTCACCGCCAATATGGCAACAATTCATAATTCTAAAAAAGGAAATGAAATTGTAAAGACCTTTACTTCGACGGCAAAGGGCACGGGTTCGGTTTCATCTGTTAGCCGATCAATCAAAGTAACGGTTGCCGGCACGTTTGCGTCGCAGGAGTTTGGTGTTGGCTCTTACCCAGTGAGTGCAGAAATTTCGCTCGGTGCGACTGCTAATGGTCAACCGACTCTTTCGTTTAATGGCAATGCCGGTGGCTATCCGATGCCCCGTACTTGCGTAATCAAATAGTAGTTACTTCAGTATTTTTTTAGATTAGTATTGAACTGTTATTTTTTTGGCCGCCTTCTCCCGATAGGGAGTAGGCGGTTTTTAGTTTTTTGTTAACCTGCCGTCGCCTTGGCGAGAACGCATTATTGATATCGAATCTCAGGTTTTTCTAATCCGCGGAGAAAAAGTCTTACTGGGTCATGACTTAGCAAAACTTTATGAGGTTCCCACTAAGCGTCTCAACGAGCAAGTTAAGCGCAATTTAACTCGGTTTCCTTTAGACTTTATGTTTATCCTTTCAAAACAGTAGGTTGCAATCTTGAGGTCGCAATTTGCGACCTCAAGTTCGACTTGGGGAGGTAGTCGAACACCACCGATGGCATTCACCGAGCAGGGGGTCGCTATGCTTGAACTCAAGTATGATGGTCAGTTCAAATTGGTTTTTGATGCGATTCGAGAGCTGGTGTCAATTCAGTCGATTCCTAGAAAGAGAATCATTGGACTAGGACGAGAGGCGGTCTAACCCAGTTTTACTATGCCTTCACCTGAATTGATGTCCGCAATTTACCGCCGCTGCGGAGGTACTTTTGGTAACTATGCCAAATGAATCACTGACATTTCTAGGCAGTTTGAAAAGGGTTGTCGGTTCACGAATCAACGACAAAATCGAACCAATCGGTTCTTGTTCACTCAGCGTTGCGATGCTAAACGAACCTCTAGAAAGATCGGGGTCGGTAATAATGGCGATGACTACTTCGGGTGTCGGACAAGTGATGATTTTCGTCAGTTCTTTAGAAAAAGCCAAGTGCCTTTACGTCGATCTTCTCGAGTTGCAGGTAGTCAATGACATGTCCGTAGAAGCCGGAATGCTTATATTGAAAAACGAGGGCGCTTACCTTACTTTGCATGAAGGTTATAAACCAAGCCGAGTCAGTCGTGAAGACTGTCGAATCGTTCCGATATTTCGAGTACACAATATTGAAGAGAAACGGCAAAAATTGAAGAATCACCAAGTTGAGCTCTACGGCGAAATCCAGACGACTCCAGTTCATCGGTATCAGGTTCTGAAAGATTTCGATGGCAACTGGATTGAAATTGGCGAATTCAAGTAAACCGCTTCAGTCAGCGCGGTTAATTTTTGGCGATAAGATTTTCGATCGCCTTGATTTTCGAAGCGACCTCAGCGTACTCATCTATCAATGATACGACAATTATTTGTGATGGGCGGCGGTGGTTTTGCGATGGAGCCTGAAAACTGGGGATGTCCCAAGTCTAGTTGAAATTAAAAGTTGAGTGGTTCATTCTTTCGGTTGTCAAAACTGAAAGATAACTCAACGACCCGAGAGTGAACTCGAGTCAGAAAAGGAACCACTCCATGTCAGGATTACACGCAGTTAAAGAACCCAGCAAGAAGAAGTTTGCGAAGCCAGTTGGGCGTAAAGAATTCCAAGATAATCTCATCGAGGGCAAGGATGGCTCTGTGATTGACTCGCAGCACCTCTTGATTTCGATGTTATTGCCACCGGCCGTGAAGGCTTTTCTCGAAGAATGTGAGTCTGAGGTGACCAAGTTGTGCGGGGCACGCTATCAGCACGGAAACGAGACAATGACGCGTTGGGGGAATCAGCCAGGATCAATTATCTTGGGCAACCAGAGCGTAGCCATCAAGAAGAGCCGAGTTCGAAATACGGTGACGAATACAGATGCTCTTTATTGTGTTGCGCAAGCCTACAAATATCGGTTTTCAAGTGAGGCGTTTCGAGTCTCATACTTGAACCACGAAGCTCAACATTTCAGTGATTACCAGCGCTTTCCTGGGTTATCCCCGGTCAATCTCGAGTATCGCGCTAAACTGGCAGAACTGATCGCAGCGAAAAGTGCGAAGAGGTTGTTTCGTAAATTTACCGCCGAAGCAAAAAAAGACCTGAAATTTCCTCACAGTCATGCATCTTGGCGTTTGTTAAATGACATGGGTTTGCCAGGCTCAGCTAATTTGGCCAGTCAAAAGGCCATTCGATTGCTTCAGCAAAATAACCTTCGACTTGAGAAAGATAAATAGGCCGAACTGTAACTTACTGAGGGCTGTCCGAGCGCATTAACCGTTAACCGAAACGCTCGCTGTTTCAGCGCTCGAGTGATTATGGCCGAGCTGTTGAACGGTTTCAATGTTCACCTTGAATGCCGATTTCAGGGGTTCAGTTCTGATCTTGCATTCGCTCAAATCGCAGCTTGCGCAGTAGAGGCGTCCGCAGGGGTCAACGTGTGAATGAAATTCGCCCGAAATTCCGGCTTGTTTAATGATAGACTCCCCATAAAATTCGACAAGGTCGTGGGCCTTGGCGATGGTAAAGTACTCAGGTACCACCACATGCACATCGATGTGAGAGTGATGTCCTGATCTCATTGCCCGCATTTCGTGAAGGGCAATAATCTCTTTTGGCTTAGTGCTTTCAATTAGGCCTACGATTTGACCAAGCAGGGTTAAGTCTTGCTTGTCGAGTAGGGCGTCTGCTGATTTTGAAACTAACTTGAAACCAGTGCGAACCAGCATCAGTCCGACCCCGAGTGCAATGACCGGATCAAGCCAATGATATCCGGTGATCCAAACCAAACACAGGCCGGCGAGTAAGCCTAAAGTGGTATAAAAATCTGAAAGCACATGTTGACCGTCAGCGGTGAGTGCTTCTGAGTGGGTTTGTTTGCCGCGTCGAACGAGGTACCAGCCAAGTAAGCCGTTCAGCAGGCCTGCAACCAAGTTGATGCCAAGGCCTTTTTCGAGCTGCATCAAGTGGGCGCCTTCGTAAAGGGTTTTGCCTGCGTCGAATATAATCAAAATAGCGGCGAGTGAAATCAATCCACCTTCAAAGGCGGCTGAAAAAAATTCTATTTTGCCGTGTCCATACGGATGGTCTTTGTCTGCCGGTTGATCAGCAAAGATCAATGCGCCGAGAGCAAAGCATGCCGCAACGACATTCACGATGCTTTCTAATGCATCAGATTTGAGCGCTGAAGAGCCGGTTAAGTTGTACGCGATCCACTTTAAGCCTAAGATGAGCAAGCCGGCTACAATTGAAACGATAGCAACGCGAATTCGAGAAATGTCGTGGCGAATTTTATTCATGGTGATGAGAATTCAGTATCACGAATTCGAAAAAAGAAAAGGGCCCCAGTTTGTCGGCTGTATAATGAAGTGAATCACCGATTCAGCAGCACCTTCTGGGGCCCCATTCGTCACGTTGTCAGGTTTTGATCAGTCTTTACTTGTTGAATCCCAAGGAAACTGACACTTCGTAACTGCCGCGGCCAGTTTTCGAAACTGTCGTTGAGATTGGGCACTCACCAGTTGGTTCGATAACGATGCCGCCAAAAGGCCAGTGAGCATCACGAACGGTAGCGCAAACGGCTTGCATTCCCGGAGCGGTAATGACTTCTTTAGCTGCATCGTATTTCAGGCTTGAAAGCAGAACTTTTCCACTTCCGATTTTTTGCTCATGATAGGTCGGGCCTTTCGGCATTGAGTTGAGGGTTCGAGCGTAAGCTGTAACCTTCGCGTAGACGTTGCCAGTAGCTGCGTCGACTGTGTACATGACCTTGGTTCTTTTGATTGCATCATTTGAATGAAATGAAACAGATCCAACATCTGCGCTGGCTGTTGATGCCACGGTGATCGCGGCGACGATTGCGGTAGTGATTGCTAATTTGAATAACATTTGGGGGTCTCCTTTATTTAAGAACTGGGTTGTTTCTTCTACGACGCACCGTATCATCGTGCTTTCGAGGCTGCTACACACAAAATAATGCGCGAAAATGCCCACTTTCTTTCTCATTTCATGATTCATTTTTGATTTAAGCCTTGACCCTGATGGCCCGCTCGTCTATTTTCGGCGTTCTCGAAAGGAATTGATTTAGCATGCCCACAATTAACCAGCTCGTCCGTAAGGGTCGTGGAAAGAAGCTTTGGAAGACCAAATCTCCAGCTTTGAATAGTTGCCCTCAAAAGCGCGGCGTTTGTACACGCGTTTATACAACAACTCCGAAGAAGCCGAATTCAGCTCTCCGTAAAGTTTGCCGTGTCAGACTTTCTAACGGATACGAAGTGACTTCATACATTCCTGGCGTTGGCCACAATCTTCAAGAACACTCGATCGTGTTGATTCGTGGAGGTCGTGTGAAAGATCTTCCCGGTGTTCGTTACCACACTGTTCGCGGTACCCTTGATACTCAAGGCGTTGCTAACAGAAAACAAAGCCGTTCAAAATACGGCACCAAGAAAGTTGCTGCCGGAGCCGCAGCAGCCGCAAAATAATAATCAGATAGTAAGGAAATACCATGGGTCGTAAAAAAGTTGTTAGAAAGCGCGAAATTCTCCCTGATCCGAAGTTTAATGATGTGGTGGTAACTAAGTTTATCTCCAGTCTTCTTCAGGATGGTAAGAAATCAACTGCAGAAAGAATTTTCTACGGTTGCTTAGACATCATCACTGAAAAAACTAGCGAAGAAGGCGTGAAAATTTTCAAAAAAGCCCTTGAGAACGTCAAGCCGGTTTTAGAAGTGAAATCTCGCCGAGTCGGTGGTGCTAACTATCAGGTTCCTGTTGAAGTGAAGCCTGCTCGTAGACAGTCTCTCGGTTCACGTTGGTTGATCGATTCAGCTCGTGGTCGCCCTGAACATTCAATGGCAGAGCGATTGGCTGGCGAAGTGATTGATGCAGCTAACGGTCGTGGTGGGGCTATTAAGAAACGTGAAGACGTTCACAAAATGGCAGAAGCCAATAAAGCTTTCGCTCATTATCGCTGGTAATTGCTAGCGGCTGGTTAGAAAATCTTTTATGTAAGACTTTTATCAACCCCTTTGGTCGGATACGATCAAAGGGGTTTTTGTTTTGTGAGCAGACTTTGGACACCTGAGAAGTGTGGTCAAAATTGAATCCTTTGATTACACTTCGGGTAAATGAAATATTTGAATAAGGACTTAAAATGAGTTCAGTCGACCTTTTGAAAATTCGTAACATCGGAATCATGGCTCACATCGACGCTGGCAAGACCACGACCACTGAGCGAATTCTATTTTACACTGGTAAAGTTCATAAAATGGGCGAAGTTCATGAAGGCAATACTGTCATGGACTGGATGCCTCAAGAACAAGAACGAGGTATTACCATTACTTCGGCTGCTACGACCTGCTTTTGGAAAGATTACCGCATCAATATTATCGATACCCCTGGGCATGTTGACTTCACTATTGAAGTTGAAAGATCTCTTCGAGTGCTAGATGGAGCAATTGGTGTGTTCTGTGCTGTCGGAGGGGTTGAGCCCCAGTCAGAAACCGTCTGGCGCCAGGCGAATAAATACCATGTTCCGCGAATTGCTTTTGTCAATAAAATGGATCGAGTCGGAGCTAACTTTTCAGATGTTGTCACCGAAATGCGTGAGCGTCTTGGTGCTAATGCGATTCCGATTCAAATTCCTATTGGTGCTGAAGATACCTTTAGTGGCTATGTTGATTTGGTTAGAATGAAGGCTCTGGTTTGGGAGTCAAACGACAAACCCCCTCATGAAATTGAAATCCCAGATAACTTGAAAGAAGAAGCGGCACAGTCGCGTGAAATTTTACTCGAGGCTGTTTCAGAGTACGATGACACCTTGATGGATGCTTTTTTGTCGGGTGGCGCGATTTCAGAAGCTTCAATCAATGCGGCTATTCGTAAGGGGTGTATCTCGCTCAAGATGGTTCCGGTTCTTTGTGGGGCGAGCTTCAAGAATAAAGGCGTTCAAGCGCTGCTAGATGCTATCTTAGATTATTTACCGTCACCGTTAGATATTAAGCCAGTCGAAGGTCATGACCCAGAAAAGCTTGAATTTGTGCTAAAAAGAAAGCCAGCACTAGATGAGCCATTTTCGGCTCTTGCGTTTAAGATCATGAACGATCCGTTTGTTGGCACCCTAACATTTTTTCGAGTCTACTCTGGCTCGGTAGAGACTGGTCAGATGGTTCTCAATTCAGCAAAAGGTAAGCGAGAGAGAATTGGGCGTTTGTTACAGATGCACGCCAATAAGCGCGAAGACATTAATAAAGTGTCGATCGGTGAGATTGCGGCTGCGGTTGGTATGCGTTTTAGCACCACCGGTGATACGATTTGTAGTGAAAAAGAGCCAATTTTGCTTGAGAAAATCGAATTTCCTGAACCAGTTATTTCAATTGCGATCGAGCCTAAGACGAAAGCCGATCAAGAAAAATTGGGTTCTGCGTTGCAGAGGCTTGCGATGGAAGACCCATCGTTCAGAGTCACAGTGAATGAAGATACCGGTCAGACTTTGATCAGCGGTATGGGCGAGCTGCACCTTGAGATCATCGTCGACCGCATGAAGCGCGAGTTTAAAGTCGAAGGAAACATTGGTAAACCTCAGGTTGCGTATAAAGAGACTATCGGCGCCTCGGCAAAGGGCGAAGGAAAATTTATTCGCGATGCTGGAGGTAAAGGTCAGTATGGGCATGTCGTTTTGCTTTTTGAGCCAATAGCTCGAGGAAAAGGCTTTCAGTTTGTGAATTCGATTATGCCAGACAAAATTCCAAGAGAGTTCATTCCTGCGATCGAAAAAGGGGTTCAAGAGGCGATGCTAGGCGGAGTTCTGGCTGGATTTCCAGCTGTCGACATGAAGGCGACCCTCTTAGATGGTTCTTCGCATGAGACCGATTCAACAGAAATTGCATATAAAATCGCCGCGTCGATTGCATTTAAAGAGGCCTGCCAAAAAGGGGGCCCGACGCTTCTTGAGCCTGTGATGAGTTGCGAGGTGAGCTGCCCCGAGGCCTATATGGGTGGAGTCATCGGCGACTTGAATTCACGACGCGGTAAGATATTAAATATGGCAATGCGTCATGGTCTTCAGATAATCAAGGCCGAGGTTCCTCTGGCGCAAATGTTTGGTTATTCCACAGCGTTGCGGTCAGCCTCTCAGGGTAGGGCAAACTACACGATGGAGTTTTCGCACTACGAGCCTGTTCCTCAGGCTGCTGCTGAAGATATCTTGGTAAAAGCTGGGGTGCTGATTCGATAACTGTGTTTGTTTTCGCGCTGATGCGATCGATTCTTCTTGCATCTTCGGGTTGACTACCTCTATAGACGAACAACTACGCCAATAATGAAATTGCTCAACGAGAATACCTTCTCTCGCTGAGGGAACTCGACCTTGGCTTTAAATGGTTAAAAACCAATCGAAAGGGACTGCAAAATGGCTCTAGAACACAAAATTCGTATTAAATTAAAAGCTTTTGACCACCGAGTATTAGATCAGTCGGTCTTCGAGATCGTTGAAACAGCTAAGCGCACTGGCGCTACCGTGAGAGGCCCGATTCCTCTTCCTACCGTTATCAATAAATATTGCGTACTTCGTTCTCCGCACATTGATAAAAAATCGCGCGAACAATTCGAAGTGAGAACACATAAAAGATTACTAGATATTGTAGAACCTACACAACAAACCGTCGATTCATTGATGAAACTCGATCTGTCTGCCGGTGTAGATGTAGAAATTAAGTCTTAATTTAAATTTTCTCTTGAATTTTTGGGGAACAACCTCTAATTAGAGTACTCTTCCTCAAAATGTGTTTTAAACTTGGTGAAGTTTTTGCTCTTAGACCCCAAAGCTAGCAGCAATATTAAATTAGGTGGTTAAGTCGATACTGCTCACTTCCAAAGGTAATCCTTTCCGAATTGGTAAGTCAACTTGACCGGTTTTACAGTGCAAGCATCCGGCGGCCTTGACGTCATAACTGACGGCTTCCCGGTGATGCTACTGTGAGAAAAGCTTAGTCAATCAAGTGTCTCAGATTTCTGAGGCACGTGAAGAACGTAGATGTAGAAATTGGAGTGCGGGAAACTATGGAAAACCAGAACGCTAAAAGTGTGTCTAGTACCACAAATCGCGCTAAGAGTACGCTTGCAAGTGGCCGTGGCGGAATCTTAGGTGTGAAGGCTGGAATGACTCAAGTGTACACTGCTGATGGAGCCCTTCAGGCTGTCACGGTTATCGAGTTACGATCAAATGTGATCACACAGTTGAAGTCTAAAACCAAAGAGGGTTATTCAGCTGTTCAAGTGGGCTTTATTGAGAAAAAAGCTAAAAATACCACAAAACCAGAAGCTGGCATTGCGAAGAAAGTAAATGCTACTGGCTTCTATCACTATCAAGAGTTTCGCGTGTCGGCTGACGACAAGCTTGACGGTTTGACTGTTGGCAATGAGCTGGGTCTTGACTTTCTAAAAGACGGCGATCTCGTTGATGTGACCTCAGTGAGTAAGGGTAAAGGATTTCAGGGCGGTATGAAGCGCTTTCATATGGCTGGTGGACACAAGACCCACGGTGCCTCTGTGAATCATCGATCGCTAGGTTCTATCGGAAATCGAGCCGATCCCGGAAAATGTTTCAAAAATAAGAAAATGCCTGGCCAAATGGGCAATGTAAAGGTAACCGTCCAAAACATTAAAGTTGTTAAGGTTGATGTTGAGAATGGATTGATCTTGGTTCACGGAAGTGTTCCAGGACCAAGAAGCGGTGTTATTACAGTTCGTAAAGCGGTTAAAAGTTTATAGTCTGATTCAGAGATGGAGTTGAGGGCATATGCCAACGATTGAAATTATAGATTTGAATAAGAAAAAAGTTGGAACGTTAGACCTAGATGATAGCGTTTTTTCGACAAAAGTGAATTACCCACTGGTTCATCAGGTGATCAAAGGTCAATTGGCTACCCGACGTCAGGGGACGGCGAAGACTCTTACTAAGAGCGAAGTTCGCGGCGGCGGAAAAAAGCCATTCAAGCAAAAAGGCACTGGTAATGCTCGTCAGGGTTCGACTCGTTCATCATTGAATGTTGGTGGTGGTCAGAACTTCGGACCAAGGCCTCGTTGTTATTTTCAAGGTACACCGAAAGAGATGGTTCGTGGTGCTTTAAGGTCGGCTCTTTCTGATCGATTTTTCTCAAAGCGATTATTGGTTGTTGATGAATTCAATCTTTCGGCTGCGAAAACTAAAGTCTTGTTTGATGTGGTGAGGGGCAAGTTTGCTCTTACTTCAAAGGTTCTTGTGATCGATGAAACTAATAAAGTTTTGGAGCAAGCAGGAAAGAATATTCCAAATCTGAAAGTTCTTAGAACCGATGGTTTGAATACATACGATCTTGTGAAGTATGAGTGGATCGTTGTTTCAAAGAAAGCTGTTCAGGCGATTGAAGCTCGTTTGACCACGAGTGGTAATTAAGGGGTAATGTATGCGATCAGTTTATGAAGTCATTAAAAGACCAATTATAAGTGAAAAAAGTACTGCCCTTTCTGAATTGGCCGGTCAGTATGTATTTGAAGTGACTGCTGCTGCCAATAAAAATGAAATTAGAGATGCAGTTCAACAATTATTCAATGTTCGAGTCCGTCAAGTTCGAACCCTGGTTGTTCACGGCAAAGTGAAAAAAGCAGGAAAATTTGAGCGAAAAAACCCAAATTGGAAGAAAGCTTTCGTGACATTGGCTGAAGGCCAGAAGATCGATTTTTTTCAAACTAAATAGGCGGTTATTGAGAGGCTAAATTTATGGCAGTAAAATCTTTTAAACCAACAACTCCCTCAATGAGATACAAGACTGTGGCTGATTTCACAGTTTTGACTCCTCGAAGTGAATTACCATCGCGCCCACGACGTTTGGTGCAAGCCAAGTCTTCAACTGGTGGAAGAAATTCCCTAGGTAAAATGACGGTTCGCCATAGAGGCGGGGGTCATAAGCGTAAGTATCGAATGGTAGATTTTCTTAGAGATAAGAGAGACGTACCGGCTACGGTCGCATCAATTGAGTATGATCCTAATAGAACGGCGTACATTGCTCTATTGAATTATGCCGATGGCGATAAGCGGTTCATTTTGGCTCCATTGAACCTTGTTGTCGGAGATAAAGTTCTTGCGAGCGAGTCTGCCGATATTAAGCCGGCCAACAATTTGATGTTGTCATCAATTCCAGTGGGAACTCTGATTCACAATGTCGAAGTATTGCCGGGCCAAGGTGGCAAACTAGCCCGGTCTGCTGGCGGTTACGCTCAGTTGATGGCTAAAGAAGGTGAGTATTGCCAAGTTAAGATGCCAAGCGGTGAGATGCGATTGTTGCATTCGACTTGCAAGGCATCTATTGGGCAGCTTTCGAATACTGACAATGAGAATATTACGATTGGTAAAGCGGGCCGAACCCGTTGGTTGGGCATTCGTCCAACTAACAGAGGCGTTTCGATGAATCCGATTGACCATCCTCATGGTGGTGGTGAAGGAAAATCTTCGGGAGGTGGACACCCACGTTCTCCTTGGGGACAACCAGCTAAGGGTTATAAAACACGGAATAATAAGCGAACTGATGCGTTTATTATCAAAAGACGTAAGTGATTTTTGAGAAGGAGATAAACTGTGGCTCGATCAATTAAAAAAGGCCCATTTTGTGATGATCATTTAGCAAAAAAAGTAACAACTGCTAAACAGACGCAAGATAGAAAAGTAATTAAGACCTGGTCTAGGCGTTCGACTGTCCTTCCGGATTTTGTCGGGCTAACCTTCGCAGTCCACAATGGTAAAAAGTTTGTGCCGGTTTATGTGACTGAAAATATGGTAGGCCACAAGATGGGTGAATTTGCACCTACACGTACCTTTCATGGTCATACTCCTGCTGATAAAAAAGCTGCAGACGCTCCGGCGCCTTCAGGTGCAGCACCAGCTAAGGCCGCGGCTCCGGCTGCGAAGTAATTCAGGAATAGGGTGAGGTAAATATGAGTTTTACAGCAAAAGTCAGTTCAGTGCGAATTACATCCAGAAAAATGGGAATGCTCGCTGACGAAGTGAGAGGAAAGGGTGTGAATGAAGCACTCAATTACCTACAGCTTTCGAGTCGTAAGCGTACGGCGGGAGTTCTTTTTACTTTGTTAAAAAGTGCTTCTTCTAATGCAAATCAGAAGGGTACGGTCGATATTGACCAGCTTTTCATTAAAGAGCTTTTGGTTGGAAATGGAACAATTTTGAAAAGATTTAGACCACGCGCAAAGGGGTCAGCTTTTCGTATTAATAAAAGAACTTGCCATGTCAGTGTGACATTGGCCGAGAAGTAATTTTTGAGGAAATGAGGAAAGACGATGGGTCAGAAGGTTAATCCAATTGGTTTTCGGCTCGGTGTAACTAGAACTTGGGACAGTCGTTGGTATTCCAAGAAAGATTACTCGCGGCTATTGCATGAAGATCTTAAGCTTCGTGAATTTCTTAAGAAGAAATTGTACAGCGCTGGGATCGCGAAAATCGATATCGAGCGAGCTGCCAATAAAGTTAAAGTGAATGTTCACACTGCAAGGCCCGGTATCGTTATCGGTAAAAAGGGAGCTGGCGTAGAAGTTTTGAAGGCTGAGGTTCAAAAACTATCGAAGAATGAAGTATTCCTGAACATTATTGAAGTTAAGAAAGCAGAAGCAAACGCAACTTTGATCGCCGAAAATGTCGCCTCACAATTAGAGAAGCGAGTAGCATTTCGTAGGGCGATGAAGAAGTGTATGACGGCCGCTTTCAAACAGGGAATTAAAGGAATCAAGATTCGAGTTTCTGGACGACTTGGTGGTGCCGAAATTGCGAGAACCGAGTGGTACAGTGAAGACAGTGTACCTCTTCATACTCTTCGGGCCAATATTGACTACGGAACAGCTGAAGCTCATACGACGTATGGCGTTATTGGGGTGAAGGCTTGGGTATATAACGGTGAGGCGCCGACGCTTAAGAAGCAAGCACTGGTTGAACAGCGGGCTCATCAAACTGGCGAAGGTCGCGCTTAAGAAGGGGACCAACGATGTTAGCACCAAAAAGAGTTAAGTGGAGAAAAGTTCAGAAGGGTAAAATGAGAGGCAAAGCTGACCGAGGAGGTTGTCTTTTCTTCGGTGAGTTTGGCCTTCAAGCAACAGGTTGCGGTAAGATCACAGCACGTCAAATTGAGGCTTCTCGAGTCGCTATGACGCGATACATCAAACGTGGTGGACAGGTTTGGGTTCGGATATTCCCGGATAAGCCCCTCACCAAGAAGGCTGCCGAGACTCGAATGGGTTCTGGTAAAGGAAACGTCGAGGAATGGGCTGCTGTGATTAAGCCAGGGCGAATTGTGTTTGAAATGTCAGGCATTACAAAGGTTGAGGCATTTGAAGCGCTGCGTCTAGCTGGACATAAGTTGCCAATTAAGTGTAAAGCAGTCGGCAAAGACACTGAAATGGTTGCAGTTGAGAAGTTAAAAAAGGCTGTGGCGTTGAAAGCTGCTGCCGCGGCAGTTAAATAAGTTTTTAGGGGTATTGCTATATGTCAAATAAGTCGATAAAGGAACTTCGGAATCTTACAAAAGATGAGTTGAACGTCAAGCTACGGGGGCTCGAGTCAGATTGGTTTCAGGCCAAGATGAAGAGTGTGACTGGACAGCTTGAGAACACGGCGCAGTTGTGGAAGCTGAGAAAAAATATTTCTCGGGTAAAGATGTTGCTGAGTGTGTCGACTAAGTAATTGCCAGATCGTTTCTTTAGTTTGGAGAGAAAATGGAAAAGAAAGTTAAGTCGAGTAAAAGTCAGTCGAGTAAGCCAGCCGCATCAAAGTCTAAGGTTGATGAGAAGTCCGTTGTTAAGACTGCCGCCGTAGCCCCAGTTGTAGATGGTATCGGCAACCGTAGAGAGCTCGTAGGGTTGGTTGTTTCTGATAAAATGACCAAAACGATTGTCGTTAAGGTTGATCGTCAAGTTAGGCATCGTTTATATAAAAAATATGTTACGAAGTCAGAGCGATATAAGGCTCATGATGAGAAAAATTCGGCTAAAAATGGTGATTTGGTAAGTTTGATTGAAAGCAGACCGTTGAGTAAAGAAAAGCGATGGGCTCTCAAGAAAATTATCAGAACAGCGCTAGTTGGGTCTGATGCTGAACTAGGGGTTTGAGAATAAAAGAAACTATTGAAAAAGTTTTTATAGGAGATTGAGTATGATTCAGATGCGTACTCGCCTTGATGTGGCGGACAATTCCGGCGCCAAGTCGGTAATGTGTATAAAAGTATTGGGTGGAACTCGACGAAAGTATGCGTCGGTTGGTGATGTGATTGTAGTGACTGTTAAGGACGCTTCATCAAACGCCAAAGTTAAGAAGGGTGACGTCGTGAAGGCTGTCATCGTTCGAACCAAGAAAGAAATTAATCGGCACGATGGAAGCTATATCCGTTTTGACGTCAATTCGGCCGTTTTGATTAACGCTCAAAATGAACCTATTGGAACACGAATTTTTGGACCAGTTGCGAGAGAGTTACGCGCAAGGGCATTTACAAAAATTATTTCATTAGCCCCTGAAGTGATTTAAGCGAAGGACGTATTTTTATGAATGTAAAATTGCCAAAAACTGGTTTAAAGAAGAACGATCTTGTTCAGGTTATTGCTGGTAAAGAGAAAAGCAAGACTGGGAAAGTTATCGGGATTAACGCGAAGACGATGCGCGTCACCGTTGAAAAGCTTAATTTGGTTTCTAAACATGTTAAGCCATCGCAGAAGAATCCAAATGGGGGCATTATTGAAAAAGAGCTTCCTATTAGTGTTTCAAATGTTTTGCTTTTTTGCGGCAAGTGTAAGCGCGGTGTTCGACATGGCATTAAGCTTGAGAAAAAAGGAACTTCTAAGGAAGTTAAAAAGACTCGAATTTGTAAACGGTGTTCATCAAGTTTGGATGCTGTCTAATAGTAGGTAACGGAGGTTTTGGTTGTGGCTGACGTAGGTAGTGAATCAAAGACAAAGAACTCTGGCGATGCTTCGAAAGAAAAGAAGGCTGCAACAGAATCTGACGCTGGGCAAAAGAGTCAGAAGAAGAGTGCAGACGGAGCGGCGCGAGGTAAGAATCGAAAGAAAGAAACGAGTGGCGGATCGGTAACGATTGCGGCTGCTGGTGAAACCAAAGTGTCTCCATCAAAAGAGCCAAGGCTTCACAAGATGTATCGAGAAAAAGTTGTTCCTGAGATGATGAAGCAATTTCAGTTCGGGAATATTATGGAAGTACCTAGAATCGAAAAGATTTCGATTAACTGTGCATTGAAAGATGCTGTTGGAAATCCAAAGATTCTTGACAGTGTAGTCGATGAAATCATGGCAATTACTGGTCAAAAGCCAGTGTTGACCAAGGCAAAAAAAGCTATTGCGGCCTTCAAGTTGCGTAAGGGGAATACCATAGGTGTTATGGTTACTTTACGTCGCGCGAGAATGTACGAGTTTTTAGATCGCCTGATGAATGTTGCGCTTGCACGTGTTCGAGATTTCAAAGGAGTTAGCCCAAAAGCCTTCGATGGTCGGGGTAATTATTCTTTTGGAATTAAAGAACAGATTATCTTTCCGGAGATCAACTATGATGCGGTCGAAAAAATTCATGGTTTGACTGTAACAATCACGACTAGTGCGAAAAACAATGAGCATGCGAGAGCAGTTTTGGCTGAATTGGGCATGCCATTTCGTAAGTAATAAGGAGTAGATCTTGTCAACACTCGCTAAATTTACAAAAATCGGTGAAAAGAAAAAATTTGCAGTGCGCGTCAGAAATAGATGCGGACTCTGTGGTCGACCACGGGCTTATATGAGGCGCTTTAATATGTGTAGGCTATGTTTCCGTGGGTTAGCTCTGAAGGGGCAGCTTCCGGGTGTAACGAAGTCAAGTTGGTAGGAGTTTAAATTTTATGAGCATGACTGATCCAATTGCAGATTTGTTGACTAGAATAAGAAATGCCACTCAAGAGAAGCACGAAAAGGTAGAAGTGCCTGCGTCTCGTTTGAAGGCAAATGTTGTTCGGGTGTTGAAAGATGAAGGTTACATTCGTAATTTTCGACTTCAGCGTGATGGTGGTATTCCGACCATCAAGTTGTATTTGAAGTACGCCGATGACGGAAGTTCAGTCATTCGTGGAATTCGTCGAGTAAGCCGACCTGGCTTGCGTCAATACACTGGTTTTGAAGGGATTCCGAGGCCGCTAAGTGGCGCAGGGATTGCTATCGTGTCGACTTCAAAAGGAGTCATGGCCGGACAAAGAGCGCGGGCTCAACGGTTGGGTGGCGAAGTTCTAGCTGAGGTATGGTGATTATATGTCGCGTGTAGGAAAAGTGCCTGTCAAGATCGCTCAAGGTGTTAAAGTAGATATCAAGGATGGACTCGTCAGTGTAGAGGGCCCAAAAGGGAAGCTTTCACATAAGTTACCTGCGGGAGTTCGCGCCAAGATCGAGGCCGGAACTATTATCGTAGAGAAAGTTGAAGCTGAGAGCGAAAAAGCTGCAGCCCTCTTTGGTCTGTCTAGAACTCTGATTGCTAATATGGTGACAGGAGTTCATGTCGGTTTTACGAAAGAATTAGACATCGTAGGGGTTGGATTTCGCGCTGCTTCAAAGGGCAATAGCTTGAGTTTGACCCTTGGTTACTCTCATGCTGTTGACTATGAATTGCCGGCTGGAATTTCAGCCAAGGTAGAAAATAACACGAGGTTAGTGGTGAGTGGCGCTGATAAAGTTTTGGTTGGAATGGTCGCAGCAAAAATTAGATCATTTAGGAAGCCTGAACCTTATCAAGGAAAAGGGATTAAATACGTTAACGAGCACATTGTTCGTAAACAGGGTAAAGCTGCTGGGGCTAAGTAATAGAGGTTGATGAGTTATGGCTACAAAAGTTAGAAGTCGTTCAAGTGAAAAACAGCAGATTCGATTTAAGCGGAAAACCCGTATTAGGTCGAAAGTTGAGGGCGATAGTGAGAAGCCGAGATTTTCGGTGTTCCGTTCGAATCGACACATTTATGCTCAATTAGTTGATGATCTAAAGGGAGTGACCCTGGTTTCAGCGTCGACCCAAGAAGAAGAATTGAGAAAGAAGTGTCACGGCACTGTCGGGGGAGCGAAAGAAGTTGGAGCTCTAGTGGCGAAAAGGGCATTGGCGAAGAAAATTTCGTCTGTAGTTTTTGATCGTAGTGGTTATCTTTACCACGGGCAAATCAAAGCACTTGCTGATGGCGCACGTGAAGCGGGTTTGAAGTTCTAAAGCTACTAATCGACAGCTACTAAAAGGAAACGGGAGAAAATAATGGCAACGAAAAGCAATACTGGACGCCAGCAAGAAGATTCGGAATTCGAAGATAGAGTCATTCACATCAATCGATGTGCGAAAGTGGTAAAGGGTGGCCGAAGGTTTAGTTTTGCCGCCATCGTGGTTGTCGGCGACAAAAAAGGCCAAGTTGGAGTTGGTTTAGGTAAGGCCGGTGAAGTTCCTGAAGCGATTAAAAAGGCCGGAAAACAGGCCAAAAAGAATTTGATCAGGGTGCCTCTTGATGTTGGGCATTCTATACCGCACGAAGCAGTGGGGCATTGGGGTGCAAGTCAGGTTTTGTTGCGGCCGGCTCCAGAAGGTACCGGAATTATTGCAAGTTCAGTAGTCCGAGCTATTTTGGAAGTCGCCGGAGTTCAAAATATTCTGACTAAATCTTTAAGAAGAGATAATCCGCACAATGTGGTTAAGGCGACATTTGATGCTCTTCTCGGGCTAAGAAGTTTTTCTCAGATTGCTCAGAATCGTGGAAAAACCATTCAAGAAATGTTGGGTTAAACTTAATTTAACGGAATTGTGGAGTTACTATGGCTGCTAAAGCAACAAAAAAAGTCATTACTGTAAAGTTAAAAAAAGGCTCGATTGCCTGTAATCCGACTCAGCGAGCAACTCTGCAAGGGTTAGGATTAAAGAGACGTGAGCAGGTGACGGTATTGGAAAATACCCCATCGGTTCGCGGCATGATTAAAAAAGTTTTGCACTTGGTTGAGGTAGTTTCGGAGACCTAGGTTTCGGATTGTCAGTAATTTTTGGAGAAGATTTTATGTTGAGGTTGAATACAATTAAGGCGCATCCTGGAGCGACAAAGAAGAAAAAAAGATTGGGTCGGGGATCAGGTTCTGGTCACGGTCCGACTGCCGGAAAAGGTGACAAGGGTCAGCTTCAAAGGTCAGGCGGACACGTTCGCCCTGGTTTCGAGGGCGGTCAGATGCCCCTTTATCGACGTATTCCAAAAAAGGGGTTCACTAACCCTATGGAGCGCGAGTGGGCTGAAGTAAACCTAAGTGATCTTGAAAAATTTGCTTCGAACGGTGGATCTGAAGTAACTCTGGCGACCTTGGTTGACTGTGGTATTGTCAAAGGTCGTTACGACCGTTTGGTTGTTTTGGGTAATGGAAAGTTAACAAAAAAACTTTCTCTAACCGCCCATAAGGTGACAAAAGCTGCTGAAGCACAGATCTTGAGTGCTGGTGGCACAATTAATAAGTTGAGCCTTCCCAAATTTACTGGGAAAAAGAAGAAAAGGGTTGCTTAGGCCGCACCTTTCGTAAGATGGTTTCTTCCTGTAGTTTGATTCTTTAACCATCTACTAAATGTTAGGGAGATTCCAATTAAATGTCTGGCGTAACTGGTCTTTGGAAAGTTAAAGATTTAAAGAACCGAATTATTTTTACTCTTCTAATGCTCACGGTCTATCGAATTGGGGTACATGTACCGACTCCAGGGGTGGATGGAGCCGCATTGCAGCAAGTTTTTGCCAATATGAAGGGGACTATTTTTGGGTGGTTCAATTTATTCAGTGGCGGGGCCCTAGAGCGTTTTAGTATTTTTGCGTTGGCCGTTACACCTTATATTAGTAGTTCGATTATCTTTCAACTTTTGACTGTTATTTGGCCATACCTTCATGACCTACAGAAGGAAGGCGATCATGGAAGAAAGAAGATCACCCAGTACACCCGGTACGGGACTCTTTTGTTAGCGTTGGTTCAGGGTTACGGGATAGCTACAGGTTTGGAACAGATTCACAACCCAACGGTAGTTCTGGTACCTGGGCTAGCCTTTAGATTATTGTCGATGGTCACACTGGCGACCGGGACAATGTTTCTGATGTGGGTTGGAGAGCAGATCTCGGAAAGAGGTATTGGAAACGGTATTTCTTTGATCATTTACGCAGGGATCGCCGCTAGAATACCGTCAGGTGTTGGTAGTGCGTTGAGTCTATATCGCTCCGGCGAAATTAAGTTTTTCACTATTCTGCTTGTACTAGCTATAATAGTGGCAACATTTTACATCATTATCTTTTTTGAACGAGGGGCTCGGCGTATTCCTGTTCAGTACGCGAAACGTATCGTTGGTCGCAAGGTGTATGGCGGGCAGAATACCCATTTGCCTTTGAAAGTGAATACTTCTGGTGTTATTCCACCTATTTTCGCATCTTCGCTTATTGGGTTTCCAGCTACAATTGCAATCTTTCTTCCGGGTGCACTTATGCAGGCTGTAACCCAGGCGTTGGCTCCTGGTGCGTTGTTGTACGATATCTTGTTCGTGGGCTTGATTGTTTTCTTTGCCTATTTCTATACAGCTGTCACTTTTAAGACTGACGACGTGGCTGAGAATCTGAAGAAATATGGCGGGTTTATTCCTGGCATTCGCCCTGGCGCACCTACTGTTGAGTATATCGATTTCGTTTTGTCTAGAATAACTTTGGGTGGTGCAATCTATATGGCCTCTATCTGCATACTTCCTACGCTCTTTAGCCAGTTCTTAAAGGTACCTTTTCAGTTTGGTGGAACTAGCGTGATGATTTTGGTCGGTGTCGCCCTTGATACGACTGCACAGATTGAGACATTTCTTCTGACTAGAAACTATGAAGGCTTCATGAAGCATAGTCGACTTAAGGGGAGAACAGCATAAAAATGATAGTTATTTTTTTAGGCCCTCCGGGATCAGGTAAGGGAACCCAAGCTAAGAAAGTCTCTGCTGAGAGGGGCTGGCCGCAGCTCTCTACTGGAGACATGCTGAGAACAGCGATCACCGGAAACACCGACCTGGGTATTAAGGCCAAAGATTACATGAATCGTGGGGCGTTGGTTCCAGATCAGCTGGTTGTTGATCTCATTCATGAGCGAGTATTGAATAGTGATTGTGAGCGGGGCTTCATTTTGGATGGCTTTCCGAGAACGGTTTCACAAGCAGAATCTTTGAGTGAGATGTTGAAGAAGTCTGGCAAAGCCGTAGGTAAAGTAGTTTTATTTAGTATTGATGAAAATGAGCTTTTGAACCGTTTAACGGGTAGAAGGACTTGTTCTAGTTGTAGTGCTATGTATCACATTAGTTTTTCGCCAACTAAGGTCACGGACAAGTGTGATAAGTGCGGTGGACTCACTATTCAAAGAGATGATGACAAGCCAGAGATTATTAAGAAACGCCTTCAGGTGTATCGGGAGCAGACGGAGCCCGTTGCAGGCTATTATGAAAAGAGGGGCCTGTTGGTGAAGATTGACGCCTCGTTGGATCCTACCGTGGTTTTTGAAAAAATTTCTAAGTTGGTTTCTTAGGCAATTTCGGCTTCGAAACGTGAGTTGAAGAAAATTGAGTTCTGATATCGGTTGTTCAGTGTAGAATTATGTTGAAGGTCAGGGATTCAGCGTGTTAAGGGAGTTCGTCAGTCATGGGATTGGAGTAACTCTTCGCAAAGAACCTAAACCGATAAACTTCGCAATTCGGTGCAATCGAATGCTAGTGTAGGTCGAAGTGGTTCTAGCCTTTATGCCAATGGTAAAATGCTGGAAGTTGTAGAACAAGAGTGTTAAGTGACGGGTGGACCACCGTTTTTGCTGAGTATCACTTGTTGCTCGAATTGAGTATCTGGTGGAGATGCCTAAAAAGGTCTGTGGGTTTTTGTACGGGTTGTTGAAAAGTTTTTTTGGAGTTTGGTGAAAAATGTCGAAGGAAGAAACCATTCAGGTTGAGGGTACTGTTCTTGAGCCATTGCCTAATGCAATGTTTAAGGTTGAACTACCTAACGGCCATAAAATTTTGGCTCATATTTCCGGAAAAATGAGGATGTTTTATATTAAGATACTTCCTGGCGATAAAGTGACAGTGGAATTGTCGCCTTATGACTTGTCTCGCGGAAGGATCACTTACAGAGCAAAATAAATTTGGAAAAAATTTAATTTTGAGTAATAGAGAGGAACAAATGAAAGTAAGAGCATCAGTAAAGAAAATTTGTGAAAAGTGTAAAGTTGTTAGACGTCAGGGTGTTGTTAGGATAATTTGCGCAAATCCACGACATAAACAGCGTCAAGGTTAATTCAGATTTGAAAGGTAGGTATTTTTGTGGCACGGATAGCGGGAGTAGATCTTCCTAGAAATAAGAGAATGGAGGTCGCTTTGACTTACATTTTTGGTGTTGGTAAAACTACGTCGAAAAAAATGTTGGACGAAGCTGGTATTGGTCTGGATAAAAAATCAGATCAATTGACCGAAGCCGAAGTGGCGAAAATTCGAGAGATTATCGACCGGACTCTTAAGGTTGAAGGAGATCTTCGAAGAGAGATCAGTCTAAATATTAAACGATTGGTTGATCTTGGTTGCTACAGAGGGGTACGTCATCGTAGAGGTCTCCCTGTAAGAGGCCAAAGAACGCACTCGAACGCTAGGACTAGAAAAGGCCCTGCTGTTGCGATTGCTGGTAAGAAGTCTGTTAAGGCGATGAAATAAGGTTTTCTGAGGTAATTTAAAATGAGCGAGCAAAAGACTGAAATAAAAAAAGAGGCGGCACCTGCAGTTGTAGCTGAAGGTACTGTTAAGAAAGTTAAGAAGGGCAAGAAGTCAGTTTCTACCGGAAACATTCATGTATTGTCTTCTTTTAATAATACTATCGTTACGGTGACGGATACGATGGGGAATGCAGTTTGCTGGGCTAGTGCAGGTGGAAAGGGCTTTCGTGGATCTAGAAAGAATACTCCTTTTGCAGCGCAGGTGGCAGCTGAAGATGCGGCTAGGCGAGCGTTTGAAAGCGGACTGCGGTCTGCACAAGTTTTCGTCAGTGGACCTGGTGCTGGGCGTGAGTCGGCACTGCGGGCAATAGCATCTGCGGGAGTTAGGGTGACGTACATTGAAGATGTCACGCCAATTCCACATAACGGTTGTAGGCCTCCTAAGAGAAGAAGGGTGTAGTTTGTATGGCTAGGTATTCTGGAGCAGTTTGTCGGATTTGTCGGCGGGAAAATCAAAAGTTATTCTTGAAGGGTGACCGTTGTTTCTCGGAGAAGTGTTCTTTTGAGAGGCGTGCTTATCCACCTGGGCAGCACGGACAAGGTCGGATTAAGTTTTCTGAGTATGGCCTTCAGCTTCGCGAGAAGCAGAAGATCAAGAGAATGTACGGTTTGCTTGAAGGACAGTTTCGTGGAGTTTTTGAAGAGGCAGAGCGCCGTAAGGGAATTACTGGAGCTAACATGCTTTCAATGTTAGAGAGACGGTTGGATAACGTTGCTTATCGCGCTGGTTTCGCCAATTCAAGGGCTGAGGCTAGGCAGTTAGTTAGACATGGGCACTTTTCAATCAACGGTAAGAGGGTTGACATTCCTTCCTTTATGGTCGGAAAGGGTGACTTACTTGAAGTTCGTGAGTCAAGTAGGAATATACCGAGAATTCTTTCTGCTCTTGAGTCAGTCAAGAGACGTGAAATTCCACAATGGCTTGAGCTAGATGCGGCCTCTCTTAAAGGACGCGTCAGAGACCTGCCTACACGGGATGATGTAACGATTCCTCTTGAAGAGCGCTTGGTCGTAGAATTGTATTCGAAATAAGTTTTCTAGTTTTTGCTTTGAAGGAGTAGAGCAAAAATGTGCTCTGGGTTATTTTGCCCGGGGCATTAGACGGACTCGCATTGGCTTGGTGGAGACTAAGACGAGAGTTGGCAGTTGAAAGGTAAGGAAATTCGATGTTAGAGAAAAACTGGAGAGATCTTATCAAGCCGAAGGCGCTTGATGTTGATAAAGAGTCTTTAAGTACAGGTTATGGCAAATTTGTTGCGAAGCCTCTCGAAAGAGGGTTCGGTTTAACGTTAGGAAATTCACTTCGCAGGGTCTTGTTGTCTTCTCTTCAAGGGGCAGCAGTAACCGCAGTGAAGATCGAAGGCGTAGTTCACGAATTTACGGCGATGCCGGATGTGACCGAAGATGTGGCTGAAATTATACTGAATTTGAAGGAAGTACGTTTCAGGTTGCACTCAGAAGTGGTCATCATGACTGTCGACAAAGTAGGACCCTGTGTTGTTCGCGCTTCTGATCTGAATACTGGCGCTCAGGCTGAAATCTTGAATCCGGATCAGGTTGTTGCCACTTTGGGAGCTGGAGGCAAACTTAAGGGTGAGCTTCGCGTGTCCCGGGGAAGAGGCTATGTTTCGGCTGAAAACAATAAGGCAGATGATTTGGGGATCGGTTGGGTTCCTATTGATAGTTTCTTTTCGCCTATCCGCCGTGTTAATTATACAGTTACGCAGAGTCGGGTTGGACAGCGAACTGATTTTGATAAGCTGACTTTTGAGGTGTGGACCGATAGCTCTGTTCATCCTGAGGATGCAGTCGCTCTCGGTTCTAAAATTTTGAAGGATCAGCTTTCAGTGTTCTTGAATTTTGAAGAAGAGCCCGAGCCTGTTGTTCAGACTAAAGATGAAGGTGCACCGCAATTTAACCCTAACCTATATAGGTCGGTTGAAGAGCTTGAACTTTCGGTTAGGTCTGCGAATTGCCTTCAAAATGCTTCAATTAAGTATATTTACGAACTCGTTCAGAAAACTGAAGCCGAGATGTTAAAAACCAAAAACTTTGGTCGAAAATCTCTTAACGAGATCAAAGATATTCTTTCAGAGATGGGTTTGAGCTTAGGAATGAAGCTAGATGGGTTTGTTGCGCCATCACAGCCCCCTAAACCAGCAGATTCAGATGTTGATGAGAGTAAGCTTAGCGGCGAGAGAGCCAAAGACGAGGAATTTGACGAATCAGATGATGATTCGGAAGATTAATTTAGGTGAATTATGAGACATGCAGTAGACGGTAGAAAATTTGGTAGAAATACTTCGCACAGGATGGCTATGTTTAGGAACATGGCTAACTCACTCATCAAGGGTGAGCAGATGATCACTTCGGTTCAGAAGGCCAAAGAGGTCAGACGAGTCGTCGATCGATTGATCACGCTGGGCAAGAAGGATTCGATGGCAGCTAAGCGACTTGCGTTCGACAGGACTCGGGACAGGGATGTTGTGCAGAAGCTGTTTGGTGAGTTGTCGAGTCGGTATAAGGCCAGAGATGGTGGTTATACACGAGTTTTAAAGCTGAGTGACACCCGTTGGGGAGATGCGGCTGAGATGGCGTTGATCGAATTAGTTGATCATCCTGAGCTTAAGAGAAAGAAGGCTCCAAAGAGCCTCAAAACTTCGGCTTCGGAAGAAGTGGCGACGCCAGATCCATTAGCTCGTTTTAAGAAGATGTTTTCTTCGAAGAAAAAGACTGAAAAGGTCGAGGAAAAGAAGGCTAAGTAGGTCGTGGATAGGTAAAAATTTGAGAGGCCCCTTGGACGGTTCGTCTGAGGGGCTTTTTTTTATTCACAGCTGGGGCTGGGATCGTGCTGCTCGGAATACTAGGGTTTATATTTGCGAGAGCCAAAAAACGATACGTGCCGAGCCCTGAGGAATCGGTTTTTTTGATTTGTTTCTGTACCAGGTAAACTCACTTCCTTCAGAGGAGGTTAATATGCCTGCTGTAAGCTTTGTCGTTTTTTGATCTGCAGATGCCCGGAGTAATTGGTCTGCCCCGTCGCGAGTAAGGTCATTAAAGATGTCTTGAGTTACTTTGGTCGGTGCGATTAGGTCGATTTGGATGCCTCCCGGCACTTCAGAGATCTTAAAATCTTTTTGATTTAGGTGATTGGAGAGTTTTTCGATACGTGTGATTACCCGGGTTTTCAGCTCGCTTGGGGTGTGTGATTTAAAATTAAATCGCCAAATTTCGCCGCTCTTTGCGATGATTTTTGAAATATCTTCAGACTCAGCTTCGTCAACGGCGTCTTCCTCGAACTCATCAACAGATTCATGGTCATCGATTAGATTCATTCCGCCAGTTGGGTTAATGATGGCCGCGGATTGAATCGCGGCTTGTTTGTCTTTTGATGGACTGTTTTGATTCGGGCTGAGCAGGTCTTTCAGTTCATAATTCCAGACTTCAGATGAAGATTTTTTTACAAAGAGTGACGGTATTTTGGGAAGTATGGCGAATCCCGCGATAATTACAGCACATAGGGTGGTTCCTTCAATCACTGTTCGCGTGAGGAGCTTAAAGCGGCCGGACTCTGATATTCTTCTCAACTGAAGTTTGAGTAGTTGGCTAGAGTTTTCTGGTCTTTTTGTTTGGGCGAGGTGGACCGGAAGTGGGTGCCTTTTGATGTTTTTCAATGCCGTCATGATTGATTGAAGGTGTTTAAAATATTTCTGGCACGCAGGGCAATTATCGAGGTGTTTTAATGCATTTTCCCGTACAACAGGTCTTAGGGTTCCATCGATGAGATCACAGATTGAATTCTCCAGCTGCGAGCAGTTAAACGAAGGCGGTTGCTGTTCTACGGGGGAGATATTCAGAGAAAATACGGCGTTTGCAGCGCTTGACCTATCGGGCGAACTTAATGCGAATTTGTCGACCAGTGAGGGCCAAATCCACTGTTCTACCGAACTGAGGGCTTCTTGCCTCAAAAGCTTCAGAGAACCTTCGGAAATACTCAGAATTGACGCCACTTCTGAGGTTGAAAAACCGTATTTGTCACGAAAGAGCAGCACCGCTTTTTCTTTTAGGTTCAGGCGATGAAAATACGATTCAAAGTTTTTTAGCCTCAGTTCGGGTTCAAAAAGAGAATCGAGCATGACTTGCTCAGAGGCTGATAGTTTTTTCTGATGAGAGTCATAGTTCTTGGATAGCACTTCCCACGTCTGCTTGAGGATCCAATTTCTTTGAAAGTCAGGGGTTTCTGATTGGACATGTCTGACGGTTCTGAAGTGCGAAATTTTTCGGGTTTCTATCTTAAAGATGGCTCGAGCCCCACGTTGATTCCAAACGATAGAATAGATGAAATCCCAAATGAGTTCTAAGTGGCGATCAAAGGGTTTCTCGCTCGTAGAGGGGTTAGTGGGTCTAGATTTTTTCTTTTTTGAGAACTTTATCAAGGTTGTCACAGGCTAACCGTACTCGGTTCTCTTCTCAAGGTAGAGTTTCCAAGATTGATGACAAATCACCACTTCGAGTCGAAATGAGGTTGCAGGAAGCCAAGTGGGCTGCCGGGGCGTCATGAGTAGCTTCATTCCAGCTTGAGCGGGGGTTCTTCCCCCCTTTTTTTGGTTGCAGGTCTTGCAAGCGGTCACCATGTTTGACCATGATCGTCCACCGCCTTGAACAACGGGAACCACATGGTCTAGCGTAAGGTGGTTTTTTTGGAACTTTTGTCCGCAGTATTGGCAGGTGTGCCTATCGCGGATGAAGACATTTGTTCTTGAAAAGCGAACAATCTGCCTTTTCTTCTTTGTTGGGATGTAATCAATGAGCCGAAGCACAGAGGGGAGCCTAAAGGAAACTCTCACTGTTCTCACTTCACGGTCGTATTCTTCTATGACTTCGACTTTGCCCTGGAAGAGTAGCTGCATGGCTTTTTGCCATGAAACAATGTGTAATGGTTCGAAGCCCGCATTCAGTACGAGGGCTGGATTCATACCCCTATTATGAGTAATTATTTGAGAACCTGCAAGCGTCTGATTTGGTGTGCTGTGTGAGACATAACTTGTTGAAAAAAAAGGGGTTACATGATTATCTTATGGCTGATTTAAATTTGACACTAGAGAGGTTTAATAAAAGTGACTATTTTATCGCACGGTTTGACGAAATTCAGCGGTTTGGCAGTGATTGTGATGATGGGTGCATTGTCTATTCTAGTAGGTGGATGTTTTGATTCTGCGTCTAAGAATACGCAAGTTGCAGCTGGCCTAAATACCTCTCAGGGTAGGGCAACTGTCGGAGCCACGGTGAATGCTCCGGGCGCAAATTCTCAGCAAACTTTGGCTGGAAATGCTGTGGCCGAAATCAAGGTGCTTCAGCAAGCGCCAGATTTTAAGTTGAAAGATTCAAAGGGTAAAGAAGTCAAGCTTTCAGATTATGCTTCTAAGCCTGTGGTGCTTCATTTTTGGGCGAGTTGGTGTGCGCCTTGTATTGACGAAATTCCGCAATGGTTGAAGGCGGCCAAAGACCTTGAGTCTCTAGGAATTTCCTGGATTGCGGTGAGTCTTGATTCATCCTGGGATTCGGCAAGCAAGATATTAAAAGATTCTGATTTGCCGGCGAATGCGATTTCGCTCATTGATACTGCCATGGAAATTCCCGAAACTTTTGGCAGTTTTCAGTTTCCTGAAACCTACGCAATCAACGGTCAGGGTAAGATCGCGATGAAATGGGTGGGAACCCAGGACTGGAAGTCTGATCCAATCGTTAGCAAGCTCAAAGAGATTGCTAGAAAATAAGACAAAAATATGGTGGTGACAACGGACTAGGTGGCTGAAGCCGCTACTGTGTTTTCTAGCCCTTTTTGTATCAATGATTCTAGACTGATCAGCTCTTCGACTTTGAGAATTTTTTCAATCGAACAACGAATCATTGGGTGGCGGTCAGCAAATAAAGTGCAGCAATCGGCCGACTCAATGATTGAAGTTTCATAAGTTTTGAATTTCTTTGCCAGATCAACAATTTCTTCTTTATCGTGAGCAATCAGAGGCCTCAAGATGCTAATGGCGCGACCGCTGCTGACACTTTCGATATTATCAAGGGTTTGGCTTGCGACCTGTCCGAGAGCTTCACCTGTCACTAGAGCTTGCGCATTGATTTGGGCGGCAATTCTCTCAGCGATACCAAACATGAGTCGCCGATAGAGAAGGGTTAGCATTTTTGGGTCAACCAGCTTCGCAATTTCTTCTTGAATTTCTCCGAATCTCACTACGTAGACAGGTTGGGGTTTGGGCTGGTAACGATTGACGATCTTGGCCAACGCCATGACTTTTTCGAGAGCTTCGGGACCAATAAATGGTGCACCATAAAAATGAATAAAAGAGCAAATGGCGCCCCGTTTGATGAGTTGAATCGCAGCAACTGGTGAGTCAATACCGCCTGAAAGTAGGGCTAATAGATGGCCTTGCGTTGCAGCAGGAAGGCCCCCGTGAGTTTTTACTTTTTCAGTCCAAATATAGGATCTTCGATTGCGAATCTCAATGCCTAGGGTGAATTTCGCATTCTTCAAATCTACTTTCAGTTCAGGAAATTTGAGTTGAATGGCTGAGCCAACCTCACAATCAATTTCGGTAGAAGTCTCTTTCAGCGCCTTTTCGCTTCTTCGTGTGAGAACTCGAAAGGTGAGTCCCTTGAGTTGCTCAGCCGATCGCGTTTTGAAAATTTGCTCACAAATTTCAACGGCGCGATCTTTCAGAATTGAAAGGTCGGTGGGCACAATGTGGGTAGGACTGAAGCTGGTCATTCCGAAGTTACAAATGAGAACGTCGCGAAGTTCGGGTGAGTCAATCGCCTCAACAAAAATACGGCCGTGCTCACGCCAAGTTCGAAACGGCCGTTTTGGAAGGCCTTCTTTCGCAAAGTGGCGGTCGAGTAGTTTATTCACATTGTCGAGAAGACGTTTTTCAAACCAGGACCGGTTGTCACCTTTTATGGCGATTTCATGATAGCGAAGTAAGAAAGTGGTGGGCTCAAGGACATTCATTGAAATTGACGAGATACCAAAGACACTGCCGAATTAGCAACCTTTGGATCGTGGGTGACCCGAGATTTTGCATTACCCTTAGCGTCGGCCAGGCTTTAGGGCTCTTAAGCGAATGATGACCTCTTCTAGAGCTATTAGGAATGGGGGGAAGTCTTGAGAATCGAGCGTGTCTCCGATAGATACCCGAATGGCGGAGGTGGTTAGATCTTTTTTCAGTTTCATGGCTTCGAGTACTGGGTCAGGCTTTGTTTCGCTTGAATGGCAGGCGCTGCCGGTCGAGACGAGGAAGCCCTTTTCTTCTAATAACCGTGCAATCGTGGCGCCCGGAAAGCCGGGTACTGAGAGGTTAATGATGTGCGGAATGAACTCACTCTTTGTTAATTTTGAGTCGGCCAGCCCCGAATTGAAGTGAATGCCCAGTTTGCGCTCTTGTGAAAATTTGCGCATTTCAAGATTGAAGGTCAATGCAGTGTTAAATAGTTGCTGTTGATTTCTGAACGTGTATTTCATGCCCTCGGCAAAAGCGGCGATGAGTGCGGGGCTTTGAGTACCGGAGCGAAATCCGCCTTCTTGTCCTCCGCCGAAAGAAGTAGGAAGTAGCCGTAGGCCCTGCCCGCTTTTTGGTTTGGAATTGAGCAGGTCTTTGTTGAGAACGATGAGTGCGCCTATGCCCTTGGGTGAGTGTACCTTGTGGCCCGAGATCGACAGCAGGTCAATTGGCTGATTTTTGTGGCTAACTGGGGTGGCGGTTTTGCAGAAGGACTGGACGCAATCGGAGTGAAATACGGCTGAGGGGATCTGTGACTTGATGTGTTGTGCCAGAAACTCAATCGGGATTAAGGCCCCTGTAATGTTATTGACGTGGTGAATAGAGAAAAGAGCCAAAGGGGTCGGGTCGAGCACTATTGAAGCAATCGCCTGATCGAGTGCCGCTTTGACAATTTGCCCCCGACTGTCAACGTCGATCGGTTGCGCATGAAGTCCATCACTCTTGAGCGACGCACAGCACTGGGTAACGGCAGGATGTTCAGTTGAGGAGTAGAAAATTTTTAGGGCCTCTTTGTTGCTTTTGACACTAGCTACGACGCCCAAAATCGCCAGATTATCTGATTCGGTCCCGCCGCTAGTAAAAATGACCTGGTTCGGTTCGACTTTGAAGTGTTGAGCAAACGTAGCTCGAGCCTTGTCAATGATGGAGCTTGCTGCTCGGCCCGCCAGATGCTGGCTTGATGGATTCGCAAACTCAACTTGCGAGTAATGACGAAATGTCTCAAGCGCCTCTTCGCAGCACTTTGTCGTTGAGGCCGCATCGAAGAATCGGTACCTTGAATCAAGGTTTGGTTTTCCTGAAGAGTGAACTGAAGAGTGAATGGGTGATTCCATGACTTGTTTGAGACGATCACTACTGTGAAGAGGGAAGTAAGCCAATCACAAAATGGGTCTGGTTGGAAAGAGAGACGTTATGTCGGCGCTTGAAAGAAAAACTAAAATCAAAGAACTCGTTGAACTGGGGGGGCAGTTATCTCGTGGGTCTCGAACTCAGGAAAACAAGGATGGCAAGTCAAAATCGAAATTGAGGTCTGAGTCATTATTTTCGGCTTCGCTTGCTGAAGAGGTTTATAGCTTCGATTCGTTTCAATTGAGTAGCTATTCGCAAGACCTCTGGCCAAGAAAGCTGTTGGAATTGAGAGAAAATGGGCCGCTCTCAGTTGATGAATATCCGGTTGATATGGTCATTTGGCCAAGAACCGTTGAAGAGGTGAGTGCAATTTGCGAGTGGGCAAATCGGGTTAATGTGAGCTTGTTTCCGTATGGCGCTGGGTCAGGGGTCTGTGGTGGCACCATTCCTCCTGATTGGGAATCTAGACCCAGAGTCATTGTTGATCTCAAGAAAATGCGAAAAATTAGGGAACTCGACGAGATCTCTCAAACAGTTTGGGCTGAGGCTGGTTGGATTGGTGAAAATCTCGAGCGAGAGTTGAATTCTCAAGGATACACGTTAGGGCATTTTCCATCCTCGATTTACTGCAGCTCGTTGGGCGGATATCTGGCGTCGCGTTCGGCTGGCCAACTCTCGACTAAGTACGGAAAAATTGAAGACATGGTTTTAAGTCTCGAAATTGTTTTACCCAGTGGAGAAGTGATTACCACGGGTAGGGCTCCGCGCAGCGCGATGGGTCCCGATTGGACTCAACTTCTCTTGGGGAGCGAAGGCACTCTGGGGTTTCTCACAGCAGCCTGTCTGCAGATTCACCGATTCGATGATATCAAGCGTGTTTTTGCAGGTTGGTCGGCTAAAGGTATTGATCAAGCAATTGATTTTTCAAGAGCTGCCATTCAGCGTGGCTTGAGACCGTCGGTTTTTCGAATTTATGATCCTCTTGAAACATCGATGGCTTTGAACTCGAAGGTTTTGAAAGACTCTGGATTCAAATCGGGAGCTGCAATTGTCACAGTGTTTGAAGAGTCGTCTCAACGTCTGATGGAGGCTCAAGAACAAGAGCTTCGCCAAATCGCGAGCGAAATGGAAATTGAGTGGCTCGGGCCGAGTATTGGCGAGCATTGGTGGCAACACCGCTACGATGTTTCGTACAAGCAACAACTTATCTTAAGTCACGATCACATGATTTTGGACACTTTTGAGATTGCAGCTAGCTGGAAGAATTTGAATGAAGTGTATCGTGCAGTGAAAAGTGTATCAGTTGGTTTTGGAATGATCATGGCTCACTTAAGCCATTTCTATCACACCGGAGCGAATATCTATTTTACGCTAGTTGCCCACAGTGCTGGAAAAGAAAATTCTGTCAGCCATTATGATGAGGTTTGGAATAAAATTTTGGCGGCGGCTCTTGAGGCTGGTGCGACATTGAGTCACCATCACGGAGTTGGACTTCAAAAATCAGAGTGGATGAGAAAAGAAAAAAAATCGTTTATTTCAATATTTGAAAAGGTGAAGAATGGATTCGATCCGGAAAATCGCTTTAATCCCGGCAAAATGGGCCTCTAAGCAGCTCGTTCACCATTGGCTGCTTCAGTTTTCGGCCAATGAACAAACTGCTGATACTGTGGCCTGTGTGTTTTGCCCTGAGCTTTGCCGCTTTAGTTGCCCCGTTGCGGTGGTAACCGGATCGGATGCTGTGACTCCGTGTAATAAAAATTCGGTATTGTACAAAGAAGCGAAGTGGCCGGCGAGCCAGACATCATTAGGTGAGTTGTGGCCGATATACGCTTGCACCGGCTGCGGGCGTTGTACAGAGTATTGCCTTCACAAAGTAGATGTGGGTAAGAATTTGGTGGCGGCCCGAACTCGATTCAAATGGTCGAAAGCCCGAGAAGTTGTTTTGCAGTTGAGTGATCAGTTAGATTTGTGGGGTGATCTTGCATTTGAATTAGGCGAAACGGCTATTGGGCAAAAACGCTTAGAAGTTCAGTTGAACAATGCCGGATACCATGCCGATGGTACGAGGAAGGTTGAGGTATTTGAGCCAAAAATAGCTTATGTTTTGAAAGAACTAGGAATCAAGTCAGACTTGATTTTTGACTGGGAGCGTTTGGACTGGAGAAAACTAGAAGGCAAGAGATGGTATTTGCACGAGTCGGTATTCTTTTCGAGGCGACTCGCGAGGTTTGAAGAAGTTAACCGGTTTATTGAGGCTGCAAAAAAGCGAGGAATTGAGTTGGTGATTGATTTTGAGCACGGAAAAGACTGCATTGATTGCGGGGGTGAGGGTGCTTATCGCTACTTATTTGAGCGTGAATCTAAGCAAATGGCTCGAGAAATTTGGGAAAAAGTGAGGTCTCGCTGTGACGGAGTCATTGGATTTGGTGATCGGTGCTTGAGTCATTTTCGCTTGTCTGTTGGGTTGAGGTCTGATCAGTGTTTCGATATTTTGTCGCAAGAAAGTTTAGATAAATTATGAATCGCACAGTGATACTCGTGAACCCTGCTTCAGGTGGGGCGTCTAATGCATGGGATTTATTCGAACCGAGGGTTCTCGAAAGTCTAGGCGATGCGAGCTGTGAAATTGAGTGGACGAAGAAAGGCGAAATTCGAAGCCAAGTTGAATCTTTTCTTGCACGTGGAGTTGATAAAATAGTGCTCATTGGCGGCGATGGGACAGTTTCAGATGTGGCTTCATCACTATTTTCGACTTCGGGTGAGTGGCTTGGAAATCAAATTAGTATTGGCATCATTCCTTTCGGTAGAGGGAATGATTTTTTCAGAACTTTGGCCGGTAAGAGCATGATATCTGAAAAAAACCGTCTGAAATTGGCTCTGGGTGCGATTGAGAAGAAGATGGCCAGGGAAGTTGATGTTGTTCGAGTTGATTTTTTTGATAAGAATAAGAAGCTTTTATCTAGAAGGGCTTTGGTCAATGTTTCCAGTTTTGGTTATGGGGGTAGGGTAGTTCAAAGAGCCAAAGATCGGGTGGGAATATTAGGGCGCTCTTTTCTGGGTGCAACTGGCCTTGCTTATCTCTTGCAGACGATCACCGGTCTTCCAGAAGTGAGCCCGACAAACGTGCGAATCACCGGCGACGGCCAGATCGTTTTTGAAGGCCCCTTGTTTAGCGGTTTTTTTCTAAATGGTCGATTTAATGCGGGAGGGGTTGAGTGGCTAAAAGGTTGTCACATCGATGATGGCTTTCTTGATTTGATTGCATTCGAGTGGCAAAGTCGCGAAAAATTCATAGTTCGTTTGCCTCAGTGGCTCAAGGAATTGCCCTTTCGATGGTGGAAAAACGTGCCTGGAGTGACCGTTGGGTCAGCCAGAAAATGGGATATCGAGCTATCTGATATTGCTAGTGAAATGCCCACCACGTCTGAGACCGGCGAAAAGACGTCGTTTATCGAGGTCGACGGGGATCCAATTGAAAACTCTGCAATAACAAGTATTTCGATGGAATGTGTTCATCGTGCGATGAAGGTTTGGTCACTCTAACTGCAAGGGCTTGAATTCATTGTTAGGTTTCGTGCGCCAATTAATTGTTAATTAGTGTTCAATTTTTTGGCACTCATGCCGATAGGTAATTCGGAGAGCCACGAAAAATGTCGATTATAAATTGGGAAGAACTCAAACACATTCACGTCATTAGAAAGCTAGAGACCATTCTTGGACAATGGTTTCACACAGAGATTTTTTTTCTCGACGAAAAAGGACATGTGCGAAATTATGATCCTCTAGATCGGCAGCGGGAATTTAGAAACCCGATTTGCGCCAACTTGCTTCCGAAAGACAAAGGCAGAGAGTTTCTGCTTTCAGCGATGGCAACTGCCAGTGAGAAATTTTTTCAAAGTGGGCAGGGTCACCTCAGTATGACGGGGCCAACTGGATGCGATCAAATGGTTCTGTCGAGAATCGCAATTGACAACGATTACTTAGGAACTGTTTTAGCCTATTCATATATCGATAAACCAATTTCGGCCGAAGTCAAACAATCAGCAAGGCTTCAAATAGAAGCTTTAGGGCTTGAAGGAGATCTATTTGATAGTGCTCTTGCTAGAATGCGAATTTTGAGTGAAGGCGAACGAAAATATTTTTTTGAACTGGTAGATTTAGTGGCTCAGGAAATTGTGACGTTTCACACAGAAATTAGTAAACGAGAAGAGAGAATTAATGCCCTCAATTCGGAGTTGGGTTCGCGCTACAGTTATGGGTCTATGATTGGCAAATCAAAGCCGATGCAAGATCTCTATTCACTCTTAGATAAAGTTAAAAATTCTGAATCAACCGTGTTAGTTCAAGGTGAAAATGGTACTGGTAAAGAACTCATAGCTAAAGCAATTCACTACAATTCTCCGCGTAAAGACGCTCAGTTTGTGACTGTGAACTGTTCTGCGTTTAATGAAAATTTGTTAGACAGTGAGTTGTTCGGTCACATGAAGGGGTCGTTTACCGGCGCGATTAGAGACAAAAAAGGGTTATTTGAAGCGGCAGACAAGGGAACGCTGTTCTTGGATGAGATTGGAGATATGTCGCCAACCATGCAGGTAAAGTTGTTGCGCGTTTTACAAGACGGTTCGTTGACGCCTGTAGGCAGCACTGACGTAAAGAAGGTTGATGTTAGGGTGGTAGCAGCCACCAATAGAGACCTCAAAGAAATGGTTGAAGAAGGCACGTTTCGAGAAGATCTTTATTATAGAATTAACGTCATCAACCTCGTGGTGCCACCACTTCGCGAGCGCAAAGAAGACATTCCCCTTTTGATTGATCATTTTATGGCTCGAGGCTGTAAAGAAAAAAGCGTAGCAATCAAGTCATTCGCTAAACGCACAATGGAAAAGGTTTTTGACTACGCTTGGCCAGGCAATATTCGTGAGCTCGAGAATGAGATTGAGCGGTTGATTGTTTTGTCAGGTGAAGAGGTGCGTATCAATGCAGAGCTTCTTTCTCAGCGCATTCGGGACTTTGGAGAACAGAATAAGGTTCAGGGGGTTCGAGTCGCAGGTAAACTCAAAGATGCACTCGAAGAACTTGAAAAAACGATGATTAGAGAAGGTCTACGTCGAACTAACTGGAATAAGAGTCGGCTTGCAAAGGAATTGGGAATTTCGAGAGCAGGACTCATCATGAAAGTCGACAAGTATGGCCTAGATAAACGAAAAATCGCCCGGCAAGCGGCCGCTTTGACTTCTGGTAGCATGGATACGGGTAAGAAGCCTTCTGAATCAGGAGAGTCAGAGGTTGCCTAGTGACTTGATTATCGACCACGTCCCCAAGGGTATCGCCAACCTTCATAGTCGTCATCGGACATGTTTTCTCCGTAAGCTGTCGATTCTTTTACCAACGTGCTGGGACCAAAAAGATAGAATCGCAAAAATCCAACAATCTCGAGGGCCGGCTTTGGCCCATACTGAGTTCCTGTTTTGATGACTTCACCAGCGGCGGTGGCATAGAAGAAGACTTTTGGTGTGACCATCACTTTGTAACCAGCTTCTGCAAAATATCCTAATGCGCCGGTGGCCCTGTTGAATGCGGTAAAACTTGAAGTGGTGCCTGATCTTGTTCGAATATAGGGTGTCATTCCGAGACAAAAATAAAGGTACTTGTATTCAAATCTGAGTTGAGGATAAACGCTTTGTAGACCGTAGTAGGTGACGTCAGCACTTGTTCCGTGAGAGGTTCTGACTTGGCCAGCGATATTGACCTGAAACGCCTTTTGGGGAGGCGTGAGTTCAAAACCGAATCCGCCTACATAGGACATTCCGTAAGACAGAGAACTAGAAGTGTCGAGGCCAGGTGAAGGATTTAATATTTTTGCTGTACCGGCCCCTAGTTCAAAAAAAGGCCGGAATGCATGGGCACTTTGAACAGGCAAAACAATAGCTAATGGGAGGCCAAAGGAAATCAGGTTTCCTAAATGTCTGGCTGTCAGAGGTCGTTGAAGAAAATTACAAAAAAATGCTCGAATTGTCTTTACCAGGGC
Organism: Oligoflexia bacterium; assembly: GCA_903895855.1. GTDB lineage: Bacteria > Bdellovibrionota > UBA1018 > UBA1018 > UBA1018 > CAITVN01. The sequence continues at coordinate 65,174 of CAITVN010000215.1, read as the reverse complement.
CACTCCTTACCTCTTTTACGGTATCAGACTTATGCATGAGTTTCTATATGACAGAGCACCATTGGGCGTGTATTCATAACTTATGTCAACTTTAGAGCAGCAACTGAGAAAACTGGCAGACAAAACTTTGGCATCTGAGTTGGGAGGTGGGGCTGAGCGAATTGCAAAGCAGCATAGTGCCGGAAAAATGACGGCGCGCGAACGAATTGATACTTTGTTGGATCCGGGAAGTTTTATTGAGCTCGATCGCTTTGTTACCCATCGGTGTACCGATTTTGAAATGGCTTCACAGAAAATATTGGGCGACGGCGTCGTCACCGGTTACGGAAAAGTGAATGGAAAAATCGTTTATGTTTTTTCTCAGGATTTCACTGTTTTTGGCGGAAGTCTCTCTGGCGCCCATGCCTCTAAGATTTGCAAGGTAATGGATTTAGCCCTGAAAACGGGTTGCCCGTTGATTGGCCTTAATGATTCTGGAGGGGCAAGGATTCAAGAGGGTGTTGAAAGTCTCGGTGGTTATGCTGAAATTTTTTGGCGAAACGTTCAGTCTAGCGGCGTGATTCCGCAGATTAGTGTGATCTTAGGGCCCTGTGCTGGCGGCGCGGTGTATTCTCCTGCGATGACTGATTTTGTTTTTATGGTTGAGGGTTCCTCGTATCTTTTCGTGACAGGCCCAGATGTCATTAAGACCGTGACTCACGAAGAGGTGACGAAAGAAGTACTCGGTGGCGCAGAAACTCATGCCGAAAAAAGTGGGGTGACCCATTTTGTTTACCCGTCTGAAAAAACTTGTATCGAAGGAGTGAGAAGACTCTTGAGCCTCATTCCTCACAATAATTTGGACGCACTCGGCGCTACGGTAAGCGCAGATCCGGTTGATCGCGATTGCCTAAATATTTCTAAAATTATGCCAGACACTTCGGCAAAACCCTATGACATGAGGTTGGTCATCTCTGATTGTGTCGATGATGGCGAATTTCTCGAAGTTCAGCCTGAATATGCAAAAAATATCATCGTGGGCTTTTCTCGCCTGGGTGGACGAACGATTGGCGTGGTTGGTAATCAGCCAGCTCACTTGGCAGGTTGTTTAGATATTTCTGCTTCAATGAAAGCGGCTCGTTTTGTGAGATTTTGTGACGCATTTAATATTCCACTGGTTACCTTTGTCGATGTTCCTGGGTTTTTGCCAGGAGTGGCTCAGGAGTATGGAGGCATCATCAAGCATGGAGCAAAATTGCTTTATGCATTTTCAGAGGCCACTGTGCCGAAGTTGACGGTGATTACTCGTAAAGCCTATGGGGGCGCTTATGATGTGATGTCGTCCAAACACATTAGGGCTGATTTTAATTTCGCATATCCAACAGCCGAAATTGCTGTCATGGGCCCAGAGGGTGCTATTAATATATTGTATCGTAAGGAACTGGCAGAGGCCGAAAAGAAGGAGAAGCTTCAAGAAGAGCGAAGTCGCCTGCTCGAACAATACAAAGAAACGTTTGCGAATCCCTATAAAGCGGCTGAATTAGGGTACATTGACGAGGTGATAAAACCCGAAGACACGAGGCGGCGGTTGGCGATGTGCCTAGAGGCGCTTGAAGGAAAACGAGAGAAGCGCCCTTCTCGCAAACATGGAAATATTCCACTATGAGTGAAAAAGTATTGATTGCAAATCGTGGTGAAATTGCCATTCGTGTGGCGAGAACTTGTCGCGCGATGGGCCTTGAGACGGTCGGAGTTTTTTCTGATGCTGACCGTTTTTCTGAACATGTCAAGGCGATGAACTTCTCGGTTGCTCTGGGCGGCGTCTCACCGAAAGACAGCTACTTGAATATCGACAAAATTATTGAAGCAGCAAGAAAAACAGGTGCCCGCTATGTTCACCCTGGATATGGGTTCTTGAGTGAGCGAGCCGAGTTTGTGCGGGTTTGTGAAAAAGCGGGGTTGGTATTTATTGGGCCCTCTGCCGAGAGCATGGAGGTCATGGGCGATAAGATTCGGGCCCGACAAACAGTAGACTCTCTGAATTTGTCGCGAGTTCCGGGCTCGCCTGGTGCGGTTTCTGGTGCTCCAGAGGCGCTAAAGGTCGCCGAGCAAATTGGGTTTCCGGTTTTATTGAAAGCGTCTGCGGGTGGGGGTGGCAAGGGAATGAGACGGGTTGACGGCCCGAAAGACCTTGCAGCAGCATTCGAGGGTGCGAGTCGTGAAGCGCTCAATGCATTTGGCGATGGGTCGATGTACGTTGAGAAATTGATTTTGAATCCTCACCATGTCGAAATTCAGGTGTTTGGTGATGGAAAAGGTGGAGCCCTGCACTTGGGTGAACGAGAGTGTTCAATTCAGAGACGGCATCAAAAAGTCTGGGAAGAGTCGCCTTCGCCATTGATGCTTAGATTTCTGGATTTGCGATTAAAAATGTATGAGACAGCACTCAAAATCACCTCACACATTCGATACGCCGGGGCTGGAACGCTAGAGTTTGTTGCAGATGAAGCTGGAAATTTCTACTTCTTGGAAATGAATACACGATTGCAGGTTGAACATCCGGTCACCGAGTGGGTAACCGGAGTTGATTTGGTGAAGTGGCAAATTGAGTTGGCTCAAGGTGTTTGGAAAATGCCGAAAAAGCAAGAACTCGAGGCTGACGGCGGTTGTAGTCGTCGAGGATCAGCTCTTGAGGTTCGCTTGTATGCCGAAGATTCGAAGAGGTTTTTGCCTGCGCCCGGGCCAATTGGCGCGATACAATTTCCATCGGGTCCTTTTGTTCGAGTTGATACTGCGTTTACCGGTGCTGGTGAGGTAAGCGTTCACTATGATCCGATGATCGCAAAAATTTCTACCTGGGGTTCAACCCGTAGCGATGCTGTCAATCGAATGCGTGTGGCCCTCGATGAAACCCGAGTCGAGCCGCCTAAAAGTACTACCGCAAAGGTTAAAGGGTCTTTAGGAACCAATCTTGAATTTTTGAAGCGTTTATCAAGGCACGAAGATGTGATCTCCGGAAATACCACAACTAATTTGATATCGGATAGTCCAGAGTTAACCTCTGATTCGTCGTCTCCGCTGACGCCCCATGAAGTATTGGCCGTCGCTGTTTTGGATCTTTTGAGTAAACAGAGCCAGGGCCCTTCTTTGGCGGCAGGTGAAAGCGTGGGGCCGGCGGCTACCCATCGCAAAGTTTGGTCTGCGACCGCGAAACGCGAAGGGGTTGGTTTATGAAGCCATTGAATTCACGCCGAGTATTGAGCACTTCTGTTATTGGAAACTTTCAAATCGATTTTTATCAAATTCCACATGGGGTTTCTGGTGAGGTAGAGGTCTTAATCAAACAGGTTAAAGGTAACTCTGAAGGTTCAATGGTTCGCGCTGAATCGTCCTGGGCTGCCACCTTGAAGTGGGTGCGCGATGAACACGGAATTACTTTTGAGAATAGTACAGGCAATCAAACTTTCGGGTATGATGTTCGTCGATCTGAAAGTGATGAGAATCAGACTAATTATGAATTGATTGCGCGAGGGCGCCAGGGACATTGGAAAAATCTCAGCCCTCACAGTGGCTCTACTGATGTACTGGGTGCGCAGGCGGCTAGAAAAAAAGGTTACAAGATCAAGTCTCAGATGCCAGGAAAAATTGTTAAAATATTAGTTCAGTTGGGTTCGCAGGTCGTAAAAGATCAGCCGTTGGTGGTAATGGAGGCGATGAAAATGGAAAATGAGATTCGATCGCCCGCAAACGGTCAGATAAAAAAAATTGCGGTTACTGAGCTGCAAGCTGTTGAAACTGGCACTGAATTGATTTTTATCGAGTAAAAGGAAATCCAAAAAAATGGAGAAGACTAGGAAATTCAAGGCTGGGAATGGAGATGCTAAAACCACCCGTTCTGGAATAGAGATAAACTCTGTTTACGGTGAAAAAGATTTGAAAGGCTCGTTAGTTGACCGAGTAGGCGAGCCCGGCTCGTATCCGTTCACTCGCGGTATTCAAAAAGACATGTATTTGGGCAGGCTTTGGACTATGCGCCAATACGCTGGATTTGGGAGTGCCGCTGAGTCGAACAGGCGCTACCATTATTTGTTGAAGCAAGGAACGATGGGGCTTTCGGTAGCTTTTGATTTGCCAACCCAGTTGGGTCTTGATCCTGATCACCCGAGAGCAAGAGGTGAAGTTGGAAAAGTTGGAGTGTCCGTTTCGACACTTGACGAAATGCGAGTCCTCTTTTCAGGAATCGATTTGAGCAAAGTATCTACTTCAATGACTATCAATGCAACAGCCAGCACGCTTCTTGCTTTTTACGTTGAGCTTGCGAAAGAGCAAGGAGTCAAGTCACAAGATCTGAGAGGCACCGTTCAAAATGATATCTTGAAAGAATATGTGGCCAGAGGAAATTATATTTATCCTGCCCAGGGTTCTCTCAGGCTTACGACCGATATGTTCGATTGGTGTTCGAAGAACGCTTCGAAGTGGAATCCGATCAGTATTTCTGGGTACCACATCCGAGAGGCCGGAGCGACCGCCGTTCAAGAACTTGCGTTTACTTTTGCAAACGCACTTACCTATGTTTCTGAGGCGATTCGATTAGGATTAAATATTGACGAATTTGCCGGTCAGCTTTCATTTTTCTTCAATGTGCACAATGATTTTTTTGAAGAAATAGCGAAGTTCAGGGCCGCAAGAAGAATGTGGGCAAAAATAATGAAAGAGCGATTCGGAGCTCAAAATGAGCGCAGCCTTTTGTTGCGATTTCATGCGCAAACCGCAGGGTCGACTCTGACTGCGCAGCAGCCAGAAAATAATGTCGTGAGAGTGACTCTTCAAGCGCTCGCGTCAGTATTGGGTGGTACACAGTCGCTGCACACTAATTCGCTAGATGAGGCACTCGCTTTACCCACTGAATCGTCAGCAAGAACAGCGCTGAGAACTCAGCAGATCATCGCTTTTGAATCAAATGTCGTATCAACGGTTGATCCCCTCGGAGGCTCCTGGTTTGTTGAAAGCCTTACCGACGAGATTGAGGCAAGAACTTGGAAATATCTCGATGAGATTGAAAAAAGGGGTGGCACCGTCGCTTGTATAGAGCAGGGTTACATTCAAGGTGAGATATTGGCCTCGGCTTATTCTGATCAGCGAAAAATCGAGTCTGGCGAGTTAGCGGCTGTTGGAGTTAATTGTTTCGACTCTTCAGAGAACGAAAATAAGAGTAAAGAAGCTCGAGAAATTCTGAGGGTATCTCCATTAGTAGAGAAAGAGGCGATCTTGAGAGTACAAGCCTACAGAAGTAACCGCAATCAAACAGAGAATGTGAGAAGTCTTAAAGCATTAAAAGAGGGTGCCCAGGGAGCTGCGAATCTTCAAGGATTGATCATTCAGGCGGTTGAAGCCGGAGGGGCAACCCTCGGTGAAATTTCGTCGGTACTTGGTGAAGTATTTGGTGAATATCGTGGAGTTTCTGGGCTTTAGGTCGAGAGTTTTTCGTGCGCCTCTCGAATTTCATGTTTTGAGAGTGTTCGCCGAAAGTGAGACATCGTTGACGTTCTTAAATTGAGATATTAGTACCCTCTATAGTTTAGGGGGAAGTATGCGAAATTGGATCAATTTAGGTTTGCGTGGGTTGGGCGTGGTGGCAGTTGTGTTTGGGTTTAGCTCGTTTCAAGATACACGTGCAACCGTTGTGGAAACGACAGATAAAACATTTCAGTCACTTTTGGATTTATCGACTGATGCCGACCCTAGTTTTGCACAGACTATGTGGGCTGTGACCGATAAGGTCACAGGTGAGGCAGTTGGTGTCGCCTTTGGGACAAAGACTGGCCCTGGATCTACGGTCTTATCGTTGTCGGAATTGCTGGTAGGTAAAGTTCTATTTAGCACTCAGGGTAGGAATGTGGTGACCCTGAAATCGGAAGGTTTCAAGCCGAGTGCTGGTGGTTTGTTTACCCTTACATTTTTGGTGAACGGTATTACTGGCAAGTATGCAAGCGTTCAGTTGAATGTCGCTCGCGAACAGAGTGGCAATTGGTTTGCAGAAATCGATCTAGATCGATTTTATAGTCGAGTTTCAGATTCGCTGGGACGTTCAGGTACTCAACCGTTTTCAACTCTTAGGTTTTTGAGAAAAACAGTCTTCGGTAAAACAGTCGGCATTTCAAGAGTCGGCGTTGGGCAGTAGAGTTTGGGGTAAAATCTTTTTTTTCTTAGACAAGCGACCCTGGAAATAGGGGAGTTTTCAGGGTTCCGCAGATTTCGTCAATGAGCTTCTGCGAGGTGTCAAGTCCAACATATTTCGGAATCTCGCTGATATCAGTGAAGTTAAAAGGTAATAAGACGCTCTCCTTTTGTAGGCGAACTCTTTTCGCTGATTCTAAAACGCGGAGAGGACTCAGAGCTCGCTTGTCTAATGCGTTCAACAAAGACTGATAGGCCTGGGTTGCCATCTCTTCACTTCGGTAGAGTAATTGATCGCAACCTGCTTCGATGGCGTAGACAGGCGCCTGTTCAGCACCCCAATGATCGGTAATGGCTTTCATTTCCATGTCATCTGAAAAGATAATTTTCTTGAAGCGCATTTCTACCCTGAGCAGATCGTGCAGAATTTTTGATGAAAGGGTTGCCGGTCGATCCTTATCGAGTGCACTTACTATTACGTGAGCTGTCATGACTGCTGAACACCGCGCCTTGAATGCTTTAGAGAATGTTTTGAATTCTCGTGCTCTCAATGTCTCAACATCGGTGTCGACCCGTGGTAGGTGAAAATGAGAGTCAACCGATGTGTCGCCATGTCCCGGAAAATGCTTCACACACGGTTGAACTTTTTCAACTAAATGTCCCCGAACAAAAGCGGTTACCGCCTTTGAGACGTCTTCTTCGGTTGAACCGAAGGCGCGAGGTCCAATGACAGGATTTTTCGGGTTAGTATTAATGTCGGCAACAGGGGCGAAATTGAGGTTAACCCCTACCGCTCTGAGTTCTCTGGCGATCATCGATGAAACTTCAAAAAGAAGCTTAGGGGATTCGGCCTGAGACAGCGTCGCCGCGTCTGGAATTTTTGTGAATGGTTTTTTAAATCGCTGAACCTTGCCGCCTTCGTGGTCAACTGCAATCCAAAGAGGCAAACCATTTCGATTACTTTGAAAGCGATTTGAAGCCTCGGCGATTTGGGCCGACGATTCATAGTTGTGGCCAAAATAAATGACACCACCAATGTCAGCTTCTTTGAAAAATCGCAGGGTATCGGTTGATGGTTCAAATCCCTTGAATCCTGACAGAATAAGTTGGCCTGCTACTTTTTTGGCTTCTGCAATTTGGTCCATGTGTTCAATGAGTTTAAATTGAATTCGTTTGATTTGAAAGTTTTAGTCGCGCAAGTAGGGTTTTGATTTGCTCAGATCCTATTGTAGAAATAGTTTGGCGGTCGCCTCTGGTGTTTTTTCGACGACGGCGTTTAGGCTATGCATCTCGATGCGTACAGCTACACCCTCTTCGTCGACGTACCAAGTGCTTTTTCGACTATCGTACTCAACCTCAAGTTTCTTGAGTTGATTGGTGCGAGCGTAATCGTCGATTCGGGCGAGGGTTACGTGCCCTGCAACCGGAGAATAGCCAAGTTCTAGGTTGTCTTCAAAGATAGTCAAGAATGTGACACTGCGAAGGGGGCGCAGGTCTTTGAGGTGGGTTCTGATCCAGATCGGAAAGTCAGCTGACAGAATTACCCCTTTGGCTAGCGGTTTGTTCTTCACTTCTGGAATGGGTTGATTGCCTCTTGTGCCTTTGACTGACAGATGTCTTTTTTCGTCGATTTCACCATGAAGTTTGGTCTCTGTTTGGCGATATTTTGAATAGAAATCAAAAAAAAGCGGCGTCAATTCATTGTCGTCTTTTGAGAAAGTGCCAAGCGACTCCTCATTGATGTACTGGTCTTCTTTTTTCCAGAGCTTGTTAAAGAAAATATAACGGCCGTCTTTTTTTTCAATTTTGTCTTGATAATAGGCGTACTTAAACGGCTTTTCGCCTTTTTTTTCAATCGTTATCGTGTACCAGGCTTCCCAAAGTAGACTGGGGGATCGCTCTGCCGGCTTAGGGCTAGGTTGAGCCCAGGCTGCAGCAGCCAGGCTCAGATAGGTGGCGGCCGAAAATACTCCAATCAGTCTGATATAATTGGTGAAGTTACTTGGGTAGGTGTCCGATAGTGTATTTGGTTTCACAGTTAAACCATCGGCAAAGGTTTCGATAAAGTTTAATCAAAATATTTAAGGGATTTGAACTAACTATCCGATAAATCGGGTGGAGGAGTCTTAACGTCTCTTATGGAACTCGACGCAATCATCAAAGGTGAAAATGTCATAACAGCAGCGTACGTGCTAATTTTCTTGGCCGTATTTGTGTTGGCTCGCATGCTATTGCAAGAGCAGGAGTTACGCGCGGCTCAGGAAAATCTAGATGACAAATCCCTAAAGAAATCTTCGAATCCACTGGTGAATTTGACCAAGCCATTTCTCAAACAGTATTTTGTCCCGATGATTCGGGCACGTCCTTTTTTTGAAAAAATGCGCGTAAAGTATCGACGAAAGGTGATTTCTGGAGGATTGAAAGACGAAATCACCGCCGATGAATTTGTTGGCCTTAAAATGATTTTAGTACTGTTCTTTCCAATTGTGGGAGCCTTTCTGAAAGCGGGGGATTTCATAGATTTTTCTAATTGGGTGATTCTAGGCACTGGAGTCGCAGGGTGGTTCTATCCCGATTTCTGGGTTAATGGAAAAATTAAGAACCGTCACAAGCTCGTTATTCGAGCTATGCCATTTATTGTTGATCTTCTAGCGCTTTCGACTGAAGCGGGACTAGATTTTATTGGGGCAATCGGAAAAGTAGTGGAGAAGGCTAACCCAAGTCCGTTGGTAGATGAGTTTTCGCAACTTTTGAAGGAAATAAAAGTTGGTTCGTCGCGACGAGAGGCGATGAGAGAAATGTCTCTAAGAATTAACATGCCAGAGGTTAACTCGTTTATCGCTATCTTGATATCGGCCGACCAGATGGGCGCCTCGATCGGAAAAATTCTACGACAGCAGTCAGAACAAATGCGAGTTGATCGAATGCTGCGAGCTGAAAAAGCAGGAGCTACTGCATCTCAGATGATTATATTGCCCACCATTATTTTTATTTTGCCGGCAGTCGGTTTAATGATTTTCGGACCCTTTGTTGTCGGGTTTATGATCTCTGGGGGGCCGGGTTTCTGATGAATAAACTAAGCAGCGCTCAGAATGAGAAAGCCCTTAGAATCACCCGCGGGGCAGATCAAGTTTTAGTCTGTGATCGATGCCGAGTCGCTGAATCATTTTACTCTCGATTTGTCGGGCTGATGGGTACGTTAGAAATGAGCGAAGGTGAAGGGCTACTCATCACTCGCTGCCGAGAAATTCACATGTGGTGGATGAAAATTTCTATCGATGCTGTGTTTGTAAAGGCGGTTGAGTGTGAGTCAGGCGTTCAGGTGAAACATTTAAAGGCATTCGAAGTAGTCAAGCTGGTGCCTAATTTGCGACCGTGGAGGATTCTGCCAGTGGGAGCTCGCGGTGCTACGGATACGCTAGAATTGCCCGCAGGCACCATAGTTCGGACTGGAATGCAGCGAGGAGATATTTTGTGTATAAACTGACTGTAATCGCTGGCCCGAATCGAGGAAGTACTTTCTCAGTTTCGGAGGGGGAGACCGGAATTGGAAGGCAAACAGGAAATGTGATTGTTTTGGCGTCGGCAAAGGTATCGAAGCGCCACGCGTCGCTTTATGTGCAAGGAAGTGAGGTCGTGGTTCAAGACCTGGGAAGTTCTAACGGTACATTTGTAAATGGCGTGCTTGTGAAATCACGAAAAGTGCAAGCGGGAGATCGCATCAGTGTGGGCGAGTTTGTCTTAGAGCTGGTAAAACCACAAATCAAAACCAAAGTACCCGCCGCGTCAGTTCCTAGTTTTCAGAATGTGATTCCATTTCCGCAAAGTGATTCGCCGGCGTTTACTCCAGCGCCGGGAGGTGGATATGGCTCGATGGCGCCGCAGGTTCAGGTAAGTGATGCGCCTTCTGGGCCACCGGCAATGCCGAGTGAGTTGCCAGAAAAACTCAAATGGATATTTGAGTATCGAGCAATGCCTTTTTTCTATGGGTTCGTGCTCAAAAATGAATGGAAAATGGTAATCATTGGACTGGCTGCAGTGCTGGTTCTTGGAAGTTTGTATTTGACTATGTCGCCGGTGCTTAACGAGGCTAAAGAATCAGTAGTTAAAGAAATGCAGTTGCGTGCGCGAGTCATAGCGAGGCAAGTAGTCGAGCGAAATTCGGCTGCCATTTCAGCGAAAGCCTATACGAAAACGGAGCTGGGCTCACTCGAGCGAGAATACAATGTTCAGGCGGTCATGTTAATTGATATGGACAGTCAAATTATTTTGCCAGCGTCGAGAATGGGTCAGAAATATGTTGAGGGAACCGGCGCAAAAGCAGCAGTGAAAGCGATGCAGCTTTTTATTAGCGGCGAGGAGAAGGGGCGTCTTTTTGAATATTCAGAGCAGGAAACGGTTGTCGCCGTAGAGCCGATGAAAGTCTTTGACTCACGTGCCGGGAAGAATGTGGTGGTTGGCATGGCGGTGGTGACCATTGATACTTCAGTAGCAATTCCGGCTTTGGGTGAGATTGGTGTCAAGTATGCACAAAGCCTAGTCTTTGTGGCAATCTTGGCTCTGGTGATTTTTGCTGTCATGTATCGAATCACCTTAAAGCCATTTGAAGTCCTGAATGATGATATTGATCGCGTGTTGAGAGGTGAAATGGCTCACGTTACTCACGAATTCAAATTTGAGGAGATGAATTCACTGTGGGAGATTATCAATTCGGCACTACAGCGTGCCGCAAAAAGTTCGTCAAGTGGACAAAGCTCGCACGTAGACGGTGCTGGAGTTGAAGAGTTTTCTGGACCGCTTCAGATGGTCGGAAAGGCTGCCATTTTTGGCATGATTGTACTTGATGGCAATCGACGCATTCTCTCGATGAACGACACTATGCAAGAGATTTCTGGAATTAGGGCCGAACAGGCAATTGGCAGTGACATTAATTCTGTTGCTAGAGACCAGTCGTTTGGAGCCATGGCCAATGACCTATTTGACCGCTCAATGCCCGGTAGTGAAGGCGTGAGCGATGACTTCGATTTTTCGGGTGTCGGTTTTAAACTAATGTCTGCTGCGCTTGGCGCAACTGGCGGACAAGTTAAAGGCTATATTATGTGTGCATTAAAAAAAGAGGGGTAGAAGAAACTAGATGAAGGGCGCGTTGAAATTTAAACACACTGACATACCTCGGCAATCGGGCGAGCTCGCGCGCCTGAGAGTCGTTCAGGGGCCTGATGTCGGGGCCATTTTTGTGGTTAATCGAGCGCAGGTAACTATGGGCCGAGGCGAAGAAGCAGACATTCAGTTGTCGGATTTGAAGACTTCTCGGGCACACGCGAAATTGACTTTTTTTGGAGGAGCCTGGAAAGTTGATGATCTGGGAAGTTCAAATGGAATACTTTTGAACGGACTTGCGACTCGAAGCACAAATCTTCGGACTGGAGATGTGATCGGGCTAGGTGAGAGCTTGCTAGAACTCGTCGGTGCCGAAGTCGGTACCCAGATTTTGCGAGCGCCGATGAAGAGCGCTCAACAGATCCAGGCAGAAGCCGATGCCTTTCAGGCGCATGTGCAGAGAGTTCGTTCGGTAGGATCCGCGGCAAAATCGAGCACGCCGGCAGGCGCCGGTTTACCTAAACCAGTGAAATTGGCACTTTTTGCAGCGTTAGCCCTTGGAGGCGTTTGGTTCTTTAGCCAAGGTGGATCAGAACAGGTAATCAAGGAAGCTAAGAAAAAAGATTTGGTGGCTAGAGATCCGGCTTCCTATATTAAAAAAAATGACGCGATCTCTCTCGCTGCCGATCAATTTTTCAAAGAGGGATATCGAGAGTTTCGAGAAGGAAATTATCTGAGAGCGAAGCAGAAGTTTGAGACAGTGTTGCAGATGTCACCCGGGCATGGCTTAGCATTACAGTTGTTGAATTCAAGTAAGACACAAATTGACGGTCAAGTTAAAAAATACCTAGAAAATGGCAAGCAATCGATGGAGTTGTGTAAGTTGAAAGAGGCTCAAGGAGATTTTGCATCGGTTACTAACTTGCTTTACAGAGATCAATCAAATCCCAATTACATTGAGGCGCAAGATCAGATAAAAAAAATTGAAGAAGCGAAAAAAGGAGGGTGCATCAGATGAGTGCAGCCCCTATACTTTCGTTTTGGAAAGATGGTGAAGAGGTGAAGTCGCAGCCGCTTGACCAGGACGTGAGCGTCGGCAGAGGAGAAAGCTGCGTGGTGATGCTTAGCGATCGAGCCATTTCGCGCAATCACTTAATGATCAAAGCGGTTGACGGCAAGGTTCAGATCGAGAAAAAAAGTGAGTTTGCTCCGCTTGTAGTTAATGGTGCTGACTGTACCCGAGCCATCGTTGGCACAGCTGATGTGATTCAGATTGGGCCGTACTTGTTAAAACTTCAGATGCCGAAATCGGTTGATTTACCGGTTGAAAGTGGGGTGTCGGCCTCAATTTTAGTAATTGAGACGGCCCAGTTGAGTGCCGGGAGTGCAGAGGCGCTCGTTGAAAATGCCAGCATTGAAAATCAAGTAAGTCTCGAAGGCTCCGCCAAGTCAATTTCGATTGGCAGTGGGGGCACTGATGCTTTGGCGCTAGAACTGCCTTCTTCTGATCAACGTGCCGACGGCTCTGGTGAATCATCCAGTATTGAGGCGCAATCAGAGTCGCCGATTGAGATGGCTGGAGCTATTTCGGTCGAAAATCCATCAGGTGAGGGTGGTGAATCGCCATCGACGAGTGATAGTGACCAGCAGGCAGCCGAAGCTGAGGTCTATGAAGAGTCCTCAGATGACGCAAAGACCCGGGTGACACCGTCGGCAAAAGTGCGCTATCAGTTGGTGTTTTCTCAAGGCGCGGCAAATGTTGACCTGCTCGACCTCAACAAACAGGAAATTTACATCGGGCGTGGCGCAAGCTGTGAAGTTGTATTGAACGACAAGAAATCTTCTAGAAAACACGCAGTGATTCGAAAATTGGGGCCCTATTTTACGGTCAAGGATCTCGGATCAGTTAACGGAATTTATGTTAACGGATTGAAAATAACCGAGCAAGAGCTATCAGGTGATGACTGGATTGGAATTGGAGATACCCAGTTTCAATTTAAAGCTATCAGTCAAGGCTACGAAGCACAGGCTGCCGGATTGCAGTCCCTTCCCGAAACGGATGAGGCATCTGAAGGGGGAACTGATGGAATTCCTGCTCTAGACCTCGCATCGAGCGCCCCCAATGATGGAAGTCAGTTTTCGCCGAACTCGAGTGGCCAAATTGGAGTATCGGGTGTTTCGCTAGACGGCCTAGGAATGCAATTGGGAGGTGCTGTTTCGGGTGGATTTGGAACAGAGATGGGTGCCCAAAACCAAAAAAAGAAGAAATCACTGATTGAGCGGTTTCGTGAGCAGCCTCAGCCCAGGCAGCTACTGATTGTCGCGATCATTGTCGGCTTGTTGTACTGGTGGTCGCAAGATGATGCCCCTGTTAAGAAAGGGAAGCAAAAAAATAAGCCAGCGCCGAAGGCATCGGTACTTCCTCTTGGGAGTTCAGCGAGTTTTGCCGCGCTCCCGAAAGAGAAGCAGGAATTCGTAAAAAATCAGTACAACCTTGCGATGAACTTCTATCAAAGCCACGACTATGACTCAGCTCTAAATGCGTTAGACGAACTCTTTAGGTTGGTTGATGACTATGAGGCGGCAAAAGATATCAAGAGATATGCCGAAAAAGCCAGAAATGACCTCAAGGTAATTGAAGAAGAAAAGCGGAGAAAGGAAGATGAGGAACGCTTAAAGCAGAAGGTCGCGAATGTAGCTGACGAGCTTCGAACTTTGATGAAGGCCAAGAAGTACACTGAGGCGCAGGCGCGATTTGGAGAGTTACTTTCAATTGATCCTGAAAATCGGGAGATTGCTTCCTGGAAAAAAGAAATCGCCGAAGACGAAGAGAAAAAGGCCCAAAAAGAAAGGGCTAGCACCGAGGACGTAAATCTAAATCAAGTGGCTTGGGATCGCTTCAAAGAAGCGATGACTGTAAAAAGAAGAGGTGATTACCACAGTGCGATAGAGTTGTTTAAGAAAGTTGAGCTTGTTGGGGCTAAGGATCTTGCTCCAACGAATAAGGCAAAATTGATGATTTCGGCCTGCAAGAAAGCGATTCGAGACAAGAGAGATCCGTTGTTAGCTGGGGGCGCAGAATTCGAAAAGAATGGCGAGCTGATGAATGCCCACGACGCGTACCGCAAGGCGACCCGAGTCGATCCGCCTCATCCAGATGGGTATAAGGGGATGGCCCGAGTAAGAGAAGTACTAACTAAGAGGGCAAGGCTTATTTTCACTGAAGCTATTATCGCCGAAAGTTACTCAGACTTCACGAGCGCAAAAGCGAAGTTTAAAGAGATTCTAACAGTGGTTCCTGAAGAGGACCTTTACTACCAGAGGGCGAAACGCAAACTCAAAGGCTACACACTTTTGGGAGATGATTCTAAATGAAGCGAATTCAGATATCAGAAGTGCGGTCGCTGAGCTTGCAAGGTGAGGCTGCCGTTCAAGAAGATTTTGTAAGTTTCAGTGTCGACAAAGGAGTATTTGTCGTTGCCGATGGCTTTGGTGGGCGGGGAGTCGGCGACAAAGTGAGTCGAATCGTCTGTGAACAGATTCGCTATTTTTTAGAAAAAGAAGCTGGAGATCTTGAGGCCACCATGCCTTTTGTTTTGCGAAAATATTACACCTTAGCTGGCAATGTTCTTTTTAACGCCATTTTGCATGGAAATAGGAACGCCCAGAGTTTCAATAGAGGAAAAAACATTCACGAACGTGGAGGGGCCTCTACGCTAGCTGCATTCATTAATGGCAGCGTTCTCGCATTAGCTCAAGTGGGAGCGTGCTCGGCGTGGTTGTACCGCAACCTTCAGTGGTCGCGTTTATGCACGCCTAGAACCTATCAGCAAATGGTTGATCCAGCGACCTCAGAAAGCTTACTTTACTGGCAGGCCCCGTTGAGTGCAGTTGGAATGACTGACGATTTAGAGCCAGAGATTTTTGAATACCGAATGTTAAGCGGTGACGTACTGCTGTTACAGTCACCAGGTGTATTGTCGGCTCATCGAAAGCATCTCGTTCATTCTGAAACTGGGCTACTTGACCTCAAGTCGGTAGAGGAGCTTGCAGGATTTGCTCAGAACGCCTCATTGCTGGCTATTCGCTTTTAGCGTTTGGGGGGTGTCTTTAGTGACCCAGGTCTGATCATTAAAAACGATAGAAACTTGACTAGTCAAAATAATTACACAATAATTAAATATATGTCCTCGCTATACCGAAAGAAGATAGAGAGGAAAGGGAGAGGGCCTATGAAATTTACAGTGGGGCTGAGTAAATTTATTGCTGATGAAGAAGGGCAATCGACGACTGAGTACATTCTTATTTTAGCGGTCGTAGTGATGGTTGCGATGAAATTTAAGAATATTTTTGGCGGTAAGCTTGAGAAAGCTGTCGGAACACTTGGCGGCAAAATCGATGAAGCGGTTGCCGAGTAGACAAACAGTGTTAGCTCGATTCATAAGAGAAGAAGATGGCCAGGCCATCACAGAGTATATTCTGATCTTGGCGGGCACTGTAACCGGAGCCAGCCTACTCACCCGATCGCTTTTGACGGCTCTCGATCAGGGAGTCAAAAGGCTTGCCGGCCAATTAGAACAAGACTTAAAAACGGGAAGAGCGCCAGTCAATGCTTGGAGAAATTAGTTTTCATCCATCGGTGCTACTATATCATCTAAACTCAATCGTGACATTCACTTTGTTAGTGTCTGCCTATACAGATCTGCGTTACCGAAAAGTCTTCAATTGGCTCACCTTTCCGGCGATGGCAATTGCTTTACTGGGTTCGCTTGTGATCGGAGGTTGGCTGGGTGGGGTAAGTGCTGCTCTGGGGTTATTGACAGCATTTGCAATATCATTTCCACTCTTTGCATTGCACGCGTTGGGGGCAGGTGATGTCAAATTATTGATGGTTTTAGGTGTCTGCTTCGGTTCGGTTGAGATCATTCAAATTTTTATTGATTCGATTCTTGTGGGGGCAGTTTTTGGAGTTGGTGGGTTGATTTGGGCAGAGAGGTGGGTTCAGTTCTTGCGTTCAATGGGCAGGTCTCTGCTCAGCCTTTTTGTTCGGAGTATGTCGTTTGAGTGGCCTAGGGCTGAAACTGCCCATAAGATGCCGTTCGGTCTTGTGATCGCGCTAGTTACACTCGCAAGATTATATATTAAGCTAAGCTAGATGGGGAATAAGTTTAAAAATATCCGAGCGAAGTTTTTTCAGCGTTCTCACCGTGCCGATTCTGGTCAGGGTGTGCTTGAATATGTTTTGCTCATGGCGATAGTGGTAAATCTCTTTCTTATTTTATCGCATGGTCTGGGGAAGTTGGGTTTAAGCGAAAAGCTAATGAAGATCGTGACAGGCCCTTATGCAAAGGCGTATCGATACGGGCATCCGCAGGCCGCTGGATTTGAAGATGGTGAGTCGCCTAAAATGCATCCGAGGTTTGTGTCAGGTGGAGGAGAAGAAAGTGCGGGAACGCGAATCTTTATCAATCCCCGCTCGAAGTGAGAGTGGGCAGGCAATGGTTGAGTTTGCACTAACTATGTTGCTGTTGATGGCATTCATATTGTTTTTTGTGCAGCTCAGTTTTATTTTTGCCTACGGCAGCTATGTTCAATATGCCACTTTTATGTCGTCAAGAGCCTATACCTCTGGTGGCCCCAGTCAGTCTGAGCAAGCCGATCGGGCGAAAGCTGTTATTGAGAGTTTTTTGACAGGTGCATCGGGTAAAGAGCGATTCTCCAGCATCGGCAAGGGCATTGACGGAGACGGAAGTGGGATCACCGGCCTGTACATAAAACCCCCTGCAGAGTTTGGCGATGGGCACAATCGCCCTTCAAGTTGGATGCAGGGAATCCGATATAGATTTAGGAGTAAAGTGTTTCTTTTGCCATTGGGTAAATCGAAGCCAGGGCAGGTGAATTCACTTGATCTAACGTCAGAAAGTTGGCTGGGAAGAGACCCTAGCTTTAGAGACTGTCAGGACTATATGGGAAAATTTCCGGCCATTTTTGACAATGGTTGCTAGTGAAAGAATGGGATGTAAAAAAAATGAAGCGTGATCTCGCGATCACCGACGAAGGTGGACAAAGCATTCTAGAGTTTATTTTAACCTTGCCGCTCATGCTCGGTCTCGTTGTTCTATTGCTTCGAATCAATACCACGATACAGATGTCAATCGTCAATCAGAAGTACACCAGAGGAATGGCTCAATGGTTTGTGTTTAATAGTGCAGTATTTCCTGAGGTTAAAGTGAGGCGTAACGATTTTGTCAACCCGGGTGCAGGTGCCACTTTTAATCAAATGATTATCGGTGTTTCAGAGAACAGGCCGAGCAAAGAAGATCCTGGGGCTGAGGCTTCGAAGTTTCGAATTGTGAGACGGGCAAAAGATAATAAAGAGTCCGAGGCTGGTGAAGAGCCTGAAGAGCTCACTGAAGTAAGGGTTCGCAATACGCTTTCGATTTGCACTCAGAGTAATGTCATTCAAGGAAAGCAAGGTCCAGTAACTTCTGGACTTGAGGGCGGCAGCATTGGTCTGTATGAGGGCATGTCGCCCGGGGCCTTTAAACTTTGCTTTGCGCCCATCATGAATCAAGGAGGTAAGCCATGAATAATAAGGCGGTGACGCTGTCGTTGGTGATGGGGGTCGTGGCTGCGCTCTTTGTCAGCACTTATATACAAAGTATTGAAGAACAATCGAAAAAGAAATTTGGAACTCAGGTCTTGGTTGTGAAAGCTGCCCGAGACATTGCTGAGCAAGAGACGATCATGGAGAATTCAACGCAGCTTGAACTGATGCCCGAGAACTTTGTTGAACCCACTGCGGTTAGTTTTGGCTCTGAGGGGGCAGACGAACTGGCTGCTGGCGAAGGATTGGCGGTCGACAATCCTATAGCTATAAAAAAAATGAAGAGTTTGCACGGAAGTGTTGCGCTAGTGCCCATTCGAAAAGGTGAACAGCTCACTCGCAATATGATTGCCGCGCCTAGTATTCGCACTGGTCTCGCACCACAGATTTCTCCTGGAAAACGGGCCGTTTCGGTTCAAGTTGGCGGAGCCACTGCGGTTGGAGGTCTCATTAAACCCGGTGACCGCGTTGATGTGATGGTTGTGGTTGACTTGGGTTCTGGCAAAGAGAATCGTATGGCCAAGACACTACTTCAAGATGTGGTGGTACTAGCAACTGGCAGAAATATTACTCGAAACCCAGCCCGTGTCGTTGAGTCTGACCCGATCAGTGGAAAAGAGCGATTCAAGTCTCTCACTGAAGATGTGAACTATCAAACCGTTGCTATTGAAGTTGATCCACAGCAGGCCCAACTTATTGCCCTTTTGGGGTCAGATGCTACGGTGTTTTTGTCATTGCGAAATAATGACGATTCAGAGCGCCCCCAAGTCAGTGCAGTGACAGCCACTGACTTACTGGGTACCGATTCATCAAGAGTGCAGCGCGCACCCGCAGGCGGGGGGAGACGGTAGATGAAGACTCGGCTAGTTCAGTTGATCGCTGTCGTCTTGATGGGCTCGCTAGTCGATCAGGGCTTCTTACGTCTTAGCGCATCTGAATTATTGCCAAAGAAATTTAAAAAATCAAAACTCACTCATCAGACCTCAGAGCAAAAAGCTGACCACCGAAGTTTGCTTCTGGCAGCTGGAGAATCAAAAACACTAGACCTGAATTTCGAAATTCCAAAAGGCGATGCGTTTATTCAAGATAGTGGTGACGGAAAAGTAGTTAAAATTACCCCTGTCAATTTTGGGCAAGGGACCAGGCAGCTTCTCATTGCCCCGTTAAAGGCGGGTGACTGCAATGTCTTGGTTCGAGACGAGACCGGGGTTATCAAACTTGTGCTTGATATACGAGTCGCCCCTTCTAACTTGCTAGAGCGGGCTTCTGAGCTTCGTGATTTGCTTCGCGACGTTGAGGGCATCGATCTGCGGGTTGTCGGAAAAAAGATCGTGGTCGACGGTGAGGTCTTAGTCATCAATGATCTGGCGCGCCTAAGTCAGGTCTTGGCCGATGATACATTTAAAGATTTGATCTTGAATCTCACGACACTTTCGCCCTTAGGAATGCAAAGTATCGCCAAAAAAATTGAGGGCGATGTGTCGACCTTTGCGCCCAATGTAAAGGTGAGGGTCATCAACGGAATATTTATTGTTGAAGGTACCGTTGATAGTGACGAAAGCGGAAAACGCATTATCGACACCGTGAGTATTTACCTTCCTGAAGTCAAGCCCGTACCGACGCTGACTGAAGCTGCGAAAAATGTGCAAGTAGCGTTAGGTAGACAACCATATAAAGTGTTCTTGAAAATTGCTAAAGCGCCCGAGAAGAAACAAGAAAAACTCATCCGTTTGACCTACCATTTTGTCGAACTCAATAAAGACTATCAGAAAGTCTTCGGGTTCAAATGGCAGCCGGGGTTTACGGCCGATCCACAAATTCAATTGGGTCAAAATGCCGCTGGGCAGGCCGCAGCCGGAGGTGGCTCGAGCTTCAGTGCGACGATTGGCCACTTGTTTCCTAGGTTAGAAAGTGCGCAAAGTGCCGGCTATGCGAAAATTATCAAATCTGGGTCAATCATCACGCGCAGTGGGCAAAAGGCAACCTACAGTAGTCAGATCGATATTCCCATTGTCATGATGGGTGATAAGGGGCAGCAACAAGCCGGGAATGCGTCGGTCGGAACCGAGGTTACCATTACTCCTCGAATTGTGGGTAGCAGCGACGACATTATGATGGATGTCAGCGTTAAGGAGAGTGCCCTAGCCGGTCGAGCACCAGCAGGTTCAACTCCGCTGATTAGTCGTCACAATGTGACCAGTAATATTTATGTGAAAAATGCAGAGAGCGCCGCTCTTTTGGGACTGAGTCAAAATGCGGTGACGACCTCTTTCAATCGGGACGATCCTGATCAAACCAAAGCGTCTGGTGAAGATGGCAGTCAGGCGCTTTTTTCTCTGTTACGTTCGAAAGGTTATTCAAAAAAGAAAATGCAGGCGGTGATGTTCATCACACCACAGATTATCGAGAACGCAAATGAAGGTTCTGAAGACCTCAAGAAAAATTTTAGAATAAAGGTAAAATAGATCGATGGCTGGACACATTATCGCAGTAGTTGGCGGAAAGGGAGGGGTAGGTAAGAGCGTTTTCGCGGCTAACCTGGCTATCGCGTATTTGCAGAATTTTAAACAGCGCCCCTTGATCATGGATCTTGACTTGGTTTCACTCGGCGATCAAAACATCATTCTTGGGCAGAACCCACCTAAAACCGTGGTTGAACTTTCGAAGTTGCAGTTTGGGAATCTTGAGCCAAAGCATTTAGCCCCCTTCATGGTAAATGCCCCAGTAGGTTATAGCTACATCGGAGCGCCAAAAGATGCTGTGGTAGCCAGAGATCTTGATATCGATGGGCTTGGGAAAGTTTTGAAGTCGATCACTTCAATTTTTAATTGGATTGTTGTTGATTGTGGAAATGGAATGGAGCCGCATGCGCTGAAGGTTCTAGAGTACGCTACTGCTATTTTTGTTGTTACGACCCCAGACATTATTGTCGTTAATCAGACTAAGCGCGTGCTTACGAAGATTCAAGAGCTTCTATTTCCGAATGAGATGGTTCAAATCGTAGTTAATAGATTTTCTCCAACGAGTATTATCAACCCGCAAGTGATTCAAAAAAACCTTGGGCGAGCTGTTTTCGCGTCAATTCCTGATGATGTTGCGACTTGTGATAGTTCATTGGCCAAAAATACGCCGGTTTGCCTGGCTGCTCCAAGTGCTCCGATTACCCGAGCTTACTTTGATCTAGTCAGAAAAATTCAGCAGACGAATCTACTTGAGGGGTTGTCGAAGTTAAAAAAACCGTCCGGTGTGGCGGCTAAAGCCACTGCTACAGCGACGGCTCACGCAACGGCCTCAGCCTCAGGTGGTCCGGGGGCGCGTTCATCGGTTGCAGCGATTGATCCCTGGACAGGCATGAAGCTTCGAATTCACAAAGCTTTGGTTGAACAGATGGATCTCAAGAAGATGAACACCGATACCAGCGACCCGAAAGCGCGTTTGGTTTTGAGAGAGAAGACTCAGAAAACGGTGCTCGATATTCTTGCTCAAGAAGATACCAGCTCTTTGTTGAGTACTCGCGAGCTCAAGGCTCAAATGGTGAAAGAAATTCTCGATGAAGCACTAGGTCTTGGGCCATTAGAAGATTTGCTCGCTGATGATGAAGTTACCGAGATTATGGTCAACGCACGAGATCAAATCTACATTGAAAAAGCCGGAAAACCACAGTTGTGTAAAACTACGTTCACCAGTGAGCACCAAATGATGAACGTGATTGAGAGAATTGTGACTCCGCTCGGACGGCGAGTTGATGAAAAAGTGCCATACGTTGATGCGCGCTTGCCTGATGGGTCGCGGGTGCATGTGATCATTCCGCCTCTTGCACTGCGCGGGCCAACAATCACGATAAGAAAATTTCCAAAGAAGCGACCGGTTGTTCAAGATTTAATCAATTATGGCTCAATTACACCAGAAATTGGTGACTTTCTTAGAGCTTGCGTCGAGGCTAAATTGAATATCGTGGTTTCTGGAGGTACGGGCTCAGGTAAGACGACGTTGCTGAATGTGCTCTCGAGTTTTATTCCAGCCACTGAGCGTATCATTACAGTTGAGGACTCTGCTGAGTTGCAGCTCGGGCAAGAACACGTAGTCAGGCTTGAAACACGCCCGAAAAATATCGAAGGAGAGGGTGAGGTCGCTATTCGTGATCTGATCAAATGCTGCCTTCGAATGCGACCCGACCGAATTGTGGTGGGTGAGTGTCGAGGTGGTGAGGCGCTTGATATGCTTCAGGCCATGAATACCGGTCACTCGGGTTCGTTGACGACAGTGCATGCCAATAATCCTCGTGAATGTATCGCAAGGCTAGAAACGCTCTGCATGCAGGCTGGGCTTGGTTTGCCGCCAAAAGCGATTCGCGAGAATATTGCATCGGCTGTGAATTTGATTATTCAGCAAAGTCGTCTAACCGACGGCACCAGAAAAGTAATGTATGTGACCGAAGTGACGGGCATGCAAGGTGAAGTCGTCAGTCTTCAAGATATCTTTATTTATAAGCAAGAAGGTTTAGATAAAAAGCGAAAAATACTTGGCCGATTCGTACCAACCGGCTTTATTCCTAAGTTTGTCGAAGAGATGGAAGCCAAAGGTATGAAAATTTCTCGCGGCTTGTTTTCGGTAAAATGAGAAAGGTGTAGATTATGGCCATGGTAATTTATGGATTACTAATTAAAATGGGATCGACCCTCAAGATTATTGGTCTTGCGGGTATCGCACTTTCTGTCATGGGTCTTTCGTACTCTCAGAGTAAGCGTTTTTTTGACTGGTTGAGATTTCAGTCGTTGGGTACCCGTGACTATATCGTCGAAAAATTGGCGAATATGTTTATTGATGTGCAGCCCAATCAAGTCTTAATAGGACTAGTCTCCGCAAGTGTTGCATTTGGTGGAGTCTTTTTTGTGATCTGCTTGCCCAGGGTTTTCATTGGTCTACCTTTGGGCTTGGTCATGGGGTCATTGATCTGGTTTATCCCCAAGCCCCTCATTAACCACATGGTGAGAAAGCGAACCGAAAAATTTGTGTATCAAATGGTCGATGGGTTGAATTTGATGTCAAACGGGCTTAAATCTGGCCTTTCGGTGCCGCAATCGTTTGGACTGGTTACCCAGGAGATGCCGAATCCGATGCAACAAGAGTTCGGCCTTGTATTGAATGAAAACAAACTGGGTGTGTCTTTAGAAGACGCCCTGACTAATCTCTCGAAACGCATGGTTGCTGAAGATGTCGAAATGTTCGTCACATCTGTCAATATTTTGAAAGAAACTGGGGGTAACTTATCAGAAACATTCGACACTATTGTGACGACGATTCGTGAACGCATTAAGGTACAAAAAAGAATTTCGGCAATGACGGCGCAGGGGTTGATGCAAGGGTACTTTTTGTTGGCGGTACCTCCAATTATGCTAGTGGTTTTCTATCAATCAGATCCAGAATTTATGATGCCTCTTTTTACCCACTGGCTGGGATGGTTGATATTGACGGTAATTCTTCTCTTGGAAGTTACCTGTTTCTTTGTCATTATGAAGATAATTAAGATCGAAGTGTGAAGGCTTCGGCACTGGGTTGGGTATCTACTGATCATAAAAAGGTTGAGGGGAATAGAGAAATGAAAATTCGTAATTTTCGCAAAATGTTCGCGACTGTTGCAATGGTGTTTGGTTTTGCCATGGTTGCTGGTTTGTTGGTTAAGCCGGTCTGGGCGAATGTGAGTTTGAAGAACGGAAACTTCTTTGTTGCTTATACCGATATTTACTACCCAGGTGGATTCGAGCCTAAAATTGAACGGGTTTATAACTCAAAAACCCCGTTTAAAGGGATGTTTGGTTGGGGTTGGGGAAATGAGTATGAGGTCTACTTGCAAGTGGCCGCTGATGGTAGTGTCGTTGTTCATGAATACGGTGGCGGTGCCGAGAATCGATTCATGCCAGTAGCCTTTAAGAAAGAGGAGCTCGATAAAGCGGTTGAAAAAATTGCTGAGGCAGCAAAAGCAGCTGGTTTTTTACCGTCGAGTGCAAAAGAGGTTGCTGATTATAGAGCGAAATTAGCCACCAATGCTGACTTCAGAAATGACGAGTGGGAAAAACTGAGAGAAATGAAAAAAGTTGAAGCCAGAGTGCTACCTGAGGGAGCCGTGTTGACTTCAAATCGTTTCAGTTACCAGTACATCACACGTGTAAAAAATGGTTATCAGCGCACTTTTGATAGCGGCAAGACTGAAATTTTTAACATGCAAGGAAAATTGGCAAAATTGATCGATAAGAATAATAACTCGATTGATTTTGCGTATGGGAACGATGGAAAGCTTCAGAAACTCACCGATAATTTCAATCGCAAAATATTCGTCTATTTTGGAACCAACGGGTTGGTTAGCAAAATTGAGGGAGAAAACGGTCAAAAATCTACTTACTCTTATAGTGCAAGCGATGAATTAACCGGAACGACTGATGCCGTTAACAATAAATTTGGATTCAAGTACACCAGCGACAATCGACACAATGTAGCCGAGATCATGTACTATTCAACTCCAGAGAAAGATGCCACAGGCAAGCTTTTGAAAGAGCAAAAATATGCGGGTTCACAAAAAATCGACTACTATCCCATTGATAAAAACGAAAATGTTTCAAGAGTGACTGATCGCGATGGCACCATCACTGAATACAAATACGAAAAGAACCCAACTGATAAAGATCACCTGATCATCTCGATTGCTATAAAAGGTAAAGATGGCAAGCCATTGTCGAGCAGTAAGTACGAGTACGTCACCAAGTTCAAGAGTGGCGGCGAAGAGTGGACCTATAAAATGGTCGCTGAGATCGATGGAGATCGAACTGAAACCACCTACAATGAGTGTTGCGGATTGCCGATTATCATTCGCCGAGGCACCGAAGAGACGACGTTTGCCTACGATCCGAAGGGGCACGTGACGAAGAAGACGACGCCGTATGATGTGACTGATTTGGCTTATGACCTACGTTTTGGCAAAGTAGCGAAAGTGACTCGCTTGTCAAAAGCAAATCCGAAAGACATCAGTTGGTCAGAGTTCAAATACGATGACAAATCGAATCTGACCTTCGCAAAAAATTCTGAAAATAAGGGTGTTTATCTATTCTATGACAACTCGGGCCGAATCAGTACTTTGGTTGATCAAGACAAGCGCAAGATTAATTTCAAGTACAACGAAAACAGTAAGCCAGTTGAAATTTCAGATCCGGCATTGGGAACCATCACCGTTTCTTACACCAATAGTGGTGAAATCAAGAAGGTTGACAGTACTGCTGGCCGAAAGGTTGCCTTTCAGGTCACCACAGCGTTTCAGAACTTGCTTGATATCATCAGACCTGCTGGGGTTTCGCTATCGTTCTAGTTGAACTGATGGGATTAGAGGAGATTGATTATGATTCGAAATATCTTTGTTAATTTGGCAGTTATCTTGGCGATCTTAGGAATTGGTCATTTGTTCACTCACTCTGAAGCGTATGCAAAGGAAGATGAGAAAGCCCAGATGTCGGTTCCGGATGAGTCCACTGACCCTGCGGCGCAGTCCGTGGCATCGACCGATCCGAAGTATGGACAAGGTGCTGCAGCCGCGCCCTCGTCGACAGATGGTCAATGCAAGATTAAGGCTGATGGCACTGATGCGCCAGCCAGAGTTGAAGACAAAACAGCTCCTAAAAAGGCTCCCGTCGCTAAAGCAACAAACGTGAAATGATAATCTGGCGCGGCGGCAGGGTGGCATAGCTTCAATTAGGGGCAATTGCGTCAATTCTTCGTCATTGTATCTCATGAAAAACTGAGCCTATACTCGTAGCTAGAGAGAGGGTATTCTCTATGGCAAAGACCATCATGGTCGTTGATGACGTACCGTTTGTTCGTAAGACTTTAACTGATATCTTAACTGCGGCCCACTATTCGGTAGTCGGGGAGGCCGCCGATGGCCAAGAAGCCATTGCAAAATATGCCGAGCTTCGCCCAGACTTGGTCACGATGGATATCGTGATGCCCGTGATGAGTGGCATCGAAGCCACTCGAAAAATAGTGAAGGCAGATAAAGACGCCAAAGTGGTGATCATTTCAGCCATGGGCCAAGAGAGTTTGGTGATGGAGGCCATTAGCGTTGG
Source organism: Oligoflexia bacterium (assembly GCA_903895855.1). Taxonomy (GTDB): domain Bacteria; phylum Bdellovibrionota; class UBA1018; order UBA1018; family UBA1018; genus CAITVN01. The sequence continues at coordinate 39,200 of CAITVN010000215.1, read as the reverse complement.
CGCCATTGATTATATCTTGAAACCATTTACTGAAGAAGAAGTGCTTAAGACAATTGAAAATACGTTAATGTCGGACTCGCAAAAAGGAGGCCGAAACGCACAGCAGGAGGCTAACTAATGACGAACGAACTTACGTCGCTAAAGTTGAAACTTCCCGAATTGATTTCAGAAATCGCGTTTACTTTTTACGGTTTGGGAAACCTAAAGAGTCTAAGAACTGCCCCTAAGGTTGACCAGTTTTCGTCTCAATGGGTTGTTCACTTTAATGGAGATTACCGCGGTTTTTTGCTGGTGAGTTTTCCTGAGAGTCAGCAGGCATCTGACCCTGAATTATGTAATGTATTGGCGGCTAGAGTTTCTCATTGCATACAAAAGTGCATTGAAAATTCAGTGGGGTTTTCTGGGGCGCAAGATCTACCGCTGGTTGAAATCAGTGTTCCTGAATTAATCGCGTCGATTTCACCGGTTAAAGAGAGTTTCGGTTTGGCGCAAGCAGTTGGCATTGAAGATCAGTCGCAAGAACTCTGGGTTGATAAATGGTTTAAACTTTCGGGCGCAAAGCCCGCGAGTAAGGCAGTCATTCACACCCTGGTGTGCTTGATTCCGTCAAAAGAGGTAGGGCATGCTTAAATTGTTGGGATTTATTATAAAAATTTCAGTTTTTTCTTTGGTCGTGATTGCTTTGAGTCACTTGGTTCAACTCAGGGGCCGAACGGTTTCTGATCAAGTGAAGATTCAGATGGCTCAAGCAGAAAAAGCAGAGATCACTCGGTCAGTTAAAAAATTCGCCACCGAGTCAGTACCCAGTGCGGTTACTCAGATGGTGAAAGACTCAAAACAAGGGGCAGCTCGCGTTTCGAATTTAGTGAAAGATCAGGTAGTGGGTGAGCGCCTTGATTTGACTGAGCGAGAAAAAGTGAAAAATTTGATTCGTGAGCTCAATAGCTCTGATTCAAATAAGCACGCCAAACAGTAGCCAAAGAGTAACCAAATAACAAATTGAAATCTTCAAAACAAGAACGCCTTTAGTGCCGGCTGTGCAGGCCGACACCAAAGGCGTCCAAAATATTTTAACAGCGATTGAGAGCCTTTACAATTCGAATTATCTAATTCCGCCGACAACCGCTTTTTCGTCTCTTCTGCGTTGAGCAGAGCCAGTTCCGTAGCCGGCAGGCTTTTCTTTGTTGAATGGGCAAGTGCCTAGCGTTTTGGTTGTGTCACCAAAGGGGTTCACAAATCCTGACACTCCACCTGTTCCTGGTGCTGAGGCTAATGCGCTCGAAGCAAATAAAACTGACAATACAGTAAATCCTAACACGATTGATTTTAACATGATTACTTTCCTCTCGTTTCTCTCTAGGTCTCGTTACTTCTCTTAACGTTTCAGGAAGTATGTATTGCAACCGCCTTGCCACAGGGTCGATAAATACACATTGTGTAGCAAAATAGCTTTCTAGCTTCCTTATATCTAGTTGAAATGATGAAGTAAAAAACATCTTTTTTTTTGTTGGTTTCGAAGCAATGTCCCGGGTTTTAGCCGGCTAGCAGTCAAAATGTGTCGAAAATCACTGTGGTAGCGGCTACCTGGGCTTGACGCCTGTAAAGTCTTTAGACACTCAGGTGACTGGGGTTTGAGCGATCAATCAAGACGGCCTCAATTGCCCGAGGGTTAGCCTGGTGAATCGTCACTTTGAGCGAACAAGCCGGAGTATCAAAAAATAGCTCGTCACCCTCTTCTGGAATCCTGCCGAATTGCTGCAGCAAGAACCCTGATAGCGTTTCATATTCGCCCTTGGGCAGTTCAAGTGAAAGTTGCTCGTTGATGTCATCAATTTCAATGCGAGACTGTACGAGCCAACGGTGGGGGCCTAGTTGACGAATACGGGCCGACTCAATGTCATATTCGTCGCGAATTTCACCCACAATTTCTTCAACAATGTCTTCGAATGTCAGAACCCCGATGGCGCCACCGTACTCGTCGACCACCACGACCATTTCGATGTCTTCTTCACTCATGTCGGTGAGCACGCGGTCCAGGCTTTGAGTCTCTGGTACGAAGGTTGGCGTTGTTAAAAATGACGAAATCGACTGCATGAGGTCTGAGGCCGCAAGCAGGTCTGAGTACTTTAGTACTGCCACAATATTGTCAATTCGTTCTTCATACACCGGCATGCGAGAGTGTCGGTGTTCTTTGAATAATTCTAGGGCTTCTTGAATGGTGGCTTCTTTGATGATGGCGTTGACTCTAACTAGCGGAATCAATGCATGCTTGGCTTCAGTGTCTTTGAAGTCAAAGATACGTTTAATCATCAGCGTTTCACTCGACTTTAAGCCTGAATCTTTCGTGCCTTGGGCGAGTAAGGTTCTCAATTCTTCGCGAGTAGTTTTTGGCTTACCTGTGACGAGTTCATCGATGGGCCCCACTATTCGCGAGAGTCGGGCGGTATACAGCGAAAGCAGCTTGGTGATCGGGTACAGGCCCCAGAAGGTGGCGAGAATCAATGGGGCGACTAGCGGTGCAAGCTTAGTTGATCGTTTTTGAAATAAGGTTTTTGGAAAGAGTTCGCCAAAAAACACGATTAGCGGTGAGGTGATTAAAATGGCAATGAGCTCTGCATGCCGAATCTGATTCGAGATGAGAAAGAGCGTTACAATGGCAGAAATACCGATCATGCACAGATTGGTCATCACTAGGGTTGTAGAAAGAACTCTCTCGGGGTGTTTAGTGAGGGCAATGGCGGCGTTCACCGACGAGAGTTTCTTTTTAGAGTGTGCCCTCAAGTGAAACGGATCAGCCGAGAGTAGGGCAATCTCGCTTCCTGAATAGAAACCCTCAATTAGCAGCAAGATAACGATGCTCAAGATCACTAACGTGTATTCGTTCCCGATCATTTTGACTCTCTCTTAGGCATCGGGGGCGGCAAGTTGGGCATCGGCAGCGAGGCCGGAAACGTGAAAACATCCTCAAAAAGGGCGTCAAGAACATCTTGCATGGTGACGATTCCAGAGCAATGGTTGGGTTGGTCCTCGACGATGGCCATGTGCACTTTTTTTTGTTTGAGCCTACGAAAAAGGGTGTTGAGCTTTGACTTCGCCGCAATTCTAAATGGCGGGTGCATGATCTCGCGAATGGCTCGGTGGTTTTCAGACTCATTTAATCGAGAAAGCAAAAGATCTTTTGTGTAAAGTACTCCCACGATGCGAGACTTGTTGCCATCGTAAACTGGAAATCGTGAATAATGGGGGGTGCCTTTAATCCAGGTTAGGGCCGCTGCGATGCTGGTGTCAGCAGCGAGTGAATACACTTGATTGATCGGGGTAATGATTTCAAGAGTTTTGTGATCGTCGAGGTTGAATACGTTTCGAATCAATTCGAATTCAGCGGGTTTTACGGTGCCTTCGGTGATTCCCTCTTCAACCATCGACAAAAATTCCTCTTCTCGAATTAAGGGTCGATTTGAGGCCGTCTGGGTAGAGTCGCTAAGCTTGTCAGTACTTCGACCTCGACTCATAATATTGGCCGCAAGTGAGCTCACTCTTTTTAGCAGTATTCTGGCAAGTCGCATTTTTTGATAAATGAAAAATAGCCCTTTTGAAAAAATTAGAGTGACGAGCTGACTGGCCTTGGCACCGATAACTTTTGGAGTGATCTCACAGAAGAAAATAACGATTGGTGTCGTCATGACGATTCCGAAAAAGGCTTGTTTAGCCCAAATCGGAAGATCGGGGCCGATTGAATCAATAACGAGACCGAGGGTTCCGGCTGAATACTCTGGCCAGTCACGCGCAACAATTGCAGAAAAAAGAGTAGATAGCGAAATATTGACGATTTCATTAATGAGCAGAATCGTCAAAAGAACGCCGCTCGGATCGGCCAAGAGGGTTCTTGCACGTTTGTAAACTGGGCGAAATTTCTCACGAAGGGCTCTCAGTTGAAAGCGAGACAAACTAAAAAGCGCCACCTCTGAAGACGATAAGAATCCAGAGGTGGCGATTAAAGCGATTATAAATATAAGTTCAATAGTGGTCATGAAAAGTATCTTTTACCAACACACTAGAGTGTAAGTCAGATACTGCGGCTACGCAACTTGATCGAAGCCCGATGCGACCCGACGGCCCTTTTTGAAGGATTTTCCGCCTGAGGTAGCCCCAGTTCCCGTTCCAGGTAGTGCAGACACCTTTGAACTGTTGACATTTAGCTTTTGAGTGAGTGCCACTTCAAGAACTTCGTCAATAGTTTTGACCGGAACGAAGGTCAGGTGTTGGCGGTATTCTTCTGGAATGTCTTCGAGGTCCTTCTTATTCTTGTAAGGAATAATAATTGTTTTCACTCCGTGCCTCATGGCGGCGAGGGCCTTTTCCTTTAGGCCGCCAATAGGTAGAACCCTACCCGTTAGTGTGATTTCACCAGTCATGGCAACGTCTCTTCTGACAGGAATTCCTGTTAGGCGAGAGATAATCGCCGTGGCCATAGTGATCCCCGCAGAAGGACCATCTTTTGGAATCGCACCTTGAGGAAAGTGTACATGAATATCAGCGTGAGCTAAGGTATCTTCGTCAATGCCGAAGTCTTTTGCCCTCCACCTGATCAGACCAAGCGCGGCCTGACCACTTTCTTTCATCACATCTCCAAGCTGACCGGTGAGTTGAATACTGCCTTTGCCACGCGTAGAGGTGGTTTCGACGTAGAGAATTTCTCCTCCCACTGACGTCCAGGCAAGGCCAGTTGCAATTCCTACTTCGTCTTTTTCTTGTTCATCTTCGCGAAGAAATGGAGCTGGCCCTAAGAATTTGTAGACTAATTCAGGTGTTATCGTTGTCTTTTCTTTCTTGCCTTCAGCGACTAATTTCGCTGTTTTTCGGCATATAGTTGCCATGTTTCTCTCGAGATTTCGCAGGCCGGCCTCACGAGTGTACTGACTGACAACAGTTTCAATGGCGGTGTCGGTAATTTCAATTTGGTCATTATTAATACCGTTTTCGCCAATTTGCTTCGGCACTAAATAGCGCCTTGCTATGAATTGTTTTTCCTCTTCAGTGTAGCCTGGAAGGTGAATGATTTCCATGCGATCGCGCAATGCCGAAGGAATGGTATCAAGCACGTTGCAGGTTGCTAAGAACATGACGTTTGAAAGGTCGAGCGACACATTCATGTAGTGATCTCTAAATGAATTATTTTGCTCAGGGTCGAGAACTTCGAGTAGTGCCGCAGATGGGTCTCCTCTGAAGTCGTTACCTAATTTATCAATTTCATCTAGAATGAATACGGGGTTGTTGGTTCCTGCTTGTTTGAGCCCTTGGACGACTCGTCCAGGCATCGCACCAACGTAGGTTCGTCGATGTCCACGAATTTCGGCTTCGTCTTTTACTCCGCCTAGGCTCACTCTAACAAACTCACGTCCGAGCGCTCTTGCAATAGATTTACCTAGTGAAGTTTTTCCGACACCTGGAGGGCCAGCGAAGCAAAGAATGGGGCCACGCATCTTATCTTTGAGTTTTCTGACTGCTAGGTACTCAAGAACTCGCTCTTTGATTTTGACAAGGTTGTGATGGTCTTCGTCTAAAATGGCCTTCGCTCTGGCTAAGTCGAGATTATCGACTGTTTGTTTGCTCCACGGCGTTTCGACAAGCCAGTCAATATAGGTTCTCAGCATGCTCGCTTCTGATGCATCTGGGTGCATGCGCTCAAGTCGCCCTAACTGTTTCATGGCCTCAATTTCGACATCGTTTGGCATTTTAGCCTTTGCGACTTTGTCACGAAGGTCGTTGATTTCTTCAGATTTCGAATCATTGTCACCGAGCTCACTCTTGATCGCGCGCATTTGTTCTCGCAGAAAGTATTCTTTTTGCGATTTTGACATTTCGTCTTTAGCTTGAGTGCGAATTTTAGCTTGAATGGTGAGTACTTCCATCTCGCGGTTGAGAATTTCATGAACTTTTTTGAGCTTTTCAAAGGGATCATGAGTTTCAAGAATATTCTGAGACTCTGATACCTTTAACCCGAGATTTGAAGCCACAAGATCGGCTAAACGACCTGGGTCTAAAATGTCTTCGACGACCATGAGAATGTCTGGGCTCAAGACCTTTCCGAGTGCAATGATGCGTTCTAGTTGCTCGCGAACTGTGCGCATCAGGGCCTCAGAGTCGGCAGGCGCCGTGGTGGTGGTTTCTTGAATTCTTGAAATCTTCACGCTAAAGAAAGGATCTTTTTGGGTGAACTCTTCGATGGTCGCTTTACATAAACCTTGAGTGAGAACTTTAATTCTACCGTCAGGTAGCTTTCTCATTCTCATGATCATCGAAACGGTGCCGGTCTTATAAATGGTCTCAGGACTCGGGTGTTCTTCGTTGATGTCTTTTTGTGATGATAAAAAAATGAGTCGGTCATTGCGAGCAAGGGCTTCTTCCACACTCTTAATTGAAGAGTCTCGTCCTACAAATAGAGGAATTATCATGTAAGGAAATATGACAATGTCTCTGACTGGTAACATCGGTAGGTTTTCTGGGATTTCGATTTGCTCGCCGTCGTAGTTAGTGATCATTCCTAATGGTCTCCCGGTTTCGCCGTTAACCCGACCTTGAATTGGGTCAGATTGCTTATTCTATGATTCGGCCAATCACGAGGGGGGCTTTAGGGATTAATCAGAGTTGAGCAAAAGATTTCAAAAAGAGCGATAAATCAGTGATTTCTGAAACGAAAAACGCCCGGGAATTTCCCAGGCGTTTGTCATAAAATTGCCGAATAGAGGCTTTTGCTACGCGTAAATTTTTTCGCGGTGTTCTTCTCGTTCTTTGCAGGCGATACAAAGGGTTGAAACCGGGCGTGCCTCGAGTCTTCGTGGCTCGATCGGCTCTTCGCAGTCTTCACAAGTGCCAAAGCTGCCTTCATCCATACGCGAGAGTGCCTCGTCGATCTGGGTCAGCATGATTCTTTCACGATCTCTAAGCTTAAATACGAGATTCTGGCTAATTTCATTAGCTGCTAAGTCAGTTTCATCGGGCAAGTCATCGGGAGACATTGCCAGGTCGTTTTTCATCGTATTTTTAGAGTTATTCAGAATTCTCTGCTTTTCTTCCAAAAGAGACTTTTTAAATCTAGCCATTACTTTAGCGTCCATACTATCCCCCATTAAATTCTTATAAGGTTTTATAAGAATTGCAACCTTTGAATTCAATAAATCTCAGAATCCGAAGAATTGTCCTCGAAAGAACTTTTCGGTTTGTGTGGCGAAATCTAAACTATTTTTTTGGGGTGATGTTTCTTCGGCGTCTCGCTACTTTGTCGCCCCCATCGAGTCCATCATTTCGTTGAATGACTTGGCCACTTCTTGAAAGTCGTCGGTTGGTCTCAAGCGAACCCTAGCTGCACGGTCGCCTTTCTTGATGAGCTCGAAGACTCGCCGAAAATGATAAAGGGGCCCCGCTGTTCGATGTGACATGATGATGCCCAGAGCTGAGACGACCGTCAAAAAACTGACTGAAATCAGCGTGAGGCGAAGAACGATCTCATTGAGCTCTCGGTACAGTTGGGCTTTAGCATCGTTAGTCATTGGTGAGAGTTCAACCAAGAGTTCGTAATTTTCGCGAATGTAGTAATAGAAGAGGGCAGAGTTCAGCAAAACCAACATAAAACCGGTGAAGCTCAACCAAAAAGAGTATTTTAGCTGATATTTCGGGTCGATGAGGTAATTTCTGAGTTTTCGTTTATAGGTTTTTTTTACTGGTTGATTCATAATGAGGTCGCTTTCTTTAAATTGAGCAAGCAGGGCATTTCTTTTGAATGTCCTTAGTCAATGCTTCTGTATTATTTTTTGCAGTATCGATTTTCAACATTAGGACTAAAATATTGGATTTTACTTTGATGGCTTTTGAAGCATCTTGCCCCCCTGGGCCTTCTAGAAACTGCTTATTTCTCTCAAGCAGGTCTTGATAGGTTGTGTAGGCAGCCTTTTCTTGATTCACGCCAGACAGTTCGGTAGCGCAAGCGCTACAGTCGGCATTGGCGTCTGCTGCGAACAAATAAAGGTGAACTAATGTAGCCGCCAAATAGATGGCAAAAACCGATGCCTGTTTTAACGAAATTTTCTGTAGAAATGGTGTCATGACAGTTGTCATTCTAGAGGTCTTCACTTGAAATTCAAATGGAAAATCTTGCCCATAGATCTGGTTGTGAATAACGGTAAACTAGTTATTAAGTGTTTTCTCGCTCTTTTTATACGAAGTGCTTTTGTGTCCTTCTCTCTATGCTCACAGCCGTCACGCTGCTCCTGAGTTCGTTTTTAGTCGTTCACGCTGAAAATAGGCGTGCGCCACCGCTCTCGATTCCGGTGCCAATTTCACCAGAAATTCTCACTTTCAAGCGGGCAATTCAAAAAGCAATGGCGGCCGATACGAATTTTTTGAGCGACAAGCTGACCTACCGTACCAATGAGATGAGTTATCGAAACTCTTGGTACAAGTTCTTTTTGCCAGATATCAGTTTGGGTCTGAATTTTGGCTCTACTAGTTATACCTTAGGACAATTTAGTGGGGTTAGTAATAAGGCAGATCTCGGCTATGAGAAATATAAAGAAGGCTATTTGAAGGGTCATTCACTCACGATTTCGGCTGGAAAATATAAACTGTTCAATGGTTGGGAGGACTGGAATAGTTTAGATTCCGCACGCTTGAAGTGGGATGCCGATAGACGTCAATTTGCAGAAAAAGAGAAAGAACTTCGTGCCGATGTAGTGCAGAAAATCCTGAATCTCAAGGTGGCACTTGAACAGCTAGATGCGGCGAAAAGATCGTTGACCATCGCTGAGGCTATTGAAGCGCAAGTAAAATCTGCCGTTAGAGTGGGCAAAGCCCAAGAAGCTGAATATCAATCGGCAGTTTCTGATTTGGCAAAGGCCAAAGAGTCGATCAACTCGCTAGAAACTGAAGTTCGTAACGCCGGGCTTGAGCTAAATCCAAAACTGGGTGACCCCATCGGTACCAAGTACCTTGTGCAAGAAACGGTAAAATTTACACCGCTTCGACTGACGACTGAAGAGGCCTATTCAATTGCACTTGATCAGAGTTCGTCAGTCTTTAATTCAAAGACTGCGCTAAGGGCAGCTGAACTTAATTTGCGAACGGCAGAAAAAGCTTTGGTGCCCTACCCAACACTCGATATCAGCGGCGCCAGTATCAGTTACCAAATTAGTGATTTGTCGACCTCACGAACTGTTAAGACTGATGGTGGTGCCAATTTTGATGTTGGGGTGACCATTTCTGCTGGAATTACGATTCCGCTCTATGACCCGTCTACCGGATTTTTGAGTCACTATCGTCTAGAAACAGCGAGAAATGATTTCGAAAAGCAAGACCTTGCCTACACGGCTAGTTTGATCAACTTGAAGAAAGACATCATGTCAAAAATTGATACCATCAAATCAACCGAGACCTCTCTCATTAACGATAAACAACAAGCTGATAGTGACATGGTCGTCTTAAATAATGCGTTTTCTCAGATCGGAAAAAAAGAGGTCAATCGGCTCGAATTGCGCGAGTCTCTTAATAAAGCGAGAGAGTCAGAAGCCAAATTGTTGAAAGATCAGATCGATCACCTCAGTAAGAAACTTGATCTGTGCAAAACCCTGGGTGTTCCAAATTTACCCGGAGATAATTTGAGTGTGTATTTTGAAAACTAGAACCAATAGTTCGCTTGCTGTCGTTTCGCTTTGCTTTGTCTGCGGGTATGCTCTCAATTCGGCGAGAGCAGCGGGGCCGGTTTTTCCGGGACAAGATGTGGGGCGTGCCGACTTTTATTCAAACCAAGGAAAGCCTGCCGATTCTGCCGAAGCATCGCAAAGACCGGAATCGAAAGCCGGAGATACGCGAAAAAAGGCGCCACCGAAAGCTTCTGAAGATCCTCTAAAAAAACCGCAGAAAATAACAGAAGTGAAGGCTGAAATCAAAAGAGACGAGAGAGGTGAGTTTGACCCTTCGGATGCGCCCAAGCAACTTCAAGCGCCACCTTATGCTATCGTTAATGGTAAGGTAAAACTGCCATCCTATCCTACTATTCAGACGCAAAAAATGGTTAGACATAAGAATTTTTTTGCGGGGGGTGCTTATCTCGGGGGCACTAACTTTTCTCTCACTAAGGGGTGGCAAGCCGCTTTCGGTTACGAACCTGGAATGCTTGGATTTGATGCCCGTTTCGGGGTGGCCTCAGTTGCCTATCAGGCGATCAAAGCTAATCTTGACCCTGGTTCGGCACCGACCGACGCCGCTTTTGTGAATCTCGACTCTGAATTTAATCGGTTTCGAGCAAAACTAGATCCTTGGACCGCCATTCACTATGATATTGGACTTACCCTAAATGCGGTGATGATGGATTCAATCTTGCCTGGCTTCAGTCAGAAGGTGAGGTTCGCGTTAGGTTCGGGTCGATTCACCGATCAAATCAACTCGCTAGTCTTTAGGCCAATTTACGTCGCCTTTGACATCGGCATGCAGTACCATTTTTGGCCCCGCTCGCCGTTTGCATTAGACGTTTCATGGCAATGGCGAACCGGATTCATGAGCACCAGTGATGGTCGAACTTTTCAAATGAGTATGCTACCGATGAATTGGTCAGCATTCAATCTAGGGTTCTTGGTGTTTTTGTAGACTCTAAGGCGTTGGCGACGCTGAAATGATGGGAAGCTCTTCTACCGCGGTTTGCACCCATGCAGGAACGGTGGTGTCAGGCCCTCGTTTTGTGAATCCAAAAATGGGCTTTCCGGCCGAATCAGATGGTGTGGGAATGGGATACGGGTAACAGTTGTCAGTAGCGAAGAGATTTGTGCTCAATTCGGGTTTGAGTTGAATCCAACCCGCGGCGGCGGTTTTATCTTCGTTATTGGGGCCAAAGGTGACGGTGAAATATTCCTCGTTCATGTCCTGTTTTGAAGCTGTACACTGCGTGTTACAGTCAGCCGGAGCACATTCAGGCTTTGCTTTAAACCTAAATTGAAAACGGCCGCTATAGAGTGCAGTGATATCAACACTAGATGCCGCTTCTTTTTCGATAAAATCAAAGGCATAAGTTAGCTTACAGTTAGTGATTGAGCTCGCAAAACCGTGAGTTTGTGGCCTTTTCGGGTCGACTTTTTGGGCTCTTGCTACTTCATAACCGTAGGGGTCAGGCTCTGGAGAGGGTGATGGCGATGGAGATGGAGCAACAGCAATGACCAACGTCCCACTGTTTCCGGTAACAGAGAGCAAACCAATGGCGCGGCCTGCCGCGATCTCTGGATCGAGGCCGTTAAAGTTGTCGCATCCAATGTTCGCTAAATCCCAGGTTCCTTCAAAGCGAGACTCGGGTGTTGGTATTTTGGCACAAGAGGCAGCAATCACAAGGGTGGCTGCAAAAACAATTGCCAATTGTTGCAATTTTTTCTTTTGGGTCATGTCTAGCTTAGAATATCTGAAAAAAAACTATCTCGCTAGGGGGTCCTTGCTTGCCTGCTCTTTTGATTTTAGGTACCCGTAGGGAATGCTGAACGCGCGAAAGCTAGGAATGACTCATTTTCTTATATTGGCAGCTGGTCAGGGTAAACGAATGCACTCAGATCTGCCAAAAGTTTTGCACACAATGGGCGGGGTTACGCTGATAGAGCAGGTGATTAGAACCGTGATTCGAGCGGTTCCTGGTGCCCAAATTGGTGTAGTGGTGGGGCATGGCGCCGAGAAGGTAAAATCGGCACTACTTGCCACTTTTGAAAATTCGCAGATCGATCTCAGTTTTATTGACCAAAAAGAACAAAAAGGAACTGGCCATGCCGTTCTGTGTTCAGTCGACTCTGATTGGGGCAAGTCGGCCTTTCATTCTAATTCGAGAGTTGTCGTTTTGCCTGGTGATCTACCTTTGATTACCCAAAACTTGGTTGTGCAATTGAGTGAATCACTCAGCCGAACAGATGTCGTCAGGCTATTGACTTGTGATCTGGTCGATCCGACCGGGTATGGCCGTGTGGTGCGTAAGGGCAAGGCCGGAAAAGTTTTAAGAATAGTAGAACAAAAAGACGCTAGCGAGAGAGAAAAGTTGATTTCAGAAGTGGCCACTTCTATCTATTGCTTTCAGGCGAGCTTCTTAAAGGCGATGCTGCCAAGGCTGAACAACAAGAATGCCCAAAAAGAATACTACCTCACTGACTTGATTGAGTTTGCGTCATTAGGAAAAAAGGGCATTCAGGTATTAAAGTGGAAACACCCAGAAGATCTCAAAGGAATCAACGATGCCTGGGAACTCGCGCAAGCCAGGGTGATCTTTAATCAAAGAAAAATTGAGGCCTTGGCGAAAGCTGGGGTGCGATTTGCTGATTACAGAACTGCCTTAATAGACGAAACCGTTCAAGTGGGTGCCGATACTGAATTAGGCGCATCAGTCGTTTTACGAGGAGAGACGAAAATTGGCGACCGGGTGTGGATCGGCAATGGAGTCGAGCTCATCGACGTTCAAGTTGAAGATGAGGTGATCATAAAAAAAGGAACGGTTGCCGAAAGCTCGGTGATAAAGCGAGCGGCAACACTTGGGCCGTACGCCCACCTTCGACCCGATTCGATTGTTGGTGAAGAATCAAAAGTGGGTAATTTCGTTGAGCTAAAAAAATCAAAAATTGGTAAAAAAACTAGCGTTGCTCACCTTTCGTACTTGGGCGATGCCGAGGTCGGTGATCGGGTCAACATTGGTTGCGGGTTTGTGACCTGTAATTTCGACGGCAGAGTGATTGATGGAAGCCGCAAGCACAAAACTCTCATTGGTGATGACGTCTTTATGGGGAGCGATTGTCAGGTTGTCGCGCCGATTGAAATTGGATCAGGTGCCTACATTGCTTCAGGTTCGACCATTACCGAAAATGTTGCAAAAGAATCGCTTGCGATTGCGCGTTCGCGGCAGGTCAATAAACTCGATTACGCAAAAAAGTTGAGAAAGTAGAGAAAACTATGTGTGGAATTGTCGGTTACTCTGGCCCTAAGTCGGTAGAAGAAGTCTTGATTAGAGGATTGAAGCGTCTTGAATATCGAGGGTACGATTCTTCAGGTATTGCTTTGATGCAGAATCAAGAAATTGTGCTTTTTAAAGCAGAAGGAAAACTTGAGAATGTAGAAAAGCTAGTTAAAGCAAGTTCTCCTGAGTCTCGGCTGAACTCGGTGAGATCTGGAATAGGGCACACTCGCTGGGCCACTCATGGCAAGCCGTCGGTGCAAAATGCCCACCCACATCAGACCGGGCATGTCGTTATCGTGCACAATGGAATCATCGAAAATTATCTCGAAATTAGAGAGCAGATGATTGCAGACGGGTTTACTCCGAAGTCAGAAACTGACAGTGAGTTGTTTGGATTTTTGGTGTTGAAAGAAATGAATCGTGGACTTCGACTTCGCCCAGCAGTGAGCGAGAGCTTTCGTCAGGTACGAGGTGCTTGCAGCGTCGTTGTGATGTCTGAAAAAGAGCCCGGCACTTTGATTGGCGTTCGCAACGGTTCGCCACTGGCCGTAGCAAAGATTGAAAACAACGGGGGAATGATTATCGCTAGTGATGCACAGCCGATTGTAGATTACACAAAAGAAGTTTATTTCATTGAAAGCGGCGATGGAGTCGAACTGAGTGGCGGAGAACTGACTTTTTTTGATTGGCGTACAAATCGTGAATTTCAGAAAACTCCGACCAAGATTGAATGGTCGTCAGATCAGCTCGATAAACAGGGTTTTGATCATTTCATGTTGAAAGAAATTCATGAACAACCCACGGCGATGGTCGATACCATTAATTCAATTCGTGATAAAGCGGGTGATCTTCCTTTCGCTCTCATTGGGCAGCCGGGGCTAAAAGAATTACAGGCGGCCGACGAGATTATCATCATTGCCTGCGGTAGCTCGTATTATGCGGGTTTGCTAGGTAAGTATTGGATTGAGCGCTATTCGAAAATTCCAGTGCAAGTAGAGCTTGCTAGTGAATTTCGCTACCGCTCGCCTCTCATTAGACCGAAAACGGTTGTTATTGGTCTATCGCAGTCAGGTGAAACTGCCGATACCCTGGCTGTGATTCGAGATTTAAAGGCATTTAAGGCGACCCAACCATCAAATCAAAGCTCTCTGTTCAATCTCATTACCATTGGAATTACGAATGTGAGAGGGTCGTCGATTTCGAGAGAGGCTGACGCTTGTCTGTTTACTTGTGCGGGCCCTGAAATCGGAGTGGCTGCTACCAAAAGCTTTTGCTCGCAATTGACCGTTCTTTTTATGATTGCTGGGTTTTTGGCGCGAAACTCTGAAACTCGAAAGTTGATGGTTCTCAGTGGTCAGGGGGTTGAACGCGAGAATACTGGTGCGATTGAGCAAGTGTTTCAGGAGTTTCTCAAGGTTCCTCACTTGATGAAACGATTTCTTGAACCCGATAGTCTTTGGCTAAGGGCAATTGAAGGTGCCGCCGATGCTTTACTTTTGTCAAAGGGCTTCTTTTTCATAGGGCGAGGCTATTCTTATCCGATCGCTATGGAAGGCGCTTTGAAATTGAAAGAAATTGCTTACGTTCATGCTGAAGGCTATGCGGCGGGCGAGCTCAAACACGGGCCCATTGCGATGTTAGATAAAGACATGACGGTAGTGGTGCTAGCGCCGCAAGATTCGTGGAGAGAAAAAACAGTATCTAACCTTGAAGAAGTAAAGGCGAGAGGCGCAAAGGTATTGGGAATTGGTTTAGAGAATGATGATCGGCTCAAGAGCTTATGTGATTATTGGATTCCTATTCCTCTGCCTGCAACTAGTGGCGATTTTCACTCTTTGTTGTATCCATTCTTGCTGCTCCCGACCATTCAGCTGTTCAGCTATCGCATCGCTTTGAAAAAAGGTACTGATGTCGACAAGCCTCGAAACCTTGCGAAAAGCGTGACGGTCGAGTGAGAAATTGATGGAATCGTTTATTTTGGGTGTTTTTGTTGCTTTGCTCGTGAACTTGCCTTTGCTTTTTCGGTCATGGGTGGGCGATAGACTTCCCTATTCACAATTAGGGCTGGCACTTTGTGTGGGTGCGTTGCTTATTTTTTCGTTCATTCCTTTTAATTTTCTAAAGAACGTACGAAAGCGATTTGGGCTCACTCAGTTTGATGGCATTACTGAGCTCCTTGTGCCCATGGTCTCTCCGAATACAACGAGCTCTCCTTCAATGTGGGCCAGGGTTGGATTTTTTTCTACTGTTTTGGCTCTTTTCTCAGGAATCGTCGGAAGAGAAGGCATAGGAATCGAATGGGGACAAGCAATACGCCTTCGCACAAAATCACTCGCGTTGAGGTGGTTTGAGCAGCGAAAACGTACCGAGGTGGCTTCAATTTTGGCAGCATCGGTAACCGCGGTTTTTCGCGCACCCATTGCGGGGGTGCTTTGTGCTGTTGAGTTTGGAATGGGCGGCAGAATTTCGTCAATCACTCAGGCCTCACTAGGAGCTTTACTTGTGGCTCACTTGTTGGACCGAATGGGTATCGTCGGTGAGAGGCTATTTTTTGATCCGAATCTATTGCAGTTTGAATTTGGAAATTTGTGGAGCTGGCTAGGATTGCTCTCACTGCTTCTTCTTGGGTTTGCCGTTTCGACTAGCATTCTTTGGGTAATTGCTCTGTTTCGGAAAGTGTCGATTCACCCAAAATGGATTGACAGTCGTGAAGCTATTTGTGTTGGGGCCTCAATCATTCTTTTGATTCTTTCATTTAGCTTTCGTGGGGCCAACCTTCCACCGCTGGACTCGTTAGCGAGAATCTTGCAAATGAAACCTAATGCTTCTTTTTTGGGCTTGATGTTGTTTCATGAGGCGCTCGTGGTCGCTCTTTTGAGTATTGCTTTCGGTTCGAGTGGAATCTTGAGTATCGTTTGTTTAATGGGCGGAATTTTGGGAGTTTTTGTTACTACGATAGTTAGTGGCGCGTTCGCAGGTAATTTGCCGTTATCTGCTCTTTTGGGGGTCGTGTGCTTGTGGTCGGGAATCTTTGGAACTCCTCTGACTGCAATTTTCTTGGCAATTGAGTGGACTGGAGTGGGGTCACACATCATTCCGGTTGCGCTGGTGGCGGTTTGCGCACAAGAACTTCGCACTAGGCTTGGAAAAAATAGCTGGGTTGAGTTTGGTTTGGAGTCACGTGGGTTGGCCCTCTCTGGCGGTAAGTCGGTGGCTATTTTGAGAACGATTACCGTAAAAAGTGTGATGACCGAGGGGGTCCTTTTTGTAAGCGAAGACGAAAAATTGATGGATGTTAAGGCTCGACTAGATAAGTTTGATTTTCCCCTCATACCGATAGTGTCAAGGCAATTGAAGTTCTTGGGATTCATCACGGCTGATTTGGTTGATGAATTCTTGAAAGAGTCAGAAGAACCCGGCCAAAAGAACTCAATCGAAAGTGAATTGAATGCGCGAGACCTCTTTCACCGCTATGGAATTAGATCAACCCCAGTGAGGGGCGACGACACACTCGCCGAAGCGAATGGTCATTTCAATGAATTGCCATGTGCAGCAGTGGTCGGATCTCGGGGCGAACTTCAGGGAATGCTTTTTGCTTTCCAGGTTCGCTCGGCATACGATCAGGAGCTAGAAAAACGAAGTCTACTGAGCGCTAATCGAACATGGGGATTTGTGGGACGATGATGATGTCAGCTGAATTTCTAAGAGCGCTTAATGAAAAGCAACGCGAAGCTGTAGAGGCGACCGAAGGGCCCTTGATCGTTCTGGCGGGTGCCGGCTCGGGCAAAACCAAGATGTTGACTTCGAGAATCACTCATTTGATGGTTCACAAAGGAGTCTCACCTCATTCGATTCTTGCAGTCACTTTCACTAATAAGGCCGCTAAAGAGATGAGAGAGCGGGTCGAAAAGTTTTCGGGAGGAAACCTCGGTTGGAATACTCCGGAAATTGGAACTTTTCACTCAGTTTGCCTAAAAATATTGAGATTTGAATTAGCGTCGACACCCTATGTAAAGCCTTTTGTGATCTACGATGATAGTGACCAGCTTTCATTAATAAAAACTATTTGTCGAAAAATGACGCTTGATGAAAAGCAGTTCAACCCTAAGGCGATCCAGGCTACTATAAACCGTGCAAAGTGTGATGCGGTTGAGGCCTCTCAATACCAGCCGGCAAACTTCAATCATTTTCAAAAAAAAGTGAGAGAAGTCTATGAACTTTATCAAAATGAATTATTTGCTCAGTGTGCGATCGATTTTGGCGAGATCATTTGCCTGACTTACCGATTGTTTCGCGATAATCCAGAAATCAGACAGAAATATCAAAAACGGTTCAAATACATTCATGTCGATGAGTATCAAGATACGAATCGAGCTCAATATTTACTTCTGAGCGCTCTGGCCGGGAAAACTGCCGGTGGGCATCAAAATATTTGTGTCGTCGGAGACGAAGACCAGTCTATTTATAAATGGCGTGGCGCTGACATCAGAAATATTCTGGATTTCGAGGCCGATTACCCAGGCGCTCAAATTGTTAAGCTTGAGCAGAACTACCGTTCAACTCAGACGATATTGGCGGCTGCTAGTCACGTCATTAAGAACAACCGCGAACGGCGTGAAAAGACCCTTTGGACTGAAAATGAGGCCGGTCACAAGATTGTTCGAGTGAAGGCTCCTGACGAAAGGGTTGAAGCTGAGTTTGTGATTTCTGAAATCAAGCGCCTAGCTCACGAAGAAACCTACGCGCTCAAAGATTTTACTATTTTTTATCGCACTCATGCTCAGAGTCGCCAATTTGAGGATGTCTTGAGGCGTGAGAAAATTGCCTACCAGATTTACGGCGGCCTCAGATTCTATGACCGAAAAGAAATCAAAGATATTTTGAGCTATTTTCGGGTTCTCATTAACCCTCTTGATTCAGTTAGTATTAAGAGAATCATCAATACTCCGACGCGTGGAATTGGAAAAACGACTTTAGACAAAGTTGAAGAGTATCAGATTGCGCAAGAAAGAGCGCGAGGTCAGGTCGTGCCCTATTGGCAGGCGCTTCTAGAAGCTGCGGGATTAGAACACCCCGATCCGGCTGTTCCGGCAACCACGATTCTCACTGGGGCGGCTTTGAAAAAGCTTCAGGGCTTTATTTATTTAATTGAACAGTTTCGTGAAAAGGCAAAATCTTTTTTGCCGACTGAGTTGTTTCATTGGATTTTGGAAGAAACTGGCTATGTTCGAGAACTCAAAGAAGAAGCGACAGACGAAGCCCTTGCCAGAATTGAAAACTTAGAAGAATTTGATAATCTTTTGCAGGAGTTTGAAGAAGATCAGTTCGCTGAGAAGACTGATGCTGAGCAAGCCGAATTGAGACCGAGGCTCTTAGATATCTATATTGAGCAAGCCACTCTAGATTCAGACTCGGCGACTCGAGCTGAGCAAGCTGAATTAGATCGGCTCAGTATGATGTCGCTTCACAGTTCGAAAGGGCTCGAGTTTCCGGTTGTTTTCATGGTTGGAATGGAAGAAGGCCTTTTTCCGTCGATTAGACCGTGGGAAGAAGGGGCAGAAGAAGAAATCGAAGAAGAGCGTCGACTTTGCTATGTCGGAATCACAAGGGCGAGAGAGCGGCTATACATGAGTCATGTAGGGGTTCGGCGCCTCTGGGGCGAAACACATTATCAAGAGCCAGCACGTTTTTTTGCTGAAATTCCAGACAGTGTGATCGACGAGCGAGATTTGAGTTATGGTTCAGTCGGCTTTGTTTCTCGCAGGTCGTCTGAGTTCAGATCAACCACTCAAACGAGTACCTTCGGTGGTTCAAAATCATTTACGGGTTCTGCTCATGTCTTGCATGGTGCCAAGTTCATACATCCTGACTACGGTGCGGGCCGGGTAGTCGCAGTCGAGGGCTCAGGTGAGCAAGAGAAAGTTGTGGTTGAGTTTTCTGCCAAAGATAAGAGAAAATTTATCACCAAATACGTTAGACAGTTCATCGATATCGATTAGAGTATGAGGTAGGGAGACCAAGATGGACATCTTTAAGCTTTCTAAGTTGGCCAGGATCAAACTAGATGAGTCTGAGTCATCGACCGTGAAAAGAGACATTGAAACGATTCTTCAGTATGTGAAAGTCATTCAAGAGGTCGACACGGTCTCGGTAGACCCTTTACTTCACCCTCATGACTTAGCCGCGCTTTTGAGGCCAGATGTGGCCTTCATTCGAAGTGAGAGTGACTCGCTCAAAATCTTAGATTCGGCCCCCGAAACGCTTGGTCGAGGATTTAAGGTTCCCCCGATCGTATGAAAAATAGTCAAACCGTTTTAGCATTTCAAGAGAGCTGGCTAGCCGAGCCGAGAGTCGCATTAGACAAGAAGATCGCTGAATACCTGGGCTCGATTGTCGTCGATCAAACTGGGGCTTTTCTGTCACAAGTTGCCGAGACAAAGTTGAGGTCTCAAGCTGAGACCCTTGCAAACGAATTGAAAACACAGGGCGAGAAGCTTTTTAAAGAAAAACCCTTAGCGGGGGTTTGTATCGGGATCAAAGATAACATCGCAGTTGAGGGTGAACAGCTGACGTGTGGTTCGAGAATTCTTGAAAAGTACCGAGCTCCTTATTCTGCTACGGTTATTGAACGATGTGAAAAAGCGGGAGCTCTGATCTTTGGAAAGCTCAATCTTGATGAATTCGCAATGGGCAGCTCGGGTGAAAATTCGGCCTATCTTAAAACCTCGCATCCCACGCATCCCGATCGGGTTTGTGGTGGCAGCAGTAGCGGTTCAGCCCTTGCAGTGGCTGGTCGACTGGTTGACACCAGTCTCGGAAGTGATACCGGCGGTTCGATTCGCCTTCCTGCCTCTTTTTGCGGTACCTTTGGGCTCAAGCCTACTTATGGTCGTGTGAGCCGTTATGGGCTAGTTGCTTATGGGTCTTCTCTTGATCAGATTGGGCCATTGTCGAACTCCCTTTCTGATCTAGAGTTAATGGCTCGGGTCATCTATGGTTCAGATCCGCGTGATTCAACTTCGGTTCAAACTGAGTTAGCTGGTTGGAATTCAGAGGTAAGCAAGAGCGCGAATCCAAGGCCTCAATTTGGTTTTTTGGCTGACAATTGCCTTGAAGGACTACAACCTGAAATTCGGCTCCAATACGAGGTTCTAAAAGAACAAGCGCGCTCGAAGGGCGCTCAAGTGAGTGAGATTGACTTGGGTTTCTTAAAACAGTCAGTTCCTGTTTATTACATCATTGCGATGTGTGAGGCGTCGAGTAATTTATCGCGCTTTGACGGAGTGAGGTATCAATCTAGGGCCGCCGCCTCTTTCGAAGCTTCAAAGTTAGACGAATTCTACGAGTCTACGCGCGCTTTATTTGGATCTGAGGTGAAAAAGCGAATTTTGCTGGGAGCATTTGCGCTTTCGTCTGGGTATTATGACGATTACTATTTGAAGGCTGCAAAAGTGCGAAGACTGATAGCTCAAGAGTTGAATCAAGTTTTTCAAAAAATTGAAGCGATCGTTTTGCCGACCTCTTCGACTACGGCTTTCAAGAAAGGTGAACGGCAAACTGATCCCGTTAAGATGTTTTTATCTGACTTGTATACCGTTGTCGCGAACCTGGCCGGAGTTCCCGCCTTGGCATTTCCTCACAGTAAAGACAACGAAGGGTTGCCGATAGGGTTTCAAATCATGGGTCCAGGATTTTCTGACGAAAAACTAGTGATTTGGGCTGAGCAGTACCTAACACAGGCGATTGACGTAGGTGCCAAATGAATTTCGAAGCGGTCATAGGGTTAGAGACTCATGTGCAATTGAACACCGAAAGTAAGATTTTCTGTGGGTGCCCAGCGAAACCTCGAACTGGAGTCTCGGTCGCTGATCAGGAAATCAACAGTTCGATTTGTCCAGTCTGCACTGCCCAACCAGGTACACTGCCAGTGCTCAATCAAAAGGTGGTCGAATTTGCTCTCAGGGCAGGACTGGCAACTCAATGTTCTATACGCTCACCCAATGTCTTTGCGAGAAAGAATTATTTTTATCCTGACTTGCCCAAGGGGTACCAGATTACCCAGTTTGAGTTACCCATAGCCGAAAATGGCTTTATTTTGATTGATTTACCTAGCGGCGAAAAAAAAATTCGACTCAAGAGAATTCACATAGAAGAAGACGCAGGTAAGAATGTTCATTATGGCCCCTATTCTTTGGTCAATTTGAATCGAGCGGGGGTTCCGCTCATTGAGGTGGTGACCGAACCAGATTTGTCGACGCCGCAAGAGGCGAGCCAATACATGAAAGCCCTTTATGCGTTGGTCACTTACCTTGAAATCTGTGATGGTAATCTGCAAGAAGGAAACTTTCGGTGTGACGCCAATGTTTCAGTGAGACCTATCGGTGAATCTCGGTTGGGAACTCGCGTTGAAATTAAGAACGTCAATTCTTTTCGCTACATTGAAAAGGCGATTGAATACGAAATTCACCGTCAAGTTGAAATGATCAGGGCAGGTAAGCGGATTGTTCAAGAAACGCGTGGTTTTGACTCAGCTAGAGGGGTGACTCAAACCCTAAGAGTAAAAGAAGAAGCCGAAGAATACCGTTACTTTCCAGATCCAGATTTAGCGCCTATTGTGATTTCTGATCGCCAAATAGAATTGGTAAGAGTGGCGCTGCCTGAATTGCCGAGAGATCATCAGAAAAGACTTGAAAGTGAGTACAAGCTCTCAAGCTACGATGCCTCGGTATTGACTACCGACAAGACCCTTGCCGTGTTCTTTGATCAGTGCATTGCCTATATGCGGCCTAAGGCCAAACCAGAAGCTGACGTACCGTCCCTCGCCAAATCTTGCTGCAATTTGCTAACGACTGAGGTTTTACGATTTCTAACTGAAAATCAGATTGAAATGTCAGAAGTGAAAATCACTCCGAGTGATCTGGGTGAACTCACTTTGAAGTGGGTGGCGCAAGAGGTTTCAAGCACAGGAGCAAAAAAAGTTCTCGAAAAACTTTTGTCAGAGGGCGGTTCTGTCGAACTGTGGGTGACAAAGCTTGGTGTCAAGCAAGAGAACAATGACGGCGAACTGATGAAGATCGTTGAGTCGGTGCTTGCTGAGAATGGGGCACAGTTTAAAGAATACTGTTCTGGTAAGGACAAAGTGATTGGTTTTCTGGTTGGGCAGATTATGAAAAAGACCGGTGGAAAAGCAAACCCTTCGAAGGTACAAATGTTGATAGCAGATATTGCAAAAAAATCAGGTTAGATTTCGAAATTTATCGGAGTTACCGGAATTACAGGAGAGACACATGAAAAATAGTAGAAAGTCATTAAGTAAAGGGATTGTGGTCGCCGTCTTGGTTGCTATTTTGGCAATTGGCGGTTGTGCTTCAGAGAAGGTAAAAAATCAGGCCAAAGAGCGTGCTGCTCGATATTGGCAAGAAAAAGCATACCCGGGAAAATCGTACGATGTTCAAGTTGTCGAAGCTGAAAAAACCGATGACGGAACCTACCGGGTTAAGGGCATTGTAGATGGCGAAACCCGAGTCGGAACTTTCAATCCTGAAAGCGAGACCTTTAGTGAGGGTTACTATTCGTTGGCTCATGAAAAAGGCAAACGTGTGGCTGAGCTAGAGCAAGAAGTGAAGTACTGGAAAGAAAAATTCGACGCTTCTGAGAAGGAAAATTATAAGCTCAAGGTTCAGATTGAAGCAGGTCAGGGCAAAAAAGCTCAATAGATTGTTATTATGTTGAATCAACCAAAAACTGAACTACGAGCCTCGATAGACCTGGGTACGAATACCTGCTTATTGCTCATCGCTGAAGTCGATGTGGTGAGCCGTGTCGTCACTCGGGTCATTGAAGATCGAGCGACTGTTGTTAAATTGGGGCAGGGGGTTGATCAAACCGCTCAGTTGCATCCCGATGCCATCAGTCGCACCAAAGAGTGCTTGAGTCGTTATGCTGAGTTGATGACAAAATATAAACTCAATCTTCATGAAGCCAAGTGTGTGGCGACGAGTCAGGCGAGAGATGCAAAAAATGGGTCTCTGTTTTTTGATGACATCAAAAAAACATGGGGTCTTAAATTCTTGATCATTAGTGGTGACGAAGAAGCGCGACTTGCATTCATTGGCGGTGTGCCAGCTGGTGAAAATCCTGATGATTGGGCTGTGTTAGACATTGGTGGCGGAAGCACTGAGTTAACGGGCGACGGAAAAGGCATGAGTTTGAATCTCGGTTCTGTCAGGTTCACTGAGCGTTATCTGAAAACTGACCCGGTTTCTGATTCTGATTTTTGGGCTTGTCAGGCTGCCATTGATACCTTGATCGAGAACTGGAATGTAATGAAAGCGAATTGGAAGGCCCCTAAAAAATTGGTTGGGGTGGCAGGAACGGTGACCACATTGGCTCATCTTTTTTTGGATTTAAAAGAATTTGACTCAAAAAAAATCGATCAAGTGGTTCTGTCTCGAGGTGATGTTCATCGTCTTGTTGAAGACTTGAAATGGCGAAACGTGTCTGAGCGTGCCGCACTTTTGGGTTCAGAAGCTAATCGCGCCGATGTCATACTGGCTGGCGCTTTAATTCTATGGCGAGTGCTTGAGGTTTTAGACTTTCAAGAAATTCGAGTGAGTACTCGTGGGCTGCGCTACGGGGTTATTACACAAAATTAACTAAAATGAGACAACTGAAATGAGTTTTTGAGTTAAGGTCATTTTAAACTTGAAATCGGGAAGCTCAATTTGATTCGTCAACTGCATCAATGGATAGGGTTCGTATACCGCTTCGTTGATCCAGATTTGTGAAACTGATTTACCCGACACTAAATTCACCGACAAGTCACAGCTAAAGTGTTCTGCGTCTAAGTCCTTAATTGGAAGTGAGATCGTTTCAACCCCAATTGAATGACATTCTCCCAATTCATGGGGTGATTGCCATTGATCCGAGGCGATGGGTTGACGATCAGCGCAAGTCGCGAGATCTTCTGTTTTGCATTCAGTGATACCGATCAGCTCTTTGGTTTCTTCGATATAACGCCAGGTCTTTAGAGCATTCTTTGGTTTGCCACACCCTGTGCTGCCGGCAGTTTGGGTCATGTGAGAGGAGACGCTCAAGACACCCAATTGAGGTTGTGAGGCAGTGACAACCAGGCTAAAACTCGAGTCACAGGTGCTAGCGCCTTGCTCGACATGACTACTCAAATCGTAAGAAATGATGTCACCTGTTTTTGGCAATTTTCGTGGCGCAATAATAGCATCGCTACTTGCTAGAGCCATATTTGAAAAAAAGAAAACCGAGAACAAGTGGATTAGTGTAGCCTTCATGATTAATAGACCTATCTCGAGTGTTACTAAATTTCTAGTATTGTCTTGGCCATGAGTACTGCGCTTAATTGTGAAACAAAAAGGTGCACTTTTGAATCGAGAGTGGTCGTACTCTAGAAAGAGTGGTTCAATCGAAGGTCATGGATCCTGGAATTCCGTACGCTTTTTTTGCAGTCTTGAGCTTTTCAACGTGTAGTTTTCTGTTTCAGCGTCTAACGAGACTAAATTCTGCGTTATGGATGAACACATTCAAGGCGTGTTTGGCAACGACGCTCATGGTATTGTGCGCGGCGTTTACCCTTCCGAGTCACATAAGTGATCTCACTTTTCAGTTGGTGGCTACTTTATTTCTCAGTGGCCTCATTGGACTCAATTTATCTGATTGGTTTATGTTGCATGCTTATGACCGAATGGGGCCGGCGAGAACGACGCTACTTTATCGATTTCAGCCACTGTATTTAGGGTTTTTGGGTAGCGTCTTTCTGGGGCAGGTTTTTACTTCAAGGTTGCTACTCGCTGTTGGCTTACTTATCGGGTGTGTTTTACTTTTGAGTTTAGAGCGTCGGCAGCAGCAGGGCCATTGGGATTTCAAGGGTGTGGCTTTGGCTCTTGGAGGTATGCTACTCGATGGTACTGGAAGTTTTCTGAGCAGTATGGCTTTGAAGTCGGAGCCTAGTATTTCGTCTCTCGAAGCCAACGCGTTGCGGGGCGTGGCCGCACTCTTTGGTTTTGCACTTTGGAGCCGGTTTCAACCGATTGGCTTAGTACCCAAGTACCGATCACTTTCACCGAGGCTTAAAGTGGTGGCTTTGATTGCCGCCTTTGTTGGTACTTTTGGTGGATTAACTCTTTGGTTGAACGCCCTGAAGGTAGGAAAGCTTGCGACAGTCGCTTCGGTGGGAGGGCTGGCTCCGATAGTCACTTTTTCTATTGAAAGCTTTATTAGCCGCAAGCTGCCTGGGCGTTATGCAGTTGTGGCGTTGGTGTTAGCTTTGACGGCTTTCTTTTTGCTTCTTTTCGCTTAGGTCGATTCAGTTTTCAGCGCGAAGTTTTCTCATGAGGTCGATTGCGAGTTGGGGATCACGTTGACTGAGTCTTTTGATGATCGAGTTTCGAAACTCTGGATCGGCTGCCTGTAGCATGGCCAGGACTTGCCCAAAACCATCGACCTTGATTCCTTCGTTTTTTGAAGGCTCCATTGAAGGTTGGTTGATTGCTGGCCGATTTGGAGTGAGGCGATCGTTAGGACGATTTGATTTTGAATTCATTAGGCTTTTTTCTCACTTTCTATGCGTTTATTTTGTTTCCTTGCGATTCCGTGGAGATTCTCAGCACCCGCTTGAATTTCTCGTTTGATACTACTCAATTGGGCCTCTCCATTTTTTTTATACTCTTCGATTCTTTGGTGATTTGATTCTTTGACTCGGTCTAATTCTAAAGCCGAGGCTTTTTTTTCTTCTTCAATCTTAAAATCTTTTTGTGACCTAATTCGATTGAGCTTTTCATCGAGCTCTTCAGCTTCTTTTGAGATCTGTACGTCGTAGCCGCGATGCAGTTCGGCCACTTGATATTGCTGCTGATCGAGCATCTTCGCGACTCGATCGCTGTGTTTGGTTTCGATCTCTTTCACGTCCATCTCATTCTTTTGTTTGAGCTGAGCCTGGTAGTTCTTTATTCTGGTTTCGTCAGCTAGCGCTGCTTTAATTTCGCCTGCCATTCATGACCTCACCTCTAGTATTCCTGAAAAAACGAAAGTCTGCAGATTTTCTTATTTACTTTTCTTAACAGCAAAATTGCGACAAAATGGTTGCCAAATGAGAGTCAAAAAAATAGCGATCGTTGGAAGCCCGTCGATTTCACCTAATACTACCACCAGTGAGACTGAACTTTTGTCAATCATAGCAGCAGTTAGGGCTAAATTTGATAGTCCAATCGAGGTTGAATTTGTCAATGCTGTCGGTTTGGGGGCGGTAGACTCTAAAGTCATTGAAAATGTAGACGCAGTCATATTGGCTTCGAATCAACCGTCAGGAAACTGGCTGAGAAAATTGGGGTCACCGGTCTTACTGGTCGCCCCCTTTTTGCCGGTTTCTATGAAAGGGGTGTTTCGTTCTCTGATTGGGCAAATGGTGTGGACTTTTGAAGAGTCTACCCAAATGCACACTCAGCCAGGGCAGTTAACTGAGTCGATTATTGAAACCCAGGTGTTAACTCGAGTTGCTGTCGAGAATCTTTGGCTAAGTGCCCAGGCTGTGGCCTCAGAGCGAAGTGCCTCGTCTCCAACCTGGGTTTATTGTGGCTGGGCAGCGATTGATGACTTTTCAGTTAGAGTCGGAAAATCGCTTCTTCACTCAGAAGTCAGGGTTCTTGGTATCGAACAGTTTCAGGCGTTGTCGCCAGGTGAAGTGGTTGCTTGTGTCGCAAGGACGGCGTTGCCATTGGCTCGCTTACTCAGAGTGCCTGGCTGGATCGCCAAGCCTGCATCCGGCCCCCTGGTTTTGCAGCAATCTCAAGCCGATGGCGCCCCACTCCTGGCGTACGAACTTTTTGATCAGCTTGGGCTTCGTCTCGAGGCCGCTGAAATTCAAAAAAAATGTGAAGCTTATGTAAAAGCCGGAACGCCCCAACCCCAATGGAAAATTTTCAATGATCAGCAAATCTAGCGCACTTGAATCGAATCGGTACCGGCCAAGGTGGCTAACCCACCTACTGAAGGTGGCCCTGGGGGTATTTTTGGCGTTATTTTTGAGAGAGGTTTCGAAACTTCTATGGTTGAGATAAAAATACGAAGCCAGGTGGTGAGGCTTAAGACGTCGCAGACTGAGCTTGATGAAATCGAAGCTGAGACTCTATTGAGGGCCCAGGCCCTAATCGATGAGATCAGTCAGATCCGAAATATTCAAGACCCGCTTCATCTTGTACTTCTGGCGCTACTCGAACAAACAGGGCGTCTAGTGACTGCCCAAAAAACGGCCAACCAGGTATTTAACCAATGGAAACAGGCCAGTGAAAAAGTAACGAGCCTGATCGAAAATTCGAACCAAGAAAGTGAAAATCGAGTAGTACCAGTTGTTAGAGAGAAGTGAGATAGCCGCATGAATCAGGTGATCATTAAGAAGATGGCGACAAAGCGATGAAAATATTGTTTTTTGGAGATGTCTACGGAAAGCCAGGAAGAGAGGCAGTGATCAAGTCATTGCCTCGGCTGATGAGGCAAACGAAACCAGATTTCTTGATTGCGAATATTGAAAATATCTCACATGGAAAGGGGCCGCTTCCCGAGCACGCCCAAGAGTTCTTGGATCTCGGTTTTGACGCACTAACGACTGGAAATCACGCTTGGGATCAAAAGCCCTTTCAACCAATATTGTCTTCAGCCACTCGGATTATTCGACCGGCAAATTACCCTGATCATCCGCAGTTTAAAGTTCCCGGTCGCGGTTCGACAGTTATTGATTCAATCAGAACTCCAGGGCTTCGGTTGGGAGTCATACAAGTTTTGGGTCGAGTGTTTATGCCGCCGGTCGACTGCCCTTTTAAAACAATCGACCGAGAAATTGAAAAATTAGAAAAATGTGGAATTGAGTCATTTTTAGTCGATTTTCATGCTGAAGCCAGCTCAGAAAAACAGTCTCTTGGGTATTACATGGCTGGAAGGGTCAGTGCCGTATTGGGTACGCATTGTCATGTGCAGACGGCAGATGAACGTATCCTTAAAGAAGGTACCGCCTACATCACTGACGTTGGCATGTGCGGGGTTGTCGATTCTGTTATTGGAAACAAGAAAGAAAACTCGGTTGAAAGATTTCTGACTGGTCGACCAGTCAAGTTTGAGCCAGCTGAAGGTGTGGGTGGCGTTAATGCGGTCGTTTTAGAAGTTGATCCCAGAAGTGGTAAAGCTATTTCTATCAAGAGAATTCGAGAAGAATTTTCTGAAGAAGTGAGAGAGTAAATTCTATGAATTATCTTGATCAATTTTCAAGTCAGTATCGAATTTTCTTATCCCAGGTAAATTCTGAGATGCAAGCTGAACGGCAGGCTTCTAATCGCCGCATGATTTCTGTATTGCTTTGGTGCTTTATTTTTCCGTTAGTGATCGGAAGTTTATTTTTGTTGATGATTTCCTTTCGTTTGATTCCTTTCAGCGCTCGGACTTATGTCGATCTGGTTTATCTTGGGTTTCCAGTTGTTTACTCTCTTTTTTTCTTGAGCTCACAAGTTATTAAAGACCTGCCCGGCCACTTTAAGAGAGGGGGCGTCGGAACTCTTCTTTTAAATAGCCAAAAAGATGAAGCCTGGCGAACTCAAGTTTGTAAGCGTTGGATAGCAAAATCCACATTTTCTTCTGATGACTGGAAATGGATAATCGCAAATTTTAAGCTAGATCTAGAGCGTTTAAAAGAGCGCAATAAATACTTAACCGCTTTGGCTGGCGCTGTTTTTTACTTAATCATGCAGGGATTAGATTCGATTCAAGGGGCTCAAGACAACTGGGTCGTTTCAGAGGGTTCTTTTAAGCATCCTGTATTGAAATGGTTGCTGGGTCCCATTGCTGCTGAACTCGGGCAGTATGTGGGGCTGGCATTGTTTCTAGTTCTGCTCTATTTGTCAGGAAGGCAGGCCTATATTGGTCTTGCGAAATATCTAGAATGTGCAGAATTGTTAGGGCAATTCTCCGACAAATCAGTAAAGGGCTCCAAGTAGTTTACTGAGGTGGCTTTCTTAGTCTAAAGGCAGTCGTCAAACAACGAAGCAACTGCCAATATCACGGGTAGATTAGATTTCGCCGTCGTTTTTCGCCGAAATCTTCCAATTGATTTTTCCACGGTGCTTCGATTTCGGCTACAGTTTTAATTCTTGATCCTGAGAGTGACTGAAGCACTTGATCATTTCCCCAAACGCGCCCAAACCGTTTCGGGTCACCGACCTTGATTTCCTTGGGGTACTTCGTAAATAAAGTGTGGGCGATGGTCAATGCGGTATGAACCGGACGAAAAGAGTCCTGATCGTCGACAAATGCCTGCACTCCGTTTAAAATTTTGTTCTTATGTTCGTCTAAGCGTGTCGTGTAAAAAAGTCCACGAAATCGAGCTCCACTTAGATTTTGCTGGTTCAAAAAGGTCGCCAATTCAAAAGGGTCAAATTTGAACACAGCTCCGGTGAGTTCAAAGGGCAGGGTCGTGCCGATTCCGTCATTAACATTTAGAGTCGCCCCTCCAACTAGGGCATTCACTGAATACAGTAGGGCACTCACTGCGTGCGGAATTCCACTTGAAGGCGGCACCCACCGAAGTCCAGTGTCTGACCATCGCATTTCACGTTTCCACCCTTGCATTTCAACTACGGTGAGCCTGCAATTTATTTTTAAAATATCATTGTAGAATTTAGCCACTTCACCAATGGTCATGCCGTGTACGATTGGTAGGGGTCCCCATCCAATCATGCTTTGATATTTTTCATCACGGATTGGTCCTTCGAAGTAATCGCCGCCCATCGGGTTGGGTCGGTCTAAAACCATCAACTCTACCCCAGCTTCGGCAACTGCTTTCATCACTTCGCCTAAGGTTGAGATATAAGTGTACGACCTTGAGCCAATGTCTTGAACGTCATAGATGAGAGTATCTATTCGAGCGAGTGATTCTTTACTTGGTCGCTTCGGGTTGATGAATAAACCTTCAATTGGCAGCCCAGTTGAGGGATCAACTCCGATCGGGCTACTTAGACCATTCGGAAATTCGCCTCGAATACCATGTTCGGGGGCGTACAGCTGCGTCACTTTAAATCTTGGATCGTTCAAAAGCAGATCGAGTGTTGAGTGCAACTCAGAATCAACTCCAGCAGGGTGGGTGAGAATACCGACACGCTTGCCCATGATCCAGTCAGGGTGTTGCCTTAAAAGCACCTCTACGCCCAACAACATTCTTGTTTCAGATTTCGGTGATGACCGATTTGAATTGAGAAAAAAAAGACCAATGCAGGTAAATGCTGAAAGGCAGCCGTTAAAAAATAGGCGCGAGTGTTTACTCTTCATTGATTGCTCACTATTCGCGGCTTGCTCTTTATTCGTGTGAGTGTTCGTGATGAGCCCCGTCGGCGTGATCGTGATGCTGTCCGTGATCGCCTTGGCCTGACTTGTTCTTGCATCCACCGCCTTTGCAACTGCCATCGCCACCGCAGCCGCCAGTTCCGCATCCACCGACAGCTTCGAATATCCAATTTCTCTTGATTTGGTTAATTGTCGAGAGAGCATCTGCAAGCTGCTCAAACGGTTGATAGCCGAGGTATTCACCTGTGGCGTGGCTGATAATGAATGCGACGAACCTACCCGGTGCTTCGGGGTCTTCAGTGACACCTGACATCAGTTCATCATCAACTAAGAATCCCTTTTTATAGTTCTCAGAATCGAGCATCGTTCCCCCTTCGATTGAGTCATTTTTAGGCATGCCTGATTTTTCTGGTGTTTCCAAGTGAGTTCTTCGGCCCGACCTAAAGTTCGAGTGAAGGCAAACCTATCCAATCGAGAGCCAGGAACGCTGCCATCCCCGCTTCTTGGGTCGATGAACGGTACAGTCCAGATCCCGCTGTGAATTTCCAGTCTTCAACCTGTTTTCTCACGAAAACCGCTTTTAGTTGATTTGTTGAGCCAAGCTCTGCCATGCCGGCTGAGTTAAAGAGAAATCCTCCGCTCCAAGAGTCCCGGGTGTATCCCAGGTAGATATCAAGTTGCCCGAGAATGTCAGCACCAGCTTGGCCAGCTAAATTCGCAGTTTCTTCTCCAAAGGGTCGCGTCGTGTCAGCAACTGTAATCCAATCCCATCGCCAAATGGCGACACCGAAGAACCCGGCATGACCCAAAGTCACTTGTGGGCGAATGAATACCGATCTCAAAGATCCACCGCACTGCAGGTTGTCACAATTTAGCGTGCTGAGCTTCGAGACGTTTCGATGACTTCCGTAGACTCCCCAGCTTGCACCAATAAATGAAACCGGAAACAATGCTAGCCCAGCCTGAGCTCGGTTAATTACGAATGAGGTGTTTGCTCTGAAAAATGGGCGTAAATAGCCATACAGTTTCGATTCTTTTGGTTGCCCCCAGAGTAATTTACTATAGCCGATCTCGCCGCTGAAACTGAGTCCGAAAGGAAGTGTTCTTGTTGCGGCCCCCGCTTTGTAGTCGAGGCCCCAATCTTTGAATGGCTTATCAGGAAAAAGCTCACCGCCAGAGTCTGCTTCTTCGTCAGAAAAGGCGTTAACGGAAAGGGCGGGAATAAAGAAAAAAAGTCCCAGAGCCAGGATCAAGAAAGGATTCGCTGCAAAACAAACTCTCAATTTCAAACATTTCTCCTTTGTGCCCATGAGTTCTTGAATTGACTTCTTGGGCTACCTCATTTAATGCTCGTTCAATCATTAAAACTATCTGTTTAATTTGAAGAGGAACTCTACAAGATGCAAGTTATTCAAAAGTATCGTATTGCGTTTTATTCACTCCTGACCCTCCTGGTCACGAGTGCTTTCGAAATGAGAGCTATGGCCAATGAGTCAGAGCTCAATATCCCCGAGCTTTCACAGTCTTATCATTTATTGGGTATGGACATCGCCGGAACCAGTATTCTTGGCTTTGGAATGTTCGTCTGTGTACTCGGAATGCTGTTTGGGTTGGTTGAATACATGAGTATCAAGAACCTTCCTGTTCACAAGTCACTTCTTGAAGTTTCCGAACTCATCTATGAAACCTGTAAGACCTGCCTTGCCCAGCAAGGAAAGTTCTTGGCTGTTTTGTGGGCGATCATCGGTGTTTGTATCACCATTTATTTTTATGGGCTCCAACACATGGAAGTTTCCCGAGTAGGCCTCGTTCTTTTGTGGTCAGTACTCGGTATCTTGGGTTCGGTCGCTGTGGCTTGGTTCGGTATTCGAATCAATTGCTTTGCAAACTCAAGAACGGCTTTTGCTTCACTTCGTAAGAAGCCTTATCAGGTGATGAATATTCCTCTTCGTTCAGGAATGTCGATCGGCGTGATGTTGATTTGCGTTGAACTTTTACTCATGCTTTTCATTTTGTTGTTTGTT
This sequence comes from Oligoflexia bacterium, assembly GCA_903895855.1. GTDB lineage: Bacteria > Bdellovibrionota > UBA1018 > UBA1018 > UBA1018 > CAITVN01. The sequence continues at coordinate 6,863 of CAITVN010000215.1, read as the reverse complement.
CCTCGTGATGCGGCTGGAGCTTGTTTCATCGGATTCGCCATCGGCGAGTCATTGGGTGCTTCTGCTCTACGTATCTGCGGTGGTATCTTCACCAAGATTGCTGACATCGGTTCAGACTTGATGAAAATTGTGTACAACATCAAAGAAGATGACGCTCGAAACCCAGGTGTGATCGCCGATTGCGTTGGCGATAATGCGGGTGACTCAGTTGGTCCAACTGCCGACGGTTTTGAAACCTACGGTGTGACAGGGGTTGCGTTGATTAGCTTCATCGTGCTCGCGGTCGGAATGAATATGGGCGCAGATGGTAAACTGACTCTTGGGCCAAACGGAGCCGAGATTCAGGCAAAGCTAATCGTCTGGATTTTCGCTATGCGCATCTTGATGGTTATCACGTCAGTGTTTTCTTACTGGCTTAACACCATTTGGTCTAAAATGAGTTTCGCTGATAAAGATCATTTTGATTTTGAAGCGCCTCTGACTCGTTTGGTTTGGCTAAGCTCTCTCGTGTCAATTGCCGTCACCTTTTTGGTGAGCTACCTTTTGATTGGCGAGATGGATCCGACTCTCTGGTGGAAACTTTCAACCATCATTTCGTGCGGAACGATTGCGGGCGCTGTGATTCCTGAAATGACGAAAATTTTCACTTCGTCCAAGTCTAAGCACGTTGCTGAAATTGTTTCTGCCTCACGCGAAGGCGGTGCTTCGCTGACCATTCTTGCGGGTTTGGTAGCTGGTAATTTCTCGGCTTTCTGGAAGGGTATGGCGATGGCTGGCTTGATGTTAGTTGCCTACTTAACTTCAAGCAGTGGTCTTGATCAGTTCATGGTTTATCCTGCTGTGTTTGCGTTCGGATTAGTCGCTTTCGGTTTCTTGGGTATGGGCCCTGTTACGATCGCTGTTGATAGCTACGGTCCGGTGACCGACAACGCACAGTCAGTTTTTGAACTTTCGTTGATTGAAAGCCTTCCTGGTATTGGTTCTGAGATCGAAAAAGATTTCGGTTTCAAGCCAGACTTTGAACAAGGAAAGCGCAATCTAGAAGAGAACGATTCAGCCGGTAATACATTCAAAGCAACTGCAAAGCCTGTTTTGATTGGTACTGCTGTTATCGGAGCAACCACGATGATTTTCTCAATTATTTTGCTTCTCCAACTGAAGCTCGATCTCCTAGATCCTAAAGTCTTGTTAGGTCTGATCTGCGGTGGAGCCGTAATTTATTGGTTTACCGGTGCTTCGATTCAAGCTGTCAGTACGGGTGCTTTTAGAGCGGTTGAGTTCATTAAGAACAACATTAAACTGGATTCAGTGGCTAAAGCGTCAGTCAAAGACTCACAAGAAGTGGTGAAAATCTGCACAATCTACGCTCAAAAAGGTATGGTTAATATCTTCGGCGTAGTTTTCTGTTTCACTCTTGCTTTTGCCTGCTTTGATCCAACGTTCTTCGCTAGTTACCTGATTTCAATTGCAGTTTTCGGTCTATTTCAAGCGATGTTCATGGCAAATGCCGGTGGAGCTTGGGATAACGCTAAGAAAGTTGTCGAAGTTGAACTTCGTGAAAAAGGAACACCTCTTCATGCAGCTACAGTGGTTGGCGATACCGTTGGCGATCCGTTCAAAGATACGTCTTCAGTCGCTCTCAATCCCATCATCAAGTTCACCACTCTGTTTGGCTTGTTGGCTGTAGAGATTGCGGTCGTTGCAAAAGAAACTGCACTGTACTTCGGTATTGTGGCTTTCCTCATTGGTTTGGTGTTTGTGTTGAGGTCATTCTACGGAATGAGAATTACCACTGCGGGAACCAAAGAAGAGCAAGCAGCTCGTAAGGCGCACGGACACGCCTAATTAAAGCGTCTGCAGCTGGGGGCTTGGACTTCTTGAGTCCTGTTAGCTACCCAAGGTGCAGATTGCAGAGAAATTGAAGCTAGCCCCTCTGAGATAGGCAATATCCAGGGGGGCTTTGCTTTTGCCTTGGTCACCATCTGCATTCCACTACCTTGTGGGTCTAGAGTCAGAAAGCGCATCTAAGTCGATAGCCAGTTCTTTGAGCCTTTTATAGAAATACGATCTATCGATTCCCAAGAACTTTGCTGATTTTGATGCATTGAAGGCATTCTTCTGCAGACCATCAATGATGATCTTTCGCTCAAAGATCCGAACTTTTTCGTAAAAAGAAATGTGCTCAGTTGTCTCGTCAAATTCAATGACTTTGTTAGTGCCTGTCATTTGGCTTGCTGAAGCCCCGGCAAAATGGGTGGCCTCGGTCTCGCTTCTTTCGCGGTTTTGATCGGCTTCGGCAAAAAATTTCGTCGGAAGGTCAATGAGAGTGATCTCATCGCCGGGGGGGCAAGTGGCAAAGAGGAATGTCACTAGATTACCGAGCTCTCTCACGTTGCCAGGCCAAGAGTAACTCAGTAGCACCTGCTTGGTGTCTTCAGAGAGGGTTAGTGGGGTTCTTGTTGGGTCGATCTTACTTTGAAAGTGATCTAGCAACGGCAGAATGTCTTCAACCCGTTCTCGTAATGGAGGGGTAAAAAGTGGCAGTACGTTCAGGCGCTGAAGTAGGTCGGCTTTGAAATGACCTTGTTCGACTAGTGTCTCTAAACTCTGATTGGTGGCGCAAACCACGCGAAAATTTACTTTAATCGTTCGATTTGAGCCCAGTCGTCGAACTTCTTTTTCCTGAATTACGCGCAAGAGTTTTAGCTGAATTTCGAGAGGCATGTTTGAAATTTCATCGAAATAAATGATGCCATTATTCGCTTGCTCGAAAAGTCCTTTAACCTGACCGGCTGCTCCCGTGAATGCCCCTTTTTCGTGGCCAAAAAGCAGACTTTCTGCCATAGAACTTTGAATGGTGGCCGAATCAACTGCGACAAACGGTGACAGCGATTCAATACTTTGAGCCGGGCCTCGCAACGCTCGCGCTGCGAGTTCTTTTCCAGTGCCGGTCTCGCCGGTAATTAAGACATTTCCACCGCTGTTTCTGAATTTAGAGAGCGTGTTTCTCATTTTCTTGATGGGGTCGCTGTTTCCAACCATTTCGTTGCTATTTTCAAAGCGTGAGGCTTCAAATTCAAACTGGCTACCGCGGTTTCTCAGTCGTCTTTGCAGAAGGGCCTTTTCGACGGTTGGCACGAGTTCGGTGGCGCCCAGGTCTTTGGGTAAGTAGTCGAAAGCGCCCTCTCTCATGGCAAGTCTTGCCCAGTCAAATCTCACATCGCCTGAAAATATGATGATTTTAACGTCGGGGTCGATCTTTAAAAAACTAGAAATCAGCTCAATTCCTAGGGTTTTTTTGCCAAGCTGGATATCCAGAATGAGTACATCGAAAGCGGTTGCGTGCATCTTATCGAGGGCGTCTTCGGCAGACATGCAGCAAGTTAAGGTCCCCAGTCCGTTGAGCAGTAATGAGGCGGCTTCTAAAATCATTTTGTCGTCATCGCAGAGTAGTATGTTTGCATTGTGTGGAATCATAGTTTGCCTCTTTACCATTCCCCGATCTTTATAATCAACTAACGGAGTGTAAATATCTGAGGCTGATATGTTATTGCACCTGATGAGAAGCAATCTAGTTGGTCTCGACTTGGCTATGAAATTAGGCAAAACAAGGGGTTATGGGGTTCTTAGAAATGATTCTTATTCACGGGCGCTTGCGGTTTCGATTCGCCTCTCGCTTCATTTTGGCTTTATGTGGATTTGTTGGCGTCGGTTTAACCAATAACGCTCACGCCAATACGCCAGTTTTTCAGTTGCCAAGTTGCCAGTCGCAGTGGAGTCATCAGAACATTTTGCAATCGGGCTCTCATCATTTTCGCCGAACTCATGGGCAGTTTGCCGGGGGGCTCGGTTTAAGTGAGCGTATTCAGGGCGACCAAGAAAGTTACGACAACTACTCGAAGCCGCTTGAACGGCAGAAATGTAAAAAAGATTGGACTGTTTTGGTTTACATGGCAGCGAACAACGATTTGTTGCCCTATGCATTTTGGGATCTCTACGAAATGGAAGCCGGTTTCAAGACCCAGCGTGAATTTTTGGCGGGATCAGGTGTCGATCTTGATGTCCTCGTTCAGCTTGATCAACAGGGATCAAAGGTGGGGTCTCGGTCAAGTAGGGTTCATATTTTTGAAAGTGAAGCCGTTTTTGATAACAGTCTCGGGCTAGATACTTTTCAAAAGCGTTCGTTGACGGATTTGTATTCACCGTTAATCAGTTCTGTAGATAACTCAGTCGATTCTGAGGGTGCAAAATTCGAAAGTTTTGTCGACTGGGGCTTGTCTCAGTATCCATCAGAAAACCTAATGATAGTAGTTTGGGGGCATGGACAGGGTTGGAAACTGTTGAACCCACCCCCGAGTTCTTCAGTTACTGTACCCCTGAGTCCCGAGATGTTCTCAGTGAATAAGCAGGTAAAAGAGGCGGGTGCGTTGGCGCTGAATAGCGCAACTGGCTCTTACCTTCGGTTAGATGATATCAATCTGATATTTCGTCGCCAAAGTGCTAAACACCGTGAGGGCAGACCCGTTGATGTTTTGATTTCAGACTCGTGCTTGATGCAAATGATTGAGGTGGTGGCTGAGCTCAACAAAGGAGGGGCCGCCTCTGCTCGTTTTGCCGTGGGCTCAGCACAAGTCGAAACACTTCGTGGTTTGCCGTATCGTCGAATATTCTATGAAATGAACAAGGGGGGGTTTAACGGCGAAAGTGCCCGTGCTAACCAACGGGGGCAGCCAAGAGATGAACCTTATTGGGTGGCCAAGATGGTTCCACCACTAATGAAGGCCTCGCTGGGGGCGGGATCTGGGGGCCAGCGAGCATCCAGCGGTGGGGCGAATGATTCGATGATGTTGAGTTCTCTTTCTCTTGTGTCGGTCGAACACGAGCTGATACCCGCTTTTAATCGATTTGCTAAGACTCTAAAAGAATATTTGATTCAAGACTCCGCGCGCAAGGTTGACTTGTTGATCGCAACAGCACAAATTCCGAAGTTGATCAGTGGTGGGGTCGATCTTTCGGCGTTTCGATATTGCGTTGAAAAAATTCTAGATGCTGAATATTTAGAATTGAAGTCCCAGCTCGAACAAAAAACCATTTCCTCTGCCGAATTCGCTCGTCGTTTGGAAGTCATGAAGCGGTTGAAGCAAAGCTGCATTTCTCTCGAAAAGGTTTTTGCGTTAAGTAATGTGGCGTTAGCCCTAGGCGACGATTACACAAAATCAATTAATGAACTTCGCGAGATGTCATTTAAGGGGTTGGCTGTCTGGTTTCCAGAAAACTGGTTCAAATTTGTGGCATCCCAAGGGGCCTATAGGCAAACCTATCTAAACAAAGTTGCCGGGGATTGGTTAGAGATGTTACTCGTACTTCACGGTGGCGAGACACCGTAGTTTTATTCATATAACTTAATACTACAGTTGTTGTTGATTAGAGACTGTGGAAAAAAAGCCGCTTTTTTTGCGGACTTTCTTCCACTGTTCGAAGGCTGCTTGTTCTGTTTGGGGGCCGTTCGCCGTTTCAATTGATCTCAGGCAGCTTCGACTTTCGCGACCAGGCCTTTTGGTTGGAACGCTCTTTGCTAAGGGTTGTTATGTGTATTAACAAACAAATGGAGCAAAAAAATGAATAAACTATCTTATATTAATGTAATTAAACTTGCAGAAAAATCGAATTCACCTGTTTTACTTTGCGGTCCTACGGGGACAGGAAAAACCCGACTGGCAGAGAAAATTCACCTCGCGGGAGCTCGGGCGTTCAAACCGTTTAGTGTCGTAAATTTAACAACAATAGAACCGAATTTGATCGCCTCAGAGTTGTTTGGTCATGAAAGAGGGGCCTTTACCGGTGCTGTGGGGGCTAAGATTGGTCGGCTCGAGTTTGCAAATGGTGGTACCGTTTTACTCGACGAAATCGGAGAAATGTCTCCGACGATTCAGGCTCGTCTGCTTGAGGTGTTGCAGTCGAAAATGATTACCCCAGTCGGTTCAAATAGGTCGAAAAAACTCGATATTCGCATAATTGCAGCAACGAATAGAAATCTTCCTGAAATGGTAAAAAAGGGGGAGTTTAGAGAGGATCTGTATCATCGTCTCAATGTTTTGCGGGTCGATCTGCCGCGCTTAATAGATCGGTGTGAAGAGTTCGACTCTATTCTTCATCAAATCGTCCTAGAAACATCGGCGAGATTGGGAAGGTCTGTAAAGCGAATTGAGCCTGAGGTTGCTAGAGTGTTCGAGTCTTATGACTGGCCAGGAAACATTAGGGAGCTTCAGAATGTGATCGAGTATTCTTTGCTTAAGTCTCTTAATGAATCGATAGCCCTTGATGATCTGCCTGAAAACTTCAAATTCATGTCGTCAAAGCAGGAATTTCATATGCCTGTCGAAAATTTTGCTTCGCCTACCAGGAGGCTTCATGACTATTTCGAAAACCTGGTTGAATTTGAGAGGGTCTACCTGGTCGCCCTATTGAAACATTCTCGAAATCAGATGACCGTTGCTTCAAAAGTTTCCGGTTTGTCTCGAGTGACGCTCTGGAGAAGGCTCTCCAGTCATGGAATCAAAATAGAAAGAGCGATTAGTGGGATTTAACGCGCCATGATGAAAAAAAGATTATCAAAAATTCAAAAATTAACTTGCAGGTTTCAATGAAATAGGATTATCAACTGGTCCTCGGCGACATCTTTCGGTAGCGAAATTTAAAGGTTTTGAAACGGAAAAGTGTCTGTTCTTTGAAAACATAAGATGAATTTTTTGAAAGAGAAAGCGGGCGATGGCAGCTGCACTTAGGTGCAGGACTGTCGAGAGCCTAAAGTCAATTCAAGAATAGAGTAATGAGCTAGCGACATGCTGTAGAAATACAGCTGT
>CAITVN010000214.1 GCA_903895855.1 Oligoflexia bacterium | reverse complement strand
GTCTCAATGACCTCACCCCAATACTTACCGATGAGCTTTTCACCACTTTTGGTTTGCACATGAATGTCGACTCCACTGACTTGCCCCTGAGCTCTGAGAATCGACAATAGCCGTGCTCGCTCTTCGTTCGAAATCCAGCCAGTTTCAATTGACGTTTTTCCAATCAGCTCAGCGCGAGAATACCCTGAAACACGGCAAAAAGTGTCGTTAACCTCTAAGTACTTACCGGTAGCAACATCACTCACTGACATCAACAAAGGGCTCTTGCTAAACGCTTTTGACAGCAAAGATTGACTGTCTTGCAACTGACTCTCAACTCGCTTACGCGCGGTAGCATCAAAGGTTAGCCCGATCAACTTCACAGGCATTCCCGCTTGATCACGCTGAATCGAACAGAGCGCTTCGAGATGGCGAATTTCTTTGTTTTGCAGAATGATTCTAAATTGCAGCGTGAACTTTTCAACACCACTCGCCAAGGCGGCCATGACCTCGTGATGGGTTCTTTGCCTGTCTTCAGGATGCACGGCTGCTTGCCAATCCCCATAATTTTTAGAAAATTTAAGGGGGTCGACATCATACAACTCAAACATACTCTGATCCCAAACGAGTGATTGGGTGGCAATATCTAACTCCCAGCTTCCCATTTTAACTGCTGACAAGCAGCGTCTTAAGCGACTTTCAAGAACAGTATGCTGTTCTTGAATCGCCACCGCCCGCTTTCGGGCTGCAGCCTGAGATAAACTCAACTCATTTAACTGATCAATAATCGAATCTAACTGACCGGGTTCAGTCGGCTTAACTAACGTCTGTGTATAATCACCTTGCTGAAGGCGCGACAAAAAATCACAGATTTCTCGCACAGTACTGGTTATAGGATTGATCTTTTTCTTAGTCACGTTTGCCCACCAACGCCTGAATGTGATCACTCACTACAGCATCGCCTTCACAAAATATACCCAAAAAACAGCGAAATTTAGCCCCGTTGTCGATTGACATTATTGGCAAAAAATCGAGTGACCGATTGGCATAGACTGTGCTCATTAACACCGGCAATGGAGAAAATCATCATGCAACCACCGCTCATTTTTGTAGACCGAGTACAAGCCGGTCAATTTCTTGCCAAGGAGCTTGCCGCTTTTAGGCCAGACAACCCGGTGATTCTGGCGCTGCCTCGCGGCGGAGTGCCGATAGCCGTAGAAGTTGCCCAAGAACTAGGCGCCCGCGTTGAAGTGTTGGGAGTAAAAAAGATAACACTGCCGTCAAACCCAGAACTTGCCGTTGCTGCTGTTACTGAAGATGGAACGTTTGAATTAAACGATTCGGTAATCGATCACTTTAATTTGTCGCCAACGCAAATTCGTTCGCTGATTAAAAAAGCAACCAAGCAAGCCAAAATTATCGGATTCAAATTTCGAGGCACACGTTCGCTGCCGATATTCGCAGACAAGACCGTCATTGTCGCTGACGACGGGCTTGCCACCGGCATGACGGCACTTGCCACCGCGAGGTTTCTCAAGAACCAAAGGGCCGCGAAAATTATTTTTGCGGCTCCGGTTTGCGCGGCCGCCTCTATAAAACAATTGTCAGAAGTTTACCACGACGTTGTTTGCACGCTGAAGCCTGAGTATTTCACCACTGTTGGAAACTGGTACACCGATTTTTCGCCCGTAGGCGATGACGAGGTACACCGAATCTTAGACAGCTTCACCGAAATTCAAAGCGCCGGTGCCGCCTAAACGGCCCCAAATCTGACCAAACCAAGCCCGTCACTCAGTGCCAACTCGGCTTTTTCACCCGCAGGCGATATGTCTAAATTCAGTGCCAGGCGCAACAATTCAGTGACAGTATCGACAAACTCAAAACTCATTTGAGACAGCACCTCGGCTGGCACTTCTTTTAAATCTTTCTCATTTCGTCGACAGAGAATGACTCGTTCAATTCCGGCCCGGTGCGCCGCCAGTATTTTTTCTTTGATTCCGCCTACCGGCGTGACCATTCCACGAAGCGTGATCTCACCGGTCATCGCCATTTTCGGACTCACCGATCGTTTAACGAACAAAGAAGCTAACGCGGTCACCATGGTGACTCCAGCAGACGGCCCGTCTTTCGGTATCGCCCCTGACGGCACGTGAATGTGAATGTCTTGCTTTTCGAAATCGATTCCGGGTACCACACTCGCTAACCGCGATCGCACTAGACTCAGAGCGATCTGTGCCGATTCTTTCATCACATCACCCAATTGCCCAGTCAAAGTGAGCTTTCCTGATCCCGGCATTCGAGTCGATTCAATAAACAGAATCTCACCCCCCATGGGAGTCCAAGCCAACCCCGTAACCACCCCGGGCGGGGTCAATTTCTCGGCCATTTCGTGCACAAATTTTTCAGGACCTAGCGCCTCTTCTAAAAACGCTGCATCAGCTTCAATCGGTAGTTTAGCATTCGGCTGTAGCACCCGCTCAGTTGAAACCCGACAAAGCGTGGCAATCTTTCGTTGCAACTCACGAACGCCTGCTTCGCGGGTATAAGAATTGATCACCCTCAACAAAGCTTCATCTGAAACCTTCAACTGATCTGAGTGCAAGCCGTGCGTCGTTATTTGTTTTGGCAATAAATGAGTCTTGGCAATATGCAGTTTTTCAGCCGTCGTATAACCACTGAGCTCGATCACTTCCATTCGGTCAAGTAGTGGCCGCGGTATCGACTCAGTCGTATTGGCCGTGGTGATAAAAAATACCTTAGATAAATCGAACGGCACATCTAAATAATGATCAAGAAAATTTGAATTCTGTTCAGGATCAAGCACCTCGAGAAGGGCCGCAGCCGGGTCGCCATGAAAGCTGTTAGCCAACTTATCGATTTCATCAAGCATAAACACGGGATTATTCTCGCCCGCTCGTTTAATCGCCTGAATGATACGCCCTGGCATTGCGCCAACGTAAGTTCGACGGTGCCCACGAATCTCGGCGTCATCGCGAACCCCTCCCATACTCGCTCTGACAAATTTCTTACCGAGTGCCTTAGCGATACTCTGCCCAAGACTGGTTTTACCAACTCCGGGCGGGCCGACAAACAAAAGAATCGAACCCTTCGCACTCTTGGTGAGCTTCAAAACTGAGAGGTGTTGAATGATTCGACTTTTGATTTTATCAAGCCCCGAGTGATCATGGTCGAGAATCGCCCGAGCCGCAATGAGGTCGATCTCACTACTCGATGACGTCGACCACGGCAGCGCGCACAGCAGATCAATGTAGTTTCGTATCACATGAGATTCAGCTGATGCAGCCCCCCCCGCCTCAAGCCGTTCAAGCTCTGCAAGTGCGATTTTCGCGACGTCTTCAGGCATGCCCGCATCATCAATTTTCTTTTTCAGATCTCGCTCGGTCGCCTTGACTGACTCACCCAGTTCGTCTTTGATGGCCTTTAATTGCTCTCGCAAAAAATGCTCGCGCTCAATTTTTCCGAATTTTTGTGATACTTTCTCTCTGATGTCGCTTTGCACCTGAAGTTGCTCTTTCTGCTTTTGCATCACCTCAAGAAGCTTCAGCACCCGCGCTTTTTGGGAAGTCACTTCAAGTAACTGTTGTTTTTCACTCACAGAAACCTGCAGGTTTGCGGCGCACAAATCAGCCAGAAACGCCAAATCGGTGATGCCAGTAACCAATTCAGAAAGCTGGGTCAAATCACCTGGAATCAACGCCAATATTTCCTGACTTAATGCCTTCAAACTCACCAAAAGCACCGCCTGCGTTGCCGAATCGACATCGACCACCTCATGCATCGACTCGGCCTCGGCCACCATCATGCCATCGATTTCATTGAAATCAAGCACCCGAAGGCGTTCAATGCCCCGAACGACAACGCGATAACCTTGTTTCGCGCTCCCTTCAACACTCTCGACCTGAGCCAACGTACCGACGCGGTAAAGCGACGCTTCTGCAGGGTCTTTATCGGTCTCGTTTTTTTGTGTCAAAATTAGCAATTGCGAGCCTTTGGCCTTGGCGGCTAAGACCGCCGCCACACTCTTTGCTCGACCGATCTGCAAAGGCACTACGGCACCGGGAAATAGAGAAACATTTCGAACGGGAAGAACAGGAATTTTTTCAAAATGGGTAGACTTCATTCTTTAACAGATGATCTCAATTGATGAGATGTCAATGTGACCGGCCAAACAATCGAAAAAATTACCAGATAGCTTCTATTGCAATGACAAGAATTTTCGGGCAATGTGTTAGCAAATTGAATAAAAATTGAGCTTCACACGATGAGGATTGAACTGCTTGAAAACGAATTCAAGAAAAAATTCAAAACGCTCCCTTTCTAAAAAAGGCTCTGGACGAACCTCGAAAAAAAAGAAAGCGTCAAAAACCATCGCGGGCGATAAGCCTCAGCCTAAAACGGTAGCTGAGGCCAAGACCGAATTGAAGAGTTCAAGAAAACCCTTCGTTCAAAAATTTGCGTCAGCAAAGCGAACTCAATTATCACACTACCCTTTTTCAATCGTCGCGATCGGCGCTTCAGCGGGTGGCCTCGAGGCTCTGAGAGACCTGTTTTCAGATTTACCCGTTGATACGGGCTTGTCTTTTGTTGTCATTCAACACCTGGCTCCCACCCACGAGAGTCTGTCGGTTGAAATTCTTTCGCGCTCAACTCGAATGCGGGTTCAAGAGGCAAAACAGAATACACGCCTGCTTCCTAACCAAGTCACCGTCATCCCACCCAACTGCAATTTAAACCTGCACTATGGGCTACTCAAAATAGAACCTCGATCTGACAGCCACGGTCAATTTTTGCCATTGAATTATTTTTTTCAAGCCTTGGCGAAAGAACACTCGCAGAACGTGATTGGAGTCGTGCTTTCAGGCACCGGGTCTGACGGAACTGAAGGATTACTGGCCATCAAGGCCCATGGTGGCGTGACGTTCGCCCAAGACCCCAAATCGGCCAAGTTCGCAGAAATGCCTCGAAGCGCGATTACCGCAAAAGCGGTCGACTTCATTTTGACCCCGGCCAAAATCGCGCAAGAGTTGGCAAGAATTGCTACCGATCACTCTGAAGCTGGTTTCACCCAAGAGCCTCTAACACTCACAAGTCTACCCAGGCTTTCGAAGAGTGACCGAAATTTTTCGAGAATTTTTACCCTGCTTAAAAATAAAACCGCGATCGATTTTTCTCAATACAAACACAGCACCATTCAACGCAGAATAGCGCGCGGAATGCTGGCTAAAAAGTTAAACAGTCTCAGTAAATATGCCGATTTTCTCGAGGCGAACCCCGCAGAGATCAAAGAACTTTACGCCGACATTTTGATTCATGTTACCTCATTTTTTCGAGACAAAAAAGCCTTCGAGGCGTTGAAAAACCGAGAATTGCCAAAATACATGAAGGACCGTGACCGCAGTTTGCCTTTTCGATTGTGGGTACCTGGCTGTTCTACCGGTGAAGAAGTTTACTCTCTAGCAATTGTGTTTATCGAATTTTTAGGCGACTCGGCGATTCGTACGCCACTCACAATTTTTGCCACAGACATCAGTGAACAAGCACTTCAAAAAGCCCGCAGAGCAGTCTATCCTGAGAGCATCAAGCAAGATGTCTCAAATGAACGCTTGCGTCGATTTTTTGAACCGGTCGAAGGCGGCGGATACCGCATCGTCAAATGGCTACGCGATACCTGCCTTTTTTCACGTCACGATGTGACTATAGACCCGCCTTTTGCCAAAGTCGACCTGATCTCGTGTCGCAATCTTTTGATCTATTTTGACGTCGAACTTCAAAAGCGCGTGTTTCCGATCTTTCACTACGCACTTAACTCGAATGGCATACTCTTATTGGGCAAGTCTGAATCGGTTGGCAGTTTCGCCCCTATTTTCGCCTTTGCTGATAAGGTAAATAAAATCTACCAAAAGAAAACTTTGGGTGCCCCACTTCGTGTTCAATTTCCGGTCAGTCGCTACGTCATTGAACGAATTGAAAACAACCTCAAACCAGTAGAACCCAATATAGGACGCTTAGATATTCAAAAAGAGGCCGATCGCATTGCCTTAGCCGAGTACGCACCACCCAGTGCCGTGGTCAATGACAGTTTAGAAATCGTTCTCACTCGCGGCAAAACGGCCCCCTTCTTAGAACTCTCAATCGGCAGCACCCCAGGGCTGAACCTTCTAAAAATGGCCCATCCTCAGCTCGTTGTCGACCTGAGACTGGCAATACAATCTGCGCTTAAGAAGAACGAGACGATCTGCAAACAGCACCTCACCATCAAAGATGGCGATCGAATTCGAACACTCAACATCAAGGTGGTGCCCCTGGCGACACCGTTTCAGTCGAAACCCCGATTTTTCACTATCTTCTTTGAAGAAACTCAAGGTCACGATTCACACTCAAGAAAAGAGGCAAGCGCCACGAGTTCTGGTCGAAGCAGCCGCTCTCAAATAAATCGGCACCAAACCGAATTGCAGAAAAAACTTCTCGCTAACCAAGAATACCAACAGACCCTGATAGAAGAGCACGAAACCACTCAAGAAGAACTCGTATCAGCTAACGAAGAACTTCAGAGTACCAACGAAGAACTTCAAAGCACCAACGAAGAACTTCAAAGCACCAACGAAGAACTCGAGACAGCAAAAGAAGAATTGCAGTCGGCCAATGAAGAACTCACCACTGTTAACGATGAAATGCAAAATCGCAATGCCGAGATGGCTAACCTCAATAACGACTTGAGCAACTTGCTTGCCAGTGTTGACATTCCGATCGTGATGGTAGGCCATGATGGAAAAATTCGCCGTTTCACCCAAAAAGCCGGGCAAATTTTGAAAATTTTACCCTCTGATGTCGGACGCCCCATCGGTGACATCAACTCTAACCTTCACATCCCCGACCTCTCACACTTAGTGAACGAAGTGATGGCTTCTCAGCAAAATAAAGAATTAGAGACTCAAAGTAAACAGGGTCACTGGCATCACCTTCATGTGAGACCGTACCGAACCGAAAATAACAAAATTGGTGGCGCGGTCATTGCTCTGCTCGATATTGACTCACTCAAGAAAAATGCCGATGCTCTCAAGAAGGCACGCGACGATGCCGCGATGATCATCGAGGCTCAACCAGTACCCCTTCTGGTCATTGATCAAAACATGAGGATAAGGCAAGCCAACGCTGCTTTTTATGAAAAATTTCAAGTGTTGCCGGCCCAAACAGTGAGCGAACGCATCTCAGCGCTCGGCAACGGCCAGTGGAATATTCCTATCTTACTAAAAATGATTCAGACTACTCTCGATCACGGCACCCAGTTCGAGACGTTTGAAGTCACTCATGAGTTTCCGACCATTGGACAAAGGTACATGCTCTTGAGTGCAAAGAAAGTTCACCTGCCTGGTTCAGATTCAGAAGTGGCGTTACTAGCCATCGAAGACCTCACTGAGCGAAAAAAAGCGCAAGAAAGTGAGAGTGCTGCTCGCGCCGAGGCAGAAAAAGCAAACCAAGTCAAAGACGAATTTCTCGCAACCCTTTCACATGAACTTCGTACCCCTTTAACGATCATTTTGTCTTGGTCACAAATGTTACAATCAGGAAAACTCGACGCTGATAAAACCAAGCGCGCCATTGAAATTGTCGAAAGCAGTGCAAAAACTCAAGGCCAATTGATTGACGATCTTCTTGATATTTCTCGAATACAAGCCGGAAAATTAAAGCTATCAATTCAAGAACTTGACCCTCGCAAAATCGTTTCAACACTGGTTGAATCGACTCGTTCTCTGGCCGCAGCCAAATCCATTCAAATCGAAACTGACATCGATTCAACGGTAAAGACAGTTTTTGCTGATCCTGTGCGCCTGCAACAGATACTCTGGAATCTCATCACGAACTCGATCAAGTTTTCGCCTGCTAAAAGTAAAATCACCGTCTCACTGAGTAGCGTGATAGGCGCCGGAAAAAAGTGCATTCAGATTCGGATACGAGATACCGGCAAGGGCATCAAGCCTCAGTTCATACCCTTGATTTTCAAACAATTCACGCAAATTGATAGCAGTTCAACTCGCGCCTACGGCGGGCTCGGATTGGGCCTTGCGATTGTCAAAAAACTCACCGAAATGCACGAAGGCAAAGTGGTTGTTGAAAGTGCTGGCGAGAACAAAGGGTCAACCTTTACCGTCACGCTACCCATTACTCCAAGTCTCGCCGTCGATCGCGAAGCACAAGCGCAAGCGCTGCCACTGCCGCCTCCCCATTTTGCCCATTTGAAAATTCTCTTGGTCGAAGACGAAGCAAACGCGCGTGAAGTCTTTTCAGTGCTACTTCAATCGTTTGGGGCTTCAGTTAAGGCAGTTGAGTCAGCGGCAGCGGCGATCGCCACGATAGAGAAATTCAAGCCTGACTTATTAATCAGTGACATCGCCATGCCGACTGAAGACGGGTATAGCCTCATCGGTAAAATCAGAAACCTAAAGTCAGAAATTCGAACAGTACCCGCTATTGCACTAACTGCCTTCGCCGGCGAAGAAGACATTCAGCGGGCGCTTTCTGCGGGATTTCAAGCCCATGTCGCTAAGCCAGTCAATAATGAAAAATTGCTTTCGGTAATCACTCGGCTCACCAAAACTCAGCCTTGAGTGTGATGCTCTACTCACCCGCCCTTAACACAAAGTACCTGTTTTAGCTGAAACACGGGTTCAACCAAATCAGTTTGATTGGCCATGACCTCGTCAATGTTTTTATAAGCCCCGGGAATTTCGTCGACGACCGCTCGGTCTTTGCGACACTCGACACCTTCAGTCTGTTTTTTCAAGTCAGACTCTTTGAAAAGTTTTCGCGCTTGCGAGCGACTCATCTTGCGGCCCGCACCATGCGAACACGAGTGAAACGAATCAGGATTGCCTTTGCCTTTCACAATGAACGACTTCACCCCCATGCTACCGGGAATGATTCCGAATTCACCTAGTTGCGCCGAAACGGCGCCTTTTCTCGTGACCCAAACGTCTTTTCCGAAATGGTGCTCTTTTTGACAATAATTGTGATGGCAATCAACGCGAAAACACTGATCGGCTTCGGCCATCAATCGATTATCACTGAACACGTGATGGCTCACATCTTTTAACACCCGCAAAAGCATCTCGTTTCGGTTGGCCTTGGCGTAAGCCTGTGCCCAATGCAAATCATCAAGATAGGCCTTAAATTCAGGCATTTCTTCAGTAAAATAAGCAAGATCAGGGTCAGGCAACCGAATCAGGCGCTCCTTCATCAAGCCCTTTGCCTTATCAATGTGTTTTTCGGCCAGGGTTAGTCCGATATTGCGACTTCCTGAATGCAGCATGATCCAGGCTTGTCCGGCTAAATCTTCGCAAATCTCGATAAAGTGGTTTCCGCCCCCCAGACTACCTAATTGAAGAGCCGCATTCTTAACCACTCGATCGTCGGCGCTACACGAAGCTGGCACACCGAGCTCGCTAAATGCCTTAGCAGTACGATCAGTGAGTTCTCGGTTACCCTCTCGACCGCTCGGAATCGACCGTTCAATCGAGTGCCTAAGCGCCTTCAAATCGCCTAGTTGATCGACCTTAAACGGCAGTTTCAGCGCGCACATGCCACAGCCGATATCAACTCCTACGGCCGCGGGTAAAATGGCACCGTCGGTCGCGATGACCGTGCCAATCGTTGAACCTTTGCCCACATGGGCGTCAGCCATCAGAGCTACGTGAGAATGAATGAACGGTAACCCTGCGACATTGCGCACCTGAGCCTCTGCTGCGGGTTCAAGGTCAGTGGCCCAAACTTCAATCGGTTTATTCTTAGTGTCACTGATGATCGATCTCATTAGCATTCCCTCAATTTTCTTGTATATATGGTTTTTTAACGATTTTATAGATGAATCCGTTTGACTGACTGCAAAGGCAGTAGCCAAAAAAACTAGAGGAGCTCGAGATGTTAAAACTTGAAGTGTTTGATCCGCCAATGTGTTGTCCAACAGGAGTGTGCGGTTCAGAAGTCGACCCGAAACTTGCCCGTTTCGCTGGAGACCTTGAGTGGCTCAAGCGAAGTCAGGTAGAAGTCACGCGCTACAACCTGGCTCAACAACCAAAGGCATTCATTGACTCACCGATCGTGAGACTAGAACTCACGGAAAGAGGAAATGCCTGTTTACCCCTCATTCTCGCCAATGGTCGAATTCTTGCCAGCGGCTTTTATCCCGGTCGACCCGAGTTTCGCTCGGCCCTCGCTTCTTATGGTATTGAATTTGAAGCAGCCGAAAATGAAGAAGAATGCTGTAATTCAGACGAAGAATGTTGTGACGGTGAAGATTGCTGCGAATCAGATGACGAAGACTGTTGTGACGACGAATCTAAACCTGGTTGTTGCGGGTAATTCAAGCAGGTTGAGGTGACCCATGAATAGTTTTTTCGACTCGCCTACTCGGTTCTTATTTTTCACCGGCAAAGGAGGCGTCGGCAAGACCTCGCTTGCTTGTGCAACTGCGATACGTTTAGCAGACCGTGGCTTAAAAATATTGCTGGTGAGCACTGATCCGGCCTCAAACCTCGATGAAGTTTTAGGCGTCAAACTTTGTGACTCGGCAACTGCAATCACTGAAGTACCCAACCTCTCGGCACTCAACATTAACCCAGAGTTGGCGGCAAAAGCCTACCGCGAGCGCTCAGTCGGACCCTACCGCGGTCTACTACCAGCCGAATCAATCAAAGAGATTGAAGAGCAACTTTCTGGTGCCTGCACGGTTGAGGTGGCTGCGTTTGATGAGTTCACGAGTTTACTTTTAAACGACACGCTCACCTCGCAGTTTGCCCATATTATTTTTGATACGGCCCCGACGGGGCACACGTTACGATTGTTAAGCTTGCCTTCAGCTTGGAATACTTTCTTAACCACCTCCACCCATGGGGCCTCTTGCCTTGGCCCGAGTTCAGCACTCAACAACCAACAAGAACGTTACGAGCAAGCGGTAAAAACACTTAAAGACGAAAGCCAAACGACTCTGATTTTGGTTTCTCGTCCAGACCGAATTGCCCTTGATGAGGCCGCGCGAACAAGTCACGAACTCAAAGAGATCGGACTCAGTCATCAACACTTGGCGATCAATGCTATTTTCAAAGCTTTTAATCGCACCGACAGAGTTGCTCTTGCCTTCGAAACTCGAGTCGAGTCAGCGCTAAAAAATCTACCTAATTCGCTGGCGCCACTAGAGCGTTCACAGTTCAACTTGAAACCCTACAATATGGTGGGCATAAAAGCGCTTCGCGATTTTTTCACTGACCCAGTAGCTACTCAGACAGCCTCTTTCGCCCCGATTTCGGTGCCTGTTGGAACACTAACCATCGAGCACTTGGTCGATGAAATCATTGCCGACGCCAGGTGCTTGGTCATGGTAATGGGCAAAGGTGGAGTGGGTAAAACAACGATCGCGGCTTCAATCGCGACGCTTCTTGCGAAAAAGGGGCACCTCGTTCATTTAAGCACCACTGACCCTGCGGCTCATCTTGAGGCAACATTGAAAGGTCAAGCCGAGCTACCCACGCTCAAAGTCAGTCGCATTGACCCTAAAGTCGAAACCGAAAATTACACCAAGCAAGTGATCGCAAGCTCAGCCAAAGACCTCGACAAAGAAGGCTTAGCGCTTTTGGTCGAAGACCTGCGTTCTCCTTGCACCGAAGAAGTGGCTGTTTTTCGCGCTTTTTATCGAATTGTTAGTGAAGCCCGCGATCATTTTGTCGTACTCGATACTGCACCCACCGGGCACACGCTATTGCTTCTCGACGCCACAGGCTCGTACCACCGCGAAGTCATGAAAAAAATGAGCCACCCGGGTTCGTCACCCTCACACGTAACGACCCCGATGATGCGACTCAAAGATCCGAAATTCACCAAACTTCTGATTGTCACGCTGCCTGAGACAACTCCAGTCAGTGAAGCCGAGGCCCTTCAAAAAGACCTGCGCCGAGCCCAAATCGAGCCTTACGCGTGGGTCATCAATCAGTGCCTTGCAGGCACTGAAACCCAAGACCCTATTCTTGCCAAGCGAGCCCAACTCGAAGTTGAACAGATTCGCCGAGTACAAAATAATCTCGCCAAAACTGTGATTATCGTACCTTGGCAGCAGCGCGATTAACAAACAAAAGGATTGACCATGAACCTGCTCTTTATGTGTGTCGCCAATTCTGCTCGAAGCCAACTTGCTGAAGGTCTCGCTAAACACTTGTTTCGAGAGGCCGCGCAGATTGAAAGCGCCGGATCACGGCCTTCAAAAGTCAATCCGCTCGCTGTGAAAGTTCTCAGTGAAATCGGAATTGACATTAGCAATCACCATTCGAAGTCAGTCGACGATCTGCCAAAAAACTTTACGGCCAAAATCGATTACGTCATCACGCTTTGTGCTGAAGAGGTTTGCCCTCTGATCATTTCTCAAGCCAAAAGGCTACACTGGCCGTTTGCTGACCCCGCCGGCAAGGGCGAGACCGACGCCGAGCGGCTTCAAGCATTTCGAGAAGCCCGCGATGGCATTCACCAGAAGCTCAAAATTTTTAAAGAATCACTAAATCTAACTCACTGAGTCGTACCAGTAAACCAACTCAGTCAATCACAACCGACAATCAGGTATTTTTACCCCCTGTGTCCCAACTCACACATTATAGCCTCTACGAAACGACGTAAAATTTAGATTAAGAATGCCTACTTTTCTCGGGTTAAATCGCATCGCGATTGAACCGTTACGAATTGCCGTTTTAATGATATTGCCGTTAATCAACGGCTGCGAGCCCGTCGTTTCGTTCAACTACATCGATGATAGCGCACCCGCGCTGGCGAACGACACGTCAACCAGTGACGATTCGCCGAGCGACACGCCCTCGAGTACTCCGAGCGAGACCCCAGCAGCGATCACTAACCGCCTAGTCTTCGCAGCTGAGCCCACTTCTGAATACGCAGGTGGAGTATTTTTAATTCAACCCAGTGTACAAATAGAAGCCTCGAACGCGCCTGGCGTCGCACTTACTTCAGAGTCTACCTCGGTTACTCTCGCAGCTTATAGCAATTCGAGCTGCACTACCGCCGCAGTAGGAACACTGAGCCACTCATCTGCCGTTGCCACTACAAACGGAGTCGCCACGTTTTCTGGAGTTATTACCAGGAGCATAACATAGTGCGTATTCTTAGGCCGCGTAGCTTACGTGTCTTGCTTCGAAGTACCTGCGAACAAGGTCTGGCCTTTTTTGTCGACCGCGAAG
>CAITVN010000213.1 GCA_903895855.1 Oligoflexia bacterium | reverse complement strand
CCACCCAAACGAACGATTATCCAGTCAAAATAACAGCGGTCACGGTTTGTGTAAAAAATCTCAACCTAACGGTTTATGACGCCGATAGGCGGTCAGAATCGCTTGGTAATAAACCGGCCAATTTGCCTTGGTAATGACAGGTTATTGGCCAAAAAATGGGTTAAGACTCGGTTAAGAAGGAGCTGAGAAATGACTAAAGACACTCGTTTAGTGTACTCAACCGATCCGGCATTAAATGTAAAGTGTCGCAAATGTAAGGAATTGCGCAGTGAGTGTACCTGTGTTGCCGAAGACAATCCGAGTCATTACAAATTTGTCGCCAATATTCGGATGGAAAAATCAGGCCGAGGTGGCAAAACCGTCTCGGTGATAGCTGAACTTCCAAAAAATGAGTTATTTTTGAAAAATCTGACTACTTTATTAAAGAAAAAATGCGGTTCAGGTGGCACCTATTTCATGGACGGAAAAGAAGGGGTGATTGAGATTCAAGGTGATAAGCGTGAGTTGATTCGGCAGTTACTGGCCAATGAGCGTATCAAGACCAAGGGGTGATCGTCGCTTAGGGGGTAGAATTTCTCACCTAACTGTTGATTTTCGTGTTAGCTGCCCAATCATAAGAAGGTAAGGCTTGATTATGCAAACTCCTGTTCGTTCAAATCCGACCGTTGGCAGCGTGAGTCGAAAAGTGATGGAAGTGAACCCTAACCTCGGAGTGCAAGACATTATTTATATCATCAGGCAGTCAGTGATGTATGAGCACGGCATTAAAGACGGCTTCACAAAAACTGAAGTGATCGACGAGAAAAAAGCGTTAGCCATGGCGCGAGCCACCTGTTCTCGAGGGTAACAGTTGTGACAGTCAGCGCACTGATGACAAACATTGCGTTTGCAAATTGAGCATTGAGAATCGGCTTTCTCGCGTTTACAAAAAAAACAAAAAGTCATTTAAGTTTCCTCATTTTTAAATCGATTTAATTCAACTCCAGTCTAGCCGAGTTTGAATCAGGGGTTCAATCTTTTTTTAGATTAAGAACACGACGGTCTATGATAGGTTGAGTGGGCATGGCTAATCCCTCTACCCTTTTCCGGTTTCACCTCGCTATTTCTGATGTTGATCGCAGATTTTATGGCTCGCTCGACCTGCGCCTGGCGATGCACCCGTCTGAAAGTGAGAGCTATCTTTTGACTCGAGTCATTGCGTATGCGGTGAATTTTGAAGACGGGTTAGAGTTCACCGCCGGCTTAAGCTCTGCCGATGAACCCGCAATTCAGGTCTTGGGCGCTCAAGGCGGCATTGCCAAATGGATCGATATCGGTAACCCAACGGCTCGGCGTTTGCACAAAGCTTCTAAGGCGGCTTCAAGCGTGAGGGTGTACACTTACAAAGATGTCGAAACGTTAAAAAAAGAATGTGCGGGTGAAGTCATTCACCGCGTGGCCGACATACTCGTTTATGCGGTGCCAGCTGGATTTTTGAAAGACCTGGCTAAGGCACTTAAGCGAGATAATCATTGGACAATCATACACAACGAAGGTGAGTTGATGATCACCGTGACTGGGCGCGAAGGGTCTTCGGTGGCCAGTGAGCACCAGACGTTCATGACGACGCTCGAACTTCATCGTTTGGGTTAACCTTTGATTTGCGTCAGCTTCTTTAGCTCCGAGCCACTCGAGCATGGGTTTTCGCCATTGGTTGTGTTTTACGGGTTTTGGAGTTTGTAGAGTTGTCGACATTTTTTTGGACTCGGGCGTCGCATGGATGCGACAAGAGCCCGGGAAAACTGGATGTTTGCTCCAAAAAAATGTCGACAACTCTACAAACTCCAAAACCCGTAAGGACAGGTTAGCTCATGAGTTTGCTTTGAGGTCTTCGCCGACTGCTCTCGCGATTCGAAGGGCGTTGGCCATGATGGTGACTTGAGGATTGACGCCAATCGGGCCCGGAATGACTGAGGCGTCGGTAATGTATAGGTTTTCGACTCCCCAAACTTTTCCTTTCGACGAAACCACCGAGTTCGAAGCATTCGTTCCCATCACACAAGTGCCAAGCGGGTGGTGCCCAGAGAGCGTCAGAAAATCACGCGCTCTAAAACGAGTTTTTGAAAAAAGCTCGCCGTCAAACGACCCTTCAATTTTCTCATAACCTAGCGCAGGTGCGTAGACAGTCTTAGCCCCGGCTTTAAAAAACATTTCAACCAACGTACGAATGCCTATCTTGATGCGGTCGATTCCTTCGGCGTCAAATAGGTACATCGGAATTGAGCCAAGGCGACCAAAAAACAGAAGCCTTCCGTGTGAAGCATCGATCAGCATGGCTGAAAAATCGGCAAAATTTTCAGTTTGGTTCATGAGTTCAGCGAGATTTTTTCGAAACAGTGCCAGAGCCATGGGCATTGCATCAGGCACCATGGTGTAGCCTTCTAACACGAACTTGTCGTGATTTGGACTAAACGCAGCTAAAGATTGAGGGACAAAATATTTCTGGTTAACATTGTGGTCAAAGCTAGCCCCTACTGAAACCGCGGGGTGAATAGACAGATTACGCCCCAGTTGAGGAAGACGAGAGTGCAGGCCCGCGCGCTTGAGTAGGTTTGGGGTTTTGAGAGTTCCCGCCGCGAGAATCACTTTCTTTGCCAGAATTCGAATCGAAAACTCGGGGCCATATCCGGGTAATTGGGCGCGAACCCCGACTGCCCGGTCACCATCAAAAAGTATCTCTTCGACTTTGTAATGGGTGAAGAGGTGCGCACCTAGCTTCATGGCGGCCGGAATGTATGAGACGTCGGTGCTGCGCTTTGCTCCGGTGGGGCAGCCGATGATGCAATGACCTTGACCATCGCACCCCGTTTCAGCTCGGTGTAAGGGCTCGCACTCATACTCGGTGCCGGCTAAGCCTTTTTCTACGATGTCTTTGATAGGGCCGTGCAAAGATGCGTTGACCGGCTTGGCGTCAAGCATCGCCTCGACTTCGGTATTGTAAGAATCTAAATTGATGTCGATTAAGCCTTTTTCTTTCTGCCACCACGCCAAAATTCTTGCCGGTAATCGAAAACAAGTTCCCGCATTGATGGTCGTGGTACCCCCCACGCAGCGTCCGGTCGGTAACCACACAGGTGAATTCGAAAGCAAAAATCCGTAGCCGCTGTCTCGGTAATATCGGCCCATGGCACTCACGCGATCACCGACAAAGTCTTTGCGTTTGAAGTAGCCGCCTTCTTCTACAATGGCCACTGCGTGGCCTTGACTCGCCAGTTCATAGGCGGCAGCGCCACCACCGGCGCCTGATCCTACGACCACGGCATCGATTTCAAGTGTTTCTTGTGACCATTTGCGACTCGGCGAAAAGCACAGCGACATCCAGCGCTCGGGTTCAGCCTCAGAAATCGGAGCGGGTACCGACAAGTTTATTCCTGCCAAATACGATGGGGTTGAGTAAACAGTTAAGAAAATCGGAACATTCACGGCCTTGGTTAAAAGCCTTAGCGTGGGGTACTTGTAGAAAAAATCGGCATACCGATCGGCCTGAGCTTCGCTAATTTTAGCGATCGTTTTTCCAAAAAATAGGACCGAAAAGAGTTCAAGTGCGGTAATCGTCGCATTGGTTGCAAAAACCGCCCAAACCGGTATTTGGCCAATCAACAATTGTAGGCGTTGCTCGAGCTCAGAAGTGGCTATCCCGTTTTTAGTCGAATTCACAGTCGGCGGAATAGTGAACACACGAGCCACATTGGCCACCCTTTTTGTTAGAGCTTGCCGTTTGACGGTGTCGCCGTGCCAGCGAGACATTCGAATTGAGGTGATGAGGGTCCAAAAGGGAGTTCGAAAATCTAACTGAGCGGTTCCAATTTTGGCGCCGTTCATTCGCACTTCGATCGGACGGCCCTGGCAGTGAAGTTCGAGGTTTGATCCGAGGTTAATCGTGAAATCACAAACCACCCCCTGGGTAGAGTGGCTGAATTGGCCAAATACAGGGGGAGCGTCACACGCATTCGTCGGGTCTTGCCAAAGATCGAGGCCTGGGAATTTTGCGAATCCTTCGATTTCTTGGGGTTTTGTGAAATCTCCCAAGAAATTTTTAAAAACAGAGACATTGATCTCAAAAGGGTAGGAATCGCCTTTTTCAAGTGTCGGAAATTTACCGGTTTCTGTCAAACTGATCGATCCAGCCAGTCTTTGTGAATAACGTAGACCAAATTTCATGAACTCATTATTAACCAAAATATTTGAAAAGCGAAGCGTGAATGGCTTTTTATTTGCCGGATGTCACAAAAATAAGCGAGCAGGTTAATCGGTCTTAGTCAAAAGAGTACGGAGGTGGTCATATGAACCACGCCATGCCGGCGTGTTCTCGGTTGCGTGATGTAGCTAAAAATAGTTGGATCAATTCCGGCCCATTTGACGCGCATTTTTACGACTTCTGGCGGCCAAACCGGGTTGGTCGCGAGTATGAGTTCATACCGGTCTTTTGCCCAATCTAAAAAATCTTTCGCACCGTGTATCGGGAAAAAATATTTCTCGAGTTTCGGAAAAATGATAAATAATGACTCTCTTAATACAGATCTGGATTCCTCAAGTGAGAGGCTCATTTTTTTTGCAAATAATTCAACGACTCGAACGTCATTTTTTCGCATTGAGCGGCGACCAAATTCTTTTTGTATCGCAAATAGTACCGACGCTGATTTTCGCCACCCGCCAAAACGATTGAGTGTCTGAAGGCTTTGTCTCATGAAATCTAGAGACAGAGGTAAGGCTTTGTTTCCGAGTAAGGTACCATCGAGGTCGACGAGCAGGTGCTTAATTTGTCCAACGTTGGATTTTTTGGCTTCACTCGGCATGAAGGTGATCATAGGGCAGGTCAGTTGCAGGTGTAAACCTCAATGCCCTAGAGTAATGTCAGATTTCTAGAATTTCGTGCCGAGCCCAATCACGAGGTATTCGTGGCCCATCAGGGTGTCCATTTCTGTATTGAGGGTGACGTGGCCATGGTAGCCGCCCTCAAGGTATACTGATAAGTCTAACTTTTTTTCGATCAAATCTTGAATGAGGAGCTCGAAGCGTCCTCGACCGTGAAAGTCGATCAGGTTGCCGCCGTTGGCGTTAACGCTTTCAGCTGCCATGGCTTCTAGAGAAAATTGGAGAGCAAACTTTTCGGACATATTCCATTTGACTGATCCACCCACCATGGCGCCGATCACTCCGAAGCCGCTGAAAATTGGTTTCATCTCAGTTGATGTCGCCTCGCCGTTCGTGGCTGTCATGCCGGGCATTCCTGGCATATCACTCATTGGCATGACTGACGGTGTGCTCGGCGAGTTCATCGTCATTTTCATGTTCATGTAGCGGTAGCCAATCATATCGATGGCAGCATGAACCATGGCGGTCACTTTTGAAGGCTTTTCTTCTACCGGGCAGTGGTGTTCGCAAGTGTCACTCTTTTTTTTGAAGTCAGGTTCTTCGCCTTCTGGGTGATATCCTGTGCCCCACATTTTCATTGCACTCAACTCAAAGGCACTGATTTTGAGGCTGAAGTCGTTGCCCATGTCGACGTCGCGAGACAGAGTCATGGGTAGGGTTTTCAGTTGTAAACCGATTTGCTCATTAATCTTGGCTTCGACGACCGGGGCGATTTCGATGTTAAATCCACCGACTCCCTCTTTTGATAAATTAAGGCTTGCACCGACCATGAAAAAACGAACATCGTTGCAATCTTTTGCCATGCCCTTTGAAAGTAGGCAAGGAATTGAGCCGGGCTTGCCCTTGAACCCTTGGGTTTGAAGGCCAATCAGGTACTCAACATCGTGGCCCGGGGTGATATCGACGCCAAAGTTGGCGCCGAAATTTTTGGTGTCTCCGAATTCAAGTGTGGTCCCATGAGCCCAAGCACTGGGGCCTGAGCATACCGTAGTTAAACAAACGATGACGAACGAAGGTAAAAAAGAGTGTGGGTAACGCATATGGTCATATAACTACTTGATTGGTGGGGGGAGTAAAGTGCAATTGTGTAATATATGATTTAGGTCAGTTTAGAAACGCCGGTGTTTCAGATGATGCGAAACTTTAGTGTAGCAGGGTTTGATTCAATAGGGCGATCGTCTCTGTTGGCACCTGTTTCAAACCCACTTGCTTATGAATGATCACGCCCTCTGTATCGAGAACTGTGATGATGTTCGAGTGATCAAAACCGCCGCCATCGAGCAGCTTAAAGCGAATGCCTAAGAGAGCGGCAAGCTCTCGCACGCTCGCCACTTTGCCGCTGTGAAAAGTCCAGTGTGCGCCAGACAAGTTATGTGAATTGGCAAACTCTTTTAAGTGAGCCGGAGTGTCGGTCGACGAGTCGAATGAAAAAATCGCAAATTGAACTTTCGACTTGGCTTCGGCCGTCAGACCTTTTTCAATGGCCTGAAGGTCTAAAAGCGTGAGAGGGCAGGTGGCTTTACAGCTCGTGTACAGCATTGAGACAACTGTGGGTGAGCCGCGCAGAGAAGACAGCGTGACTGTTTTGCCCTCGTGAGTGGTCCAGGGTGCTTTAGATAGGTAAATCGAATTTTTGGGGATGGGCTGAATTTCATCGGCGAGTGCGCGAAGGGGCGCTGAACCGATCAAAGAAACGACCAAAACACTGAAACGAGCGAAATCGTTAAATCTCATGGGGTCAACTCCTTTGCACAGCGAAAACCAAGGTTGGCTGTGGTGAAAGCCGCTTGTAGGCTACCTCGAAATGAAAAACGCATGAACTTTACATAATCTGATGAATCGACAGCGTTGAGGCTTCCTGAAGCACAGAATAGATTTTCATCTTTGGTGCCGTCACTTCGAAGTTCAGCGCTAGTGGCAGAGTTGTTAAAATCTTGGGTCCACTCCCATACCAAACCAACGAGATCGTGAACTCCATAGCCATTTGCCTTGTGTTGGCCTATCTGGCCGAGTTCTTGATTATTGGGCACGCTGTACCACTTCAAGATGGCAGCCTTTGTGGCTTTGGCCGATCGGCCGACGTCATCGAGTGCGTATTCCCACTGGTCAGTTGTGGGCAAGTCTTTACCCAACCATTGGCAATAAGCAGTCGCCGCAAACCAAGAAACGTGAGTCACCGGTTGCTTGAGTTCTTTTTCGTTCTTGAGGGTATGGTCAGTTTGCCAATGCTTCAAATAAGTATCTTCGGCAAAAACTCGCCCAATTTGAGATCGAGTGAACTGCGTATTTTTTTTTACAAATTCTAGGTAATCTTGATTGGTAACCGGGTGGGCGTCGAGTTCGAAAGATTTCACAACAATTCTTTTATCAGATTCTGAAAGTCGAGGCCGATAGAATGGCCGGTAAGTGCCGCCTTTGATGACCACTGCGGTGGGGTGATTTTTTTGTGGTGCTACCGTTTCAATGGCTTGAGCTGCCGCCACGGTTGGCGACAAATAGGGCAAGAGAAACGGTAGCAAGTTAATGTGAACAATAAACAAATGATTTTCTGTCCTTAATGTCTTTATTAATGACTATCTTTTGGTTTCGCGGGTGCCGCTTGAGGTTTGGCAGCGTTTGCCTTAACTTCTGCAGCAGTCACAACCTTCCCTGAATTACCCCAAGAACTGTAGACGAAAGTCAAGACGTTTGCGATATCGTCATTTGACAATGCCCAAGCAGGCATCACGCCGTTGAAGGTATTTCCGTTCACTTTCACGATGCCTTGTAATCCACCGGTGACTGTTTTGATTGCGCGAATTTTATCAGCATTCAAGAAGTCAGACTTAGCGAGAGGAGGAAAAGCCGCTGGAATGCCTTCTCCGTTAGCTTGATGGCAAGCCACGCAGTTAGCGGTGTAAACGGCTTTGCCGCGTTCAATTCGTTCGGCCTTGGTCTTGGCGACAGGAGCCGGCTTGGCTGACTGCTCAGCGACTCGAATGCTGGTTCCTTCAGGCATGTAGACTTCGTCAGTTGTTTTACCAGAATAAACTGTTTTGTCTTCATTGCCAGAAACTTTAAGCATACCGATGGCACCTTTATTGAACGCCCGCGTGAGTGCATGGTCGACTAAAATATAGGTAGCGGGGGTGTTGACTCTGAATTGCGTGATCGCCGAACCGCCTGGAGGCACCACCGTTGTTTGCACGTTTTGGGTGATGTGGCTCATGTTTCCTTCAGCCCATACTTGGTCGAAAATTTCACCGATCGCGTGAAACGATGAGGTAAGGTTAGGGCCCCCGTTACCGACATAAAGTCTGACCGTTTCACCGACTTTGGCGGTGAGTGAGCCTTCACCGGTGAGTGCGCCGACTGATCCGTTAAAGAGCACATAATCGGGCTTTTCTTGAATGGCTTTTTCCATACTGAAAGGTTGCAGACCTTGTTCGCCGTTTGGCCCGCGGGTGTAGAAGTCGCCCTGCATAACGTAAAACTCTTTATCGACAGCGGGTAGACCTTCTTTTGGTTCGACCAAAATGAGGCCATACATTCCGTTGGCAATGTGCATCGCTACCGGTGCGGTCGCGCAGTGGTAAACATAGAGTCCTGAGTTCAGCGCTTTAAAAGAGAACACTGAACTGTGCCCGGGAGCTGTCAGAGACGCGCCAGCGCCGCCGCCTTGACCGGTCACGGCGTGAAGGTCGATGTTGTGAGGCATTTTGTTGTCTGGATGATTATTCAAGTGAAACTCGACCAAATCGCCCTCGCGAATGCGAATGAACTTGCCCGGAACTTTGCCGCCGTAGGTCCAAAAGGTGTACTGAACTCCGTCAGCAAGACGTCCTTGAATTTCTTTCACTTCAAGGTTCACGATGACCTTAGTGGCTTTTTTTCTAGTGATGGGTGGCGGTACATTGGGGGGGTCGGTCAAAGTAGCCGTTTCTTGACCTTCAATTGGCTCATCGCGATTTTGAATGTCAGTTGCAGCCTGCAGACTCGAAGCTGTGATAGCCGCGAGTGCCGCGAGTGCTTGTAATTGTGTCGTTAGTCTAAATTTCATCTTTCGCCTTTCGTAATGGTTTAAAGAAAACACAAGCCTTCAGGTTTAAATTGATACTTATAATTAGTTTAATAATGCTTGGCAGTTCGTCTGTTTTATCAATCTCGCTCTGAAAGATTATTTTTTACTGTTCGACTAATTCTATCTAAAAAAATTTTTTTTCCAAGTAGTTCGCTGAGGTAAAAGTAAAAAGCGCCAATAATTGTGTGAAAGTGACAGGTCTTTGATGAATTTTCGCTGTTTAATATGACGTCAATCATAGTTTTTAATTTTTGACTTTTTATTGTGCCGAACTTGAGTACAACAAATGAAAACGTCAGTTTTATTTTTTGGGTTTAATCGAATACGAATTTTCGAGTTCGTAGAATATTGGGGGCATCATGTCTGAAGTGAATTCAAAGTCGTCATCAAATGTGCCGCTAGGTCAGCGGTTGTTTGATCGGCCGTTTCTTTTGTTAGGGTTTGGCCTTGTGGTTATGTTTGGTTTTTACACAATCTGGGGAATGGTTGAAATTCTCAATATGCCTCAGTCGCCTCTGCCGTAACTAAATAAAGAAAGCCTAAAAAAACCTAAAAAAGGTGAAAAGATAAGGAGTTTTGAAAATGTCACAACACGATAATGAGATGCATTCAGCGGTAGTTTCGCCACAAGGAATTTGGTGGAAACCGGCCAACAAGCAAGAAATGCTTTGGGTGAAAGTTGCTTTCGCTTGGTGTATGGTTCTGTTTATTTCGATGCCGTTTTGGCATTTTAAAGGAGGGCAGAACCCTACCGGTGTTCGTGGTAGAACCACCCCGGCTGCCTATAACGAAAGAGCTACCCGTTTTATTGAACAGTATAAGGTAGGCGAAGAGAAGGGTATTCCAGTTGTGGCGCCCCCGGCTGGCTCGGAAGTCTATATGATCGGAAGAATGTGGAGTTGGACTCCGATTCTAAAACTCAAGAAAGACGCTGAATACATGCTTCACTTGAGTTCACTCGATCTCAATCATGGTTTTAGTTTGTTTCCGGTAAATGCCAACTTTCAAGTGGTTCCGGGCTATGATTATGCACTGAAGGTTGTGCCAAACAAGTCGGGTGAATTTAAAATCATCTGCAATGAATTCTGTGGCATTGGTCACCACTTGATGGTCGGCAAAGTCATTGTTGAAGATTAATTAAACATTTATCAGTAAAAAAAATTGGGAGAATTTCATGAACTCGTTAGTTAATAATCTCGCGAATCGATTTCGCACCTGTCCGGTTACGGGCTTGAAGGTAGACAAAAGCGCTGAAAATTTGATCAAAGTAAACGCCGTGGTTGCGGTGGTTTGTCTACTCATTGGGGCGATTGCTGCCATTGGGTTAGTGTTCACACGTTGGCAGGCATTTCATATTTTGCCCGCTGATTGGTATTACCGTTTCTTGACTCTGCATGGCTTAAACATGCTCATCTTTTTCATCATTTTCTTTGAGATGGCCGTGCTTTATTTTGCAAGCACTGTGGTTCTCAGTTCACGTCAGCCAGCCCCGAAATTGGGTTGGCTCGCGTTTGGGTTAATGATGGTCGGAATGGTGATGGTCAACGCGATGGTGTTGACTGGCAAAGCTGACGTTTTATTTACTTCTTACGTACCGCTGAAAGCTGATCCGCTTTATTACCTCGGAATCATCTTGTTTGCTGTCGGTGCTTTGATTGTCGTGAGTCTATTTTTTGCTTCGCTGGTTGTGGCAAAAAGAGAAAAGACTTATACCGGGTCTATTCCGCTGGTGACTTTCGGTGGTCTCACGGCCGCGATTATCGCGGTGATCACGCTTTTGCACGGCGCTGCCATCTACATTCCGACTTTTCTCTGGTCTTTGGGATTGATTGAGCTTGACCCAGGAATCTATCGCTTGATCTTTTGGGGCCTCGGTCACTGTTCTCAGCAGATCAATGTCGCGGCGATGGTGAGTATTTGGTACTTGCTTGCTGGTTTGACGGTCGGCGGGGTCGTGTTGAATGAAAAAATCAGTCGCGCTGCCTTCGTTCTGTATATTGGTTTTATTTCTATGGCTTCAGCTCACCATCTCTTGGTCGATCCTGAATTTGGTCCAGGCTGGAAAATTTGGAACACTTCGTACGCCATGTACCTTGCGGTATTAGCATCAATGGTTCACGGGTTTACGGTTCCTGCCGGAATCGAAATCGGTCAACGTCTTCGCGGGCACACTAACGGTCTATTTGATTGGCTTCGCAAAGCTCCTTGGGGAGACCCGGGCTTCAGTGGCATGGCGCTTTCGATCGTTATTTTCGGGTTTATGGGGGGCATTACGGGTGTGACTTTGGGTACTGAGCAGATCAATATGATTGCGCACAATACGATGCGCATTCCTGGTCACTTTCACGTTACCGTTGTTGGCGGTACTGCCCTCGCATTCATGGCAGTCACTTATTACGTATTGCCGCTGATTTTTCAAAAGCGGGTTTCATTTTGGAAATTGGCAAAAATTCAGCCTTACCTTTTTGGCGGCGGCATTGCGACAATGGCCGTAGGTATGATCTTTCAGGGTATTTTCGGGGTACCGAGAAGACACTGGGACATCACCTTCAAAAACGCCCCGTTTAACGTTGAATTTCATCCTTCAGTTGAAATTTTCCAAGCGGTCATGGGTATTGGCGGAACGATTGCCGCAATCGGTGCGTTAGCGTTCATTGCGATCGCGGTGGCTTCGGTATTTTTCGGCAAAACAATCACAGCTGATGATTTGAAAAATGGCGCGTCAGGACTTCCGCAAGGTGTCTTGAAATTGCCGCCGCAAGTGTATTCGGGTGCGAATGTAGCAGCGGTTCATGAGGCAGGGGCGAAAGGCACGATGGTTCTCGTATTTATCTTCTTGGCAGCCTTTGTTCTTTATTTCTTTGTTAATTGGAAGATTCTCTCATTCATATGGAAGATCGGTTAACTTTGAAGACGGATTCATTGATCGCATTACCGGACGACTCGAAGACATTACCGCTTTCGGGCAGGTCTTCGAGCCGTCCGGCTGTTTTTGAAACGGGCTTTTGGCTTTTCGTGGCAGGCCTTCCGGTTTTGATGCTTTGGTGGGCGTTTGCTTTCTATCCGTTTGTGGGCTCCGAGGCGGCGCATCTTGAGAAATCGATCGTGTTGGCTCGGGCTCAGACAGTGTGTTTTGGTTTGTTGGCTAACGGTTTACCCGGAGTTCAAGGTTGGATTTTACTGACCTTGGCTCCGTTATTATTTTTTTCTTGTGTGGCCGTAGCGTTCCACTCTGAAGTGAAAAGTGGTTTCAGGGCTTTAACTAGATCCCGCAAAACCCAGGTCTTGTTGATTGGACTCATTGCCACAGCGACGTTTGAGTCTCGCTGGATTTACGGTCGCATTCAAAAAGCGAGAGATGTCGAGTTTTTCAGTCAGTTAGCCTCAGGCGGGGCTTCAACCCCCGAGGCCGGCCCGTTTCCGTTAGACTACCCGCGCTTGAATAAGGCGGTACCTGAGTTTGATCTCAGTGATCAAAACGGAAACTCAATTAAACATGATTCATTTAAAAATAAAGTGGTACTTCTGACGTTTGCCTTTGCTCATTGTCAAACGGTATGTCCGGGCCTGGTGGCCAAAACACGGCAGGTGACTGCCGAGTTAGATTCCAATAAAGTGGCGGCCGTTTTGATTACCCTTGATCCTTGGCGGGACACGCCGAAAGACTTGCCGTACCTCGCCAAAAAGTGGGAACTTCCGTCGAATGCCCATGTGTTGTCAGGTGATGTGGTGCGAGTGACATCGCTTTTAGATAGTTTCGGTGTACCTTGGCAGCGCGACGAAAAAACGGGTGAAGTCGCTCACCCAGCGTTAATTTATTTGCTCGATAAAAATTCTAAAATTGCTTACGGGCTGATCAATCCTAGTGTCGCTTGGTTAAAACAGGCTGCGACCCGTCTACAAAACGAATAAAGGTGAATGGTGAAGAGTTTGACGACGTTGGCGTATACACGGGGCCCGAGGGTTCAACCTAGACTGAAGTCGATGGGTTCGTGGATTGATAGTGCTTTTGATTTCGCGTTTACTTCAAAATACAATCCGCTTTACCAAAGTGGTACGATCGCTTCGTATTGTTTGACGCTGGTTTTGTTGACCGGGGTTTACCTTGTTTTCTTGTATCGTTTGAGTTTCCCGTTTGAGTCGATGCTCTCAATTCAAAACGCTGTGTTTTTCGATCGTTGGATTCGAGCCCTTCACCGGTATGCATCTGATCTTGCCGCTGTGGCTGTTTGTTTTCACGTTTTGCGTCTGATCATTGAGGGTAGGACATGGGGTCCGAGGTTTTTAGCTTGGATCTCAGGTGTGATCATGTTGGGCATCCTTTTGTTTTCTGCATGGACCGGATACGCGATGGTCTGGGATCGTCATGGGCAGAGGTTAGTTGAGGCGGGCGCAAGAATGTTTGATCGCCTGCCGATATTTGCTGATCCCGTGAGCAGAGCATTTCTGGGCGGCACTAATCCAGGGTCTTCATTTTTCTTCATGAATCTCTTTGCCCATGTAGCGATACCTCTAGCTATGATTTTGGTGCTCTGGGTTCACACTTCACGCCTGGCGAGGTCTCGGTGGTTTCCTGACTCCAGCACGAGTATCGTGTTAACGATTGGCTTGGTTCTTCTTTCGATTGTTTACTCTGCCCCACTTGACGAGCCAGCCAATTTACTAAGAATCGGTGGCCATTATACAGTTGATGCGTTTTATACTTTTTGGCTACCTTGGGCATTGAGCGCGAGTGCTTCACTTTTCATTTTTATGGCTTCAATCGCATTCTTCGCCTTACTGCTTCTGGTTCCTTTCTTTTGGAGGCCGAATGAGGCGAGTCGTCCCGGAGTTGCATTTAATGATGTGCTTCGTTGTGAAGGGTGCAAACAGTGTGTTTCAGATTGTCCGTTTGATGCGATTTCGATGGTTCCGAGAACCGTCGGTACCGGATCAGAGTTTGTTGCCGAAGTGAATTCGAAGCTCTGTGTGAGTTGCGGCATCTGCGCCGGGTCATGCGATCAGTTTTCTATTGGGCCAGCTGATCGTAAGGGGCGTGTTCAGCTGGAGTGGGTTAAAGGTCTGAAGTCAAAAAATCAGAAAGACTCGGTGGTGGTTATTCAGTGCGGATCAAATTCGGGTGGGTTTGATGCGATTTCAAGTTTGAGTCGGTTCTCTAGTCAACCTTTAGTTCACTTGGCTGTCGAGTGTACGGGGGCCCTGCATGCGGGGTTTGTTACCTCTGTTCTCGCAAATTTCCGAGGCGTTTTCATTATTTCTTGCCCGACCTATGCCTGTCAATTTCGAGAAGGCCAATTGACGCTTGTCGATCGTTTGATGTTCGGGCGCGAACCCACCTTGCCTGATCGAATTGACAAAAAGCGAATTGCGGTTGTGGCTCATACTCGCGCTGAATTGCCCCAGATTGAAAGTCGCTTTAAAGAGTTCTTGGCGGTGTTGCCGCTGATGGGGGTTGAGGCTGAGTCGTCGGCCTGGGCAAAGAGCGAGGTTCAAAAAGAGGGCAAATCTCCGAACTTAGTCAAGTCACCTCGGGTAGTTGCGCCCCTGAGTCTTGTCGAAAAACTCAAAGTCGTGGCCTTTACCTCGCTAGCCTTGCTCGCGACTGCGCGACTCAGTCAGATTCAAGTCGGCGAGGCCGCAACAGAGTCTTTGGTTCGATTGAATTTCAGAATACACGGGCAAAATGTCAAGATTTGCGAGCAACGCACGCAAGCCGAGCTTGAAAAAATTCCGGTTCACATGCGTTTGGCTGAGCCCTGTCAATTTCGTCCAGTGAGTTATGAGTTGGTTGTTGAAATTGACGGCAAAGAGCAACTTCGAAAAGCACTAGAGCCGAAAGGGGCCAAGGCAGATCGGCCGATCATTGTGGCTGAAGAGCTGCTGGTGAGCCCGGGGCAGCGTCAGGTCAAAGTTCTGATCACGCCGCGAGGGTTGGGTGCTGACTCGGTGAAATCGTTTTCACATCAATTTGAGCATGCGATGCGCCCCGGACAAGCCGTTCTGGTGACGCTCGATCAGTCGAAACAAGAATTGGACCATTTCGCGCCATGAATAATTTAGTAAATGATAATAATTTAAAAAACAGTATTCACCTGGGAGTGACGCGAAGTTGGTTGCTCATTGCCCTTTTTTCTCTGATTTTCAGCGGGTTATTATCGCTACTTGTCGGTGCCTCAAGAATGCCCTGGCTGGTTCAGTTTGTGACCGACACTCAGTTCGCCAGGCGGGGTTTGATCGTTCACGTTGATCTTGGCGTTTTGGTATGGTTTGGCGCGATGTTTGTGGTTTTGTTTCGCCGTGAAGTCGTGGTTAGTCGCACGGCTGGTTTGATTTGGGGGTTGCAGAAATTTTCGAAGTGGGCGGCGTGGATTTCGATCGGCTCGATCATGTCTGGAATGGTGATGCTCAAGTCGACTCCTCTTTTAGTGAATTACATTCCGATCATAGATCACTGGTTTTTCATCGCGGCCTTAGGATTGTTTTATGCTTCAATGCTGGTGCACTTTGCTGACTCGCGAATCGTTTTCAGCAGTCTAAGGCAGGGTAGGCTGCCTTCTTGGGGCGAGCTAGGTGGACTCTTTATTTGGCTTACAGGAATTTCAGCTGTCTGCGGCTTTTGTTTTCTGCCGAGAGAGCTTGAACCAAAAATTTATTATGAAGCCCTCATGTGGGGCCCGGGTCACGCGCTTCAGTTTGCAAATGTTTGTTTTTTGATGCTTTGGATCGAGTCTCAGTTGTTTGTGAAAGCCGCGGTGAGCAATTCTACAGTTTCTGCCCGAATTTCAGGTTGTTCGAAAGTCTTGATTTTATTTTCGGCAATCGGTTTTGCGTCACTGTGTGGATTGTCACCCGAAAAAGGGCAGTTCATCGTTTGGCACACTTGGCTCATGCAATGGGGAATTTTTCCGGCGGTACTTTTGAGTTTTGGAAGCATTCTATTCAATTTATTCAAAATAAAGCGAAGGGCGTCGCTTGAATTGAATGAATTGACCTTTCGCTGGAGCGTCTCGTTGCTCTTGGTAGGGTTTCTTTTCGGCTCACTGATTCGCGGATCAGACCTCAGAATTCCCGGGCATTATCATGCTTCTATCGGCGCGGTGACCATTGCATTAATGGCTGAGGCGTTGAGTTTGCTGGGTGGTGCGAAAGCAAAGTCGTCGCGGGTTGTGGTGTGGTTATACGGCGTTGGGCAGCTGATTTTTTCGGCTGGCTTGTTCATTGGTGGCACGTATGGAATGGGTCGCAAGACTTATGGAATGGAACAACACATTTCAAATCACGGTCAAACGGTTGGTTTTGCCGTCATGGCTATCGGTGGGGTGTTTGCGTTCAGTGCGGGGGCGCTGTTTGCGGTGATTGCAATTCGGGCGTGGCGTCGTCAGGTTGTGACCGGTGAGGTGCCCGCGGTATTTTAGATCTTCTGACGAATCTCTGTGACAGAAGCCCCTAGGTTCAATTATTCTCTTGTTTGTAAAGGCACAGCCTTTGCCTGGAGATGATTGAATGGCAGTTTATAAGAAATTGGCACTTTTGTTGGGCTTATTAGCTATGATTCAACCGCTCGCGATTGCTGTGGGTGATGATGCCGGTCAAATAGGCGTCAGTTCAGACGAACCCTCGCGGTTTCGCATCTTGAATTTTGGAGTCACTGAGCGCTTAACCACTCAGTCTAGTTTTAGTGGCATCAATCTCTCTACGTTATTGACCTGGAATCCTCACTTTCAGGTGACGCCCTGGCTGAATTTTGAGGGACAACTGGGTGCCACTTTTATGACATCGAACCTGGGCACTTTCGTTGCCGGTCGATATCAAGTGGGGGGATCGATTCATCGCCTGTTTCAGTCGTTTTTCAACGACGTCGATCGCTTGGTGCCTGAAGTCTTGGTTGGTCTAGAAACTTGGGCTATCAGTGCTGGGGGCACTTACTTCTCGGGAAGTGTGAATTTTCATTACCGCTTTCACTTTAAAGAGATGGGCATACTGAACCTGATTGATGCCGTTCATTTTGGCTATCAGTGGTTACCGGGGGCTCCTTATTCGGCAAGACAGTATACCATAGGTATACGGATTGTGCCTTTTGCAGAAGAACGCATTAAAGAAGTGCCAGAAGTGAAGCCATCACCCACTCCAGAGCCATCAGTTACCCCGTCTCCTTCGCCTTCGCCAGAGCCGGTCGTCGAAGAAGCGCCGGTGAGAAAAACCATCGAGCAATTGATTGGAAAGCTTGAAGGCATTCAATTTATGACAGGCAAGGCCACTATTAAAGATGTTTCATTTGCGACACTCGATAAAATTGTGACGGCAATGAAGGAACGTAAAACCTTGAAGATTCGAATCGAGGGTCATACCGATAATGTGGGCAAAGAACAGAAAAACACGAAATTGTCTCAAGCGCGTTCTGAGGCAGTAAGTCAGTATTTAGTTGAAAAAGGAATCGAAGCGAGTCGTTTAGAATTCAAAGGGTTTGGGCCAACCCAGCCGATTGCAGACAATAAAACAGATGAAGGTCGCGCCAAGAATCGTCGTGTCGAATTCGTCATCATTCAAGATTGAGGCTAGTGAAAATGAGGAGATTAAAATTGAATTCCGGTTTTTTATTGACTCCGATGACGGCGTTATCGGCGTTCGCCATTTCAGGTTGCGGATTGCCACTCAATTTTCCTAGCACGTCGTCGGCAATAGAAGAGCAATTATATACCGTGAGCGCTCGTGTGACTTTGAATGGCGCCACTGGCTTGGTACTTGTTAGTAATGTCACTAATCCAATAATTGCCGATGATCCGACGGTGAGTGCACCCATCGAAAGTGATGGCGATTATTTGTTTAAAACCAGCCTTCCGAGTGGTGCAAGGTATTTAGTGACGGTAACTTCGGTATCGAGTGATTATAGCTGCACAGTGGTGAATGATGCAGGTACCATTGGTTTTGCCAATGTGACCAATGTGAGTGTTGAGTGCTCACAAAAGCAGTATTCGGTGAGTGCTCGTGTGACTTTGAATGGAGCGACTGGTTTAGTTCTTGTCAACAACGTGACTAATTCCACAGTTGCTAATGACCCGACCGAGACGACTCCGATCAACACTGATGGCGATTATGTTTTTGCGACTACTCTAACTGGCGGAGCCAATTACGCCGTTTCGGTTGCGACTCAACCTTCTGGCTTTACCTGCACAGTATCAAACGAAAGCGGAACCATCAGCTACGCTAATGTGACTAACGTATCGGTCACTTGTGCGGCAATTCCGGTTTATTCGGTGAGAGCGACCGTCGCGCTAAACGGGGCGACTGGGCTTGTGCTGGTGAATAATGTGACCAGTCCGACGGTGACGAATGATGCTACGGCAACAACGCCAATCACTACTAGCGGCAATTACTTATTCGCAACCAGTATTCCTAGCGGTGCAAGCTACGTGGTTACGATTGCCACCCAGCCTGCGGGTTATACATGCACGGTCACGAACGCTTCAGGAACCATTGCTGAAAGTAATGTCACCAATGTGAGCGTGAGTTGCACTGCGCTTCCAACCTACACCGTGAGGGCGACTGTTGCTCTGAACGGAGCCACCGGGCTTGTGTTGAAAAACAATGTGACCAGCCCAACTGTGACGAATGACCCAACGGTGACAACGCCCATCACCAGCAGTGGTAACTACCTATTCACCACAAGCATTCCGACGGGTGCTCATTACACAGTCTCAATTGCCACCCAACCCACAAGTTATAGTTGCACCCTTGGCAACGCAACGGGCACGATCGCTGGCGCCAATGTCACGAATGTGAGCGTCAGTTGTACCTTTGTCTGCACTTGTCCGGCGACTTACACAGCTGATAGTTCAAATCTTTTTTGTTCAAAAATGGATGCAACTGCGACACCGGGTTCATTTCTTCCGATACAAGTTGGCGACACGAATGGGGCCTACGGGCCTAGCGGTCCATGGGCTTTTTCGTTTAGTCAGTCGTCAAATTATCCCTACAAAGATACCAACGGTACTTTGGCGGACAGTACCAATGCAAGCATCACCCGTATCACGCCGTTGGCGGGTGGTTTTTGGAATGGACGCATGAACGCAATTTCGATCAAGCCTAATCCTGCGGTGGTTAATGATTTTTACGAACTTTCTTTTTGTCTGACGGCTCCCACTACTCGAGAATATGTCTTTGGCATTGCTGCAGACAATGGAATGGGCTTTTCTGTTGGAGGTAAAAGGCTTTTCGAGTCTAGTCTTGTCGGAGGTGCTCAAGGTTCTACCTTCGCCTATTGGTGGCTCGGTTCGATCACCCTCACTGCTGGCACTTACCCGGTAAATTTCTTGTGGAACGACCAAGGCGGAGCTGCCGCCCTTGGATACGAGTTTTATCAAAATACGATGACAGAAGTCGTCGCGGCGACTGCGCTCAGTCAACTCACGGTTCTTGATCGATCGAGTAATCACATAGGTGAGACCCAGTATGCAAAACAAGGTAGCACTTGTGTGGTGGGTTCAAGTTACAATGCCTGCACGAATCTTTGCGAAACGAAGTCGGTTGTCAGCTGTCAATGAGGCTGATTTTGAGCAGCGCAATCTAGGGCTCCAGGGGCCAAGATCACTACGACGGGTTCATCATTGATGATTGAAAAAGTACCGGTGCCCTCACTTTCTTGGTAAGTGACGGTTGTGCCGATATCGCCGCCGAAAAATATTCCGTAGGGATCACTTGAGAGATCGAGAAGTGTAGCCGAGGCCATCCACGTCATTTGCGAAACCTCGCGGAGGTCTCTCAACGATTTCGTGTTAGTCAGGTCAAATTGCACTTCGATCACGCCGTCGTCGCCCACTTGGGCAAAACTCTCTAGGGGTAAAGGTCGAGTGGTGAGTGGTGCGGTCGAAATCAAATTGAGCGTTAGTGATTCGTCTGGATTCGAGTAATGAATCAAGCCACCTTCAAGCCTGATGGACGTGTCTTTCGGTAGAGCCGCGACACTACCACGGCAGTCAGTTGTCATTTGCAGTTTTGCTCTCCAATGAACCTGAACAGTAGAGGGATTTTCTGATCCGTAAATGCTCGGGTACCCATTGTTAATCGAGTCGAGCACGCAGCCACTGAAGTTCAGTAGGGTTGCTGTTAAGGCTAGCAGGCTAGGTAGTCGATGGGTCAGTTGCATTCGCGCCTCTTGGGTGACGCGGTTAGTTATAATAAATAACAAAAACGATCAAGTTTTATCTTTGTCAGGTCGGTTAAAGATCGGTTTTTGGTGACTACCTTAATGATTTTAGTTGGTTGCAATCTGACCCAAAACCCACTGGCTGAAATTTGAGACTCCAAAAAACTGGTGATCGGCCGTTTCACAAGGGGCGACCTGCCAGTAAGAATGCCAGCTTGCCCGAACTGCACGGGCCCCAGCTGTTTTGGCCCCTTGCACATCGTGCTCGTGGTCGCCAATGACGGTGACGTCTTTGAGTTCGCAGTTGAACTGTTTTGCGATTCGAAGAATGCCTTCTGGGTGGGGTTTTCTGAGCGTCACGCAAGTTCCGCTCACGACGCAACTAAAGAGCTTGTCGAGTTTAGATGCTTGAATGATGAGGGTTGCCGAGTGCAGGTCTCGGTTAGTCCAGATAGCGACGTCTTTGCCTTGTTTGATGAGGCCTTCTATGGTTTCGATCATTCCTTCAAAGGGGCGAACATCTTTCGCGTGGTCATTGCTCATTTGCTGCAGTTTTTCGAGCCCCTCTAGTGCCAACTCCTTGCCTAGGTGTTTTTCAAAAAACTGAGGCAAGGGGTCGGTGAGTGCGGCATGCCCCAAACTATTGTCAAAAACTTTGCCATATTCGGTGAAAATGTCTTCAAGCGCCTTGAAGTAGTGCGAAAATGAGTCGACCAAGGTGCCATCCAGATCAAAAATCCAAAG
Source organism: Oligoflexia bacterium (assembly GCA_903895855.1). GTDB lineage: Bacteria > Bdellovibrionota > UBA1018 > UBA1018 > UBA1018 > CAITVN01. The sequence goes on along the minus strand of CAITVN010000213.1, from coordinate 20,130 downwards.
TTTCATCGAAGCGTCTACTTTCTAGAGAGTAGGTGTACTTTTGAATGTCGCTGTATTCAATGACCAATTGATCTGGTAGCGGCCATCATGAGAAGATCAGCAAAAAGGGTGTCAGCTCTCATGACTCAATCGACAAAGAAAATACCGCTAGAACGGGCCCTTTCAAAAATGGGTTTAGCCTCGCGAACCCAGGCGGCCGCTTTGGTGAAAGAAAAAAAAGTCACTGTCAATGGATTGTACCCTCGAAACGCTTTGGCCTTGGTTTCGCTTGAGAAAGATCACATCAAAATTTTGGGAGTTGAGCCTGCAAAGGTTGGCCTGCGAATCTTGCTACTGCATAAACCTAAGAAATATGTGACCACGAGAAGCGACGAGCAAGGTCGCCCGACCATTTTTGATCTGGTCGACGAACCCAAACAGGGCTTACACGCCGTCGGTAGGCTTGATCAAGCCACGACCGGTCTATTGATTTTAACGAATGACACGAAACTGTCAGCTTGGTTGACTGATCCGAAGAATGAAATACCGAGAGCCTATGTGGTGACCGTCAGAGGTGAGTTAACTGCCACAAAAGCACAAGCACTCATCGGTGGAGTTCAAGTTTTGGGCGATCACCTCAAAGCCGAGTCAGTCGAAATTTTAAAGGCTAGCGGCAAAGAAACTCATTTTAAGATTGTTCTCAAAGAAGGAAAAAATCGCGAGATTAGAAAAATGTGCGAAGAGGTCGGTCACGAAGTCACGCGACTCAAACGCATCTCGTTTGGTGCTTTAGAATTGGGCGATCTCGAGCTCGGAAAAACCCGCGAGTTAACGCTCGCAGAGTTGAAAGCAAAAATTCCGAATGCTCCGGTTTCGTTGACACCAAAGTCGTAATCTCAGGCGCTTGCAAGAAATGCAGTGACTGCATAATTTACAACATCCTTGCCTATTTTACAGTCACCGGTTATTTTTGACATCAGTGGCTCTGGGAGTAGCTATCGCTACCCCTGAACCCAAGCTTCAAAATCTGCCCACATTTTCTTCATGCCCTTTGAATTGTCAGTGATCAGTTTTTCGCCATGAACGATTTTGATTGTCGCATCCAAGTCGGCTGTGCCTGACTCAGTCGTTGGGCGAGCCGCTTGCACTCGTTCGATTTGTTTTTTGGCTAAGGCCCAAAGTTCGTCTTTATCTAAGTTGCACCTGGCTGCGAGATCTTTGCCCGACAAACGACTGCCAGTGAGTGACTGAATGGTCGCATTGTGGCTAATCGAATTGCCGGGTTCCCAGTAGTGTTTTGAAATCTCAGCGCCAACATGGGGATTATCGGTGAGGTATCCATATTTTTTCAAGAAATAGCCTCTAGTCTGATCGACCGCCATTTGAGCCAGTAAATAGCCTTGATACGAACACGCTTGTTCGTTGCTCAGTAAATGCGGTATCGAGAGCAGCGGACGAGGGCTCTCAACTCCCAAAATTTCTCTCTCACAGTCGCGAGCAAGTCGCGTAATCGACTCAGCAGTCAATTGATCGTCGCTCATCGAGTAAAGGCGGTGCTCAAAAACTGGTACTACCAGAATCGATCGCTCAGAAAACGCTCTCGCAGGTTGGTCGCTCGTTAAGACTAACCGAATGATGTCATCAGGTACCGTCTCGCCTTTTTTATTCTTGGCGTAAAGCTTTAACCAATCAGCGTCATTTAAAATGGAATCGCAAAACATCGATTGCGTTTCGGCGTAGGCCATCGAAGTGGGCGGATACTCTTGTGAAAAACAAGGCGAATTGAGAGTGATATTTGAAAAATGCGCCGCGTGGCCACCTTCGTGAAAGAGAGTTCTAAGTCCGTCGCGACCACTGCCCACCTGCGACGGTGATGCATTGCTAGTGAAGTTGATGCGCGCGGGATTCCATTTCTCACCGTCGAAGTAGCAAGGTGAGGGACCGTGCATGAATCCGTTTTCGTATTTGCCTTTGCGATCGAGTAAGTCGAGTGAAAGTACGGCCTGGCGGTAGCGAATGCCAAGACGAGAAAAACTCTTTATCCAGCGCTCGAGTGCGGCATGAAACGGAAGGTAAGGATCTAGCTGAATCGAGGCGTCGCCCGAAAAAGCGTACCGAATGTTATGTGCTAGAATGGCGTCTTTACCTTTTTTTTTCGCAAGTAATTCGTTTTGTCGAAAACAAGCATCGCGAGTGAGTTTCTCAAACTCATCTAAGATCTCAAAAAGTTCTTTAACGCTCATGCGTTCGTTCAGTTGCACCCGGTATTCAAAATAATTCTGAAAACCTAGAGCTCGTGCAAATTCGTTGCGCTTTTTGATCATTTCAATAAAGCCAGAAGCGAGTACCCATTGCTCAAGCTTGAGCATGGCTGCGTGCGAAGATTTTCGAATAGTTTCGCTGGTTGACGCCGCAATGTGAGTGCGCAAAACATTTGTCGAAGCTTCGATCTCTTTTTGAGAGTCGTCAACGTAGTGAAGTTTGAGTTCAGCGCGTTTTTGATGAATAGCGGCTTCTTGTTCAATGACCTGAGACTGCAGCTTCTGGCCTAACTCGCTTTCAATTCGGGTAACCGAAAAAAGACTTTGCCAGCCCTCAAGTGCGAAAAGTTCTTTCGCTCGCGCTGCCTCGTTTGCGCCGCCAGTCTTTTCTTGTTTTCTTGCCGCTATCGATGCGCGGACTTCTTTGAGTCGATCAGGGTGCGAAAGGTATTGCTTCATTTCATCGGTTGCTCTTTCGAGCTTCGATGAATCTTTTTCAACTCCCATGTAGGTAACCCAAAACAGGTCTTCTCTTTTCACGTGGTGAGCAAGAAACTCTGCATTGATCTGTTTTAATGTTTTTATGGCCGAGGCAGTTGAAGGTGTCATTAGGCGCTTTTCTCTCAAACTTGCGCCAGTTGCCAACTATTTTTTCAAGTAGCGATCGGCCCACTGAAACATTTCCCAGAGCACATGCCTCACGGATTCACGGGCGCGGTACCCGTGACCTTCGTAAGGCAATACGACCAGTCGTGCTTTGGCCTGCGTCGCAGCGAGATTGCCGCTGATCGCGTCAAAGTACCGCTCAGATTGCACGGTGAATGTACCCGAGTTTTCGTCGACTTCGCCGTGAATGAGTAAGAGGGGTCGTTTCATTTGATTGGCCGAGTGAAACGGCGACACTTTCATGTAGGTTTCAGGCGCGGCCCAGTAAGGTCTTCGCTCAGACTGAAATCCGAAGGGTGTGAGGGTTCTATTGTAAGCTCCACTGCGTGCAATTCCGGCAGAAAATACGTCTGAATGAGTCAGTAGGTTTGCGACCATGAAAGCGCCATAGCTGTGCCCCATAACTCCTAAGCCAGTGCCATCAGAAATGCCGTTAGTTTTTAGCGCCGTACGAATCGCTTCGGCATTCATTTTGATCTGGTCAATGAACGTGTCGTTTACGGTCTCGGGGGGGCCAACAACGGGCATTTGAGCGTGACTTAAAACAGCGTAGCCGCGAAGGGTAAAGAATCGAACGTCTGAACCACTGGGGCGTGAATAAGTGTTGGTGGTGCCTCTCGTCTGACCTGCTGTCGAGGCATCTGTGTATTCGACGGGGTAAGCGTCGACAATCACCGGATATTTTTTGCCTTCAACATAATCGCTTGGATAATACAAAACACCGGTGAGCTTGACTTTGTCTGCTCGTTCAAACTTGAGTAGCTCTTTCTTTACTTTAGTGAAAATTTCCCAGGCATTCGGTTCTTTCAAGAATACCGTGAGCTCGCTCTTGCCGCCGGTTCTCAAGTAGTACATCGGCGCGACTGACTTTGTTTGAAACGAAGTGAGAAAAATAGTTTGGCCCATCATCGGCGCTGCCTTCTGACCCGCAGCCGATAGTCGCGGGTTGGGCAGAAAAAATAGAAAAGACTCGTAAGCGTCTTTTGCTGATCTGAAAATTTCTTCAGTCTCTCCGGTTTCAAGGCAAAATTTTCGCAAAAACGGCAATTCGCCGTCTGTAGTTGCACCTTGGCCGTCAAGATAAACCCAAGTGTTTTTCTTATCATCTTTTGAGTAAAATACGGTTCGCCAGCCCGATTCATCGGGTTCGGTGACCATATTTCCTGGGTCGCCGTATTCATCGTTGAGAGAGCGACTCCAGAGTTGCTTGGTCACTTTGCCATTCAGGCCAACCCAGTCAGTCGTCATCCACATTTTATCGCGGTCATACTGGCTAACAAAAAGTTCTTGGCCATTGAGGTCAATTGTCGAAAGCCCCATGTAACGATTTTTGAGTTTGATGATTTCGGTGGGTTTCGAAATACCCTTCTCGTTGACCGCGACCATCATGAGCCGGTCTCGAAAATCGACTTTAGTATTCCAATCGCCACCATCTAGTGCTTCAACATAAAGAATGGTCGATGGTTGGGTGGCGAGCCATCGGTAACTGCGTGGTCCTGTGGGTACCCCTTGAATGGGTAGGTTTTCAATGGTTTCTCGCGATGTCCATTCGAGTGTCTTTTTACCGTCTTTGCTCCAAATTGAGACTCGATTCGCGAAAAAACCGGAGGGCACCACGGTTGACGTTTCGCCAGTGAATTCACTCACTCGAATCCATTGACTATCGGGCGAGACTGCAAAGTCGTCTAGTAGGATTGGTTTTCGAAGTTTTGATATTGCTCCAGTTTTTGCATTCACTTTCACTAGTTGAGTGGTGATGTACTTTCTAAAAATCTCAGCGTCGCCTTCGTTTTTGATCAAGTCTTGATAGGTGCGGTTTTGTTTTGCGCCAGCACCGGTTTCTCGAACGTTTGGCCCAACCGGAACCACTGGGTTCAAGTTCACTTTCTCGTTCACTCGGTGACCGGCGAGCAGTTCTTTATTGTTGATCCATTCAAAGGGACTACTGGGTGTTAACGTTTGAAGGTTGACGCCTTTGACTTGCTTTACTTTAGCAGTTTCAGTTTCTCCCATCCAAAGTTCAAGTTTGCCCTGGTTTTCGACCCTGATCGCAAAGAGTTTTCCGTCAGGCGAAAGCTGTGGCGACCAAAATTTTGAATTTTTTCGAAAAATCACTTCTTTTTCTTTTTTGGTTTTCACATCGAGAATCACGAGTTTTTTATTGTAACCCGAGCGGTAGTCGACGGTGCTGTTGGCAAAAAAACGGTGTCCTGCAACTTTCACCACGGGCCTGACAAAGTGGTCGAGGTCTGGGTAACGTTCGTTATAGATCTTAAACAGGTGGGTGCCCGTTGAGTTTCTCAGTAAGGCAGGAGATTCCATGGCGACGGCCAGGTCAGAAATAATCGGCTCGGGTTTTTGGTAGGTCATAATGGGTGAGTTTAATCCTTGTGATGTTACTGTCTGTGAGGCCGTGGTGCTTAGGGTAGGAATCAGAATCATAGCGAGGGTCAGCGCTTTCAAAAGTATTGGGTTAGTTGGTGAAGTGAAGTTGCATCGACTCATGGTTGAGTAACCCCTTTTTAAATATTTATCGGGACGTTTCATACTGAAAATAGAGTAACCAGCAACTCTACCTATCGCAATAGAATAGACTGTAACCGCGTTTATCGTCCAATCTGAGTCAGCTAATTTAGCCCCGCCATTCAGCTGAACTGAGGGAGCGTTTGATTGTCATCGGCGCAACCGGGCACTTTTTAAGTGCCACTGTTTTTTTTAATGACTGAGGCAAAAAAAATAGGGTACTATACAAAGGTAGATGCCACCCATAAGACTAAGAAGAATTCAATTACAAGTAAGCAAAGCGGCAAAGTTCTGGCCTGCGATTTGTTTGATTGGCCCTAGACAAGTGGGCAAGTCTACATTACTAAGAAGCCTTAAGGATTTTGAATACGTAACTCTGGATAAGATTGAAGCAGTAGAGCTTGCCAACAAAAATCCGAACGCGGTACTTTCGCCTCCCTGTATTATTGACGAAGCACAGAAGGCACCACCGATTTTTGATGCGATCAAGGTAGACATTGATCAAAATAGACGACCTGGAAAATACATTTTAACCGGTTCTGTTCGTTTTTCAAAAAGAACTCTGATTCGAGAGTCCTTAACCGGTAGGGCCAAAACAGTTACTATGTTTCCACTGACTTGTGCCGAAACTCTTGAAATTGTGGGGCTTCAATCGCCCTGGGAAAAGGCGTTCGACAAGCCTCGGGTGGAGCGAAAAGAATTCTTGCGCTACCTTAAAAACGGAGGCATGCCAGGAACCTTTGCCGTTAGAAAAGAAAGCGAGATGGCATCCTATTGGAATGCGATGATCGAAAGTTATGTTTTTCGAGACCTCTTGATTGCTGTTTCAAAAAATCCAAGGCCACAATTGGCCTTAGGTATTCTCAATGCGATAGCTGAAATTCTGGCCATGGGCGAATTACCCACGTTTTCACGAATTTTAAAGAAAACGGGTGGCACTCGGAGCGTTTTTGAGAAACATCTCATTGGGCTTGAAGATCTCATGATCATTCATCGAATTTCAAATCGATATGGAACTGCTGCTTTAGATATTTTTCTTCCATTTGACAGTGCTTTTTTTCTCTCGTTATTGAAAGTTTCCAATCCTTTGCATGATGTGGCGATTCACCTCGCATGCATCTATATTACACTGGTAAACGAAGCTCTCGCTGATGCTTCTTTTTGCGACAGATCAGAAAAGTTAGAATATGCTGAATCACCAAAGGGCGAGCTTGTTCACTTAATCACCCAAACTGGTAATCGCCCGCCGGTTTTTAGGAAAATTTCTGAAGAACCGGTGCCCCATGACTACCATTTGCGTTTTTTGAGTGCACTTGCAACACGAGAAAATGGGAATGCTATTTGTCTTACCTCTTGTGAAAAAGGCTTTCAAGAGGGGGCGATTCGAGTCATGCCATGGGAGTGCGTACTCTGATTCAGTTTACAGCTGGTTCAAAAAATGTGATCGTCGGTTTATCTGAGCGAGAGCCCGTATCGATAGGTCCCACCAATTCTATTTTTATGCGATCACAGTCTTCAAAAAAAAGTGTATTATTAAGAGTGTCTTTGCTCTTGTCTTGATATAAGAACGATACTTTTTTTAACTCGAGTTTTTTCTGTAACGCTTCGAGTTCAGTCTTCGACTCAATGTGAAAGGCGAGGTGATTGAGTCCCGATCGCTTGCGATGGTAGGCGACGTCGAGAAATCTCTCTTCAGTCTGAACAAAAACAAGGTAGGTGCTTTCTTTTAGAAAACTGAAGCCGCTGTTCCATTTTTGAAATGACCGGTAATTCAGTTCGGTGAGTAGCCAGCTCCAGAACTCAAACGATTTGGTTAAGTCAGAAACGTAAAGTTCTACGTGGTGTAAAGTGCCGGTCGAAATCGCAGGGACAATGAGGTTCTGAGATTTGCCTTCAAATTTCTGAAGTGAATCTTGAAACTGAAACCACGGCACTCGCTCTTCGTAGCTCACGTGTTCGGTTGCTAAAATCGTCGGCGGAGCTCTGAGGTTTGCGACAGTAAAAAATAGCTTTGAAGCCGAAAGCAGCGTTTTAGCAGTCTGCGCAGTGGCAGTGCGACGGAGCGGCAATTTTTCCAGTCACTTCAAAGCGAATGCCTTGGCAATAGCAAGCGCCTGAGATCGGTTCGGGTTCGTGAGGGTGATTCATGGTGAGTTGACTCAACTCTAGACAACCGCTCAGGGCGATTCAAGCGTTCTTTTCGTTAATTTCGAGGGTGCAATTCAAACTCCCGTGGTTTCGGTTCCCCAGATCAGTTTGTGCAATTGAGTTTGCAATCTCACATTCAGTCGGTCAGCGAGAATGGCTTCTGCTAGCCAGCGCAATTCGTAGTCACTTTGTTTACCAATGACTGGCGAAAAGAGAATCTCGCAGGCGGGCAGGGTGCCCCCTAGAATCAGGTCTTTGGCCCAATGATAATCGCACTTCGAGGTGATGACGAACTTAATTTCATCGGTCGATTTTAGTAACGGAAAATTGTGAACGTGTTGACCTCGATTCATGAGACTGCCGGGAGTTTTAATGTCCATGATGATTCGATGCCGTTTTGCGACAGGCGCGATAGACACTTCTCCATGGGTTTCGATTGAGACGGTGTAACCCAGGTCAGCCAATCGATCGCAAAGCGCTGCGGTATTTCTTTGCAGCAACGGTTCGCCGCCCGTCACTAAAACATTTTTTGGGTAGAATTTTCTGACCCGTTCAGTGACTTCATCGAGTGATTGACGAGTGCCACCTTTGAAGGCGTAAGTCGAATCGCAATAACTGCAGCGAAGGTTGCAACCCGTTAGGCGCACAAAGGTAAAAGGTACCCCTGAAAGCGAGGTCTCACCTTGAAGGCTGCAAAAAATTTCGGTAATCAGTAATCCGTCAAATGCCATGGTTGCCAAGTCACATCATATTTTGTCAGAAATCGCATCAAAATGATGCGATTCAGGGTGGTATTTGAAGTGATTTATTGCCTTCGGTTCTCTCGACAGCCAGCTACCAACCCAGTGATGACTGTTTGGCGAACACACTCGTGTGGTGATTTTGAAAATGCCTGATCTGAGTGATAGCGCACGGCTCGTCGCGCAAATACACTTTGGCCGCAAATTCAAGATCAAATAAGTCGTTTTCGATGGGTTCCCTATTCCAGGTAGAGTTGTAGCAGGAGGAATTAGAACTGGCATCGATTTGATTGATGAGTTAGGCATTGGCGATCAGAGCATTTTGGTAACGAGTCGTTTTGAAGAAAAACGTACTCTCGAAAACTGCGAAAAACTTGGGGTTAGTTTAATCCCCAAGAGCATGGCTGCTTTTGTCCCTATTTCAGTGAACTTAACTCCTGTGTCTGGCCCCACCGTTGATGCCGACGCCGAATTGATTTTTCGTCCAGTTTCGACAGGCGAAAACTCTGTTAGGTCGACTGACAATAGGGTTCGTTATGACCTTTGCTTGGTAGACGATGATACTTTTTTGATACATCCTGTCTGGGAGTTTGAAGCGAAGGCAAGGGGCCTCAGTATTCGAATGTTCTCGAGTCCTCAAGAATTTTTATCGGCCGCTTTTACGATCGATCAACAAACGCCTATTTATATCGACGTTTCTCTGGGCCCTAATATTAGCGGAATTGATTTTTCTCACAAGGTATTTGAGTTGGGATTTGCCCAGATTAATCTCGCGACGGGATATGAACCAGAATCAATCAAGGCGCCGCATTTTATTCGCCGGATTACTGGAAAAGATTTCCCCCGCTAGAAAAGTGGCCATACCGGTTCGTTTCTTAACCCGAGTTGTTATTTTTGATAACTGTAGGCATGATGATAACAAATGGTATGGACGGCAAAAACAGCAGGGTTCGGTTCACTTTCGGTAAAAGAGCGATTTGAGGCATTGCCTCAGCACCTTCGAAAAACGATTGAGCGAGCGAAAGATTCGGGTTTGATTGTCACGAGGGTTTGGCTTTTTGGTTCTCGGGGCCGAATGACTTCGACTGAGGTTGGCGAGGCGGGGGGAGGCTCAGAGGTGAGGTCTAATTCTGATTTTGATCTCGCATTTGAGTTGAATGATGCTAAATCCTGGGCCAGTTTCAGAACGCAAATGATTGAAAATCCGCCTTCGGTTTACCAAGTCGATCTCATCAATTTGAATGAGTGTCAGGGGGCGATTAGGGATAAAATAGTTTCAGAAGGAATCGTGATTTATGAATCAACCGCGTCACAATAGTCTCATTTCGTTTGGAAAGGCACTAAATAAGCTGAAAGAGTTCTTAGATGAGCCTGTAGTAAATGACCGTGACAAGGCCGGAATTATTCAAGCCTTTGAATTTTGTTTTGAGCTGAGTTGGAAAACACTTCAAAAACGAATGGTCGCGCACAATAAAACGGTGGGGTCACCAAGACAAGCTTTTCAGGCGGCGTTTGAATTGGGTTGGATAAGCGACGACGTCAATAGTGAGGGGGTCGATGCTTGGAGTCTATTGGTAGATGACCGCAACCTGACTTCGCATGCCTACGAAGAAGAGGTGGCAAACGCTGTGCTTAAGCGTGTTCGCGAGCAACACTACCCGCGGCTCAAGAAGCTCTATGATCAGTTGAGCGCGGTAGTGTGAGGTGAGTGAAACTGGTAATTGTTGATTATTTAAGTCAACTATGCTAAGACCCCGTTCTCATGCTCACAATACTTATCACATTATTGAATTCATTGCCTTTCTCAGCCTGTGAACGTCTTGAATTGCCGGTTCAGCACCTCGAAGTCTGCTGGGTAATGAAAGACCGAGCACCCGAAGACCGGCCACGTGCGGTGGCCGAATTGCTGACTCAGCAAAAGTTGAGAGCCGCACGATTCGAGCCCTTTGAAACCCTCACGAACCTTCGAGAGCCTTCAGCCGAATCTCAAACAGTAGACGCGGTTTACACTTGGATTCAATCTCACCCGGAAATGACCAAAAATCTCGATCGATTGATTTTGACCGATCGGGCGAATTTTTCTGAAGGCACTTATCGGCGCCGAGTTCACTCTCAGGTGACTGAGACTATTGCGATCGTCAACGTAACCCAACTGCTTTCTGACCCCCCATCTGCAGTGCCCCAACACCTTCAAAAAATCGAAAAGGCATTCAGCTTGTCGAATGAAGTCACTCAATCGATTGTGAAGCCAGCCCCCCAATTAAACGGTGCCAGCATTGCCAGCTGTGTTGATGAGCACCTCAAAACTCGTGGCTCACTCGTTAAGTTTGAAAAGAGCACTTTCGCGGCCGAATTTCTCGCGGTCACCGACACCGAAAGTGCACGCGACTCTAGCGATGAGTACACCGAGCTGAATGATGTCGTGAGTGCTTGCTCCGCTCCATTCTGGAAAAACTCTCACTCAGGCTCTCGCGAGTCTCTTGCGCCGAGTGAGTCTGGTGAATCTGACAGCGCCGAAATTGCGATTCAAGAGTTAACCCGTGCCGCCGATTTGTGCCAGAAGCACGGTTATCCGGCTGAAATGCTGAGCCGAAATTTACAGAATTTGAAGCAAATGGTGACCAAATACGGCCAAGATGACGGAATTGATCTGCGCCCCTCGGGAGGGTACCGCATCGACGCGTCGAAACCTCAAAGCCAGTGGTCTAAAGTTGTGCTTGTTCGGTCAAGCAGTTTCGAAGATATTGTCTATGGTGACGATGTATTGCCAGTAAAGTCACTCAATGCTCAAGAAGATTTCTATTGGTTTTTACAGCTTGATCTTACTGCCCATGCCCTTCAGGCTACCCAAGGGGCGGGCGGCAATGCCGCGCAGATTCTATTTGGGCCAACGTTCTCGCAGATTCCGTCAGAAAACCTAACGCCCGAGGTCTGGGTGACTACTTGTGCAGAGCTCTTTGTTCCGAGTCAAGGAGAAGTCATGCAAATGCTAGCTAACTCACCCCAGCAGTCGAAAAAAATGAGAGAGCCGCTTTCAGAAATCCTTAACTGGGTCTCTCATCGGTTTGTCTATCACGAAGGGCAAGGCGACTAACCGCACTCAAAATCAGCAGTTGCGAAAAGTCGTTTGTTATTCTAATAATTGTTGGAATGAACTCACATGAACTGAGAGACTTTGTTTATCAACAAATTGCCCGCATCGGAAAAGCCGTTTCTAGTCCAAAACGATTAGAACTACTCGATCTGCTCTCGCAGGGTGAGAAAACAGTCGAGTTAATGGCGCTGCGCTCTGACATGAGCGTTAAGCTGACCAGTGCGCACTTAAAAGAATTGAGGCACGCCAAGTTAGTTGAAACTCGAAAAGACGGAAAATACGTCGTCTATAGCTTGGCAAATGAAGACATCACGGCACTTTGGCTGAGGCTGCGCGCTTTGGCTGAGAACCAGTATAAAGAATTTTCAAACACCTTGAATGAGCAGGGGCGAGTAGTCGATGACACTAGCACGCTTTCGTTTGATCAGGTGTTTAAGAAAGCTAAACGAGGCGAGATCGTTTTGATCGACGTCAGACCCCGTGATGAGTTTGCGGCAGGCCATTTTCCGTTTGCCCAGTCAATTCCGCTAGAAGATCTGAAAAAACGGCTTTCAGAGTTGCCCAAAAATAAAGAAATCATTACCTACTGCCGCGGCAGTCACTGCTTGCAAGCTAATGAGGCAGTAAAAATTCTGAAAAAACGAGGTTTTAAGGCAGCTCGTCTAAAAGAAGGGGTGACTGACCTTTACGCCCAAGGCCTTTCACTAGAAAAATCAACCAGCCGGTGATTCAGGAAGTCGCCGGAATGATAGTTAAAACAAACCCAAAAAAAATGTACTGACAAACTGTTTGACAAGAAGGAACTCTTCACGCTAAATAGTCTAACGATCGTTAGAATGTTAGACTGATAGAGTGATAGAATGATAAGAGTCAAAAACAGTTGCTAAGGAAAATGAAGAATATGAAAATAAAAATGCACCACCACCACCGAGCAGTTTTGGCCATTCCCGCAGCTGCCGCTATTTTTCTGAGTGTCTTCGCTTTCTTAAATTCTTCAGATTCACTCGCACAGTCTGAGTTGAGCTTTTCTGAAGTCTGGGCACGAGTTGAGGGCAATACCCCATCAGAAAAAGCAGTGAAAAATGAACTTGACGCTGCAGTGACGGGCGCCGCGAGGGCTAGTAGGCATTGGTTTCCAGTTTTGTACCTAGACGCCAAAGGATACGCGTCTAATGATCCCGGTGCGGCTCTTTTCTCAAAATTGAGTCAAAGAGAAATTTCGGCGGCAGATTTTTCGCCAACCCTACTGAATCAACCAGATGCACAGCTCAGCGAGAGAGTTGCATTGGGAGTAAATTTTCCACTTTTCGAGGGTGGCATGAGGGTTGCTCAAACGCAGATCGCCCAGATTCAAGTGCAAGCCAAAGAATTAGAAGAAAAAGCGACAAAAAATGCGATCTACCTTGAGGTGGCTAGAGCTTACCAGAGTATTGCGATTCAAGAGCGAGCCACTAAAGGACTTCATGAGCTCGATAAACTACTTTCTGACGTGCTGTCTCGGTATCACCTAGGGTCTAAAAGTAACCCAGTGGGGTACTCGGGGCTTTTGGGACTTCAGGGTCTTAAAAACAAGATTATGGGGTCACACGCCGAAAAACGTGCCAAAATAAGCGCTTATTATGGAGCAATCACTAGCATGGCCAGTGGCCTGCCCGAAAAATGGACTCCGCGTGACAGTGAGCTCATTTCGTTTTCTCAAAAATACTTTACTTCAGTGTCAGGCGATTCTCGGGCAGGCGATGCTCCCACTGCTGCCAGGCTCGGCTCCTTGAAATTTCAAAGCATGGAAGTGGCTTCTCAAGCATCAGATCGCATGGTGACCCTTGAAAAGGCGAGGTTCTTGCCGCGCGTAGGGCTTTTTGCTGAAAGCGCGTTAAATCATGGTGATCGCGGTACCGGGGTGTCGCACACAGCGGGCGCCTATTTGCAATTTAACTTATTCTCAGCCTCAGATTACGGTGCCGTTCATCAGGCTCAATCGAGTAGTCTTGCGGCTCACGACCGAATCGACGAAGCGAAGTTACATGAAACGATCGAAGTTCTAGCAAATCGAGAAGCGACCAAAGCCCTCGAAGAGGGGCTACGACTTTTGGGTGATAGCTCTCGCCTTTTGGCAGAGCAAACAGAAGTTGCTAAGAAACTTTTCAATAGTGGCGCGATGAACGCACTGCAGTTTGCAGAAGTTCTCAATCGAAGAACTGACCTTCTATCAGCACTAGAGAATGCCGAGATTGAATACCTGAATGCTCAGGTGGTTCTTTCCGATCACTCTGGCCATAGTAGAATCATTCAAAACAAAAATGGAGAATCACATGATTGAACAAAAAAAAGAGAGTCAGGGTTTAGCTGGGCGATTAGCTAAGACTTTCATCACTTCAAAATTAACTCCGGTTATTGCGGTGGTGAGTATCTTGCTCGGAGTTGGGGCTGTTTTTCTGACTCCAAAAGAAGAAGAACCCCAGATTTCAGTGCCGATGATTGACATTCAGACGATGGTCCCGGGTGCAGAGGCCGGCGAAGTTGAACGGTTAGTCACTGAGCCGATTGAAAGAGCAGTGTGGGGCCTAGAAGGCGTCGAGTACGTTTACTCAACCAGCCGCCCCAACTGGAGCTTAGTTACCGTACGTTTCAAAGTGAACGAACCGATGGAACCAAGCTTAGTCAAAGTTCACCACAAGCTTCTCACTCTTCGAGCGAGTCTGCCGAGCATTGCGCAACCGTCTGAGGTAAAATCGTTCTCAATCGATGACGTGCCGTTCTTGGTGATGACCTTCAGCGGTGATAACGTCGATGATTATCAGTTGCGAACTCTGGTTGCGCCTCTTGCGAAAGAGCTCGCAAGCACACCTGATCTCAGCCGAGTTGAACTCTTGGGAGGGCGAAAGCGCGCCGTACGCGTAGTCGTTGATCCGAATCGATTGAATCAAGCTGGGGTTTCCCTCTTGTCGGTAGCTCAGGCCTTACAAGTGAATGATGTGAATGCACCTGCCGGAAAAAATTGGGGTACGACCGAAGTCTACGATGTTGAAATTGGCGGAAGAATTTCATCAACTCAAGACATTGAAGCGATTGCCGTTGGACAGCGGGCTGGCCGCGTCGTGCGCATTCGAGATGTGGCTGAGGTCAAAGAAGGCCCCGAAGAGAGGGCTCGAATTTCATTGTTGGTCGGAAAAACAAACGATCAGTCAAAAACTTCAGTTAAAAATGCCGTCTCAATCGCTTTTGCAAAGCGCAAAGGCACAAATGTTGTGACGCTTGCCAATGAAATCCTTGAGCGTGCTCAGTCATTCTCGGCATCGCTTCCGAAAGGCGTTGAAATGTCGATACTGCGCAACTATGGCGCGAGTGCCGCAGCTAAATCAAATGAGCTCATTGAGCACTTACTTCTTGCGACATTCTCGGTGACTGTTTTGATCGCTATTTTTATGGGCATTCGTGCGTCGCTAGTAGTTGCCATCGCGATTCCGGTCACGTTGGCTCTGACTCTCGCTCTGTATTATTTCTTGGGTTACACGCTCAATCGGGTCACTCTTTTTGCTTTGATTTTTTCAATCGGAATACTAGTTGACGATGCCATTGTCGTTGTCGAAAATATTGAACGCCATTTGAAAGAGAATAAAAAAGGAAAACTAATTGCCACGACGATTCGCGCCGTAGCCGAAGTGGGTGATCCCACTATTTTGGCCACGTTTGCCGTGATCGCATCGGTCTTACCGATGGCGTTTGTGCGAGGATTGATGGGCCCTTACATGCGGCCCATTCCGGTTGGAGCCAGTCTCGCGATGATTCTCTCTTTATTGGTCGCTTTTATCGTCACTCCTTGGGCAGCTGTCAAACTTCTGGGTAATCACTCGCGAAGTGTGTACTCGGGCGATGGCGCTAACGAGATTGATAACCTGGGTTCGAAAAAGAAGCAAAGCCTCATGGATCGACTTTATTGTCAGTCGATGAATCTTTTGCTTGGAAAAAAACGCTATGCCATTCAGTTGGGCGTTTTCACTCTAGTTCTCTTGGTTGCCGCCACTTCAACGCTCTATTTTCGGGCAGTTAAAGTGCAGATGTTGCCTTTTGATAATAAAAACGAATTTCAAGTTTTGATTGATTATCCCACCACGACTTCGCTTGAGCAAAGTGCGAAGTGGTCGACCGAGCTAGCCGAAAAATTAGTAAAAAACCCAGAGATTAAGCGAGTTCAGATTTTTGGTGGTGAACCGGCCCCTTATTCATTTTCAGGAATGGTGAAGCACACCTTCTTGAGAAGGGGCGAAGCCCTCAATGATTTACAGGTAGAGTTGACTGATAAAGATGAACGTAAAATCAAGAGTCACGACATCATTCAAGAAATTCGGGCCGAAGTGATCGCATTTGGCAAAGAAAAAGATGCCATCACTCGCGTTTTAGAGGTACCGCCAGGGCCCCCTGTGATGGCCACGATTGTCGCCGAAATTTATGGCCCTTCTGAGCACGAGAGACAACGAGTGGGCGACGAGCTTCGGGCGATTTTTTCTGGGCATTCAGGGTTAGTTGACGTTGATTATTCGTGGCGTGCCGCTCGACCGCGAAAATTCTATCTCTATGATCAATTGAAGGGCGGAGTGCTTGGAACTCGCTCAGACCAGCTCGTGGGCTTAGGGCGTTTTGTGTTTTCAGAAGTGTCACTGGGCGCACTCAATGATTCGACTAGCTCTGAGCCGGTCTCAATCGACCTCTCGGTTGCGAATTTGGTGCGCTCGAGTGCCAACCCCTTTGAAAAACTTTCAATGCCTTCGTTTGAAACTGGGGTTGTGCCTGCATCACAGGTGCTGAAACCTTCGATTGTGCGCGAGACGAACACGCTGATGAGAAAGAACTTAAGGCCCGTGAATTACGTATTCGCTGAAATTCATGGGGGCGAGGCGCCAGTTTATCAAATCGCTGGGCTGTCTCCCAAGATTAAGTATCCCACTCAAACCGCCGAAATTCCGTGGAACACCCAAAACGCGATTATCAAATGGGACGGTGAATGGTTCATGACTTACGAAGTTTTTAGAGACCTCGGAAGTGCATTTGCTGTGGTACTCGTTCTTATCTACATCTTGGTTTTAGGGTGGTTTCGAAGCTTTCTGGTGCCGCTCGTGATCATGACGCCGATTCCGATCAGCCTCATTGGAATTTTGCCTGGTCACGCGCTTTTTGGTGCCGTGTTTACGGCCCCATCGATGATCGGATTTATTGCGGGTGCTGGAATTATTGTGAGAAATTCAATTATTTTAGTCGACTTCATTGAACACGAACTCAGGAATGGGTTGCCCTTAAAAGAAGCAGTCGTGAGTGCTGGGGTTCTGCGTTTTCGGCCGATGTTGCTCACGGCAGCGGCTGTGGTTGTTGGAAGTTCTGTGATGCTCTTTGACCCTATTTTTCAGGGCTTAGCCATCAGCCTGATGTTTGGATCGATCGCGGCGACCATTTTAAGCCGCTTAGCGGTGCCGGTGTTGTACTACTGGATCGTGGGTAAGAGCAGACTCAGAACTCTTCAGGCACCTGAAGAACAAGAATGACCAAGAATGACAATAAGGAGAAATGATTATGACAATAGAAAATAAAATTCGCGCATTCGCAGGTGTGTTCATTCTGGTTAGTCTCGGGTTAGCGCAGGTTCATTCTCCAAACTGGCTTTGGTTTACCGCTTTCGTTGGGGTCAACCTTCTTCAGTCGAGTTTTACCGGGTTTTGCCCGCTGGAGCGGATTCTAAAAAGACTGAGTGAAAACTCTAGCTAGAGATCTGCATTCACTAGGTGTTCAGAAAAAGACGAGGCCCCGAAAGCGCATCATTCGCTTCGAGGCCTCAGTGGGAAATGAAGAGGAGGTCCTAGAGATCCGGGACCCCCCTTTGAACTCGTGAACGGCCATGACTTTGGCCTTGTTTGTTCCTCCTTATGGCAACCCGGCTGGCGTAAACAGAGTCGGGGTAGGTCTCTGTTCGTAGCCCCGTGGCTTTGCGTTGCCGACCTTTCGATCGGTTTGCCTTTTTCAAAAGGGGTGAGGTTATGAAACCACCCTCTTCAAACGGCCCAGATCCTTGGGCCTTAAGTCTCTAATCTTGCTGGGTTATCTTCTTCGCTAACCCTTAAATAGACAATAACGCAGAGTGTAAAACATTGCAAGGGTATTTTTACAATCGGGTCTAATTGTTAAATTCCCAATAGATTCGTAGAGTAACCCCAGGTGACTGAGAAGAACGACAAGACCCCAGATGCCGTATAATACAATTCAGCGGCGGGAGTGATTAACCAGGTGCGTGCCCTGCCTGTGACAAGCGCCGCTTCTAGGTGCCCACCGAGGGCGACATCGCCGGGTGTTGCCGGCGAGAATCTCATGAGGTTAAGGCGGATTGTTTTCGAGGGGCTGAGCTCATAACTCAAAAAAAGACTCTGCGAGTGTTTCGGAATCCCAAAAAGCATCGATCTCGACCGTGTCGTGGTCGGCATCCCTGCGAGTTGCACCGAATAAGGGCTCCAATCAGTCAATTGGGCTCCTCCAAACTCAAAATGAGCACCGATCGTCGCATTTTCTTCGATCAAGTGCGGAAACCCCACCCCCAAGCCTGCCGTAAAACCGCTCCACTTAGTGATGGTTGAAAGAGATCCATCTTGCTGAGCCTGAACTCCGGCAACATGAATCAAAAAGATGGGATTTTTCTGGGCCTCTATCAATGCCTCGGTGCGATCGGCCTGCTCAATTCTTGCTCGTTCGTCTTTTTTTAAACTTTGCATTTCGGTGACATCAAATGTTTTCACCGAAACCCAGTGAAAAATACCTTGAAAGTCAAATTCGAGAATTTTCTGTTTTGCTGGAGTAATGATGTGGGCGCCGCCCGAACCTTTTAGGCTTCCGTAAACTCCGCGGGCCCCTGCAGACCCCATCACCGAGTACCCGTCTTCTTGAAAATTTGGTGCCGCCCGGGCATCTTTCGAGGCGATAAAGCCCAAGAAAATGGGTGATTTCTTGGTGAGAGATATTTCGCCCACAGTTTGAACTCCGAGGTAACCGCTCTGGCCGGTATGAACGTCTATCAAGGCGACCGACGCGTGACTTGTCGAACAGAGCGTAGAGTTTAATCCAAGCAAGCCGAGCAACCCCAGTAACCCAAGAGTGAGTGCAAAAAGTAATTCGCCTGTAGCTGTGATGAAGATTTGAAAAAGAATCACGTCGTGATTAAAGTTAGTAGACCTTGAATGAGAAAGCAATCATGAGAAAGATAACTGATCCAAAAGTCAACCAGAGGGAGTGTGCCATTTTGCGTTCGATTTTTCAGGGAGTTGTTGCTCTATTTCTCGGATTCATAGCTGCGTTCGATGCCGAAGGTAAGGCCGTTGACCCGACTATTCTCTTTTCAAAGGTTTTTCCTATAAAGAACTTGGCTGAATTGTCGATCAACCACTCGTATGGGTCGGTTAAACTGGTGGGCTCAAGCCTTGATAAGGTTATTGTCGTGGTCAAAAGATCGAAAAACCCTGTTTCAGAGTCTGTGCAGGCTAGCACAGGCGGAAAGCCGAATGTCGCTCCTAGCGTGCCCCCTGCTGTACCTGTAGTTGGCGGCATGGCGGTGCCAGAGAGTGAATTGCTTCAGGTTCGGGTTGAGATGCAAAAGGGAAAGCTAGAGCTTTACACCGGAATCAATCAGAAACTCAGTTTAGAAGAGCGTTTGAAGTTAAAGAAGACAGGTTCTCTTCGTTTGGATTTAGAGATTCAGGCGCCTCAGCATTTGGAGGCGGTGGTTTGGGCTGCAGAAGGACAAGTTCAGATCTTAAAATGGAGAGAAAAAGTCGATATTCGTCTGCGATCCGGGTCGGTTTTGGTTAAAGATTTGAAGGCCTCTGAGATGATGGTTCTTTGTCCGGACTGTTCGGTGAATCTTCGAGACATCAGAGCCAAAGTGAGGGTTTTTGCCGGTGATCGGGCAGTTTCGCTAAATGACGTAGAATCAAAGAGCCTTCATGTCGAAACGGTTTCTGGTTCAATTTTAGCCGAAAAAGTAAACGGTGACCAAATATTTGTGACCCGTCGAGGAGAAATCAAGGGCGTTGAGCTTGGCGGTAAAATTGAGTTTAAGGGTGAAGAGGCGAATGTCGAATTCAGTCGCGTTCGTGGAGCCATCACTGGAGAAGTTTCTAAAGGTGACATCGCCCTTGATTGGGATGAATTGGTTGTCAAAGAAGAAGGCTCAATTCGCAACCGTCTGGGTAAAATCACGGTTGCTTTTCCTGAGTCTAGCCGAGTTCGGCTAGAAGTTGATGCGGTTGAGAAAGGAATCGAGGCTGTTTTAGGAAAATTATGGGCTAAAACAACGACTGTCGCCGGTCGCAAACACTTATTTCTTGATCTCGGCGTGACCCACTCTGAAACTTTGAGGGTAATTTCAGAGGCCGGGCGGGTTGCCGTTTTGGTGAAATAAAAAAAATCTCATTTTTTGAAAGAAACTTGTTGCTGAAGTTTTATCCTTGGGCTAGTTATCAAAAACACCTCGCAAACAAGTAGTAAAAAAGCAGGGTGAACTTCTGAAAACAGAGATTCACCAGTTTAATGCTGTTTCTTGCGCGTTCTTTGAAAACATAAGATGAATTTTTTGAAAGAGAAAGCGGGCGATGGCAGCTGCACTTAGGTGCAGGACTGTCGAGAGCCTAAAGTCAATTCAAGAATAGAGTAATGAGCTAGCGACATGCTGTAGAAATACAGCTGT
>CAITVN010000212.1 GCA_903895855.1 Oligoflexia bacterium | reverse complement strand
GCTGATCTTGTTTGCTCGAAAGATTACGGCGCAACTTGGAGTGGTTTGACTCTCGCTGCGCCTCTGAATGCCCCTGATACCTCATACTGGGCCCCTAATCCGGTCCTGGCTGCCAGTCAGTTTTTCTTGAGTGCCGATGGCAGTTTTGCACTTTTTGCTGACAGTCACGGAAGTTTTTATAAAATTGGGTCTGCTTGCGGTGTTCCCGAACTCATCGGTGGTCAGGTGTCATCTGCGTATAATTATTACCAATATGTCAGTCCTCGAGAAGAGGGAAATACGATCTTAGTGTCGCTCAATGAGAGAACCGCGGTTTACGATAAAGTCACTTCGACGTTGAAATCGACTGGGCTGTTCGGCGGTTCCTATTTTGCTCAATACTACTCGTTCGCCGGCGCTCCAGAAATTTGGAGTTTGGTGGATAGTTCACAGAATTGGCCTAATTTGGATCGCTCGACTGTTAATGTCAGTTCAGCCGGCGATTTATTCAACGCCCCTAAAGGGATTTCGAGTCTTGGCCCGCTGGGAGGTTTTGTCGGCTGGCCTGGGTATGCGATTAAACTCAAATACCAAGGTAGCGGGGTGTTCACGGTTGAAAGCGTGACGGGCCCTGTGCCGCTGATGTAAAACGGGAGGCCGTACTTCAGCAGGAGGCCGTACTTTTTAGACCAAGCGAAGGTTCGCGTTATCTGGTTTGTCAGGATCGGCTCTTTCTTTATAAGACAATCACGATGGCTTTAGTACTTAGGCCAGTTTTGTCGGCGTTTGTGATTTGAAATTTGTCATTTTTTCCCCAACAATAGACTTGGCCTTCGACCATTCGAGCGCAAGAGAAGTAATTTCCGGCGGCCATTTCGACTGGGCGTAGAGGTAAACCAACGGTGAGCTGAGCGCTATTGTAGTATGCCGTTGGGCCAGTGCCGAAAATAATTTCTCCCCATTGAACGGGGTCAGAAACTAAAGCGTAAGCTAGTGCGTGAGTGGTGCCGACAGCAACGCCGCCTTCGTTAGTGAGTTCGTTTCCGTCTTTGTCGGTGATTGAGGTTGGCTCAGGGACAACGTTATAGAACGGAGCTTGCGGGTCAGATTTGCCAGCAACAGAGTACTGGTTATATCCCCAGCATTTTACGGTCAAGGCTTCGTCAATTGCGCAGGTGGTTGCATTTTTTGCCGAAATTGCGGTGGCGGTGAAGTTTGGAATCTTAACTGCGACATCGTATAAGCCATTCACATCGGCCCAGCCGTTACCCAACTGACCTTCGTTGTCTTTGCCCCAGCAAGAAACCGATTTATCTGGGCCAATGGCGCACGAGTGACCATCGCCTGAAGCCATTTGCTTAGCATACAATGGCTGCTTGGTTGCTACGGTCCCGATGCTGCCGCCTATTGTCATGACTTGCACAGGTGAAAACTCAACGTAGAAGAAATATTCAGGGTTATATTTTGGCTCGTGGCCTAGTTGGCCTTGGTTATTGGCCCCCCAACAATAGGTGGTATCGTCTGTTTTGATGGCGCAAGTAAAATCTTGACCGCCAGTCACAGAGCGTGCGTTTGAGATGCCTTCGACTTTTGTTGCAGTCGGCGTAAAATCAAAACGAACGTATTTACCGTCGGCGCCTTTGGTGGCCCACGGGCGCCCTAACTGGCCATGAATGTTACTACCCCAACAGTAGACGTCTCCAGACACCACTGCACAGGTGTGCCTGCTGGGGTGTGCTCGATTCTTCGTTTTTAATCGTAAACTGACCTTGAAGTCGATACGGGTGTTATACAGTAGTTGACTGAATAGTTCAAGAAATGAGTGGTTGACTTAAGTGTTCGATACTTAAGTCTAAAATGTGACATCCCGGTAACTACTGATTGATTGAATGACTTCATGATTTGGGGTTGTAATGCATAACATCAAGATAACCCACTGAGAATAATGTCTGTGTGGTTCTCAGAATATTGATTGACTTACTTTCAGAATTCAAGGAAAATTGAAAGTATATGATTCAAGCGCAGAGATCACTTCGAGCGAATATTGAGCGGTCGTGGAACCGCGGAAAAAGCATTTTACTCTTGGGTCCGAGACAAACCGGAAAAACCACGCTCGCAAAGACGTTTGATTTTGACCTAGCGGTGCAGTTGCTTTCATCGTCGCTACGAAGAGAGTACGAAAAAAATCCTGACCTCATTTTGCGCGAGGTCGCAGCCTTGCGCCTCAAGCGCCCCGCGAAAATTCTGGTTGATGAAATTCAAAAAGTACCCGAGTTGATGGATTCGATACAGCTCTTGATCGACGAGAAAAAAGCCCAGTTTTTTATCACCGGCTCGTCAGCCAGAAAACTCAAACAGCAAGCCGACATGAATTTACTTCCTGGGCGTGTGATTTTTTATCGGCTCGATGGGCTGATGTTGGGTGAACTCATTGAGGTTCAAAAGCAAAACATTGAAGAATTGATTTATTATGGGCAACTGCCTGAGGTGGTTTATTCGACTGAGCTTGAACAAAAATCTGAACTCTTGCTCTCTTATGTTGAAGTGTATTTAGAAGAAGAGATTCGAAAAGAGGCGGCGCTGAGAAAATTGCCCGATTTTTATCGATTTCTCGAGCACGCGGCCTCTCATGGTTCGCAGGTAGTCTCGTATTCAGGCATTGCTCAGAATATTGGTGTTTCGCATGTGACGGTCAAATCGTATTATGAATTGCTCGAAACTACTTTGGTGGCCGATCGAATTGATCCCATCATTACGAGCAAGACGCGAAAAAAACTGGTACGTTCACCTCGCTATTTGTTTTTTGACTTAGGGGTTCAGCGCGTGGCTGCGGGCGAAAGTGCGCCGTTGCCTAAGAGCGTTTTTGGGCATTATTTTGAGTGTTGGGTGGGGCTCGAGTTGTTAAAAATAACACGGGCCCGGCGCATGGAGATTTCACTTCATTTTTGGCAAGACCCGCAGACTGCTGAGGTTGATTGGGTTTTAAAGAAGAACCAAACTTACCTGCCTATCGAAGTGAAGTTAGCGACCCAGGTGAAGGCTTCTGATGCTAAACACCTTCGTCAGTTTATGCGCGAGTATGATTGTCCAAAAGGGGCGATTGTTGTTTACACTGGGCAAACACGCCAGTTACTGGATGAAGCGATTTGTGTCGTTCCCTATCATCAGCTTGATGCTGAACTCGCGCGATTTCTCTAACAGGTGGCCATGGTTTTGAAAAATCTTGATCAGCTCTTGCTGGTGGTTACTGCTGATACCCCGCGAGTTTTGATTTGACCTCGGGCTTGAGTTGCTAAAAGTGACGTCGGTCAACCAAAGAACTCAACAGATCTGAGAAAAAAATCGCTTGCAGGTATTACGCGTATTCCCGATTCTTCGTATTCTTTGGTTCCAAGATAGACCATCGTTAATGAGCTACTCGGGTAATCTGACGCAAAGAGTTTTAATGACTCCATGTCTTCTTTTCGTATTCTCGAAGATGCTTTTACCTCGATTGCATGCAGGCCTTTTTCGCCATATAAAACCAAATCGACTTCGTGCTTCGATTTGGTTCGCCAATAAAACAATTCGTATTCCCATTGCAAATACGAGTTAAGCGCCTTCAATTCTTGATAGACCAGGGTTTCAAACGCAGAGCCTTGTAGTTCTTCAGTTGAGTCTAGTGGCCCCTTGGGGCGAATGTTTTGATAGACACCCGCATCAAAGAAATAAAATTTGCTCTTACCATAAAGCTCTCGCTTGGCTCTTTTGCTAAAGACAGGCAAGCGACTGGCGATCATCAAATCTTCTAAAATTTGAAAATAATCTTCGACCACTTTTCTTTCGATTGAACAATCGTGAGAAACGTTTGATACCACCAACGGTTGAGCTTGTGAAAAGCTCGCGACTTCTAAAAATCGCGCAAAAGCGGCAATATTTCGAGTCAGGCCCTCTTGTTGAACCTCTTCTTTTAAATAGGTAGAGACATAGGCATCGAGGTACGCCTTGGGATTGGGTTCTTGATTAATTGACGGCAGCATTCCCACACGAAGAGCCTTCTTGATGTCAAACTCACGCCCCATTTCGACAGAGGTGAGAGGGAATAGTTCATGTCGATATGCGCGACCGGCTAATAAATTAGCGGCCCCGTGACGCAGCTTTCTTGCGCTTGAGCCGGTCAGCACAAATGTGAAGCGTTTGGCCTCGATTAAGCGATGAACCTCGTTGAGCAGGGCTGGTACCTTCTGTACCTCATCAATGACAATAGGAGCTTTTTGTTGATGTTTAGGAATCCAATCGAGCAGCGTTTCTGGTCTTGCCAATAGGCGTCGATACAATTCATCGTCTAAAAGGTTCAAAACCGCTGATTCGGGAAGGTTTTGATGAATCCAGGTGGTTTTTCCTGTTCCTCGAGGACCAAAGAGAAAGAAGCTTTTCTTAAAAGAGGGCTTAAACAATCTGGCATACATAAGTCCATTTTAGTATCTTTTTTGGACTTAGCAACTCCAAAATATTGAAGTCGCCGGGTATTGAAGTAATTACTGCTGGTTAGAGGATTCTTGGTTGCGGTGTCGCAGACGGGTACAACTGAAACCGTTTCACTTTTCGAATTATCCCATTGGACAGGCGCTCAGTCCCAGTTCATCGATAGTAGGGGGGGCGCATGTGACGG
>CAITVN010000211.1 GCA_903895855.1 Oligoflexia bacterium | reverse complement strand
CGAGGCCCTAAAAGAATTGGCTAAGTCAGTCAATCGTTAGTCAAGTTCTTGGCAAAAGTTGCGACACTTCTTTTGGTAGTAAGCCAAATCGTCTCATGATGTTTGGGGCGTGCGTGGCACACCACGAGAAGAAGGCATACTTGAGAGCTCGGCCAATAAAGACGGCCAGAAATATATTGAACAGTGGCATTTTGCTGATTGCGCAAAATGCGACAGGCGGTTGCTGAGGCAGAGGGCCAGCTGCAATAAAAGCGAGGCCCAAAATTCCTAGGTGGTGCTGAGTCGAGGTAGTCAGTGTCTGAATCGTTTTAGTTGAAAAAAAATGAGTGAGATCAACGTCGAACTGAGAAACGGCAAATGCCATCGCCCAGGCGCCGATTGCTGAGCCAAGAGCCATGATGATGAATGTTTGAATCCAGCGTTTAGGTTTTAATAGAACAGAAGTGATGACAATTCCATCAGTTGGAACAAACGCAACAAAAAGGTCAAGTGCCGCAAAAAGTGCCATGACTGGCAAGAACCAGATTCGATCAGAAAAGCGTTCAATTTTTTTTATGAAATTAAAAATTCTTAGTGTAAAACTTTTCATCATAAATTTTTGAAAACCACCGATCTGTCATTACTAGGACAACGTGAGTATGCACTAAATCGTGACGACTGGGCAATTATTGCGAAGCTCTGGTAAAAGAGAAATTCTAGATTCTTTTGAGATTAGGAGTAGTCTTATAAGACCCGGAGGCGTTTCAACGTGTTTGGCAGCTTGAGCGACAACAAAGAAATTCGAAAAATACTCACCTTGGTTTTTCTGATCATTTTCGCACTCGTGTGTTCTTTGATTTCTAATAGCCTAGCTTCGTCCAATGAGTTCAAACTGATTTCTCAAAGTGGGCGAGTGCGTCTGAATGGTGAACCGATACGGTCGAAAAATTTGGGTCAGAGTGTTTCAAAAAAAAATGTTCAGGCGTTTGAGTTTAGTGTCGATCGCGACTCACACCTTTTGATAAAAATGGGTGGCGTGCTGCTTGAGGCGGCTCCGGGCACTCGGTTCAAGTTGGCGAGACATTCGTTTGTTCTTTTTTCGGGCTCTTTGAAGTTCGATGCCGCTGCCGAGGGCTCGTTGGGTTCGCATAAAGAGTTAATCATTAATGAGGTAGCGTTGACCTACGACCCGTCATTCGATCACCAATGGGTGGTGAGTGCCGAAGAAAAAGAGTCGGAGTTCATGGCGAGGGTGAATCATCCGATTCAGTTCGCATTACCTGACCATGGGGCGGGTAGTAATCGCCGGGTTGGCGGGGCCCCGAGTTGGATTCAATTCATCTCTGCGGTTGGCGCAGTGAGTCTAAAAGGTGTGAGTGGTGCGGCTGGCCCACACCATTCGAAACCAAAGAGGTCTCTAGCGGGGCATTCAGACGCGAAGCGAGAACAGAATGTCGATTTGAATCAGATCGATTTGCGTGAAGGCGAGTGGACCCGGGGTTTGAGATCGGTCATCTCTCAGGTTTGGCCAAAATCACTCAGAGCTGATCAAACTAACCACCTATTGAAAGATCTGGGATTTCAGGTTGCGCCGGCT
>CAITVN010000210.1 GCA_903895855.1 Oligoflexia bacterium | reverse complement strand
GCTGCACCCCAAGCATTGTGATCACATTTATCATTTTACCAATGATCTCGCTAAGCGCTATGGTGTGCGGCTTTATCGCTACGCAAACGTGGGCAACCACATTCACCTTTTGATCAAAGTTCCATCACGAATTATTTGGCAGAGATTCTTGCGAGAACTCTCTGGCGGAATTGCTATTATCGTTACAGGAGCCCGTAAGGGCGACTCTCGTGTAAAGAACGAAAGCGGGCGTAGTTTTTGGGATCATCTGGCGTTTACGCGAATTGTACACTTCGGCCGAGACTTTAGAGGCATGGGTCGGTACCTTATTAAAAATTTATTCGAAGCTGCGGGCGTTCCTATGAAAGCACTTCTAGCTCAAGGCTACCGAATCCTAGCAACCGAACCAGACGGCGCTCCGCCCTAACCAATAGACCACGCACCCGGGCCCGCTCCCAAAATTTTGCCCCATCCCGGCCCAACCGCTGCAAGTTATTGGGCAATTACGTGTTGGTCGTTGGTAACCTCTTTATGAGGCGATTCGTGTTTGAAGATGGCACTAAAAATCGATTTAAAGACTTTCGCTGATGTTACCGAGAAGAAAATGACGAGGCTTTTTTATGGGGTGGCATCAGATGCTCGGAGGGGCTGTTGTGAATTCAAAATTTGACAATCTCGGTATTCGATCAAAACTTTTCTTGTTGGTAGGCATTGCGTTAGCTGTAATGGGTGGCATTGTCTTTCAGTCGATGGTTTCGATTCGAAGTCTCAATAGCACGCTTTCTCAGTTTGGCGACACGCGTTTGCCATTAACCATCGATGTGGGCGAAATTCACGCGGCTTCTCACGGCATACCCCGGTTTTTGTGGTTAGCCGTCAGCCTGGGCCAGCAAGAGGCTGGTCGAGAAAAGGCGTTAGGGTCTGTGCAGCATTTTGTGACGGTGATGGACGAAAACGTAGGCAAAATTGAAAAGGTTCCTATGCCGGCGTCAACGCGCGAAAAAGTGGCAGCAATAGTGCCAAAGGCTGCGGCCTTGAAGCAAATTGCAGAAAAAGGCATTCAACTGATCAACGTCAAGACTGATCAAGGCGGCTTGGAGGCAAAAAAATTCTTGCTACAAAACCTGCCAGAGGCGGCAGTGCCCTTCACAAAATCACTCGAAGAGTTGCTTCAAGAAGTCGAGAAAGACAATTCAAGTTTAGTTGATCAAGCCAAAACCGATTCTGCAAAAAATCTGAAGTACTTGGTCATGACCCCGATCGTACTTTCGGTCTTTTTTGTTTTTCTAGGCTTAATGATTGCGAGTGGGTTGGTTCGAAAATTTTTGGGGCTTTCAAAAGAAATCAGTTCAGCGAGTCAGTTCGTGGCTAGTTCTTCTTCGCAGTTGGCCTCGGCCTCGCGCTCGCTTGCCGATTCAGCCTCGGTACAAGCGTCGTCGCTACAAGAAACCGCCGCTTCGCTTGAAGAAATGAATGCGATGATTCAGAGTAATAAAGACGCTGTTTCGCAAGTCAATGAGCTTACTCAAAAAAGTCGCCAATCGTCTGATTCGGGTAAACATGTCGTTGAACAGATGGGCCAAGCGATTGAAGGAATCAGTGACAGCAACCAAAAGATCATGGAACAAGTGAATCTCAGTAATCAGCAATTTTCTGAGATTGTGAAAGTGATCGCTGAAATTGGCAACAAGACTAAAGTGATCAATGACATCGTGTTTCAAACTAAGCTTCTTTCATTTAATGCTTCAGTTGAAGCAGCAAGGGCTGGCGAGCACGGTAAAGGGTTTGCGGTCGTTGCCGAAGAAGTGGGTAACCTGGCGCAAATGAGTGGCAATGCCGCTAAAGAAATTTCAGAAATGCTTGATGCGAGTATTCACAAAGTGCAATCAATTGCGACCGAAACCAAGTCAAAAGTCGAGGTTTTGATTGAAGAAGGCAAACATCGAGTTGAGACGGGTATCAGTGTCGTGGGTCAGTGCCGTGAGGTATTGAACTCGATTTCTGGCGAAGTTGAGAAAGTGGCTGAAATGGCGACTTCAATTTCTTCGGCAACCCAAGAACAATCGAACGGTGTGAGTGAAATGGCAAAAGCGATGTCGCTGCTTGATAATTCAACTCAGCAAAATTCGGCAGCCGCGACTGAGTCGGCTGCAGCAGTAGAGTCGTTGTCTGCACAGGCCGAACAACTCAAAAAATTGGGTGTAAATTTTGTGGCGGCAGTGCAAGGTGCCGGGGCGAGTGTGCAGGTCAATAGTCATTCAAGACCGACTCTTCAAACTCAGAAAGTAAGCCATCAAAGTAGTACAAAGCCAGCACGCAAGTCTGAAAAATCGGTTCAAGCTCACCATGGAACTCATAAATCGGCGAAGGTCGTTGACATCAAATCTCACCCGAAAAAAGTGGCGAAAAATCACGAGCCCATACTCGCGAGTCATTCGGCATCGTCAGCACCCGTGAGAAACATTGAGCCTGAGAAAAAGGTGGTCGGTATTGAGGGCGTACCTACGGCCGATGACCATCGATTCGAAGATCTCTAGCCGTTTTAGATGGCCCTTGATATATACGTCTTAGTAAGATATACTACCTGGTAGTATGAAGCGTACTTTTGTAGAAACCACCATTTTCCGGATCAAGGTTGACGGTCTTGCTAGTGATCTTCTTAAGCGTATCCAGGACTTGATCTTGGAAAACCCAGAAGCGGGAGACACGGTTGCTGGGACAGGTGGACTTCGTAAAATGCGGGTCGAAGATAAGCAGCGCGGAAAAGGAAAACGAGGCGGGCTTAGGATTCTTTACCTGGATCTACCCGATCAAAACTTAACGTTCCTTCTGACGCTCTATGCGAAGAATGAAAAAGAAGATATTTCTTCTGATGAAAAAAAACTTCTTCGAGCACTAGTCGGACAATTAAAAAGTATGGGAGAACGAAAATGAAAAAGACAAAACTTGGGCAGGATTTAATTAGTGGTTTGAACGAAGCCATCGCCTATAAGCGCGGTGAAAAAACTTTACGATCTAAAGACGTCGAGATTCCAGATGCGCCGCCCGTATGGTCTAATCGTGACATCGCACGCCTTAGAATCGAAAAGCTACACGTTAGTCAGTCGATTTTTGCGTCTTATATTGGCGTAAGTCCTGCTGCACTTCAAGCGTGGGAGCAGGGTATAAAACACCCTTCTGGTGCCGCCAGGCGATTACTTCAATTACTGGATAACGCACCGCTTGCGATTATCCCAATGCTGTTTCAGATTCAAGGCACGAGAAAAAAAGGTAGAATCTAGCGTTTCAGAATTTCACTTCGAGTGTGCCATTGGCAAAAATGAGTTTCGGCGCAATCACATCGTCGCCTTCTTTGACACCGACTGTGAACTTTAAGTTCACTGGGTGGGCGAGTGGTGTGATCAATTTACTCACTAAGTGTCGGTATTCGAGTTGCACTCGGCGTTCGGCACCTGGCACCCAGATGGCTTCTTCTTTTTCGATTCGGCCGATTGTCTGTACCGCAACTCGGCTATTTTCGTCTTGATAGGCCAATTCAGCTAAGAGTTTTGGACCGAAATAATCAAAAAGTACCTTCGTTGCTGCAATTAAAAAGGCTTTACCTTCGGGTGAGGCCGACAAGCGCAGCCGGCCTTCAGCCGAGAAAATGAGGTCGGTTGGATAAATTCGCACCGTCGAAATCGAAGCATTTCTCACATCGGCATACCCAATTGCCCAAAGTACCTCAGCGCCAATCGTGCCCCGCACTCTGGCTTCAGGTTCACCGATAGTGAGGGTCGTTCCGGTTCGGGTTTCGGCCGAGCCCGCGATGCGATTGTACCAGCTCGGATCTTCGGGATCGGTCACGTGTTCACGTGGCAGCATCAGGGCAAGCACCGCGTCGGTTGTGACGTAAATTTGTGAAGTGAGAAAGTCTTGCTGCCATTTTCCGATTTCTCTTTGGTAATAGTGGCGTAGGTGAGCGTAAAGGTAATCAATTTTTCGGTCTTCACTACCAATGTAGGCCAGTCCGAGCTCTAGGCGGTGGTGTTCGTTGTTCACCATGCGTTGGTTAAAGCCAGCGCCGACGTAGTCAGCACCGTGAGAGTCGCTGCCATAAAAAACTTTACCCCAAGTGTTGTCGCCCAGTTTGATGTCAACTGCTGCCAGATTAGTAGTCGAACGCTCGAACGGGTTGAGTTCGCGCATATTGACGGCTTCTTTGAGCATTTTTCCAAGTTCTGAATCGACTCGCTTGAGTAAACGGCCGCTAGGTTCAGCGATCCAGTAGTCGAGTGAGGCATCTCGTTCACCGGGATACAGGGCTTCTTGAGCGGTGCCTTCGTTGGTCATGATAAAGGCGTCATAGTTGAGTTTGTAAATGTCGCGAGGTTTCTCGGGATCTCGAGTTAAGACCATGGTGTGCCAGGTGGCGCGAGTGAGGTAGCTGAGCACGTAGGTGCTCTTCATTCCCATCATTCGCAGCAATTCGGCTTGAGCAGATGCGATATCTCGACACACACCCGCACGATTGCGGTTTTTTTCGTTAAGGCTTCCACCGAGGTCTTCTCGGTTCTTGCGTTCGGCATTCAGCATGTCAACTAGCGACACGGTACCACTAGAATGATCGCTGGTTGATTTCGTGCGATCTTGGTCGTAGTTAGCCAGAGCATTAGCTCCAAAAATTTGCGCGACCATGAGCTTTTGTTGGGTGTTGAGCTCTTGGGTCACTGAGTATGCGAGGCGGTGAATGTCGTCGAGTGAGGTTAGCGTGTAAAGTTTATCGGCGATAATAATCGGCCGATAGAATTTTTTTAGAAATTCATAGTGCTCAGCCGCAGTCTTATCGTTGGGGTTATTCAGGGTGACTTCATGGTCTTTCAATAGAATTTGCTCGAGCATTTCGTCAGGCGTGCGATTGCGCAGCGATTTGTAGTATGTGGGATTTTTAGAAAAATCGTCAGAGTACTTCTTGCAATGGGCTGCAATTTCAGACCAGGGGTCGCTGCCTGAAGGGGCTCCGCCTGGGTGTTCGGCACCGTACTGATTGACTGCTTTCAAGAAGCAGTTACCTAAAGCGGGCTCTATGCTATCAGAAAACTTAATTTGTGGGTCTTGGTAAAGGTTACCATCCAGTATCTGAAAATAGCTATAATTGAGCCATCGCTCGTTGATAACTTTTCTGAGCACGATCTGGGTTCTCTCGTGCTCGGCGTCGTCTTCGAGTTCAAGAGCGTAGGCCTCGTGAAGCAACGACAGACACAAGGCGATGAGCATGAGCGTTTGTTTAAACCAGCGACAATCACGTGAGGGCAACCTTCTGTAGGGACTCATGGTTGAAGTGAGTAACAGATTTGCAATGTCGTTATAAGTTAGAAAAAAAAATCAGTATAGTTAAATAATTGACTACTTAAACAGTCACTATTGCTGTGTACTACGTATCGTGTTACGATGCAGTAAGGAGTGAAGTACAAAATGGCTCATCTCAGCATTCGAAAACTGCCACCTGAAATCGAAAATGCGATTCAGCAGGAGGCAAAAAAACGCAACGTCACTAAGACCCTAGTCGTTTTAGATATTTTAAGAGAATCGTTTCACCTTAATGGGGCTTCTCCTAAAGTTAACCGTGATATTCGAAGTTTCTTTGGAAAAATGTCGAGACAAGACTACAGCGATTTTCAGAAAACCACTCGGGATTTCTCTGAAATTGATAAGGATCTGTGGAAATGAAATTGGTGCTCGATACGAATGCCTATTGTCTTTGTGATCTCGGTGAAGAGAAGGCGCTCTCGCTCGTGGAGCGGGCTACGACCCTTTTTCTTCCCACCATTGTGTACGGCGAACTGTACTACGGTTTTCGACATGGCAATCGATTTGCAGCTAACTTGAAACGGCTCGATGATTTTGTCGACCAATTTGGCGTTCAATTGATCAACGTTGATCGGGATGTGGCGCGAAAATTTGGAGATATTTTTGCGTTTCTTCGGAAAAAGGGAAATCCCATTCCAATAAACGACATTTGGATAGCGGCTTCTTGTATGTCGGTGGGGGGAGTTCTCCTAACGAATGATCAGCATTTCTCTGTTTTAGAGCAAATTCAATGTGAATTTTTAGAGGGCATCTAACCCCACAATGCTCGCCACCTTAAAAAAATAGACGAGCCATCCACTTCAGAGGTTTTCACGATCTCAAATCTAGAATACAAATAGAGTAATGAGTTTAAGAAAATTGCGAATTGGGTTGATCATGATTGGGGTGACCGCTTTAAGCGCTTGCTCGACACCGCTAAAAAAAGCCAACGAGATGCTTGAGGCCGGAAATTTTGTTGAAGCCTCACAGATGTACGAAAATTTAGTCAAAAAAGAGCCTGACAATGTCGAAGCCGTTTTAGGCTTAAAAAAATCGCGAGAAAAATTGCTAGATAAGATCCTGATCGACGCGAGAAAGGCACGGCTTTCTGGTAATGAGTTCATGGCACTTGATTTCTTACTGAGTTGCCAAAAAAAACAGGGTGAATGGCAGATGCCGCCGTCAGTTCTTGCGGGTACCACTCAAGAAGAAGAACTCGATGGGGGTCTCAAATTTTTAACTAAAATAGTCGACGAACGCTTAACCGCCAATCAACCGCTAGGGGCCGAAATTTCGTTAGTCAAGTACGACCCACTGTACTCTCAAAAAGCCCAGGCGTCTGGCCAAGCTAAATGGCAAGCGCTTCGTGAGAAGACTAGAGTAAAAGGGCGATCTTGGTGCGTGAGTGAAGTGAAGTCAGCAGGACTTCAGACTCTCTGGGAGTCTCAGGTTTATCACACTGAATTCTTAGAACGGGCATGTCGTTATTTTGGAGAAGAACCTTTTTCTAAAATCTCAGGTCAAAGAAAAAAACGAATAGAATGGTCGGTGACCGCCGTGCATTTGAATAAACCGGCTGCGGGTTTACCTCCTGACATCACCTTCACACTAGAAGAAGAAATCAATCAGGGTATTCGTGTAACCGGGTGGTACGAGTCGCTCACGACAAGAGTGCTGAAGATAGATTCGGCTGGAACCTATCGACCATCGCACCAAACTGAGCCTGTTCGCCTAACTCATGCGTATGAAGAAGAAGTGCCTTATACCGAATACGAAGATAAGAAAGAAAAGAAACTGGTGAACGGTCAGTGGGTTGAACATGTCGAACGGGTGCCCGTAACAAAGAAACGACGAGAAATGAAAACGTTAATGTTTGATGGCAAGAAACACTCTCAAACGCTCACCCTGGCGATTCAGTTAGATGCGCTTTTGGGCGACGCTCAAGATCTTACGGTTGGGGCTTCTCATTCAAGCGACCTTCATGAAGAGGGCGTCGAGCACAGTCAAAATATTCCGGCACTCGGCTTGACTCCAAAACGCGCTGAGCTTCGTGCACCTTCAAATTGGCTAAAAGAACAGCTTCAAGTTGAGGCAAAGAAGTTTGTTGGACAATTGCATCAGAAGTGGATTGACCAAATGTGCGCCAGTGCTGCTGGTGTGGCAGCCGAGGCCACCGCGCAGAGCACTGCGACCTTATCAGTAACCTTGAATGAGCAGATGCTACGCTGCTTGCGCGACGATCGAGCGGTAGAATCAAAAGCTGTTCTTCAGTGGGGTACTAAAGAATGGGGTGTCGACCCCAATGACGTGCTTCGACTCATTGGCTGGTGGCCGACATGAACTCAAGTTTGACGAGTGTTTTTCGTGTGGGGCGCAGGGGGCTGTATTTTTTTGCTTTAGTGCTTCTGATGACCGAATTTGTCGAAGCTTCTGAACTCGATTCGCCGAACTCCGCCAATCAAGTTTTGAGTGTCAAAGACACGAAGCGTTTGGGGTTTGATATCGGATTATTGGGGGCCCCGCACCCTGCGCTCATGAGCGTGAGTTTGGGTTATCATTTCTTAGAGTTCTTGCGATTTTCTGGAGGGGTCGGTTTCATGAATCGATCTGATGAGGCCTTGAAAACCTATGGTACCACGGTCGGAGTTGAGGTGCGTGGTTTTTTGCCAAAACAAGATTTTTCGCCGACCTGTGGTTTTGGGCTTTCATCTATTCACATCAGTTCTGAAACCACCGATGGCAAACCGTCGGCAACCTCACTGCCCTTATCAGGGTTTGATCAGTCAGGGTCTCAAGTTTATTTACTTGCCGGAGTGGATTGGGTGTCAACCACCGGCATGCACTTTGAGGTGGCTTACCAGGTATCGTTACGTGCTGGAATTCACGGTACCCCAGTCATTCAAGCTGGCTGGTACTTTGACTCGTTTTAGCGATTCGAGTCAGTGACTTGTTATTATGAAAGGTGAAGTGTTCTTATGAATTCAAACTCGGTGATTCGGCTCACGCAGACTGTGAAAAAAGGGGGCTGTGCTGCAAAAGTAGCTGCCGGTGAACTTCGTACTATTTTAGCGGGGGTCAGGTTTCCGCCGAAAGATTCTAATGTTTTGATTGATGGCGATCACTTCGATGATGCCGCGATCATCAAGGTGAGCGACGAGTTGGCGTTGGTTCAAACTCTTGATTTTTTTACTCCCACAGTTGACACCCCTTATTTATTTGGAAAAATTGCGGCCGCCAATGCGCTAAGTGACGTTTACGCCATGGGTGGAGTGCCGAAAACCGCGCTTGCGATTCTTGCGTTTCCTACCGATGTTTTTGAACCGCGAGTGATTCAAGAAGTGCTGCAAGGCGCTTGCGACATTTTAGCTGAAGCCAAGGTGTCACTCGTTGGCGGGCATTCGATCGATGATGAAACCTTAAAATTTGGATTATCGGTAACGGGTTATGTGCACCCGAATGCTATTTGGACGAACCAAGGGGCCCGGGTGGGCGACGACCTCATTTTAACGAAGGCCATTGGTACGGGCACTTTAAATGCTTCTTTGAAGTGGGGCGGCTCGACAGAAGACGATTTGAAGTCTGCCTATGATTCGATGACGAAACTCAATGATTTGAGTTTAATTTTGAATGCGCAAACAAAGTTGGCGATTCACGCGGCAACTGATGTGACCGGTTTCGGATTATCAGGGCATGCCTTTCAGATGGCTAAAGCAAGTCTGTGTAAGCTTCAAATTGAGTTTGATGAGGTGCCGATTTTGCCGAGAGCTCGTGAGATGCTTCGCGAAGATTTTTTAACAAAGGCTCATCAGACCAATCACGAGTACACTCGAGATGCTTTGACTTGGGTGAGCCTAAAACAGGGCAAAATGAGCACTCTTGAGTCTGCCGGGTTGCCCATAGATTGGAAATTGTTACACGACCCGCAAACCTCTGGCGGATTACTTTTGAGTGTTGACCCGTCTCAGTCAGCTCAATTACTTCAGGCGCTTCGAAAAGAATTTCTCGTCGCTTCTCGCATCGGTCGGGTTTGCGCTCAAGATGCAAACGAGCCTAATCGACTGATTGAGGTCATTGCCCGTTGATTACTCTCGATGAATTCGAAGTTCGACTACTCAGAGGTGCCAAGTGCCTAGATGTGCGAGCACCGATTGAGTTCGGCAACGGGTGTATTCCTAACTCGGTTAATTTGCCTATTTTAAATGACGATGAGCGAGCCCAGGTCGGTACGTGTTATAAAATGAAAGGGCAGGTAGCTGCCGTTGAACTCGGTTATCACTTGGTCAGCGGTTCGAATAAAGAGCAAAAGCTGACCGCATGGCGTGAGATGATGAAGGCGAATTCTGATCATTACCTCACTTGTTTTCGCGGTGGGCAGCGCTCGCGAATCACCCAAGAGTGGCTAGCTGATTGCGGATTGCAGATCGAACGACTCGAGGGGGGCTACAAAGCAGCAAGGTCGCTTTTTCTTCAGTGGTTGGCCGAAATTCCAATACAATGTGAAATACGAATCATTTCGGGTGTCACTGGGGTTGGGAAAACGAAGTTAATCAAAAGAATGGGTTGCCTCGATCTTGAAAAGTTAGCCAATCACCGAGGCTCTGCTTTTGGTGGATTGGGATCTCAGCCGAGTGTTGCGAACTTTGAGAATGCGCTAGCAGTTGAACTGAAAAAGTTTACTCGTAAAAAGGGTGAGGGTAAGCCGGTGCTTTGGCTCGAAGACGAATCGCGAATGATTGGGAGCCTGACCCTTCCCGAGCCGCTTTACAATGCGATGCAAGCAGCTCAGGTCTATGTTCTCGAGGTAGACTTACGAGAACGCATTGAACACCTGTTCAGTGAGTACGTATTAGAACGGTTGAATGCTGGGAGCGCCGCCCTTGAGTTAAAAGAAACTTATCTCGCGAACGTGGTTAAAATTTCAAAACGACTTGGAGGGATTCGGGCAAAAGAGTTGGCCGTTCGACTGAGTTTAGCTTTTGAAAGTCCGCAGTTCGATCAGAAAACAGCGCACGAGTCTTGGATTACTTATCTATTGACTGAATATTATGACCCGCTTTATCAGCAAGCGCTTGAACGAAAGAAAACTCGAATTCAGTGGCGAGGAAGCTATTCAGAACTTGTCGAAGTCATTGACTGTCACTG
The DNA here is from genome assembly GCA_903895855.1 of Oligoflexia bacterium. GTDB lineage: Bacteria > Bdellovibrionota > UBA1018 > UBA1018 > UBA1018 > CAITVN01. Next base: position 74,396 of record CAITVN010000210.1, on the reverse strand, counting down.
AGGGGTATACCTAGCGGGCGGCATGAACTGCACAGGTGATCCTTCCATTACCCGAAACCGAAAGCGCCAAACCATATGAACGAGACCGTCTTTTGCTTCAGCCATTTTTTTGGGTGGATTCGGAAACCGATTCAGTCGTTTCCAGGGTTGTGTGGCGGCTTGATCAAACTCGTAAACCCCTGAGCCCTGTAGCACCTGGGTTGAGACCAAATTACCGTCGAGGTCGATCACGACTTCCGCCACCGTATCGTAGTCGCCCATGTGAAGGCGTTGGCGACGTGGAACGTCTCGAGCTAAGCTCTCCCAAAGTGGTGCGATGGCTTCGTACACTCGAGAATAAAAAGAATAATAAACGGACTCTTTGGTGTTCAGTAAATTTTGGTCGCCTTCTGCAAGTTGATCGTCGAGTAAAGTTTGGTTCGCTGATTGGGCTCGTGAGCCAGGCGCTGGGGTTACGCGCTCTTGTGGGCGAGCTGGCTGTTCGGCGAGCTTTTGAGGTTTAGGCTTAACTTTATAGCTCAATCCCAGATCTGAAAGTTTGGGGCTAGTTTTCGCGGGGGCCTTGCTCGACTCGACTGGTTTTTGAGGTAATGAGGCCGCCGAGTTTTGAGTCGGCAGAAGTTGAGAGTTTCGCGATCTCATTTCTTTTTCAACCGTCTGATTGCGGTTTGATTCGTAACGGTAATTTTCAGGAACCTTGGTGTCGTTTTTGGCCTTTGGGTCGTCGGGTTGAATGAGCAGTGATTTGGGTTCATTTTCAAGCAAGTGCTTTTGGCCTTTTCTCATGGCTTGTAGCTTATTCATGTCGATCGTCTCAATGGGCATCGGTCGAACTTGGGTGGTTCGAAAAAAATCAGAAAGCTTAGCGAACCAAGGACTTGAAAAGAAGAAAAGTAAATGAATGAGAATCGTCAAAAATATGACGGCTGTCCAAAGTTTTAGGTTGGGCTGTTCATTATCGATTGTATTTTCCAGCCTATTGCTCATCATTTAGGGTGAGTCTAACAGAGTTTAAAAGAAATTCCGAATAGGTATTGAAAGGGCATCGGCTAAATGTCAGATCAGCCAGCTTCAGGACAAATCTTACAAAGTTCAAAAGAAGCCATACTGAGAAGTGATTCAGTATTAATTTTCTTTAATGAGCAAATGCCAGGCCACATTCAGACACTTTTAACTGATGCGCTCACGGTTCAAGCCGAGGGTGAAAAGTTGAGCGTTCAGCTGATAAAAGGGCTTGATTCTGGAGGTGTGTGCGATGCCGTTTTTCGAGCGTCTAAAGAAGAAATGGTTTCGCTTGCTATTATCTATCTAGCAGACCTTTCAGCTCATCAACTCTGGGTTGAAAAACTGGGTCAATTCACTTCGAATGCCGAATTGAAAAATCAAAGCTGTTTCTTGTTTTTCTTATCAAACGCGTTGGCCCAATCGGCAGACCGGTTACTTTCGCGCGGGGCAAAAGACGTCTTTGTCTCGACTCAAGAAATTCGTGAAGTTTTGGCGAGAGTTCGCAAGAGAGTCATTGATCAAACCAAGGTTCTCACCCAAAAGCTAAGCGCGCTTCGACAGAACCAGAGTGTAGGTACGTTGCCCGAGGCGAATAAGGCACTCTTGGCTTCACAGGTGAAAATCATTCCAAAAGCGTCATTTAGAATTCTCTCTGATTACTGGTTATTGCAAAAAGGTGGGGTCGAATTCAAAGGTGATTGTTGGGTTATCAAGCTCGTTGGACCATCGCTTGCCTGGGGACGTTGGGTTGAATTGACGCAAACAGAAATTGTTGAGCTGTTGCCTAACGATCGAAAATACGAGCGGGTTTGGCGATGGAATTTGAAACAAAAAAATCAAGAAGAAGGAAGCTGGTTTTTCTCAGGGTCTAGAACTCCAGAACCGTTTGAACAAAAATGGTGGTTTCAAGCAGCCAATCCCTGGCTTGGGTTCATTCAGATGTCTCGCAACCTCGGTACAAAATTTGAAACTGACTTAGGTATACCCAAAGACGACACCAGCAAAACACTGTGGGTTTCGCTCGATTCAGAGCAAGCTCGAACCTGGCTACCGCTGATTGAAGAAAGTTGGAATCTAGACGCTCTCAAAAATCTCTCGACCAAGCCTGGTTTACAAGCCGACTTTAATCACTGGGTAAAAGGAGGGCAAAAGATTCAAAAAACTGAACCCCTTAAAACTAGTAAAGACCCCTGGATGATTATCGCAGAAAAAACTGAGAATGCGTCTTCGACTGGTAAGAAAAAAGTGGTTGCGGTAGGCCCCCCTCCTGATCAAGGAGAGTGGATTTCACGTGGTGAAAAGCGTTGGGCATTTGAGGTGCGACCAGAGAAACTTGGCACGGTCACTTGGAACAAAGGCAGTGACGAAAAGACTTGGGCTTATCAGGGCGAAAAACCAAAATTTTCTAAGAATGTGTGGGAGTTTGAGGGTGATAATCCAAAACTTTCGCTTTTCGATTCAACTAATAAAGAAGAAGTCAAATTTGAGTTCAATTCTGATGGGGTTTTCAATTTTGCTGGTCAGCCCGATGACGGTGGTGAGTTTCTTGATTCGATTCAAAATTCGCTATTTGATTGGTTGGGTACTGACACTGAGTTAGGCGAACAAACAGCCGTGAAAGCGACTAACTACCTGACTTATGTTGAATCGACTCTTGCGGGAACACAAGGTGAGTCGAAAGCTGTTTCAGTCGTTGAAATGCGGTTGTTATCTTCTGAGTGGAACGCAGACGGCATGATCAATCCCAAGGCCCACGCTCTCGCCTGGTTGTCGTTTCGACTGGGTGGTCGAAGACTCGAAATCTGGAGGGCCGATAAAACCGCTGCAAATTCACAAAAGCTGCCACCGGTGAGGTTCACCTTCGAACTCAGTCACGACAATGAACTCGGTCAGCTAGCCTCAGTGTTTGAAAGAGTCGCTCAGAAAATATCTGAGAAATTGCCTGAGAAATTACCTGAGAAGTTGGCCCATTCTCCCGCCGAAACACCCCTATTTGTGACTGACAATGCTGTTGGTTTTTGGATTGTTCCACTTCTAGATGATCGCTATTTGGCGATGCTGTCGTTTGACGAAAAAGCCGAATCTCAGTGGGTAGCGAGTTTAAGACAGCAGATAGTTTGAGTTGATCGCATTTTGTTTAGGTGTTTTGCCCAATCCAACTTAAGAATCCGAGCGTGAATCTCGGAGCTAGGTATTCAGGTGGTACTTTCGGAGTTTGTTCGATCACTTTTAAAGTTTGAATGGCTGAATTAAAATTTCTAGTGATGCCATCCCAGCGGCCCGTGATCAAGTTGTCGATGAGGTTGCAAAGGTTCAGTAACTGAGCCCACTGGTCGATGTCAAAGCCCGATTTTTTTCCGGGGTAGCCAGAGCCATCGAATTTCTCATGATGAGACCAAATCCATTGTTTGGTTCGATTGGGCAAGTCGGGGGCAAGAGCACCCAATAGTTTAAGGCTGTATTCAACGTGTTTTCGGTAATTGTCTTGGTGTGGGCCCAAGAGTCGTTTCCAAGGTGTTGTCGCTGATTCTCTATTCAGCTGTGAGACCCCGATATCGTGAAAAAGCGCAGCTAGAGCAAGCTCTGAAATGAGGGCGGGACTCTGGTGTTCTTGGGTGTTCGTGACGCAATTGATGAGTGAGGTTGAGAGAATTGCCACCCGATACCCATGGCTTGCTTCGGGTTGGGTACGCAGCAATGAAAAAAACTCTTCAAAATTTGGATAGGTACGGCGCAATGAAGCTAGGATTTTTGGAAAACTTCTTTTTTCAATTAGTGCAAAACAATGATCTTCTGCCAATGAACTCATTTGCTCAGGCAGTTTTTTGTATAGGTATTGAAACGCTGATTCGTCCGAAATATTTTCAATGACGCTCGGAGAAAACGAGAGAAGGCTACCTTGCGCCAGCGTAATCCAGTCTGCACCCAGATTGCGTAAAAAAACCTGTTTGTCGGTTTTTCTGATCCACAGGTGAGTGACGCCGCTGAGTTTAAGACTTTCGATTTCGGGTGCGCTAAGGGGTTCTGCAACATTTCGAAGAGGAATCATTTGTTCGCGATAGTCGGCAGTTTCGCAGCGTTCAGTCACTAACAGAAAGAGAGGGCAAGCTAGTGAGTCTGACGGTTGGAGTTGTTTAAAGCTAACCGGAATGTAGGCGTCTTTTAGCCGATTCCAGGTGAACCACATTTCATGCCGCCCCTTTTTTCTTTAAAGGTTTATTCATTTCAATCACTGCTTGCAGTGAAATCAAGGCCACTTCTTTTTCTTTTCCATCTTTCATTTCTTCTAAGCGCACACGCAAAGATTCGGTGAGTTCTTCGTGCCCAGGCAAAGACAGGTGGTACACCGAGCCGACTCCGCCTAATTTTAGTTCGTGTAGCCGGTCGTTGAGTTCTTGGTTTTCGTGGGTGAGTTCACGCAGTTTTTTAGACGCTAGACTGATGGCTCGGTCTTTTATTTCGAGCTGATGTTGCAGGTCTACAAATTGTGAGGGGTGGGCTCCAAGATTGTTCGCCACCATTTCAGCTTTTGGAAAATAGACGAGTTTTGGGTTCTTTGCCGAAGGCATCTCGAAAGGCAGTTCATTAACAATGGCGGCAGTGAGGGGTTCAACCCAAACAGAACGCAAACTTGAGTGATTCGACTCACTGGGGTGAGAGCTAAAATACAAGAGCGTGATTTCAACATCGTGATTTTCGACAATGTTGTGCACCCTAAAGAGATCGCACGACTGCCGGGCTAAGCTAAAAGCTGAATTCAGCGGATTGTGTTCTGATTGAATTTGCTCAATGACCTCACGTGACCCCCACATAGGGTGAGTGTAGCAAACACGAATGGCCACCACTTCGTGGCTGGCTGAGACCTGAACGTATGCTTTTGGAAGTAGTGCTGCGGCTGATTGGCCAAACTCGATGCGGCCTGGTCCTTCGTCGTAGACTAAGCTCCAGAGACCTAGCAACCCAAGTCTGAGTCTTGAACGCTGTTCAAACCAATGATTGGTTTCTTTGATCTCGGTGATACTCATGAGTAAATCGAGCTTCTCACCAATGCGTTCTCGCCCATGCCAAGCGTCACAGTATATTTTCGATTCGCTAAATAGCGGAGTGAGACCGTAACGCTGATTGTCGACTAGTAGTGATCGAATGATGAGCAATATGTCGGTATACCTGAGTCTTTGAAAATCGAGGATTATCAGGCGATTTGTAGATTTTATCTGCGCGAGCACATCAGTACCTAATGGCTGTGTAAAATATCCGATGACCGTTGGGCCTGAGGTGCGAGTGAGGCCATAAGCGCCCTCGATTCGTGACCATTCGAGGTACTGCTTGATCGGTAAAAGCGTGAGGCGAAACTGCCGTTCGAGCACTTGTTTTACTAGCTGATCTTCAGTGATTGCGGGACTGAGAATTTCAACTGGTGCCAATCGGCGCATGAGGTACGCAATTCGCTGCGTGAGTTGAAAACGCTCACGAGAGGTCGTGATGTCTGGTAGAAAAGCGATGGGTCCGGTTCCTATCATGAGATTGGGCTTTTAGTCTCCTGGTTGACTTATCGGAAGCGCGAAGAAAAAAAGTGAGTCACTCACGAGGTGTCAGTTAAATGACACCTTATGGGTTCAACTAAATCGAATCGGGAATGGTGACCGTTGTCGTGGCAAACACACTTGGCACGATCCAGTCGCTCGCGAGGCCGTAATCAGCGGCACCAACCGCTGCAGCAGTACTTGTGCAGTCGTCACCCCAGGTGGCGGTGTTGGTTGCCTGAGGATTACAGAATGGGTTCGTAAATGCTGCGACTGTTGCGGCGGTGCCCGCATTGCAGGTCATGTAATTGTCACAAATTCGACTCATTGCGTAGGTGTCAATCGATGCAAGCGAAGTGACGTTGCGTTGAATGAGAAAGACTCCCGCTTTGGCTGCGGTGTCATTTCCTACAAAGTTAGTGTAGAAATTCATTGAGATATTATCGGCCTCAGCAGTTGAGCAGGTCGGGTTGTTGTCGAGCCAAATAGGGTTGTAGATGATGGCTTTTCCTTTCCATAACGCATCAGCCTTCGCAATGTGAACCCAAATACTCTTCGGTGCTCGGGGGTCATCAGGGTTGCAAGTCATTCCTGTTAAGGTAGAATCAACGGTCCAGTTGTTCGCGTCGGTATAGGTCATCGTCAAGCCTAGCATCGTACCGGCTTGAGTCGAGTCAATACCACCGATGTTCATTTTGATATTAATACTGGTGCCGTCTACCTTAATGTAACCCATCGAAGCGTCAGCACTGTCTTTTAAAAGCAGGGTAAAGTGGGTGCTATCCGTTTTTGAATAGACGACTTTTTGATGATTCTCGATGTTAACTGTTCCGCTGGCACCATCAGCAATTGCACCCATCTGTGTGCCCACTTGATCAATCACCGTTGTGCCCATATCAAAGAACGTCTTTGAAAGAGCAATGTAGAGTCTGAGTAGCACAGGCTGACAAGCAAAAAGGTCGTTGCCTACGGCTGCGCAAGGATCACTCGATTCGCGGGCCTCTGACTGAAGTAATTTGACTCTCGAATCGAATGACCAATGCGAATCTAGGTGAGAGTTGTTTCCGAGATCATAGGTGAGTGATTTAGGTGCAAATTTGGCGCTCACCGCTTCTAAACTCGTGACCAAAGTGGGAACCCCAGAGTCGGTGTTTGCTGCAGTGGTCGCCGCATCCTTTTTTGTGCAACCGCCGAGCAGTGTTAAAGCGGTGATCGATACAAAATAGAAATGGCGGTCAGAAAGTAAGGGTCTCGTCTTCATCTTTTTCTCCTACTGATTGAAACGTGGGTTTTTCAGTCGCAAACAGTAGAATAACACAGGCCGCTCAAACCGATGAGAGGCAAAAACTGCCGATTTCAAGACACCGTGAACTACTCGCCTTTTGGGCCTTTGATATTGATGAACGGAGTGCTGCCGCCAGAAACTTGTGGCAACACGCCATTCCATTTTTCAATGGCTTTGAGTTGAATCAAATTTGCGGTGATGCTCGCTTGAAGTAAGCGATTGGCTTCAGATGCCGCTTTTGCACGAATGAGGTTAGACTGAGCTTCACCCTCTGCCTTTGCCACTTCGGCTTTTGCCAGCATTTGTTGTTTTTGCAGTTCGTACTCGGCCTGCTGGGCTTCTTGTTGTACCGCCATTTTCTGTTGCATTTGCTTTTCTAGAGACTCGGGCAGATGGCTGGCTCCCAAGTTCACTTTATCTAAATGGAAACCCATTTTATTGAGCTCATTTTCTAATGACTTTTGAATGTGGTCTTGTAAGTCGTTTCTTTTTGATGAAATCAACTCAGATAGTGACATTTGACCGGCAGCATTTTGGGCAACGGTAATAATCGTTCTGCGAATAAACGTCGCTTCAATGTCAGAAATATCGGCACCTTTAAACGCACGAAACACTTCAGCCGACTTGTCTTCGGTGGTGTTAAAAGTGACTGAAATGTCTTGGCGAATGTGTTGACCTTCTTTAGTGGGTAAGTCGATGCTGTCGTCGCCTACTGAACTGCCTTCAGTGGCCCGGCGAACCATGGTGTAAGTGCGAAGGGCTGTGGGATAGCTTTGCACTTGAGTGATGAACGGTATTCTCCACGCCATGCCTTGCGGAGTTGTGCGAAGTGAGCCCGTCCAGATATTGAAAATAACCCCAGTATTTCCGGGCGCGATAATCGAAAATGAGCTATAAATAAAGATAATAAAGAAAAAAGCGAGAGCCATGGTGATGACCTTGCTTCCTGATTTTGCTAAAATCGCAGACAAATCACTGAAGTCGTTGTTACTATTGCTGGCCATACTTATTTTTCCTTATTTGTTTTGAGCTGTTACTTACTTATTCATTTTCTCGGTTGATTACAATGACTGGTTTTTCTTTTTTCTTGCGCAAGGGTTTGAGAAAAGTAAAAATTCGGTGTTCAAGGGCTTTCTGTATCGGACGCAGTAAACTCACCAGACCCAACAGAATTAAGCCCGCCACAAGTATTTCTGCAATAGTCATTGCCACTTTTTACTCTCGACTCAGCGTTTCAGTCAAAGAAAAACCCTGTAGGTTTTGGGTTAAAAATGGGCTATTCTCTCAACCTAGATGACAAACGTTAAAAATCAACCATTCAAGTTGCACACTCCATTCGAGCCTAAGGGTGATCAGCCTCAGGCTATTGAGCAATTGGTTCGAAATTTTAAAGAAAATCGAAGCGAACAAGTGCTTCTCGGCGTGACGGGTAGTGGTAAGACCTTCACCATGGCGAATGTGATTGCTCAGTTAGGCAAACCCACGCTCATACTTTGTCATAACAAGACTTTGGCCGCCCAATTGTTTTCTGAGTTTCGAGAGTTTTTTCCAGAAAATGCCGTCGAGTATTTTGTTAGCTATTACGACTACTTTCAACCTGAAGCCTACATACCCTCGACAGACACCTACATTGAAAAAGATTCGTCGATTAACGAAGAAATCGACAAATTAAGACACTCAGCGACGAGGTCATTGCTTGAGCGCAGTGATGTGATCATTGTGGCTTCAATATCATGCATCTATGGTTTGGGCTCACCAGAGGCCTATGAGGGCATGCTGATCTATGTCGAAGTGGGGCGTACTCTAAAGCGTCAAGAATTTCTAAAAAAGCTGGTTGAAATTCAGTACGAGCGCAACGACGTTGATTTTCATAGAGGCACCTTTCGTGTTCGAGGCGACATTGTTGAAGTGTTTCCGGCCTACGAAGAAGAGCGAGCACTTCGAATTGAATTTTTTGGCGATGAAGTCGAAGCAATTTCAGAAATTGATCCATTGAGGGCTATTCGTACCGGAAAACTCACCAGAACCACGATTTTTCCGGCGAGTCACTATGTCAGTACTTTAGATAATCGAAAAAAAGCAAGTGACTCAGTGAGGGCAGAACTTCAACTTCGACTGCAAGAGCTGCAAGGATTGGGTAAACTCGTCGAAGCACAGCGTTTGTCGCAACGAACGTTATATGACCTCGAGATGTTAGAAGAACTAGGTTATTGCCAAGGCATTGAAAATTATTCGCGGCATTTAACCGGAAGAAACTCGGGTGAAGCGCCTCCTACGTTGTTAGAGTATTTTCCGAAAGATTGGCTACTGATGATCGATGAAAGCCATGTTACTGTACCTCAAATTGGTGGCATGTACCGCGGCGATCGAGCCAGAAAAAGTACCCTAGTTGAACATGGGTTTCGACTGCCTTCGGCTCTCGATAACCGACCCTTGAGTTTTGAAGAATTTGAAGCACAAAAAGCCGAGGTACTTTATGTTTCGGCGACTCCGGGGCCTTATGAGCTCAACTTAGTGAAAGGTGAAGTGGTTGAGCAACTCATTCGTCCGACCGGATTGGTTGATCCACTGGTTGAAGTGCGGCCTGCGCAAGCACAAGTCGATGACCTATTGATTGAAATTCGCAAGCGAGTCGAAAAAAACCAAAGAGTGCTGGTCACAACCTTGACGAAGAAATTGGCCGAAGATTTAACAAAGTACTATCAGACCAAAAATATCAAAGTGAAATACCTGCACTCAGATATCGATACGCTTGAGAGAATTGAAATTTTGCGAGATTTGCGCCTCGGTACTTTTGATGTTCTTGTGGGGATCAACCTTCTAAGAGAAGGCCTAGACTTGCCTGAAGTTTCGTTTGTAGCGATTCTGGATGCTGACAAAGAGGGGTTTTTGAGAAGCACGCGTTCTCTTATTCAGACGATTGGTCGGGCGGCGAGGCATTCTGAAGGATCTGTCATTTTGTACGCCGACAGAATCACCGATAGCATGCGAGCAGCGTTAGGTGAGACGAGTCGGCGCCGAGAAATTCAAACGGCCTTCAACCTTGAACACGGAATCACACCGATTTCGATCAAAAAAGCGATTCCGGCACCGATGTCGCCCGAGTTCAACCCAGATGATCCCGACAGAGTGAAGCCACTGACGAAAGCCGAATTGACTAGGCAGGTACTGCGAACGGCTAGGCCTAAGCGAAGCTCTGACGATCAAAGTCTGGGGGGTCCAGGTCTAGCTGCAGCAGCCTCGAATGCCTTTTACGGTGATCAGCTCGACTTCTTGACCGATCAAGAAGAGCGCATGTCGGTGGTTCGCGAAACGGCGGGCGAGTATTTTACTTCGTTTGAAGAAATCAAAAAAGTGATTCACGTCATGGAAAAAGACATGAAAAAAGAAGCGGTCGCCATGAGGTTTGAACAAGCGGCCTCATTACGCGACCGAGTAAAAAGGCTCAAAGCCCTCACCATGGGATGGTAAGGCGAATCAATAGTTGAAACTTCCTGATTCTTAGGTGAGACTCGCCAATCTATGAGTGAGTCATTATCGCAATCGCTACCCATCGAACTTCAGCCACCTTTGAAAAAGGGTGAATTGAATGTGAATCATTGGATTGGCGACACTTGGGTCAAAGGTGATGGGCCTGTTTTTCAAGTTCACTCGCCTTATAACGGTAGCCTGATCGGCGCGGGCGCTGCAGCGAGTTCTGCCTTGGTTGAGCAGGCGTTGACTGTTGCTGAAAAGGCTTTTGAACACTGGCGTTGGGTACCCATTAAAGAGCGTTCGGCGGTGCTGTTTCAATTTCGACAACTCTTGCTTCGTGACATCGATGGGCTTTCGAATCTAATTTGCTCAGAGTCTGGCAAAATCTTTTCTGAAGCGCGTGCCGAAATCTTGAAAGGCATTGAAGTCACTGAGTTTGCTTTGAGTCTTCAAAATTCAGATCAAACCCAAAAACTCGAAGTTTCTCGGGGGGTGAGTTGTGAGTTTCGGCGCGAACCTTTGGGCGTCGTTGCGGCGATCACTCCCTTTAATTTTCCTGCTATGGTGCCGATGTGGATGATTCCGATTGCCTTGGTTGCCGGAAACTGTCTGGTTTGGAAACCGTCTGAGAAAGTTCCGCTCACGGCTCTGAAAATTGCAGAACTCTTAAAGCAAGCCGGACTACCCTCGGGGGTCTTTACTGTTTTACACGGAGCAAAAGATCTCGTAGAGGCGCTTTGCTTAAATAAACGAATTCAAGCGATTGGGTTTGTTGGGTCGTCAGCAATCGCTGACAAAGTTTATCAAATGGGAGCCGCCACTCACAAGCGAGTACTCGCTCTCGGTGGCGCAAAAAATCACCTCATTGTGATGCCTGATGCCGAGCCTCAAATGACCGCTCAAGGAATCGTCGATTCGTTTACGGGGTGTGCCGGCCAACGCTGCATGGCCGCGTCGGTATTACTCGCCGTCGGTGAACAGGGCAACTCAGCGATCGAGTCGACTCTTACACTCGCCACTGAGAAGGCCTCGAAAATGCGCTTAGGATTTGACATGGGTGCATTGATTTCTTCACAGTCATTATTTAAAATTAGGGGAGCTCTCGAGCGAGCCCTTGCAAGTGGTTCGGGTTCACTGAGGCTCGACGGGCGAGAAACACCGGTACCGCAGGGTTGCGAAGCGGGGTTCTGGTTGGGGCCTACCATTTTAGATCAAGTTGTCGCTGGTTCTGAAGCGGCTTGCGATGAACTTTTTGGTCCGGTGCTTTCGATCATTCGAGTGCCGTCACTGTCTGAGGCGTTAACGATTCAAAAATCGAACCCCTACGGAAATGCGGCTTCAGTGTTCACACAAAGTGCAGCGATTGCCGATCGAGTAATGAAAGAAGCCCATGCCGGAATGATTGGGGTGAATATCGGAGTTCCGGTGCCACGCGAGCCGTTTTCATTTGGCGGAATTGGCCTGAGCCGATTCGGACACGGCGATATCACCGGAATGCAAGGATTAGAGTTTTGGACCCAGTTGAAAAAAGTCACCAGCAAATGGGTGATGCAATCAGATCAAAATTGGATGAGTTAAATTGGCGACCTAAGAACGGTTGAATTGGCGAGCTACGCTATTTGAAAGGAACTTAAAGAATGCCGTACATTGGAAGATCTAGTCATGTGGTTTTGACGTCCCATCCGGGGCAGAAACGAAAAAAAGTGACTCCGCTTGACTGGTATGCGAAAACCCCAGAGTTGCGTGGCCCGGTGGTGGCAACGCTCACCAATTTAGAGCAGCGCAATGCCATTGGCACTCACTCGGGTAGCTACACGGTCTATCGTGCGCTCGCAACTGCCGCCGGGTATTTGCCTGTCGATCACAAGGCCGACCTTACCAACACTTCACCGGTTGAAAAAATTGGGCCATTTCCATCTTGGACTGAGAAAAGCAAGATTGTGTCGATTGACCCTTGGGGGGCCGAGGTCGGCGATGTGTTCAAATCGTATTTTGATAAAGGGTTTGATATTCGCCCGTCAATTGCGGTGACTAAGGCGCACATTCAAATGGTTGAACTTCGCGATGCCGTGAATGAAGGGCGCCTGAAAATCGACGGCCAAATCATTGCACCCAGTTTAGACGTAGCAGTGACTAAGGCGGCTGTTGACCCGGTTTGGTATTTGCCCGGAATTGCTGAGCGCTTCAAGTGTTCAGAAGGTGAAATGAGAAAAGCGCTTTTTTTAGAAACGGGTGGCATGTTTCCTGAGCTCATCACAAGACCCGACTTGAAGGCGTTCTTGCCTCCTATTGGCAGCACTTCAGTTTACTTGTTTGGAGACGTTTCAAAATTGGGTAATCCCAATGTTGAAGTCACCGTTCGAGTACACGATGAGTGTAATGGTTCAGACGTGTTCGGGTCAGATATTTGTACCTGTCGGCCCTATTTGATTCATGGAATAGAAGAAGCCATCAAAATGGCCCAAAAAGGCGGGCTGGGCGCGATTGTGTACTACCGAAAAGAGGGGCGAGCGCTGGGCGAAGTGACTAAATTCTTGGTGTACAATGCTAGAAAAAGACAAGAAGGTGGCGATTCGGCGGCGACGTATTTCAAGCGAACTGAATGTGTGGCTGGAGTTCAAGACATGCGTTTTCAAGAGCTCATGCCCGATGTGTTGCATTGGTTGGGGTTCACGAAAATCGACCACCTCATTTCAATGAGCGACATGAAGTACAATGCGATTGTCAAAAGTGGTATCAGTGTGGGCGAGCGCGTTTCAATTCCTGAAGGGCGGGTACCGAAAGATGCTCAAGTTGAGATGGAAGCAAAAAAGGCGGCCGGATATTTCACTCACGATAAAGTAAAATCTGAAGATGAGTTAAAAAAGGTACAAGGTCGAAAACTCACCGAGTAACTCAACAAATTAGGGATTAAGCAAATGGGTGACCCAAAAAACTCTCATGTGACACTTTCTCACTCTGAGTACATTGATTTGTTGAGTGCAAAAGCTGCACGTCGGCAGTGCCAGAAAATCTATGCTGAGACGCTTGCGGGTCGAGGATTGTTTAAAATCGATTCAACTCAGATAGACCCAACAGTTGACCGCGTTGTGAATAGCACCAAGCGTCGGTACCCATCGCTTGAAATTCCATTTCATTCACGTTGGGGACATTTTCGAGCCGGAGGCATTGACCGTGTTAGAGAATTACAGACGAAGTGGGTGAGCTCGCCCGGCAACGAAGTTTCTCAGCGTTTCTTCGAGTTAGTCATTGTTTCTGTTTTACTTGATGCCGGGGCAGGAACCAGCTGGAGCTACCAGCCATCACAAGGCTCTGCCATTGGTCGATCTGAAGGTTTGGCGCTGGCCAGTCTAGAAGCCTATCTCGCTGGAACGTTCAGTCATTCGGCTACCCAGCCCAACCGCGTTGATCATGAAGGGCTGAATGCTTTAACTGTCGCCATTCTCGAAAAACGTTTTCAAGTGAATGCCCAAAACCCACTCATTGGGCTTGAGGGTCGAGTTTCGTTGCTGAAGAAATTAGCAAAAGTTCTTGAGACAACTCAAACTTTGCGGCTTGGAGATTTTTTTGACATCTGGGCCGTAAAAGCCGCTGCAAACTCCGGAGTAAATGCCGCTGCAAACGCAAAGCCGAACTCTTCAAAGTCGATTTCAGCTTCAAAGCTTTTGCACGAAGTGCTTATTCATCTCGGCCCGATCTGGCCTTCGCGTCTAGTGTGTGACCATGGTCCGCTCGGTGATGCTTGGCGCTCAGAACTTTTGAATGGTGAAACCGTGGTGTTTCACAAGCTCAGTCAATGGTTAACCTATTCATTACTTGAACCCTATCTTTGGGCTGGTTTTGAGATTTGTGACCTTGATGAGCTCACCGGTTTGCCCGAGTACCGCAATGGGGGATTGTTCTTAGATACAAAAGTTTTGTTACCCAAAGACGAAAACGCTTTCAGCTTAGAGTATGAAGCCGGTTCAGAGTTTGTCATTCAGTGGAGAGCGTTGACCGTTTGTCTTCTGGATGAAGTGGGAATGAGAGTGAAAGAACGCCTGCAGCGCCCGCAATTGTCGTTAGCGAACATTCTCGAGGGCGGCACCTGGTGGGCAGGGCGCGAAATAGCCAAAGAATTGAGAGCAGATGGATCGCCACCGCTTAAACTAAAGCTCGACGGAACCGTTTTTTAATGAAATAAATTTGACCCATGGCAAGAATGAAAAACTTAACGATTATTGAGCATCCGGTGATTCATCATAAGCTCACCATGCTGAGAGATAAAAGAACAACGGCGCATAGCTTTCGATTGATCATGGAAGAAATCAGTCAGTTCATTGCTTACGAAGCCACTCGAGATTTAAAAGTAGCGACGGCCCAGATTGAAACTCCCTTAGAAAAAACACAAACTACGATTGTCGGTGAAGAGTTGGTAGTGGTTTCGATTCAGCGAGCCGGCAATGGCATGTTAGGTGGAATGCTGAGAATTTTACCCTTTGCGACAGTGGGCCATATCGGTATTTACCGCGACCGATTCATTCAAGGTACCGTTGAGTACTATTTGCGATTGCCGTCGAAAATTGAAGGGCGAAAAATTCTCTTGATAGACCCTTTATTGGCCACCGGTGATACGGCTTGTTCTGCAATCGAGCGTTTGAAAGAATACGATGTGGGCGATATTCGTTTTGTTTGCATTTTAGCTGCAAAAGAAGGTGTTGCTCGCATTCACGAGCGTTTTCCTGAGGTCGAGATTATCACGGTTTCACTAGAACGCGAACTCGATGCCAAGGGTTATTTACTTCCTGGACTAGGCGATGCGGGCGATCGACTTTATGATACCGTCTAATGATGTAGGCGTGAATGTCTTCGCCAGTTCAGCTCCATTGATCGTTTGTATTTCCGGAGGCAGCGGCTCTGGCAAAACGACTTTAGCACTTGCTCTGGCGCGCGCGTTTGAGGCACACCATCGGCACTGTTCAATCTTAAGCCAAGATAATTATTATATTGATCAAAGTGCGATTTTTAAGGGTGACGGAGAGAACGTGAATTTCGATCATCCTGACTCGATTGATTTTGATTTGATACGCTTGCATTTGACTGAGTTAAAACAAGGCCGATCGGTCAATGTGCCGATTTATGAGTTTGCGAGTCACACTCGTTCAAAAACGACGAACCCTCTACTGGCTTCACCCGTGGTGGTGGTCGAAGGCACCCTGATTTTGTCACAAAAACCTGTGTGGGAATTGTGTGACCTTCGGGTCTTTGTTGATGCGCCAGAAGAAATTCGGTTTGCGAGACGGCTAAAGCGAGATCTTGAAGAACGAGGAAGAAAGCCAGAAGGCGTTTATAAGCAGTTTACTAAGCAAGTTCAACCGATGCATTCGGCCTTCGTTGAGCCTTCAAAGTCACACGCTGAACTCGTCGTTTCTGGGTTGACTCCCATTCATCAAGAGGTCAGTGAGATTGTGTCTCGAATTCAGCTAAAACAGGTGTGATATTCAGTCATTGAATAGCTGTGTTTTTGACTTGGGATGTTAAGAAATCACAACCTTTGCTGTTGTGCGGCCTTGAAACTCAGGCTAGCCTGAGGTCATCATGACAACTAGTTCAACTCAACCGAAAACAAAGAGTAGGGTTTCGTTAATCGGAGTGCCAACTGATGTCGGTGCTAGCCACCGTGGTGGGTCAATGGGTCCAGAGGCGCTGAGGGTTGCAGGCTTAGAGCAAGCGCTTCGAAGCCTTGGTCACGAAGTTTTTGATAGAGGAAATTTAGCTGGCCCCGTGAATCCGATGAGTGTTTCAAAAGAAGGTTATCGCCACTTAGAAGAAACTGCCGTGTGGTGCGAACACGCTCGCGATGCGATTTATAACTCGCTCAATGCCGGAGACATTCCGGTGATGTTGGGCGGCGATCACAGCCTGGCGATTGGTTCAATTGCCGCAGTTTCGCGCTTCTGTCGTGAAAAAAAGAAACGTCTAGTGGTGTTTTGGTTAGACGCACACGCTGATTTCAATACGCCCGATTCTTCACCTAGCGGCAACATTCATGGAATGCCCGTGGCGGTGGCTTGCGGCCATGGTCACTCGCGCTTGCTTTCAATTGGCGAGGTGACGCCGATGATTGATCCATCGCATGTGATTCAAATTGGCATTCGATCAGTTGATGCGATTGAAAAAATTAAAGTCGTTCAGAGCGGTGTCACTGTGTACGATATGCGACAAGTCGACGAAATCGGCATGCGCTCGATTGTCGATAAGGCCATTCAGTTTGCTTCAAGACCAGACACCCACTTGCATGTGAGTTTTGATGTTGATTTCTTAGATCCCGCGATTGCTCCGGGGGTTGCCACGACCGTGCTAGGTGGGCCTAACTACCGAGAAGCCCAGCTGGTGATGGAAATGATTCACGACTCTGGGTTGATGAGATCACTTGATGTGGTTGAGTTGAACCCGGCGTTTGACGTGCACAATCGAACGGCAGAGTTAGCAGTTGAGTTGGTAGAAAGTTTATTCGGCAAGCAAATTCTCTCGAGAAACCCAGTGAAGGATTTTGTTTAAGAATCGAATTTAAAAGGGGCAGGCAAATGGTTACGACAAATTCAGCGATTGCAGATTCGGTCACCTACGGCGCAAATAATTACAATCCACTGCCGATGGTTGTGACAAGAGCTGACGGCGTTTACATGTGGGACACCGAAGGCAATCGTTACCTGGATTGCTTGGCCGCGTATTCAGCGGTCAATCAAGGTCATCGTCACCCGCGTATTTTGAAAGCCATGATTGAACAAATGGGCAGGGTCACTCTCACCTCGAGAGCTTTTCACAATGATCAAATTGGTGGTTTTCTAAAAAAAGTGTGTGAAGTCACCGAAATGGAAATGACTTTGCCGATGAATAGCGGCGCTGAGGCCGTTGAGACTGCAATTAAGGCAGCGAGAAAATGGGGCTACCAGGTAAAAAAAGTTGCTGAAGATAAGGCTGAAATCATCGTTTGTAGCGGCAACTTTCATGGTCGAACGATGGGCCTAGTTAGTTTTTCAACCGAAAAACAATACCGAGAGGGATTTGGTCCTTTTCTTCCTGGCTTTCGCACCATCGAGTTTGGAAACATTCAAGACTTAGAAAAAGCGATCACGCCCAACACGGTAGCCTTTTTGATGGAACCGATTCAAGGTGAAGCCGGCATCCAAATTCCACCCTCTGGATTCTTAACTCGCGCGCGCGAGTTGTGTACAAAAAATCGTGTGCTTTTGATGTTCGACGAAATTCAAACAGGGTTAGGTAGAACCGGAAAAATGTTCGCCTACCAGCACGAGCAAAATGCGAAGCCTGATGTTCTCATTCTCGGTAAAGCATTAAGCGGTGGGATGTATCCGATTTCTGTGATGGTTTCCTCAAAAGAGGTGATGGGGGTTTTCAAACCCGGAGATCATGGCTCAACCTTTGGTGGCAACCCTCTAGCCGCCGCAATTGGCCAAGCGGCCCTTGATGTTTTGGTAGATGAGAATTTAGCTGAGCGCTCTCGTGAAATGGGTGCCTACCTTTTTGAGAAAATTCAAGCCATTCGCTCTGATCACGTTTTAGAAGTGCGAGCTCGCGGATTGATGGTAGGCATTGAGATCAAAAAAATATCGGGCAGTGCTCGGCCCTTTTGTGAAAAGCTCATGAAGCTCGGGGTACTCGCTAAAGAAACGCATGGCCAAACGATTCGTATCGCGCCGCCGTTAGTGATCAATCGTGAGCAGCTTGATTTCTTAGTCTCTTGTTTAAATCAGGTATTGCAGACATGAGCAGGGTAGAAAAAACCTCTCGATCTGCTGTTGGTATATTGAGCGATAACGACGTTGAAGCAACGATCAAGTCGGTTCGATCGGCTCTAGAGTGGTCTGAGGGGGCAAACATTGTCTTGGTTCACAACGGATCAACCGATGCAGACTGTCTCATGCTAAAACAGTTATTTCCGGCCATTCACCATGTGTGGGTTCGTGAAAATCGAGGTGTGACTGCCGGAATTAACGCCCTTTTTAGCGCAATCGGATGGTTAGACGAATCGACCAGAGACTTTCGTGGTCGAGTGACTGAGCAGCCAAAACTCTTCGATTATGAGTCGCCTTGGGACTGGGTACTCTTTTTGAGTGAAGGCTCAGAGATCATGACATTGGGGGGGGAGCCCACAAATCCTGGCCTTTATGCGCCAAAAGTTTGGAAGACGAAGAAACTGCGGAATGTACCCAGTGATTCACCCGGTTGGGTAGATACGATTGATTCTTGGGGGGCTTTGTACAGTCCTTCACACAAGAAAATCGTTCACCTGCGCGAAAAAAATGTTTTGAATTATGGTGGCAAAAGCGAATCAGAACGATTCATGTTCATTGTTCCGGGATCGGCATTTTGGGTTCACCGAAGAACGATCAATGTTGTGGGTGCTTGGGACGAGTCGCTACACACTTATTATGAAGATGTCGATTTTAGCATGCGCGCGATTTTGGCGGGGGTAAAACTCGGACGAGTGACAGATACTGAAATTCGTCACGGACTGAGTCAGGCCGATCAAGAAAATCAATTTCACACGCAGGTATTATACACAAAAAATCGAGATGAAATTGCCCGACGGTACCAGTGGCTCGAACAAAGCGTGAAACCAGGGGCTTCGAATGAACGCCCAATGGGTCGGTCGTAAAATTTCTTAATTTTGGGGATTGATCTGCAGCGGCTTTACTTCAATCGCGCAGCTAAAGATCTCTTCGCGGTTATCTAGTTTGATGTAAATCGGTTGTTCTTTGTTAGTGCCATCGTTAGGCGTAGGTGTGAGCGACTGAGCGGGAAACACTCGCAACGTGAACCGCCACTTGGCAGAGTTAGAGAGTGCCAGCGAAGCAAATTTCAAACACTCTGAGATACGCCCGGCGGCGCCTTTTGCCTTCGAAGAAAGGTAAAGGGTAGTGGGTTTCGAATTCGTCTGTAAACTACCCGAAATCGAAAACCCCTCGCCTTCGTAGTTGGGGTTTTCTACGTTGTTGCCGTAGCGCTCAACCGAGGTGAGTTCGTCAAAACTAAAACTCTGCCCATCTTCGCGCAACATTTTACCGGTCCGAAAAATATTTCCACCTTGCACGCTTTCGACAAAATCTTTGGGGTATTGTTCGAGAGCTTTGTGGTCGATGTCTTGCGAAGCAAAGGTAATTTGGGGTGAAATCACTAGAAAACAGCTCTGAATCGCAGCAAAGATGATCAAAAAATATTTTAAATGGTCAATCATATGAAGTGCTCCTAAAAAAAGTAAAATTCAAATCAATCAAAAAGTATCTCAATGAGTTCAGTTTCGCTCCCTAAGGCATCGGCTTTAAGTACGCACTTGAGCTTCGCTTCGACAGAAGTCAAACTATTACAATCGCCAACGTGGGCGAGAGCGCCCGCAAAACGAGCGGTTTGCTCGCGCCCTTGAGAGGGGTTTTGAAAGGTATTTGGCGAAGTGACGGGGGCATCTGCCAAAGATGTGATTGCCCCTAGCAAGAGAGGTAACCCCATGAGCAGAACTTGTAAAAACAATGGATTCGTTTTCATCTCTGATTAGGCTCCTTTCTTGTAGGTGTTTTGAGTGACCTTTGAGAGTGCTCGGTTGAGTAAGTCAGGCAATTCAAGAAAATGATCGTGTTTTCGAAAGTGAATGGGTTTAAACTCTCCGGTTTCGATCATCTGATTCAGCTCGCGTTTCATGCGAACCAGCGGGCCTGCAATTTTATGTGAGATCCATAAACTTAGGGCCGTACTGACGATTGCTGAACCTAAGAAACCAATCATGGCATAAGACCAGCTTGTTTTTGAAAGGTAGTTTAGGTATTCAAAAAAAATGTGACTCGGCGGCAGCTGAATCGACTGCCCAAGAGATCTCATCTGATTGAATGAGCGAAAGTGTTGTATGCCTATGGCAAAAAAAACTAAGGTGAGGGTTCCTAGTTGCCCTAATATCAGTGGTAACTGAAAACGCGGGTAGATAAGAAGCTTTTTGAATGAGCGCGATTTTTGAATTTGTGGTTCGTTCACAGTATCCGTATCGGCTTTTATGAGTAGAATTTTGAGGGGCCCGTATTGAAGCCTCGGGGGCGAAGCCCCGTTTTGAGCGGTGTTATTTGCCTAGTCAGGTTTACCTTTAAGGTGTGTCAAATATTTGATCGACATCAATTCTAAGTTTTCTTGGGGGCCTGCCTCGCGGATTTTCTGGGAACCGTCTTTTTTCGCACGTTACCCCTCGAACGTTGGCTGCGTCACGCCACTAACGTCCGTTTTTCGACAGTTCGCAGATTCGCCTTTCTAAATGTGCATCTCCAGCCAAAAAAAAACGGAGGAATGTTGCCATTCCTCCGTCTCTAATTTCTATTATTTCACTAATCGTCAAAAACGCTTAGTTAGCTGAACCGCTCACCGAGGGTGCTTGAGCTTGTGAAATGTCAGACTCAGGAATCGAATTTTCTACTGTGTTGAAGAAAGGAAATTTCTTCAGGTATTCAGTGAATTCTTCTTTGCTCGATTTTTCGTTGTTCAAGAAGTATTCGACTTTCTTGTCGTCAAATTTAACTTTGAATTCGGCACCGAAATCGTTGTAATCTAAAGTCATTGCCATGGTTCCGCTGGCTTTGCTTTCGCCAGTTTTGCCATCACGCGAGCCTGAGAAGTCGCCAGAAATAGCAAACTTGAGATCGCCGTTTTTCTGAGAGTGAATCGTGCCAGACAAATCAGCCTTGAGCTTTCCTTCTTGGGTGGTAGCACTGGCGTCTTTAGATGCGCTCGCCAATGCCTTTGGATCTGGCAACTCAGCAGAGACAGAACCTTTGACGTCGACTTTGTCGATGTCGTTGAGTTTTCTGAAAGTGTCTTTCTTCACTTCATATTTCCAAATGAAAGAAATATCAGCTTTTTGGTCAGAAGATGAAGAACCCTTGACGCTGAAGTCCATGGTGGCAGGGCAAGCATCGCCGGTAGCTGTCACTTTAAGGTC
Organism: Oligoflexia bacterium; assembly: GCA_903895855.1. Classification (GTDB taxonomy): domain Bacteria; phylum Bdellovibrionota; class UBA1018; order UBA1018; family UBA1018; genus CAITVN01. Next base: position 53,131 of record CAITVN010000210.1, on the reverse strand, counting down.
TAGTGAGCCAACGCCGCTAGCTGAAGCGCTTGACGCTTGAGCCATTGACGAAGTTGAGACGTTAACATCACAAGCGCCTTCAACTGATTTGAATTCTTCTGACATTTTTTCAGAGGTGTCATCGCTCTCAACTGGTGTTGAGGTTGACGTCGCCGCAGGGGTATTCGTCGGAACCACTTTCGGAGACGCAATGCTCTCGTTACCGGCGAGTAAAACCGAACGGGCGTTCAAAAGATTGAGCTCTCTCAAACCGTTAGCATTGCCGCGAGACTGAACAGCGGTCACGGTCCTGCCCATGCTCGACATGCTTTCTTTGACTTGGGCTTTTTGCTCGTCAGTGAGTTTCTTGTATGACTTACCACATCCAGTGGTGGTTAGGGCTGCAATCACTAGGATCGCTAAAACAGGGAGTGCTTTCATGGTACCTTCCTCATTCAAAGGCTTAGCGTCTAAAAGAGTCGCTAAGCTCGACAATTGTGTTATTTGTAGTTTTGCATTAAGGCAAAACCGTCTTCGATTGCTTTCGGAATTATCTGATTTTGAGCAAATTCGCTAGGAGATTCTTTGTCGAGATTTTGCAGCAATTTTGATGGGAGCCCGCAATGACAACACTGGCAAAAGAGGTTAAATTACTCGGAGCCGAACGCCGCCTGATTTTACTGCTGGCGCTTATACAGTTCACGCATGTCATGGATTTCATGATTCTCATGCCTCTGGGTCCAAAACTCATGCGACTCTTTGAAATTTCGCCTCAAAAATTTAGCTTATTGGTTTCGGGGTACACGATTTCTGCGGGACTATCGAGTTTTCTGGGCAGTTTTTGGCTCGACCGAGTGGGTAGACGCTCAGCGTTGATTTGGCTTTATCTGGGCTTCTTGATTTCAACGGTGGGGTGTTTCGTCGTTGAAGGATTTTTTCAATTGGGATTAGCGCGTGTCTTTGCTGGTTTTTTTGGTGGCCAGATTGGGACTTTGATTTTGATGATCGTGGGTGATGCGGTAACCCATGAGCGCCGCGCCCGCGCAACCGGAATGGTGATGGCGGGATTTTCTCTTGCCGCTGTGTTTGGAGTTCCTTTCGGTTTGCTGCTTGCTGATCACTTCACTTGGAACGCTCCGTTTGGCTTTTTGTCGCTGATTTCATTCGTAGTTTGGCTTGGAATCATCAAAGAAGTGCCTGAATTGAAATCTCATTTGGCTTCAAAACTTCGATTTTCAGTCACCGCTTCACTCAAGGCGTTAGGCACGTTACTGGTAGAGTCGAACACCCGAAGTGCCCTCACGATCATGGTGCTGATGATGCTCGGGCAGTTCATGATCATTCCCTTTCTGGGGCCATCGCTGGTTTTTAATGCTGGGCTTCAAGAGCGATATTTACCTTTTGTTTATTTATGTGGCGGCGGAGTCACGGTGTTTACAAGTCCGATTGTCGGTCGCTGGGCCGACAAAGTCGGAAGGCATCGGGTGTTTCGCTTGATGGCCTTAGCATCGATTGCTCCGATTTTGGCGATTACCCATTTGCCCGAGTCTCCGACTTGGCTCATTTTGCTCGTAACAACTGCTTTTTTTGTGATTGTGAACGGCCGGATGGTTCCTTTTCTAGCAATTCTCACTTCAGCGGTTGATCCCGTTAGGCGTGGCTCTTTCTTGAGTCTAAATTCATCGCTTCAGCAGATTGGCGCTGGCGTAGCTTCGCTCTTAGCGGGGTTGATCGTTCAAAAAGCCGAATCGGGTAGGTTGCTTCACTTCGGCGTATCTGGACTTGTTGCGTCAACTGTGTCAGTGGCGGCTTTTTTCTTGATCTCGAAAGTTTCGGCGGTTCTGGTTCACCAAAGACCCGTTTTGAATAAGTCTGAGTAAGAATACCCAAAAAATGAAGCCCCAATCAGTTTTTACGTCATCGTGATCGGAATCGTCTTTGGTTTTGGTCTGGCTGTAAAAAGAATGCGCGAAAATTGAGTCAGAAATAAAATCATCGATAAAATCCAAAACAAACCGCTCAAACGGTAAGTGGCGAGGGTAACCGTGGCCGGAAACGTTGCGGGCACAAGAACACGAGAAATGAACGCTAAGCCCATGGTAACAAAAGAAACGACCGTGAGTTTCGTGGGGTAAAGTCTGCGCCCAGTATGACCAAGCGATACCCGGCTGATCATGCCGATAATAATCAGCCCGAGAGCTCCTAGAGTAAATGCATGGGTGGCGATGGCCTGGGGTAAGTAATCGTAGCTTGTTAGGCTTGAGAGTAAAAATCCTGAAGTTAGGGTAAGGTACCCGAAGTGCAAAATCCAAAGTAGGGGCACTTTGATGATTCGTTTCACAAACCAACCCGAAAGCCTCTTTAGGTTAAAACCAAAAGCGACCAATCCAAGAACGCACACGCTGATCTTGAAAAAAGGCGTACCGAGCTCACTCATGCCCATGTGAATCTTAGCTGCCCGCGCACTCAGGCTCAAAAGAAAAAAAAGCGTGCTCGATATGAAAACACCGTTTTCAACCCAAGGGTAAGTCACAGGCTGAGATTTTGTGAGAGTGCCTTCTGTGAAAAATGGAATCACGCGGCCACCAATAAATAAAACTATCGAAACGAGGGTGTATAAACACAGATAAATTCCGAGCCAGGCTTGGTCGATGTCTTGCGAAAAATAAGTGAGCGCATTGCCGAGGGTAATCAGTATGAAAAAAACATAAAATAAGCGTTCGATCTTTAACTCAGGGTCTTTGAAGTACGGAATCAAAAAGAGTCCGACAATGGGTAAAAACAACAGATCAGCCACGATTGCAACTTGACCGAGTGGGGCCAAACTAGGAGAAAGTACCGAGAGCAAAAATAAGACTCTCGCAGTAAACCAAATAGAAACAATTAACGCTAACTTTGAGCCCTGTATGGCTTTGATGCCTGTCCAGTTTTGAATGGCCGTGAGTAAAAAGCCAGCCACAATTCCGACGGCCCAGCCAAAACTGAGTTCGTGAGCGTGCCAGAGAGTTGGACTTAAAAATATCGGCTGGATCGTTAATTGTCCTTCAAGAAATCCTAACCAAACAAGCATGCTAATAAGTGAAAACATCACCGAAAGAAAAAAGAAGGGCCGAAAACCGATTGAGAAAATTGGCAAATTCATTTCGTGTGGTTTATCTAATTTGATCGCCAAGAACAAGGTACAAAAAAATCGATGATCGAAGTCATAAAAAAGTCGAATGGAGTTACCTAGCCTGTGTCTCTGCGCGCCAGTTAGATCGCCAATTTTACTGTTGCGGAATCTGCTGGGTTACGCAGTGAATGGCGCCGCCTGCTCCGATAGAAACGTCCGAGTTAATGCCAATGACTTGATAAGAAGTGCGCGACGACAGTGTTTTAATGGCTTCGTCATTGAGGTTTTTATAATTCTGATAAGTCGGTAGTAACAGTGCGTGGTTAACAATGAGAGAATTGGTGTAAGTGAACCAAGTTTGCCCGTTGTAGGCTGACCTGAGCTCAACGATTTGATACGGTCGTCCACTGGGAGTGGTGAGCGAAGAGAAATAGCGAATCGCATTTTCACCATTACTCTTGAACGGCTCAACCACTGAAGTGGCAATCGCTACGGTCTCGTCATCGAGAAGCTTTGCAAACATATCGATGTGGCCAGTGCCATCGGCCGGCGATCCCGGGTACCCAGCGTATTCGAGGAGGTGAACTTGCTTTGCCCCAAAGTAGGCTTTAACAGTCTGAGTGACCTGACTTTCTGTGAGGTGTTGATTCCAATTCAAAACCCGACGAGTCATGAAAACAGAGCCGGCCGAATCAATCATAAAATTTCCACCATCTAAGATGAAGTTGGGGGCTACGCGTTCGGCTCCGTTCAATTCAGCTAAACAGGTGGGCAGTCGATCGTCGTTAATTCGGTAAGCTTCGTGACGGTAACGAGTATCAATAATGCCTAATTGATTATCGAGTCGTGCGAAATCTTGGCTTCGGTCAGTGAGCGAACTAAACCCAAACGGTCCGTAGTCACGCATCCAAACTGAATCAACGGGGCAGGCGATTGTGTGGTACTTGTCTGCGCTCACGTTCGGTAGCGCACTCGGCCCTCCGGCCATCCAAACCTCAGCGTTTCCAGCTGTGCTCACTGCGATGGCAATCTGAGTGAGTAATTGAGAGTAGCCGGCCCAACCCATTGCCACGGCTTTCATGGGTGCGTATTCAGGCGGAACCACAAAAGGATTAACGGGCGGGGGAGTGTAACGAAAGTCCGTCACTGAAAGTGTGTGCTTAGTTTCTCGAGTTTCATCAACCCAGTTCGGTAGTGGCCGGGTAAGCGGCGCGGCCTGCGTTTGAAATGAAATCAACAGTGATAAAAAGAAAAATCGCACGATGGGGTTGGCTAGAGTTTTCATGTTTAAACACTATCGCCTAAATCTCGCCTCGACAAGACCGAGTGTGCTCGGTAGTTTAGAATAAAAGCTGATATCTGAAGCGAGCAAAAGGAGTCCGTTATGTCAAAAAAATGGCAAACCGAAGTACTTGTGGTCGGAGGTGGAATTATTGGATGTTCGACTGCGCTAGAGTTGGCAAAACACAAAATTAAAGTGCTTGTGATTGACAAAGGCGAAGTCGGTCACGGCAGCTCGTATGGTAACGCGGGTTGGGTGACTCCTTGTTTTGCGATGCCTTTGCCGATGCCAGGGCTTTTCTTGAAGTCGATGAAGTGGTTGCGAGATCCTGAAGGGCCTCTTTATATACAACCTCGATTGAGTTTGCAGTTAGCTACTTGGTTGACTCAGTTTGTTTCGCACATGAAGCCCTCACATCGCGACGCGGTGGTGCCCACTTTGGTAGAAATGTCTCAATGGAGTCTAGATTTTTATTCAAAAATTGAGAAAACCCATCCCTTTGGTTTTGAGCAAAAAGGTTTGCTATTTGCGGCCCAAACTGACGACGGAATGAAAACTGCGCTAGATGAAATGAATCTGGTCGCCAATTATGGCGTCCCGGGTGAGAAACTTACTGAAACTGAATTGAAAAAATTTGAACCGGCCTTGCAAGGAAGTCTGAGAGGGGGCGTGTATTTTCCGAAAGAAGCTCACCTTGAACCTTACGAAGTAGTGAAAGCATTACGAAAACTTTGTGAGCAAAATGGAGTTGAATTTCTCGAACAAGCTGAGCTCATTTCTTTCAAAACCGCCGGTCACCGTGTCACCGAAGTGTTAACCACTCAAGGAGTCATCAAGGCCGATTCAGTGGTCATTGCTTCTGGTAGTTGGTCTCGAGAACTGGTCAAAAAATTAGGGCTTAAAATTCCATTACTCAGCGGCAAAGGTTACGCGATTATCACTGATCCGATTGAAAAAATGCCGGCTCATCCGATCATGCTGGTTGAACGCAAGATCGCAATCACCCCGAGAAAAAATAGTTTGAGAATCGCAGGCACTTTAGAATTGATTGTCGAGCCTGATTCAGCGTTCAACACGAGGCGACTTAATGCCATCTGGAAGGGGGCGCAGACGTTTTTAACACTAGACGATTCGACTGCTTGGAATCATGTTTGGAATGGCCTGAGGCCTTGCACTTCTGATGGTGTGCCGGTGATCAGTGAGGCACCGGGGTACGATAATCTTGTTTTGTGTTTCGGGCACCAAATGTTGGGAGTTCAGTCTGGCCCCGCTTCTGGTGCTTTGGCCTCAGATATTGTGCGAAAAGTTCAGCCACGATTTGCTACCACTATTTTTGAAGCTAAACGATTTTAGAATCCGTAACCCACGCCGGCAGTTAAAGAATCTGCCCCAATGATTTTTGATCCTAGAGCGATCTTGAGATTGGCGTAATCTATTGAGAACTCGAGCGTTCGAAGTTTTTCGAGAGTGCGAATCGTGGCTAGACTGACGGCAATCTCTCTATTTGCCAAGCCCATCAAGAACGTTCCGTCCGAAATCGGTGAAAATTTGAGATTTAAGGCTAAACGGTCGATGGTCGTCATGGGGGTAGAGAAACCCAATATCAGTTCTGGCCCGAAAAGATCTCGAACGCCAAAGGCTCGGTTGGTCACTAACATCGTGAGGTAGTAAACTCCTAAACCCGCAGTGTACGTGGCACGACTGTTTGGATGAGAAAGAGTGTAAATCACTTTTGCGTTTATCCCGAGAAATCGCGCCGTAATATTCGTGTTAGTTCGCGAAATTGGAAAAAGATTAATAAAAGTATTTACCCCTAACCGCCAACGGTTAGGTTTCAACGTGTAGTGAGCAGAGAGTTTAAGCGTAGGGGTGTTTTCAAAATACTTTTCAAGATCAGTTTGATTGATCCACAGTGCAGTGGTGCCTAGTGCAACACTAAAACCGTATTTTTTTACTGGGGCTTTCGCATTTTTTAAGAACTCCTCGTATTCCGGAAAATTCAGAGACGCTTGAAATCGAAAAATCTCTCCTTTTTCTGAAATACCGGTCACCAAGATCGGAGTGACTTTACCTTTTAAAGTGACAGTGAATGAAAGGATGTCGATCATTGGCTTGAATGTGGTTTTTCGAAAGATGTAGGTCGCCTTTGGGGTCAAAAGTTTCAAATTAATAGTCGTTCTCGCTTCTAATTTAGCGACAATGACCGCCTGCAGTTTTTTGATCGAGGGCTGGGTGAGAGTATCATAAGCCAACACTTCAAATCGTTCGGCAGCCGGCACAATCTGAGGTGGTCTTTTAACAGACTTTGTCTTTTTCAGATTCGGTTTTTCGGGTTTCAGTACGACATCGCAATAAGCTTTATCTAGGGTTTTGATAAGCGTTTCAGTCGGAATTTTTTTGGTTTCTTTTTTTACGGGGGTTACGGGCGTTACTGGGGGTGCTGGATTGGGTGAAACCGCTACTTTTGGTGTCTTGCTCAACTTTTCTGTTTTCTTTTGAGTGGCAGCCCCTTGGCTTGAGAAGCCATCAGCAGAAAGGCACAAGAGTACCCCAAACAGTGCGACTGACTGAAGTGTTCGGCGAGGGGCTGACGTCGTTTCTATTTTGGTTAAATTACGTTTCAAGTCTTGTGCTTATAATACCAATAAATAAACTAAGTTTAAAATAGATAAAGTCAGGGTCGTTTAGTCAATAAAATGACAACAAGTAAGATCACTCACTTCAATTTACTATCACGTCTGATTGAAGTATTCTTTCTGATAAGGTGAGACGGATAGTTGTTCAAATTCTAGGCCTTTTGTTTTTGGTTTCGCTGGAGCCCGTTAGGGGCGCGCTACCTAGTCAAGACGATTGGGTTGTTAATCGCGGCTGGAAAACACACTTACTTGAAAAGAAGGTGCCTTGCGGCGACTTGCCTCAGTGTTGGGTTTATCAGGTCTCAGACTTTGGCGATAGTTTGAGTGAAATCTCTGAACGGTTCTATTTCAACTCGAAACAGTGGCGCGAAATCGCCGAGTGGAACCAAATCAAAAGCCCGTATTGGCTGAAGTGGCGACAATTGATTGTGTTAAGAAATGAGCCAAATTTGGCTAAGCCGATCATTGTGCCCGAATCTAAAGTGGCGGTTGTTGCATCTTCAAAATCTGAGCCTACGCCCCCTGTACTGGTTAGCACAGCTAACGACGAAATCGCCAATGGTGACGCAGAAGACATCGAAGAGGATGACGATGAGTTCTCAGATCAAGACGAGTCTGACTTCGTTTTAACTCAGGCCGACCATTTAGAACAAGCGATCGAGCATTTTGACAATGAAGATTTCGAGATCGCGTTTACCGAGTTTCGAACGATTAGAACTCTCGATCCTGAGATGGTCTCGAGCTGGGTTTACGAAATTAAAGCTCTACAAAATTTGAAGAGAAAAGTAGAAGCTGGCGAAGTCGCTGACGAACTCGAGCTGAAATGGCCTAGAATGCATGACTTGGTCAGTTTATTGGGGGTTAGGTGACGGTTCAACAACCCTGCAAAATGGGATTAGTTCTCACGGCGGGTGGAGCACGAGCGGCCTATCAGGTGGGCGTGCTGCGTGGAATCTCTGAAATCATTCAAGCTGAAAAAAATGTGAATGTTGATTTTCCGTTTCAGGTGATTTCGGGTACCTCAGCGGGGGCTCTCAATGGGGCGTACCTGGCTTGCGCGAGAGACTCTTTTGATTTGACGACTTCTCGGTTGTATCAATTGTGGTTGAATTTAAAAGAAGACAAAGTTTACCGTACAGACCTTGCGTATTTTAGTAAGCAAAGTGCCAGTTGGGTAAGAAATCTCGGATTTGGCGGTTCAGCGAATGCGACAAATTTTCTATTAGAGACGTCGCCGCTTCGAGAGTTTTTGAACCAGAACCTTGATTTTTCTCAATTAGAGTTGAACCTGCAAAGTGGCAAACTTTTTGGGGTCTCGGTCTCTGCTACCAATTACGGCACTGGCACGGCGGTGAGCTTTTTTGAAGGCAATCAATCGATCGAGCCGTGGGCGAGAAGTACTCGCATCGGGCTACGTGAGAAAATTACAGTTGAGCACGTGATGGCATCGGCCGCGATTCCTATTTTATTTCCTCCGATCAAACTTCGTCGGTGTTTTTATGGTGATGGCGGCATTCGATTGCAAGCTCCGATGAGTCCGACCGTACACATGGGGGCGAGCAAAATCATCGCGATCGGTATTCGTTACCTTCGCCCCGAAAGTGACACGATCGAAATCAATCAAGCGTTCGAACAAGGTCATGTGAATGTTGCCGACATGGCGGGGGTGTTGCTCAATGCGGCTTTTCTCGATTCATTCGATACTGATCTTGAGCGAATCGAAAGAATTAACGCCACGTTAAGTCTCATGACCGAAGAGCAGCGACAGAGTCATCCAGCGAAACTAAAAATAATTCCGATTTTAGCGTTTCGACCGTCGCAAGATTTAGGAAAAATGGCGGTCGAACAGCTTCAGCAGTTTCCACGAGTGTTGAGGCATTTTTTGCGCGGAATAGGGGCGAATGAAGAGCGTGGGTGGGATTTTTTGAGTTACTTAGCATTCAATACCAGTTACACTAGAAAGCTACTTGAACTGGGTTATCAAGATTCGATGAATCGATCTGAAGAAGTTCTCAAATTTTTTGAGTGCGACACCCGTTAGTAGATCCAACTTAAGTTTAAATAAGCTCCACAAGCACTTTGGTGAGCGGGGCAAATCTGGTAGCCAGCGCCAAGGCGAACTTGTTTTTGACCGCGGTACTCTAGACCGAGGTCCCAGTATTGAAGCCAACCGTCTTGAGAAAATCCAAGTGGAGTTCCTTCAATCACGTGAAGGTGTGAACTATGAATGCCCAGTACCGGTGAGAGTGAAAACTGGGGAAACATAAAGCGGGCCCCGAACCCCAGCGTTGAAAGAGAGCTGGGTGCGGCCGCACTTGATGGAATATTGGTGCGAACGAGCCACCAATCACGAACGCTGACCCAATTGAGTAAACCTGCGGTGAGTACGTATGAAATTCCCGCTAAGAAATATCCGGCGAATCCCCCCAGCGTGTAGTTCCAAAGATTTCTCGGTGCATTCGACAGACTATTTGTGTAGCCGCCGATACCACCAGAGAGTTGCACAAAGCTCAGCGGTTGAAACAAGAGATTCATTCCACCAGTGCTCGGTGCGGGGTCACCATTTAGCATGAGGTTGAAACCTCCCGTCATTTTCGAGTCTGAAGAAGCGGCGGCAAAGCTCTCAAGGGGCTGTGCAATACCATTAAAAAAAAGAACCAAGAGTAAAACTGAAGTGGTTAACTGAGTCACCTGAAATCAAATGTAACACGAGTACAGGTGCCGCGTCTAATAGCAGAACTCGAGGCTCGGCAAGAATTGCCTCACGCAAGGCAAAGCTAATCTTGAGATTGATAGGTCACTGAATGGCATTCATAGTCGCACCGTTCAATGACGACTTGCCTATCGTTTGTGATTTGAACTACGGCGTAATTAAGATTGCTTGCACTTAGTTGCCCAACTTCGACCATTTTCATGCCGAAGGTTTCAAAAAACCCCCCTTCGTGAACATGACCGAAGATAGCAAGATCGACTCCAAATGATTGAAACAGCTGTTTTATCGCGGTTCTTTCATCAGTATCGGTCGTTTCGAGCCATGGCGTGTGAGCCATCACGACAGTCGCCAGTCGATTCGAGTCGCCCTCTAATTGACCGGCCAACCACCGATAATCGGGAACTTCGGGCATCTCGAGGCGGTTATCGTTGTAGGCGATGAACTTCACTCCGCCGGCGGCGAAAGAAAAATTCATTTCTCCAAAAGTTTCAGTATAAAGAGTCTTTCCTTTCGAAATCAGGTCGTGATTGCCAACAATCCCCAAAAAAGGAAGGTCTGAAGTGAGTAGCGACTCAATCATCATTTGATACTCCATTTGTAAACCTTGGTTGGTGAAATCGCCCAAAACCGTGATAAACGCAAAGTCATCTACGTCAGGTCTTGCGTTTATTTTCTTGATTAGCGCTCTTACCGTAAGCGGACTGCCTTGCGGATCAGAAATAACGATGAACTTGATTCCATCAGAGTCTGGCCGGTTTTGAGTGGCAATCTTTTCGATATTTTTCTTATTCAAGTCCCGGTAACTATCAGGCACGTTAGTGCCCCACGGCGTAAAAACGCATGAAACGCAGCCCATCAACAAACTGAGAGTCAAACACCGAATCATCCAACTCATAAAGCCCTACTTTCGCCTTTTCAATCAGTACTGATACGAGAGAGTCAAATCTCAATGCTAAAAGTGATAAAGATAACCCAAAGACAAAGACCCTCTCTTGAAAAAGTCCTCGGGTTTTAGCTCATCGTGCTCTCGAACTAAGATCATGAGCTCAATGTCGCTGACTGAATACTCCACAAAAATTTCGTGTGATTTAAATCTGACCGCTGACCCAACAAACGGAAACCATCGCAGGGCGGTAGGTGCGTAGTAACCGGCTTCAGGATACTGTGATGGCAGTTTCAAAAACAAATCGTCATCGATTCCAATAGTTAAGCCGAACCCCAGGTAGATCGGATCAAATTCAATTTTATCATTACCTCCATCAATCGATTCTTCACCAATCTGTAGTTCGGGCCGATGCCAAGCAAACGGATGCAAAGATGTTTTAACCGAAGCTTGAGTGATGTTTTCGCCAGCGAGTTCAGCAGGCGTGAATCCAAGCTGAAGGTTGAGATCCCAAATCTGTTTAACAGTAAATCCGGTACCTAAAGACACAAGACCAAGGTATCCTCCGGATTGGATAACAGCGTAGAAATCGACTTGTTTTTTTTCGACCTCAGCATTGCCGGCATAAGCGAGGTGGACCTTAAAACAGGGGGTGCTTAGAAAACCTAATTGAAATAGAAGTAATAGAATTACTCTGGGTATTCTCAGTACACAAAACATGCCGCTTGGTTAGCATTTTAGACACTCAAAAGCCTCTGACAAATTTGGCACTTACCGAAATGCTCTAACGCTGAAATCAGCCTCAACGCGGCAATACTCCGGGTAGTTTTATAAAGGACCTCACCCTCAAATGGCCCCCTACATCGTGTACTCGCGCGCGGGATCGGCGCATCGTGCGCCCGCGCGAGGGTCATTGTGACCGTGAGGTCCTTTATAAAACTACCCGGAGTATTGCCGCGTTGAGGCTAGTTGTGGAGTCCAAATGTCCCAAAAAGAGAAACAAGCCCAGAAAAAACTCAAAGCTTTTTCTTGCCCAAGTTGAAATCACAATCTATGCTGACACCTGTTTAAAACAATAGAGGGCGCGCAAAATTATGTCGCATACAGAACTTTACTCAGGCAAAAAAATACAATGTCAGATTTTATCAGGCACCGATTCGGGTCTTGATGTTACAGGATTCGCAGAACTCTGTTTTAACGCATCTGACGATGTCGTTAATAAATTTGACCGTGAAACGCTGACTGATTTTTTCGCTTCGGTTGCCAAAATTCGAGAGAATCAATCGAAAATTAAAGGTCTTCTGATTAGTTCTCAAAAAGACTCTTTTATAGTGGGTGCCGACATCACTGAGTTTCAAACTCACTTCAAAAAAAGTGAAGGTGAATTGGTTGAATGGTTGTTGTCGGTTGATGCAGTCATTTCACAAATTGAAGATTTTGATTTTCCTTCTGTTGCCGCAATTAATGGATTTGCCTTCGGTGGCGGTTGCGAACTAACGCTTGCCACATCTTACCGAGTGATGGCGGCAACTGGCAAAATTGGATTGCCCGAGACCAAATTGGGTATTTTTCCGGGATGGGGCGGCACCGTTCGCATGTCGAGACTTTGTGGCGCCGATAACGCGATTGAGTGGATCGCTGGCGGAGAACAGTATCCTGCAGCTGAAGCTCTGAAAATTGGATTAGTAGATGCGGTGGTTGATGCAAAAAAAGTAAGAGAAGCGTCGTTAAAGCTTCTGGTTGAGTCGGCCGCAGGCCAGCGTACGCCTGGTCAGGATTGGAAGTCGCGAAGAGATGAGAAAAAGTCACCTCTTAAGCTCAATCAGATCGAGTCAACGATGGCCTTTGAGATTGCAAAGGGATTTGTAGCGGCCAAAACAGGACCCAACTATCCGTCGCCAGTCGCAGCAATCGAAGCGATGCAAAAAGGTTCAACCTTACCGCGTGACGAGGCCTTGAAAATTGAAGCGTCGATTTTTGCCAAAATCGCAAAAACTCCGACGGCTCACTCGTTGGTGAGTGTTTTTCTAGCTGATCAATACGTCAAGAAAGTTTCAAAAAAATATTCTAAAGCAGCGAAAAATCCAGAAATGGCGGCAGTTCTTGGTGCAGGCATTATGGGGGGTGGCGTTGCCTATCAGAGTGCTTCAAAAGGTGTTCCGATTGTCATGAAAGACATTCAAAATAAAGCCATCGATCTCGGTATGTCTGAAGCGAGTAAGTTACTCGAAAAACAAGTTAGTCGAGGCAAGATGACGCCTGCGAAAATGGCTGAAACATTGTCGCGCATACGCCCAACGCTGAACTACGGCGATTTCAGTTCGGTCGATTTTGTGGTTGAAGCCGTAGTTGAAAATGAAGCGGTGAAGAAAAAAGTTCTTGCCGAAGTTGAAGCGTCTCTAAAACCGGGGGCTGTTTTGACCAGCAACACCTCTACCATTTCAATCAATCGCCTAGCAGAAGGGTTGAAAAATCCTGAGCGCTTTTGTGGCATGCACTTTTTCAACCCCGTTCATCGCATGCCCTTGGTTGAAATCATTCGAGGTTCAAAGACCTCAGAAGAAACGATTGCAGCAACTGTTGCCTATTCACTTGCCATGGGTAAAACTCCTATTGTGGTAAATGATTGCGCCGGGTTCTTAGTTAACCGGGTTCTGTTTCCTTATCTTAAAGGGTTTATGGATTTGGTGGCTGATGGCGTTGATTACACTCGCATCGACAAAGTGATGGAAAAATTCGGTTGGCCGATGGGCCCAGCGTACCTACTCGATGTCGTTGGCATCGACACTGCCTGCCATGCTGACCATGTGATGGCGACTGAGTTTCCAGATCGCATGAATCACACAGGCAAAACGGCGATTGAGCTCATGAAAGAGGCCAACCGCTTAGGGCAGAAAAATGGTAAAGGCTTTTACACTTACACTCTCGATAAACGGGGCTCACCTAAGAAAGAAATCGATGTGACCGCGCAAGAGATGGTGAAATCGCTTTATAAAGTGGGTCCTAACTCAACGGTGACTGACCAAGAAATCATTGATCGCATTATGCTGCCAATGATTTTTGAGTGTTCACGTTGCTTAGAAGACAAGATCGTCGACAGTCCTGCTGAGGTCGATATTGCGTTACTTTATGGACTCGGATTTCCTCCGTTCAGAGGCGGAGCCCTTCGGTATGCCGATAGCGTCGGGGCAAAACAACTGGTGGCGGCTTCTGAGAAGTGCCTCGGTTTAGGAAAACTCTACGAGCCGACCGCACAGATTCGAAAACAAGCTGAAACACAAACCGGATTTTATCCGACCGTCTAGAGGTAATACAGAATATGTCAAACATGAAAGAAGTTGTCATTATTGATGCCGTGAGAACTCCGATGGGTCGCTCAAAAGGCGGAATGTTTCGAAACGTTCGAGCTGAACACATGTCAGCTGAGATGATGAAGGCACTACTCAGGCGAAATCCGAAAGTTGACCCGGCTGAGATCGAAGACATCATTTGGGGATGCGTTCAACAAACGCTTGAACAAAGCTACAATATCGCTAGAAATGCGGCTCTTTTGACCGGCATTCCGCACGCGGTAAGCGCTCAAACTGTGAACCGATTGTGTGGCAGTTCAATGAGTGCGCTTCATACGGCGGCGATGTCGATCATGGCTGGATACGGCGACGTCTTTTTGGTCGGTGGGGTTGAACACATGGGCCACGTGCCGATGACTCATGGGGTAGACTTCAATCCGAATGGTGCAAAAACGTTTGCTCGCGGTTCGGGTATGATGGGTCTAACTGCAGAACTTCTCGCGAAAATGCACGGATTTGGCCGTGAGCCGCAAGATCAGTTCGCTTTAAGATCTCATCAAAAAGCCCATGCTGCTACCCTAGCTGGCGCGTTTAAGAATGAAATCGTACCGATGGAAGGTCACGATGCCGATGGGGCACTGAAGCTTTTTGATTTTGACGAAGTGATTCGTTCAGATGCTTCAATTGAAGGCATGAGAGAGTTGAAGCCAGCATTTGATCCTAAGAACGGAACGATCACTGCCGCCAATGCTTCAGCAATTTCAGATGGCGCGTCTGCGCTACTGGTGATGTCAATGGAACGCGCAAAAGCGCTGGGCTTGACACCAATGGCGAAAATTCGCTCGATGGCCTCGGCGGGTTGCGACCCCTCGATCATGGGTTACGGACCCGTGCCTGCAGTTCAGAAAGCACTCAAACGAGCCGGAATGGGCATTTCAGATATTGATTTGGTTGAACTGAACGAAGCGTTTGCCGCACAATCGCTGCCAGTTCTTAAAGATCTCAAACTCTTAGATCAAATGGAAGCCAAAGTGAATCTCAATGGCGGCGCCATTGCACTAGGGCATCCGCTAGGTTGTTCAGGTACTCGTATTAGCGGTACTTTATTACACTTGATGAAGTCAAAAAATGCAAAAGTTGGCGTGGCCACCATGTGCATTGGCCTTGGTCAAGGTGTTGCTACGATTTTTGAACGAGTGTGAGTGACGGTGTTGCGAAGTTGAGTTTTGTGAACTCAATATCGTTCGCCGATATAGAGAACTGATTGGTCTTGCTTCATGCTTGATTTACCCCAGATCAGTGTTCCAGCACCGTGAGCGTTAAGGCTTATTTTAGGATCTAAGACGGTGTAGCCTTCGGCGGGCCCGGTGATGTTTGCCGTGTCAAAAGGCTTGATCCATTCGGTTTGTCCCGCCGCATTTTTCTCGGTTTCGGCCATGTAGAGTTGTTGTTTTCCGTACTGGTCGGCTTGTGCCCATGCAATGGCTGTATAACCAGACTCGTCAATTCCGACTACAGGGTTTCTCGCTAAAGTGACCGAATCTTGCGGCGAAATGGCGTCGCTGAATGCTTTGGGTTGCGACCAGTTGCCATCGCGAAGCTCAGCGATAAAAATGCTACTTTGATTGAAATTATTCTGATGACTGCGTTGACTCCAAGTCGCCACCAGGTTGCCGTTTCGATTAATGGCTACACGAGGCGGATCGTAAAAATCGGCGCTACAGACCGATGATTCGTTCTTGAGTGAAAGCGGCTTAAATTGATTGGGTGAGCTGAATTCGGCTACTGTCGCTGGTGGTGTACCACTGAGGCCTTGAGTCGCGAGAAATGTGTGAGTAGTACCCCAACTCAAGTTGTACTCACCAGCCCAAATAATCGCGAATTGATCGGCCGCTTTTGAGCTAGCAATCATTGGCCAAAGTTGTAGCCCTTTTTTGTGCTGTGAGAGCTGAATCGCTGGGCCCCATGAATTATTTTTTTGACTGAATCGGCGATGGTAAACTCTGACCGTGTCAGGATTCGCTTGGGTACTCGCATACTGATACCAAGTCATGACGGCATCGCCCTCAGAGTCTATGGCCACTTCTGGCCAATAGGCATCGCCAAGTGATGAAGCTGAAAGCGCGTGAGCTGAGTCGACGGCGACAGGTTTTTGAAGCCATTTTCCTAACTGATATTTCCACTGACCTGACTGGTAGATGAATGAACCGCCTTTTCGGTAAGCCGAAAAGATCTTTGACTTGCCATCGGCCGGATCAATCTGTTGCCAAGCCACGATCATGGCTCCTTGGTTGTTCATCGCAATACTGGGTGCCTCAGCCTTTGAAACGGGTAACGACAGTGACTCATTCACATTCTTGGGTTTGATCCATTTGCCATTGTGTCTCTCGGCGATAAAAATGCGAAACTGTGAAAACTGCTTACCTTTGCACTGGCGCCAAACGACGGCCGCATCGCTAAAATTTGCTCCTGTTGCGACACGAGGCAAATCTGCGTAGTCGCCCTTGTTCGAAAGAAAGTACTTATCTGCAGCACCTAAACCCGTGATCGCAGGCTTATGCCAAACTCCGTGAATTTTTTCGGCGAACTGAATGCGCACTTCGTCTGTTGCCGGGTTTTTCCAGGTCCATGCCGCAACTGAGTTACCTAAGTCATCGGTTGAGGCTTCAGGCGAGAAAGCGAGAAAACTGGGATTGGTCAGCGTTTCATTGCCATTTTGAGGAATGTGCCAAGTGGGGGCCGTAGTGGGTGAAGCGTGAACTCGGCTGGTGAGTGAAAGAGTGATTGCAACACAAAAGCCCAAAAGATAACGAAGTTCGCGTGATTTCATACCTAGACAGTACTTCAAGAACGAGACCACAAACGCAAGGAGAGTAACGAAGCCAAGTCATTGATATAAAAAAGAAAGTAGGTCTCTGCGGTCAGAGGTGCAGATCGCTGTTGTCAAGCTAGTATCGGCACTGTCAGAACCGTTGACAGTTGCGCATCGAAACTATTGTGAGAAACTATTGTGAAACCATGAACGAAAGGTTACCAGTTTTTATGTGCAATTTCATGTGAGTAGCGATTGCTTGGGTTTTATTGCTATACGCGGTGTATTGAGTGCAACACGAACCCTTTAGGAGAAATTTAATCGTGAAAACAGTGATTACGCGTCTAATTGAAGGATCTTTGGCTTTGAGTCTATTGTGTTTTACGGGGCAAGCTTTTGCCGAACAGACGTTGGTGGCAACCGTGGCAATGCCAAAAAGAACTGATCACATTCAGTCTCAATACTTTGTTGATTTTCAGAAAAGTGAAGCCTTTGTTCTGATTTCTGCCATCGAACGCAGACGGTTATTCACAGGCTCTGGGCACTCGATGGGTAGGGAGTTTCCTATCTATAGCGATGTCGTCATTTACCAAGAAAGAGTTCAAATTCAAGGCTTGGGTTTTGATGAAAAGCTAGGCCAAATCAGTTACACCGATTCAACCGGGCGAACCGATGTTTGTGCCAACCTAGAGTTAAGAAACGGTCTATTTAGAAAACACTGGAGAATCAATCCAACAGCTGATTGTTTGAGCTCAGTGCAGTTGCATCGAAATGAATCGAGGCAACTCGTTGCCGATGTCTATTTTAATCTGAAGTAATCGGCGTACCCGATGCAGTGACTCGGTACAAAGAAGGCAAAGACAGGCGATCGATGGTGATTTGAAAGCCCACAACGGCTCGAGCGCCCTTAGCTCTCGCTTTTAATCGCAATTCAGATTTCAAACGCTCGAGAGTATCCATAAATACCGTCGACTGCTGAATTTCGACGGCTTCACTCTTAATCGCTGCAGAAACGAGAAGTAACTCACCTAGGCTTTCCCCTACGGCAAGCGAATGGTTCGAATCTACGAATATCTCTATTTCGTGAATCGACCGTTCAAGGCTTGAATCGTACGAGCGCCTTGAGTGCGTGTTTTGATCAGCGATGAGGGTCAGTGAGTCTGACGACTCAGTGGGTGCCATGTAAAGCGTGGCTTCAGAGTCACGCATGGTTTGAACGATTAAAATAGCTGCGTACTCGCTGATTCTAGGAATGAGTACCTTTCCAGAAGAAAGCTGCAATTCAAGATCGAGTTCGGATATTCCAAATTTTTGAGTCGAAAGTAAATCTAAGAGTTTTTCGCGTTCTTCAGGAGTTAGTTTTCCATCAATATAAACAGAAAAAGGATAAGAAGCGGGCACCGAAGCCCCCGAGGTAACATGCGCGCCTGCCCTTGATGCCCCTTTTTCGAACTGGCCGGCTTCGGCTGATTTAAAATGCTGAGAGATCGCCCCCGTCTGTGGTGGGTGAGTCGTAGGCGACGAAAATGTTTTTCCAGTCGAAGAATGGGTTTGAGAATTTTCTAAAGGTGGTGACGCCGATTCGCTAACCTGGGGCTCAAAAGAAATGGGGGCACTGGTGGGAGTCGCTAGGGTTAAGTGATCGATCGGGGGCAGCGTATCGCTCACCAGAAACGCAGAATTCTCAGGCATTGCGCTGGTTGTTTCACCAACAGGTTCTCTGCCCGTTTCGTCAACGGTACCTTCAGTGCCATCGATGCTGATTTTTGAACTCGTCTTCGCCTGACCCAGTTGAGACAAGTCATCTCCCGATTCGCGAAGCTCAAACCCCGTTTTTTCGACCTTTACTGCATTCTCTGGAATTTGAGAAAACCCACTGCGCCCGTCAGATTCAGATATCTGAAAATCTTGAGACTGGTTGGTACCATCATTTGCAGTGTCATTCACATTCTCGGTCACACTCTCGGTGGTCGGAAAAAGACTGCTGTCAGAGTCACTTAATTGGTTCGACCCGGCAGTGTCTAGGGGCTCTGGTTCACTCAGGTAGCCAGGGGCTTCGGCGGCTGGGTTAGTTGCTGCGTATTCAGATAACGTTTCAAATTGATCGACCCTCTCAATGATCTGCTCGGTCAGTACGGGGCCTTGATCTTCAGAAGGTACAGCCAAGCCGCCAGTTTTTTCTACCTTTCTCGCATAATCGAGAAGGTTAGTGAGGTCTGAAGGCGTTGGTGGCGCTTTTTCGTTCGACATCAGGCTCCATGACACTTCTTATATTTTTTTCCGCTCCCGCATGGACACGGATCATTTCGGCCCGCACCAGCGTATTCACCTTTTGATGTTGCTCCCGAAGCTGCAGTGCCGGCGTGCGAATACGAAAGGTTCTTGGGCTGTTTCAAATTCCAACCCAAGTCTATTGGGCTCGCGGGTGGCGCCTGAAGTGGTGTTTTATTCTGTTCAGCGTTCGGAACTAGGTTACCCTGAGCGTCAATATTATATTGAATCTGTTTAGGTGCTTGCGAAGAGCCCAGGCCCGGAAGCGAATGCTCGTGATGAGCGTGGTCGTGACTTGCGTGATCACTCGACGCATCTGAGGTATCCGAATCGTCATCCGAATCGTCATTGAGTTCTTCGTTGAGTTCGTTCTGGGTATTCATTTGAACGGCATACATTTTACGAACCACATCGCCGTTAATCTGACCCATCATCATCTCAAAGAATCGAAACCCTTCTTTTTTGTAAGCGATCAACGGATCTTTTTGACCGTAACCTTGCAAGCCGATTCCTTCACGCAAAGAGTCCATCGCTTGAAGGTGATCTTTCCAGAGCTGATCGATGGTCGACAAAAGAATCATTTTTTCGAGCTGTCGCATGACAGGCTCTGACAGTTGTTTTTCTTTTTCGAGATACCTTGCTTGAGCTAATCGATTGATTAACGCCTGCAGTCCCTTGTTATTGAAAGGATTGATGTCGGATTCAGTGATGTTGGGCAAAAACTGAAAAGTGGTGGCAAAGGCCTCTTTTAATTGGGGCAGGTCAAGTCTCGCTTGTCCATTTTCTTTTTTGAGTTTGCCTCCCGGAAAAAAATCTTCGGCGATCTCTTCAGCGATGTCATTAGCAATGGTGAAAACCATGCTCTTGAGATTGTCTAACGCTAAGACGTCTCGGCGCCAAGCGTAGATCACTTTGCGCTGCTGGTTCATGACATCATCGTATTCAAGTAGGTGTTTACGAATATCGTAATTGTGCCCTTCAACTTTACGCTGGGCATTTTCAATGGCCTTGGTGGTCCACTTGTGCTCGATGGGTACGTCTTCTTCCATCGCAGCAACCGTTCTCTTGAGTAGTTCGCTTTGACCAAAGATTCGAAGTAAGTCGTCTTCAAATGATAAGTAAAAGCGAGAAGCCCCAGGATCACCTTGACGACCGGCACGGCCACGAAGCTGGTTGTCAATACGTCTTGAATCGTGTCGTTCGGTACCTAAGATAAATAATCCGCCGAGCGCTTTCACTTCTTCACGCTCGCGAGCACAGCTGTCGATAAGTCTTGCGAGAGCTTCGTCGTGTTTTTTCTGCCACTCCGCTTTCTCTTCGTCAGTCGCACCAGCTTTCAAAATACCTGCCTCGAGTTTCGCCATGTTCTCATGGTTACCGCCGAGAAGAATATCGGTTCCGCGGCCCGCCATATTGGTAGCAATGGTTACGGCACCTTTACGCCCGGCTTGTGCAACAATATCGGCCTCGCGTTCATTTTGCTTGGCATTCAAAACATTGTGCCTAACCCCATCACGTTTGAGTAAGCCCGCTAAAAGTTCTGATTTTTCGACCGATACGGTGCCGACAAGTACGGGTTGGCCTTTTTCGTGTAACCGCTTGATTTCAACTACCGCAGCTTTGAATTTCGCTACTTGAGATTTATAAATCACATCAGCGTAGTCGTCTCGGCAAATAGATTTGTTAGTCGGAATGATCGTGACGTCGAGTTTGTAAATTTGTTTAAACTCAGTTGCCTCGGTGTCAGCCGTTCCGGTCATACCCGAAAGCTTATTGTACATTCTGAAGTAATTCTGAAAAGTGATCGTCGCTAGTGTTTGATTTTCGTTCTCAATCTGTACGCCTTCTTTTGCTTCGACCGCTTGGTGCAGTCCATCTGACCAGCGTCGCCCTGGCATGAGGCGGCCGGTGAACTCATCAACGATGACGACCTCATCGTCTTTGATCACATAGTCAACGTCGCGATGAAAGAGCATGTGAGCTCGCAGTCCCTGGTTGACATGATGAAGTAGCTCAATGTGAGCCGGGTCATACATATTCGAAACGCCAAGACGTTTTTCCATCTTGTCGATGCCTTCAGGGCTCAGTGAAGCCGTCTTTGATTTTTCGTCAATCGTATAGTCAGTCTCTTTGACTAGGCCGCCTTCTTGCTGAAGCTTGGCGTCGATTCGATAATACATGTCTGTCGAGTCTTCGGTCGGACCACTGATAATTAGCGGCGTTCGAGCTTCGTCAATTAAGATCGAGTCGACTTCATCGACAATCGCAAAATTTAACTCACGCTGAACATAATCAGCCAAACGAAATTTCATGTTGTCGCGCAAGTAATCGAACCCAAACTCGTTATTGGTACCGTAGGTGACGTCACACCCGTAGTTTTGTTTTCTCTGGGTGTCGCTAAGACCATGAACAATGATGCCCGTCGTTAGCCCTAGAAATTGGTGAATTTGCCCCATCCAGCCGGCATCGCGACGGGCCAAGTAATCGTTAACCGTGATGACATGAACGCCTTTGCCGCTGAGGCCATTTAAGTAAGAGGGTAGGGTGGCGACGAGAGTTTTTCCTTCACCGGTTCTCATTTCGGCAATGCGTCCACGGTGTAGAGTTACCCCCCCAATGAGCTGAACGTCATAGTGTCTTTGGCCAATCACGCGCGAGGCCGCTTCACGAACAACCGCAAACGCTTCGGGCAGTAAATCGTCGAGAGTTTCTCCGCGAGCTAATCTTTCTCTAAAATAAGGAGTTTTTGCCTTTAACTCCTCGTCACTGAGCGGTTTGATTTTAGGTTCCCACTCGTTGATTTGAGCGACAATGGGATAGATTGACTTGAGTTCTCGATCGTTCTGAGTTCCGAATAATTTCCTTGCGACTGCGTTAAACATACTTAAGTTGCCTTCTTTTTTTGCTAATTTTCTAGTAGGTACGTTATAGGATCAACCGGAATTCCATTCACTCTGACTTCGTAGTGTAGATGAGGACCCGTTGATAATCCGCTATTTCCTAAAAGTGCGATCGTTTCTCCTCGATTCACTCTTTGACCCTTCTTAACTAACACCTTTCGGTTGTGGGCATAGAGGGTTTCTAGCCCATAACCATGATCAATGATAACAGTTTGACCATATCCTGATTTAATTTCCGAATACACAACCTGACCGTCAGCGGTTGCTCGAATGGGAGTTCCCGGGTAATTGGCAATATCAAGGCCCTCGTGCATTTTTACCCGTCCGCCAAAAGGTGAGCGCCTAACCCCGAATCCAGAGGTCGGAAACCCAGTAGCCGGTTTTCTCGTGGGTAGCGCAGCCAAGAAGGCTTTTTGGTCAGAAAGAAGCTCGTACAGTTCCTGAAGCATTTGCTCAACATAAAGGGCTTCGACGTTCAAATCTGAAAATTTGCGATCGACCTCAGCCGAATCTTTTCTTAAGACGGCTTCTTCGGGGTCGAGAGAAACTGATTTATCCAAAATCGAAAAATCGAACCCCGGCGCATCCATTTTGGTTGAAGCGTTGGTCGGATTGCCTTGAGAAATTGAGTCTGTACTTGAGTTGGCCTTGCCATTTTGTGAGGCAATGCCAATGTTCTGGCTTGCGTCCGGAAGTTTTTGGTTCAACGATTGAAGCAACGAGCCGCGCTCGTCAATATTGGTGATCACCTTCAAGCGCGTTGCAAAACTCTTGAGTCGTTCCATGGTGCCTTCAACCGACGTGATTTTGTTCTTGAAGATCTGCACCTGCTGCTTCATTCGGCGGTTTTCGAGCTTTAATTGTTTGTTCTCGTCAAGCTGAGACAAGATGAACCAGTAGTCCAAAAATAGGATACCGCAAAGAACGACAGCGAAGCCGGCCGCAACTGTAGCTGTTCGAATTGCCCAAGTCGGAATTACGACTCTTCTTACTTGTGACGTTTTATCTGGAATTACCAGAATTGTGTAGGCTTGATTTGCCATAGTCCTCACTCTTTATTTCATGACTCTTACCATAATAACAGAAATATTGTCATCTCCGCCATGTTCATTGGCCATTGAAATGAGTTCAGTTGTTGCTGCTTCGAGCGTTTTGCCTTCTGAAATCCTCAATATTTCGTCGTCCGACAGTAGCCCCGTCAGCCCGTCAGAGCAAATAAGAAAAACGTCTCCCTCAGAAACCTCCATCTGATAAATCTCAACTTGAACGTCTTCTTCGTACCCAACTGACCTCGTGATGACGTTTCTCATTTTATCAGATTTGAGTTGCTCGCGAGAGATCAGCCCCGCTCGGAGTTTTTCTTGTACTAATGAGTGGTCATTGGTCACCTGCCAAATGGCACCCGGTCGAATAAAATAGCAGCGGCTGTCGCCCACGTGTCCAATTGTCATCATTCCTGAGTGAATGAGAAAGCAGCAAGCGGTCGTGCCCATTCCTTTTAAGTGTGGGTTATTTTCTGATTCGCGGTAAATAACCCTGCCTGCTTTTCTTAGGCTCTCTGTCAATAAAACCGAAGGAGTCAGACCAGAGTTTAAAGCCCCACTTGAAGCGTGCCATTCACGAATCAATTTCTCGAGAATATCGGCCGCCATTTTACTGGCGATTTCACCCCCTTGATGCCCCCCCATTCCATCGGCAACCATAAAAAAACCAGCCTCTTTAACCGCACAAATGCTGTCTTGGTTTTGTGATCGCTTCATACCGGTGTCGGTAGCTGCATAGAATTCTAAGTCGTTCATTATTCTACCATTGTGCCTTGGTAAAATGACTTTAGTCAACCCAAGTCATTTTGTTGATTTACAGAATCACTATTCAGCAGATAGACTATCTTAACTAAGGACGGGAACTCACCTATGGCCACAAATGGCAACGCGACTGAAAAAGGCGATTGGAAGAAAATTTTAGGAGAATTGAACACCAAGCAGGATTTTAAGAGTGCACATTGGGAAGGAAGTTTTTGGGATTATTTAGACATGGTGAAGCAAAACCCATTGATTGCGCGCAATGCCTTTCAACGAGTTTACGACATGATCTTGTCATACGGCACGTCTTCTTACACCGAATACAAGAAGACTATTTTACACTATAAATTTTTCGAAGATCCTATCGAAAACGGGCGTGATGGCGTTTTTGGTCTTGATGTTCCACTGATGAAGTTGGTGCATTTTTTCAAGTCAGCCGCACTCGGATATGGTACCGAAAAACGGGTGCTTTTGTTACACGGACCTGTAGGTAGCGCAAAGTCAACGATCGCTCGAGTTCTCAAGAAAGGTCTTGAACAATACTCTCGCACCGATGCTGGGGCATTGTACACGTTTAAGTGGGTTGATCCTGAAGGAAAATTTGCTGAAAT
This sequence comes from Oligoflexia bacterium, assembly GCA_903895855.1. Lineage (GTDB taxonomy): Bacteria > Bdellovibrionota > UBA1018 > UBA1018 > UBA1018 > CAITVN01. The sequence continues at coordinate 28,840 of CAITVN010000210.1, read as the reverse complement.
CTTGGGTTCGCAAAAAGAACAGATTTCGCCGATGCACGAAGACCCTTTGAAATTAGTACCCGAAGAAATGAGAGGCCAAATCCTCGAAGAGATCAATCGGGGTAATAAAGTAGGCTATAAGGTCAACATTAAGGGTGACCTTGATCCGGCTAGTCGATTTATTTATAAAGAATTCATGCGCAGGTACGAAGGTGATTGGCAGAAGATGATCAGTCACATTCGTGTGCAGCGCCTCGTGCTCTCTGAAAAAGACCGAATCGGCATCGGCACGTTTCAACCGAAAGACGAAAAGAATCAAGACTCAACTGAGCTGACCGGCGATATTAATTACCGAAAAATTGCCGAATATGGCTCTGATTCTGATCCACGCGCGTTTAACTTCGACGGTGAGTTCAATATTGCTAATCGCGGTATCGTCGAATTTATCGAAGTTCTAAAGCTTGATGTCGCGTTCTTGTATGACCTTCTGACGGCTTCTCAAGAACATAAGATCAAGCCTAAGAAATTCGCTCAAACCGACATCGATGAAGTGATCATTGGTCACACGAATGAGCCCGAATTCAAGAAATTGCAGAATAATGAATTTATGGAGGCGTTACGCGATCGAACGGTGAAGATCGACGTTCCCTACATTACGAAGTTAAAAGAAGAGACCAAGATCTACGAAAAAGACTTCAATGCCGGCAGAATTCGCGGAAAACACATTGCTCCACACACGATTTCAGTGGCCGCGATGTGGGCGATTCTTACGCGTTTAGAGCAGCCTAAAAAGGCCAATCTTTCGCTCTTGCAAAAGCTCAAACTTTACGATGGCAAAACGTTAACGGGTTACACCGAAGACAATGTGAAAGAGTTGCGTAAAGAAGCGGTTAGAGAGGGTTTAGAGGGTATTTCGCCTCGTTACGTGCAAGATAAGATTTCAAACGCACTGGTTAACGATAAGAACGGCGAGATGGGTTGCGTGAATCCGTTCATGGTTATGAACGAACTCGAAGGGGGTCTTAAGCATCACGCGCTTGTCGGTTCAGATGATAAACGCAGAGAGTACCGAGAGCTTCTCGCGATCGTTAAGCAAGAATATGAAGACATCGTGAAAAACGAGGTGCAGCGGGCGATTTCGGCTGATGAAGACGCGATCACTAAACTTTGTGCCAACTACATCGATAACGTCAAGGCCTTCACTCAGCGCGAAAAAGTTCGAAATAAATATACGGGCCTTGATGAAGAACCCGATGAGCGCTTAATGCGTTCGATCGAAGAAAAAATTGATATCCCTGAAAGCCGTAAAGACGACTTCAGGCGTGAGATCATGAACTACATTGGGGCGCTTGCAATCGAGGGTCGTACTTTTGATTACAAGACCAATGAACGGTTACACAAGGCTCTCGAGCTGAAACTCTTTGAAGATCAGAAAGACACCATTAAGTTAACTTCTCTGGTTTCAAACGTGGTGGATCGTCAAACTCAAGAAAAGATCGATGTCGTCAAGTCACGCCTGATCAAGAACTACGGATACTGCGAAATTTGCTCTACTGATGTGCTTAATTTCGTAGCCAGCATCTTTGCTCGTGGAGATGTGAAGAAGAGACAATGACCTACAGTATTAGGCGCGATCATTCGAGGTTCAGGTCAATCGTCAAAGGTAAGATCAAGCAAGATCTTAAGAAGTACGTTACCAATGGCGAGATGATCGGACGTAAGGGTAAAGATCAAGTCACGATTCCGATGCCTCAGATCGACATTCCGCACTTTCGCTTTGGAGACAAAGAAAAAGGTGGAGTCGGTCAAGGCGACGGAGAACCGGGTGACCCGATTGGTGGCCAAGGTGAGCCCCAACCGGGGGAAGGTGAAGCCGGAAATCAAGCCGGTGAGCACACCCTAGAGGTTGATCTAACACTTCAGGAGTTGGCCGAAATCTTGGGTGAACAGCTCGAGTTACCAAGAATTGAACCTAAGGGCCAAAAAACCCTGAAATCAAAAACTGAGAAATACACCGGCATTGCCAATCAAGGACCGAATAGTTTGCGGCATTTCAAGCGAACCTTTCGAGAAACTCTGCGCCGGCAAATTTCGGCTGGGGTTTACAACCCTGAAAAACCGGTGCTCATTCCGATTAAAAGTGACATGCGCTACCGATCGTGGAAAACCGATATTCGGCACGAGAACAATGCGGTCATTATCTACATGATGGACGTCTCAGGGTCGATGGGTGATGAGCAAAAAGAAATCGTGCGTACCGAGACCTTCTGGATAGATACGTGGCTCAGAAGTCAGTACAAGGGCATTGAAACCCGGTACATCATTCATGATGCCTCAGCTCGCGAAGTAGATGAAGACACCTTCTTTAAAACCCGTGAATCGGGTGGCACGCTGATTTCTTCAGCCTACCGTTTGTGCGAGAAGATCATCGACACCGATTATGCGCCGTCTGATTGGAATATTTATCCGTTTCATTTTTCAGATGGTGACAATTGGTCGGGCGAAGACACGAAGATTTGCCTAGATTTAGTTGAACAAAAGTTGCTGCCAAGAATCAATGCCTTTTGCTACGGTCAGGTCGAGTCGCGGTATGGTTCGGGGCAGTTTTACAAAGACCTCAAAGAAAAATTCGGAAATGACCATGCGTCAGTGCTTTTATCGAGAATCGAAAACAAAGAAGGCATTCTTCAATCAATCAAAGACTTTTTAGGCAAGGGTAAGTAACGCTATGGCCTCAAGACTAGGAACCAGCGGAATTCAAAGCACCGAATTAACGCCCGAACTGGCGCAGCTTCGCGATGAGATTCAAGGTCACGCCCTTTCTTATGGGCTCGATTTTTTCGAGACCATTTTCGAAATGGTTGACTACGACCAAATCAGCTCGTTAGCTGCGTTTGGCGGGTTTCCGGTGCGCTACCCTCATTGGCGATTTGGCATGGAGTACGACCAACTTTCAAAGGGCTACGAGTGGGGCTTGCAAAAGATCTACGAAATGGTGATCAACACTGACCCGTCGTACGCTTATTTGATGAAATCAAATAACTTGGTTGATCAGAAAATGGTCATGGCTCACGTCTATGGCCACGTCGATTTTTTTAAAAACAATTATTGGTTCTCGAAAACGAACCGAAAAATGCTTGATGCCATGGCCAATCATGCGGTTCGCATTCGTGATTACATGGATCATTACGGCCAAGACTTGGTCGAAAATTTTATCGATCACTGTTTAGCAATTGAAAATTTGATTGATCCGTATTTGCCTTTTTCGCCTAAAAAAAGCCGCTCTCAAGAAAAAGAAGAAGAAAATACTGAGATTCAAAGGCGCAAAGAGGGTGGAGTGCTGCCTGAACGTGGTCGTTTGAAAAACGATCGGCAGTACATGGATCAATACATCAATCCACCCGCGTTTATCGCTGAGCAAAAGCAACGGGTGATGGATCAAGCCAAACAATCGAGGCGAGATCCGGCTGAGCCTCAGAAAGATGTTTTAGCTTACCTTCTTCAAAATGCCCCGCTCGAAGACTGGCAACATGATGTGCTCGCTATCATTCGAGACGAAGCTTATTACTTCTCGCCTCAGTGGCAGACCAAGATCATGAATGAAGGGTGGGCTTCTTACTGGCATTCGCGAATCATGACCGAAAGAGCACTCAAAGACAGCGAGATCATCGATTTTGCCGATCACCACTCGGGCACGATGGCCACGGGGCCGGGGCGAGTGAATCCGTATAAAATCGGAATTGAACTGTTTCGTGACATCGAAGACCGTTGGAACCGCGGACGATTCGGCAAAGAATTCGACGAGTGCGACAACATGGTCGAAAAAGCCCAGTGGGACAAGAAAATGGGCTTGGGTCGTAAGAAAATTTTCGAAGTTCGCCAAGTCTGCAATGATGTGACTTTCATTGATGAATACCTCACTGAAGAATTCGTTGAACGACAAAACATGTACACGTATGCGTTTAATAAGCGCACGAACCAGTATGAAATCGTCGATCGCGATTTCAAAAAAGTGAAAGAAAAACTTTTGTTTCAGATCGCCAATCGGGGGCAACCTCTGATTTTCATCACCGACGGAAATTACCAGAACAAGGGTGAGCTTTTGCTTTGGCACAAGCACCAAGGATTAGATCTCGATGCCAAGTGGACCAAAGAAACCATGCGAGCACTTGAAGCCGTTTGGCAGCGCCCCGTGAATATCGAAACCGAAGTTGAAAATCAAAAAAAGATCTTCACTTACTCTGCCGGCGAATTCACCGAAAAGCAGGTATGAGTCATCAGGGGTTAGCTATCACTCAGCTAGCCCAGAGAAAACCGGTGCCGCAAGTTCTGCCGCGTGTTTTCTCACATCTTTCGGCCAATCTTTCATCTGGGCCAGGAATTGATCTCGATTTTTTTGGTACAAAGCTCTCAGCGCTTCTTCAAATCCTGGCAAGTCACCGGCCATGACGTTCATGAATTTGTAAGTGCACTCTTGAGCTCGTTTGACCGAATTACTGGATTGCGATTTTTTCTTAGCTTCTTCGACTAATTTTCTCAATGTTGAAGAAGCCCCACCCGATTGACTCGCTAGCCACTCCCAGTGGCGCGGCAGTAGTGAAATTTCTCTTGAGACGACTCCGAGTTTAGGTCGACCAGGCCCAGTAGAATCGGCATTTTCTGCTACCTTTGGCGAGCTTTGTGTGAATATTTCTAGTCGTTTTTTTACGTCTTTCTTAGTTCCTTGAAAGTTGAAGTCGATCACTTTACCCGTTGAATCATTGAAGATAAGAATTTCGCTGTTTTCAGATTTTCCTATTTTTTCTTTAATCGTCAAGACGACCTCTTCGAGCCCACCTTGAATGAATAGGTGAGAGTTTTCAAACGCAGTGTAGACAATTGGCAGTATTGATTCTTGGCTCATTGAATGCACCATATTACCCGGGTAATATTATGTCAACTAGGTAATCATTGCCTACCGTAACCTTGAGATTGACCTGTTCGTTTCGGTCATTATGCGAGAAAATAAGATCAGTTTTTATCGTTTTTCGAGGTGCCGATGTCTCGTCAGTTAACTCTCGTCGTACAGTTAGTTCTCTTAGTTGCCATGGCCATTTCCTCGAGTTCAGGCTGTGGTGATGGCATTGATTTGAGTTCAGATAAAGTAACGAACTCGTCGTTTACGGGAATCTACGAGACAACTACCCCCTTTATCGCCGATTCGACCCCTCCTCAATTTGTGGGAGGGACAATCACCTTGGTTCAAGCCACTGACTCAACTCTGAGTCTTTCTTGGCCTACGGCCACTGACAATCAAAGTAAACCAGAAGACCTGCAATATGAGCTGGTTTATTCTTACTATTTTGAAGACGTCAATGGCGACGTCAACTCGCAAACTCTTGCGGTACCAGCGATGGCTTGGGGCACAAACACCTTAGCTAAAACACTTTCAGGTTTGGAAAATGCAACCACTTATTATTTGAATGTCTTGGTGCGAGATCAAGCCAATAATGTGACCGCGATAGGGTCGACTTCATTCGCCACGAAGGCAACCAGCTTGAGTTTTTCGACCGGCCAAAACGCTGCCTACCTTTTAGGTCAAACCGATTGGGCAATGCACAGCATACCGAGCCCAATGGACCTAACGAACCGACTGATGCTTCCGCTGAGTGCAACCGCAAACGCAACAACTTTTTTGGTCGCAGATGCTGGGGCTAATCGAGTGGTCACTTACCCCATTCCGCTTACGTCGCCAGTTCCGACAGCTACCCTCGCCATTGGACAACCCTCGCTCGCAGCAGGTACCGCTGGAACTGATGCCGCTCAAATGGATGCGCCAAATTCGGTTTTTGTTCGTGGCAATAGACTCTTTGTCGCTGACGCTGGAAATTCAAGGGCCTTGCTCTGGAAGTCGATTCCGACTTCAAATGGTTCAACCGCTGATCTCACAATTGGAGGAGGCAATGTTTGTGGAGAGAGCTCAATGAAGACCCCGGGGGGCATAGCGACTGATGGCCGCCATCTCGTTGTTTCAGACTCGGGAAATCAGCGGGTACTGGTGTACAATTCAATTCCCACTACGTACCCAGCCATACCCGATTTGGTTCTCGGTCAGAGTAGTCTGACAGACTGTACCTCGAGTGCGACCTTTTCAAATCCCCAAGGCGTGTGGACTAATGGCACTTGGCTGGCGGTTGCTGATCCTGCGAAGATTTCGATAAACGTTTGGAAAACCTTTCCGACGGCGACTAATCAACCGGCCGATTTCACGTTGAGTCAGAATATTTCTGTGAACACAGCCTCATGGACTGGTCTCTTATCTTTGGTGGCTCCAACAGGCATTGCGTCGAATGGTATTCAGTTTTTTGTTTCTGACAGTCTTAAAAACGCGGTGTTTGTCTGGGATCTGCTTCCTACCAGCAATACTGATGGACCAACCAAAGTATTAGGACAACCTGCTTTTGGACTGGCCTACACTGCAAGTTTTTCTCAAGCGGGGCTCGACACCCCTACGGGGTTGTCTTTGTCAAATGGGGCGCTCTGGGTAGCCGATAAAAATAACCATCGAGTGGTCGGATACCTACCTTAAGAATAAACACTTCTAGAGTTGAATAATTCAATCACAGCGGAGATAGTCTGGTGCGTGCTCACCAACACAGGAGACCGTACATGCTGAATTATCGCTTTTTTTTCTTAGGATTAATTGGGATACTGGCAACGTTCGCTTCTCATGCAAGTGTGACCATTCTTGAGCCAAGTGATTCTGACGGCTTTGCCGAAATTCAGGTGCAGCTTTCACCCCCCAAGTTCAGCCGTAGTGCGGCGTCTACCCCGATAACTCTCGAGTTAGAGAACCCTTCTGGTTACCCAGCCGTTTTGTACCGGCCCGGATTTCCTGAATTACCCGTGCTGCGTTTTTTTGTTCAAGGCGAGGTGCAGGTTTCGTCGACTGGTGCGACTCTCATTCACACCCTCTCGAAGACCGAAACACTGAAAGTGAGTCAACCGCCAGCCCCCAAGGTACCAAATAAAATGCAGGCAACCGAGCTCGCGCCTGAGTTTCTCAACTCAGACGAAATTTGGCCAAAAGAGGCTTACAGTCTTGAAAAAGCTGGGTTTGTGAATGGAGTCGAAAGGAAGTTGTTAACGATTTACCCAGTTTCAATAGAGCCGAAAACGCAGAAGCTATTTTTTAGAGAATCATTCAAGATTCATGCGACTCGAGTGAACGCTCAGTTGGGTGAGTCGCGTGAGCGCGAAAGCCTTCCTGAACTTTTCACTTTTGTGGTGGGTGAACGTTTTCTAAAAAGCACGGCGCTGCGAGACTACGAGCAATCGAAACGCGAGCAAGGTTACGAAGTGAGAGAAATTCAACTGGCCACGACTTCGAGCTCACCCGAAATGATTCGCGAGCAATTGCAAACTCTTTACCGCGACCCTGGGTATCGCATGCGCTATGTGCTTTTGATTGGTGATTATGAAGACGTACCTTCGTATCAGTCTAATATTTCTGACAACGTCACCGACCATTATTATGCCTGCTTAGATGGGCCTGATTACGCATCAGACGTGAGCGCGCCCGACGTGAGCGTGGGGAGAATTTCAGCCAGAGATGAAAACGATTTGAAGTCGATTTTTCAAAAACAAACCACCTACCAACGTGGGCACTTTTCTGGTGAAGACTGGCTACGGCACCCCTCTTTTTTAGCCACTAATGATCAGTGGCAAATCGCCGAGGGCACCCACAACTATGTGCTCGACTCGTACTTAAAAGGCGGGCAATACTTCGGTGATTTCCCCACATCTCACAACCTCGGCGGAGATCAAATTTTTGCAGTCACCCACAAGGCGGGGGCTCAAGATGTCTTGCACGCGCTTCGAACAGGCTCATTTTTCGTCGATTATTCAGGTCACGGTTCGGTGACGTTTTGGCAAAATCCTCAGCTTTTGCAACCCGATATTCGTTCATTCTCGCACCGAGATGCCCGGCCCTTTGTGATTGGTAACGCCTGTATTACCGCTGATTTTAGAACACCCGAGAGTTTTGCTGAAACGTGGCAGCGGCATTCGGCCGGGGCCATTGCTTACTGGGGTTCGACCGTGTTGACCTATTGGGGTGAAGACGACATTTTAGAACGCAGCTTTGCCGATGGAGTTTGGAAACAAGGGCTCACGACATTCGGTGAAACGACTGATTACGCAAAACAACGATTGTGGTTACATTACGGTGGCGCCGAATTGGCCGCTTACTATCAAGAAGCCTACCACCTCTTTGGTGATCCTTCGTTGATGTTTAGATTTGCGCCGACAGAAGCCGTTGAAATTACCGGGCCCGCGGTTGTGCCCGTAGGGGTACCTGAAGTGGGATTTGACTTACGAACCCTTTCAGGTAAGCCCGTGGTCGGCGCGCGAGTCGCATTGGTTCAAAAAGACTTCGCCCAAACGGTTTCGGGGCAAACCGATGTTCACGGACACGTCACTCTCAATCTCACGAATCTCGATCAACACCCCGGAGTTTGGAATCGCGTCATTGACCCCACGAATTCGGCTCTAATTTCTGACGAGTTTCGCTTTGGGCAATCACCGACCCCCTATTTGATCTTAGATGATTTGAAGGTAAGCGGCCGTGAAGGCTCGGCGCTTTTTGCAGGCGAAAATGCAGCCCTCTCGCTTTCGGTAAAAAATATGGGCGAACAATCGGCTAAAGTAAGCACCGTGAGTATCGAGAGTCTAGAAGGCCCAGTCACATTGCTCTCTTCAAAAACTCAACTACCAACACTCGGGGCGGGCGAGGGTTACTCAATGCCCATTGGTGCTCTGTCATTTGAAGTTTCGCAAAACGCCCAAGACGGCGAAAAAATTTCAGCGGTGTTACGCTGGCAGACTGCCGACGGATATACTGGCCTTAAACGAGTGAATTGGGTGGTAGAACGCGCGCAACTCGAAGTAGTAAGGGTCGATGCAGGTGACGGCATTGCGATCGGTAAAACTGGGCCGGTGTGGTTGAGTTTTAAAAACACGGGGCATGAACCGATGCGAGACCTAGTTCTCGAAGCGGTTGGCGGTGAGTGTGTCGAAAGCATTTCTGGGCCGACTCGATTTGATAACGTATTGCCCGGTCAAATTGTAGGAGTGACACAAGCGCTTCAGCTCGGAATCTCAAATCAGTGCCAAGCAGGTGATACGGCTTCATTTAAATTGAAGGGATCGTATCAGAGTATCGCAACAGCCTCGCGGGTCGACGTAGAGGCCACCGTGTCGCTGGCGGCGGGGCGAAGTTCGGTTCAGATTTTTGATTTTGCCCAATTGAACCTCACGATTCCCGATAATTACCCGGGTGAGTTGATGTTTGCGATACCCGTTTCAAACGTGGGTAAAGTAATTGATTTGTCGATTGAGGTGGCCATTCAGCATGCATTCGTGGGCGATCTTGAATTGTCACTCGTGCATCCTGACGGCACAACCGCCCTATTTCTCAATCGACGCTGGAGCGACAAGCCCGATATTCGTGAAACATTTGGCATGAACGGCACTTTGGCCAAACCATTACTGACCTTGCAAAACAAGCCCACTTCAGGCACCTGGAAACTACGAATTCGTGACTTAGCTAGGCCAGATACGGGTGTGCTAAAAAGGGTAAAATTGAGCATTCAGGGGTACTTTGAGTGACCTGAAGGCTTGACCACATCATTCGATTCGGCCAATAGCTTGGCCAACCAAAGGAAGTTCAGTTTCAATGTCGAAGAAAAATTCACAAAAAAAGCCAAATAAAAAGACTAACAAAATTGGCGAAACAAAGAAAAAACAAAAGGGCCTACTGCGCATTGGTGACCAGTGGAGTGCTATCTCAATCATCGCGCTTTCGCAGTCACAGCCGCTAAAAGCCCTAGCCGAGTTTATCGAGAACAGCATTGACGCGGGAGCTAAAAATATCGTGATCACCCGTGGAAAAGACGGCGGAGAGTATTACCTCAAGATTGCTGACGATGGACAAGGGGTGCCGCGAGACGAAAATGGAGTGCCCAATTTTAAGTACGTGGCCACGCACATTGGCGATTCGATCAAGCGCCAAATGAAAGCAAAGGGGGCAAAGGGTATTCAAGGTGAGTTTGGTATTGGCCTTTTGAGCTTTTGGACAGTCGGCGAGTGCCTGCGCATGAGTTCGAGTGGGGCCGACGGTAAAGTATACGTCATGAAGATGCAGAAATCGAAGGCTTCTTATGAACTCGACACGAGGCGAAGTTTGTTGGCGATGCCTGGTACTGAACTCGTGATTCAGCCATTATTGCCCGGCACGCGTGGCGTGGGCGGTGAAAAAATAAACGCCTATTTGGCGGCCGAACTGCGCAATCGCATTTTACAAACAGCAGTCAGAATTCAAATCATCGACCGAGTCAGTCGAAGCGAGTGGATCGTTGATCCACCAAAATTTACCGGTGTTCGCCTTGAATTGCCCGCAGTGGTAGCGTCGCCGGCCGGGCCTATTCATCTCGAACTTTATTACAATCCTGACAATGGCACGTCGGCCATCGGGTTATATCGCCTGGGCACTCGAGTTGTCGAATCACTCGCACAAATTGATGAATTTAAAGATGGCCCCTGGGTGCATCCGTCATTTCAAGGCTTAGTTGATGTGTCGTTTTTGAATCTCACTCCGGGTACGCGCCTAGGAATGCAGCACGATAATTACTACATGATGTTTATTGAAGAATTGAAATTACTCGAACCGAAACTTCAGGCGTTTTTGGACGGCGAGAAGAAACGCTCAGAAGAGAAAGCCAGCCAAGAAACCACCCAGCGTCTACGCAGGGCTTTTAAGACGGCCTTTACGCAACTGCCGCCCGAAGAGTATCAGTGGTTTGATATCGAAGGTCGTACCTCGGCGAGTACCCCAACAGGTGACAAGGGCAAAAACAGCGGCGCCACCTCAACATCGCCAGATTCGCCCCCACTCGATCAGCCGGGTTTGACCGCTGGCGGCGAGACCAACGATGGCACTAGTGATACGCCGAGTGCTTCTGATGATTCAAAACAAATGGCTTTTTTTGACTATCCGGGGCCACTTTTTTCAGTAAAAATTTCTCCCGCTAATTCGACCTTAAAATTAGGAAAAATCAAAAAATTAGCCGCTATCTGTAAAGACCGAAAGAATAAGACGGTAACCGATGGCTTGCGGTTTCAATGGACAATAGCAGAAGGTCCAGGCGAGCTGAAAAACGCCGATCAGGCCTGGGCAGAATTTCACACGGGCCAAGATCCGAGCCTCACTCAAATCAAACTTACGGTTATTCAACATGAAAACTCACGTGAGGCCGAGGCCTGGATTACGGTAACCGATCAAATGATTGCAGAAGAGTCAGTAGATTCTGAAAACTCGCAAGACAAGAGCAGTTCAAAGAAGTCTAAGGGTTTGCCCGAGTATACCTTGCAAAGTGAGCGCGGTAAATTGTGGCGCTCGCGCTTTGATGAAAGCCGCAACCTAATTGTGATCAATAGCGGTCATCGCGATTATGTGTATTGTGAAAAATCAGCTTCTCTCAAACTGCGGTACCTAACTCGAATTTTCACAAAAGAGATCCTACTGCACAATTTTCAAGGCATCTCGGGTGCTGATCTTGCCGACCGCATGATTGAGTTACTCATGCGAGTAGAAGAGAGTTTTTAGACTGCTGATGCGATTTCTCAGTGGCCGTTTGCTTTACCCTTCACTTTAATGAGTCGCCTCAAACGCAGTCGTTAGTAGCTGAGTCATGCGTTCGGTGGCACTAATCCAATTTGGCGTGATAAAGGCGCGCTCGTGCAATGGGGTAGAGTAAAGCAGAGAAGAAAAAACAGCCAGTACTGCATCTTTTTTTTGTGGTCATTCTCATTGGGTGTAGAAAACCAGGAATGCGGCCAACCCAAGAATGCAGGCAAAACCGGTCAGTAGTTCTAAGAGTTTCTGCGATTTTGGTCGGCGACGTAAAGTGTTCATGTTTTTTCCTCACAAAAAAATTGGCTGATACTGCCTAGAGAATGCAAGGCGAATGCCCCCTTTTAGCCATAGCGCTAACTGGCTGGTATTAGACTACATTTTAGCCGACTTTCAGCTGAAATCTGCGGTACGGAGGCTTACCGGTTGATCAGCTGTCAAAGAACTAGACGCTTGAGGTGAAGGCTTTTAGGTAGAATCTTTTGGAACCTTTTTTTGTCCCCAGAATGTTCTCGTGATCGGGGAAAACTGCCCCCTGATCAGAATCTATAGACAATTAAATCAAGTTTAACTCGGAACAGACTTTGCACTAGTGACGCTGTTGATAAACAAAAAACTGCCAATCGCAGCCACATCCATAAGAGGCCACATCGGTTATGAAAAATTCAAATCCACTTTTTCGCTCTGTTCTCGTAATGATCTTTGCGCTGGGGTCAACCGGGCTACTGCAAGGCTGCGCAACCAATCGCGCCGCGACTCAATTAGATCGAAAACTATCAGATGAAACCACCGTTCACGACCCCGAAGATTTGAGAATCGAAAGCAAGCAAGTCATTGAAGCGAGTCAGCAGTTAACCCCCGAACAGCGTACACAATTGCTCGCCATTAGAAATGACTTATCGACGAAAAGCCGAGAGTCGCGTGAGCAATCATTCAAGCTTCGCTCGCTACTGATTAAAGACTTGGTTTCTCAGAAGTACGATGACGCCGAGGTTGACCTGATTAAGAAACGAATTAACGAACTTGAACAAAACAGACTCTCAAATTTATTCGAAGCCGTGGCCAAAGCTCAAGTGATCATGGGTCGTGAGCCCAACGGCCATAAGAAAATCGTTAGCGCCCTTCTGTTTGAGCACCTCGGGCCCCATCGTGAGTTTGGCGATGATACTGAGCCGCAGAAATAGGGCCCTCACAGGTTTTTCGACCGAAGGCACAGAATAAGGTAGCCAAAAAATAGTCTTTTTATGAAAAAAAAGCCTTCAACCGCACAGTTCACTGATGAGAGCGGAAATCTTAAAAACGTCAATCGAAAGTTAAGTTTTTGCTTCGCGCAAAAATGGGACAAGTGTCGTCAAAACGCTGACGAAAATCAAAATTATCTAAGATCTTCAAAGACCTAACGCAGGCGCTAACCCCATATGTAGTGGTTTGACAAAAGCGACACCACAATATATTGTGGTGTCGCCTTGACCAAAAGGAGTTTGGCGGTGCACGCTAGTCTTATCAGAACGATTTTCCGAAGGTAGAAAGAGGCAGACAAGTTTTAGGTGGGCTTCAACTAAATTCAGAAAAAAAAAGTCTGATTAGTAAAACAAAAAAACTTCGGTTACTCAAATCAGTTCACGGTGAACTGAATTAGAAACGTAAAACTAGAGGTCACGGATATGATCGCAGACAAATACACTGAAAAGAATACTGACAAGACAATGGATAAAACAATGGCAAGAGACGGGGCACTCTCAAAATCGGGAGTTAGAACAAACAGCAACCTCAAGGGCAAGACTCTCGCGGGCAAAATGGGTGGGAAAAAAGGACAAGTCCTGAATGCCCATTCGCAGAACTCCTCGAAAGAAACATCCGAGTCAGCCGGCAGTGACTTTGGTATTGGCGAAGGGCTGCCGATGACCAGACAGTTCACCAAAGAAGGCGAAGATCCGCTAGCTAAGATTTCGTACGTCAAGTCGTCATCAAAGATCAAAGACACCGACGGTCGCACCGTATTTGAAATGAAAGACGTTGAAGTGCCAGGCGACTGGTCACAGCTCGCCGTCGACATTCTGGTGTCAAAATACTTTCGAAAAGCTGGAGTTCCAGGCACCGGCCACGAAACCTCAGTTAAGCAAGTCGTTAAGCGCGTCGCTCACACCATTCGAGTCGAGGCCGAACGCATGGGGTATTTCGCCCACGCTTCAGATGCCGAAACCTTCGAAGATGAACTTTCTTACTTGCTCGTCACTCAACGAGCGGCTTTCAACTCGCCAGTTTGGTTTAACCTAGGCCTTTATCACGAGTACAAGATCGGTGGATCAGGCGGAAACTTCGCCTGGGACGCCCACTCACAGCGCATTGTTGAGACCGCTGACGCTTACTCGCGCCCTCAGTGCTCGGCTTGTTTCATTCAAGCGGTTGATGACGATCTGATGTCGATTTTTCAATTGATCAAGAACGAAGCCCGTCTATTCAAATACGGCTCAGGCACCGGCACCAACTTTTCAAAAGTTCGCGGTCATCAAGAGAAGCTCTCAGGCGGTGGTAACTCGTCAGGCCTCATGAGCTTTCTTGAAGTGCTCGATAAAGGTGCAGGAGCCACCAAATCAGGCGGTACCACTCGTCGCGCAGCCAAAATGGTTTGCCTCGACATGGATCACCCTGAGATCGTCGATTTCATCACCTGGAAAGCTAAAGAAGAACGCAAAGTGGCTGCTTTGATTGCTGCCGGTTACTCATCAGATTTCAACGGTGAAGCGTACAAAACCGTTGCAGGCCAAAATTCAAACAACTCAGTGCGAATCACCGATGATTTCATGCAAGCCGTCGAGCGCGATGGCGAATGGCATACCCGTGCACGAACAACGGGCGCAGTCGTTGATACCTACAAGGCAAAAGACCTCTGGAGAATGATTGCCGAGAGCGCTTGGTCATGTGCTGATCCGGGAGTTCAATACGACTCGATCATCAATGATTGGCACACTTGCTCAACCAGCGGGCGCATTGAAGCCTCTAATCCTTGCTCTGAGTACATGTTCTTAAACGATACGGCTTGTAACCTATCATCGATTAACCTCGTGAAGTTCTTGGCCGCCGACGGGTCTTTTGACATCGACGGTTACCGCAAGGCTTGCCGACTTTTGATTGTCGCGCAAGAAGTGCTCGTTGACCTTTCGAGCTATCCGACTGACCGAATCGCAAAAAATTCGCACGACTACCGACCTCTAGGGTTGGGTTACGCAAACCTCGGCACCATGCTCATGCTCAAAGGCATTCCGTATGATTCTGACAAAGGCCGTTCATGGGCAGCGGCTCTGACTGCGATCATGTGCGGTCACGCCTACAGTGTGAGTGCCGAAGAAGCCGGGGTTTTAGGCGCATTTCCGGGATACGCCAAGAACCGCGATTCGATGTTGCGAGTGATTCGCAAACACCGCGATGCTGCCTATCAAATCAATTCAGCACTTTGTGGCGAAGATCTCGCAAAAGCCGCAAAGGCTGATTGGGATCTCGCTCTAGCCCTCGGTGAAAAGCACGGTTATCGAAATTCACAAGTCACCGTGTTAGCTCCCACCGGTACGATTGGCTTGTTGATGGATTGCGACACCACAGGTGTTGAGCCTGATTTTTCGCTCGTTAAGTTCAAGAAACTTGCTGGCGGCGGGTACTTCAAAATCGTCAACCAGTCAGTCACTCTCGCTCTTAAGAACCTCGGGTACACGACCATCGAAGGTGCTGAAATTCTCAGGTACTTACTGGGTTCGATGAATCTCGACGGCACGCCTCACGTGAACCGTGAAGTGCTTCGCTTAAAAGGTTTTGACGACAAAGATATCGCAAAGCTCGAAAAAACACTACCGGGCACGTTTGAGCTTTCAAGCGCGTTCACCCGATTCGGCATGGGCGAAGAAGTATTGAAGCGAGTGGGAGTCACTGAAGAAGAGTTTAAAGCTCCTACCTTCAATTACCTTCGTCACATTGGGCTTAGCCAAGCTCAGATTAATGAAGCCAATCAAGCGATTTGCGGAACCATGACGGTAGAAGGGGCCCCTCACATTAAAGATGAGCACCTCGCTGTTTTTGATTGCGCAAATAAGTGCGGAAGCATTGGCAAACGATTCATCGCACCGATGGGACACGTACGCATGATGGGCTCTGTGCAACCGTTTCTTTCGGGTGCGATTTCAAAAACTGTCAATTTGCCAAATGAAACCACGATCGAAGAGATTGAAAAAATTTACCTCGACGGTTGGAAAATGGGCTTGAAAGCGATCGCGCTTTATCGCGATGGGTGTAAACTTTCGCAGCCGCTTTCATCGAAATCAGACACTAAAGTAGAAGCGAAGTCTGAAGTTAAGACGAAAAAAGAAGTAAACCCCAAAGACGTTGATGCGGTTCTAGACGCGGCTTCGGCAGCGGCGGCAGCCACCGAATCAGCGATCATTCAGGCATCGGCGGCGGCAAGTGGTGGCGCGCAGCTCACGTTTGCTCCGGTGAGACGCAAGTTACCGGCTAAACGTAGAGGTTTCACACAAGAAGCCGAAGTGGGTGGCCACAAAGTTTACTTGCGAACCGGCGAATACGATGACGGCACTTTGGGTGAAGTCTTTATTGACATGCACAAAGAAGGCGCTGCTTATCGCTCGATGATGAATTGTTTCGCCATCTCTATCAGTCTTGGACTTCAATACGGAGTGCCATTGAAAGAGTTCGTCGATAAATTCACCTTCACTCGCTTTGAACCGTCAGGCGTCGTGTTCGGACACCCGAACGTGAAGATGGCGACTTCGATTGTCGATTATATTTTCAGAGTGCTCGGCCTTGAGTATTTAGGTCGAACCGATTTCGTACAAGTTAAGCCGATTGACTTAACCGCCGAAAAAGGGGCTGCCGAAACGATTTACCCGAAAGAGCCCTCTAAATTGATCGCTAGCGGCGCCCCGATTGCGGGCATTGAGCCGCAACTCACCATGCCTTTTGCCGGTGAGCCCGCCAGCTCAGTGACTAGTCACTTGGCTGAGATGATGGGTGATGCCCCACCTTGCGATAGCTGTGGTCACACTACCGTACGTAACGGCGCTTGCTACAAATGTCTAAACTGCGGCAATAGCATGGGTTGCAGTTAAGGGTTCTGTTTTAGAGTTTTTCTCCGGTCAACCACCACATTGAAGAAGGGGTGAGGGCAAAATGAGCTCTTGCCCCTTTTGTTTGGTAAAGTTTTACAAAAAAAGAGCAAAGTGAAGAAAAAAAATGAAGAAAAAGACTGAGAAAACTAAGAAAGACAATTCATTTTGGGCCGACGGAATTCGCTTCGAATGCCAAGGCAGCGGCAAGTGCTGCACTTCACGCGGAAGTTATGGCTTCGTGTACCTCACTCTTGAAGACCGAAAGCGGTTTGCAAAATTTTTCAAAATCCCAACTGCCTCATTTACCCGTCAACACTGTGCAAAGACCGGCGGGCATTTTCACCTAAAAGAATTCAGAGACGACTGTCGATTTTTAGAAAACAAACGCTGCACGGTTTATGAGGGGCGCCCGACGCAGTGTCGAACCTGGCCCTTTTGGCCAGAAAATATGAACGCTCGTGCGTGGAACAAAGACGTCAAAGGTTTTTGCCCAGGAATCGGTAAAGGCAAACTGGTTTCAAGAGACGAAATCGACGAAATTCTAAAATTAGATCCGGTTAATTGAAAGTAGGCCAATCGCTCGGGGGCGGCACCGAAAAGCGGCCGCAGACCGTGAAAGCTGGGGTCTTAATTCGCAGTTCGATTTCAGATGAGTGAAGCCAAAGCCTTGAAGAGGGCTCACCTTTGTACAAAAGATCACCTAGAATCGGTAGACCTAGGCTGGCCAAATGAACTCTGATTTGATGGCGAACGCCGGTTGAAATTTGAATGGTGAGCTCGGTGTGAGTGGGGTCTACTGAACGGTAGCTTTTGATTTCGCTCAATGCATTGAGGGGTTTTGAACGAATTCTTCTTAGGTCTTTTTCTTCATTGAGTGCTCGCATGCGCTTGGCTGATTTGAGATCGTGGCCGATAGCCGTTCTGATTTCAAATGGTAGATGCAGGTCGCGAAGGTCTTCACTAGGCTTCGAAACAATCGCTCGGTAAATTTTGGTGACAGCCGAAGTACTCCACTGTTCTCGCAATAATCGGTAGACCGGTTCAGACTTAGCGGCAACGACTAGCCCCGAAGTGCCGAGATCTAGCCGATGCACGATGCCAAACTCGGGTATCACACGCTGCTCGGAGCGGTGGTGACCTAGCGCTTCACCCAAGTTAGGCGAAGCAGGCAAAGCTTCTAGGGGCGCTGTCTTCAAATCGCCTATTTTTGGAAGGGTTGACCATAAATGAGGCTTATTGAGTATCAACAGGTCAGGGGTCTCTTCGATAATTAAAAAATCATCAGTTGAGTTCATCAGTATTCGGGCTGCTTGCATCCTGAGCTTCCATCGGCCGATGGCTCAAGGTGGCCCGTCGTTGGGCCGGTTGAACCCGTGATGACTTTAACCGCTGATCCGCAACACCCGCCTCCGGGTGATTTTTTTCCAGCTTTAGTGCCACCCGCATCGTAGGTGATGATGCATCCAAAAGTTGAATCTGAGGCGATCGCATTTTCAACTTCTTTGGCTGGAGCGAGTAGCGGAAATTTTTCCCACTGATTGTGCGTATTCAGTACCGTGCGATCGCAAGTTTGAGAGTTTTTGTATAGGCAAGTGCCCGTAGCGCCATCCCCATTTCCTAAGCAATTAACGTCTTTTTCGGTTGAATCGCCCGTTAACGTTCGAGACGAATCGTGCATCGCCCAACCCGTGCTCGAATAACTTGACGGAAAACTGAGGTACTTGCTTGAATTGGTCGGAGTGCAAGTAGCTCCCACTGCGCTCTTCACCGCATGTGAGGTGTGATTTTTCACGTTACCACCAGTCGAATCAATCTGATTCACATAAGGATTTTGTGTTGGGTAAACTTCTGCGCACCAAGAAACATTTTTAGAGGTGGGGTCTTTCGCAAAATGCAAAGGCGGATCTATCATGGGGGTCGCTTCGGGGGCACACGCTTTAAAATCTAGGTCTTCTTCGTAATGAGGCGCCCACGGCTGAATAGGCCTTATAAAAACACGCTGAAGTTCGGGTGCGGGGTTTGCTGGATTAATGGTGGCAATTGAAAATTTGTTAGTGTCTGTGTTGTAGACAGCCATATTCGCTGAACACGAATTTGCGGTGTCTTGATTCGGTAACTGAATGTTATCTGGGTTCACACCAAACCACCCTGGGTAATTAGTCGCATAGTAGGCTGGGGTATTCTTCTGTTGTGGCGTTGAATTCACCACACCCTTAGCATCAAAATACGCGAACGGGCAAGGCTTCGGGCCGCGCATGGTGTACGGCGAGGTTGCGGCTGAGTCACTTGATGGAGTCACCGGCCGATCGAGCACATAAATGGTATCGTTAGCCTGCGCTTCGGGCAGCAACCAACCGTTGGTGTCATAAAGTGCCGGATAGATCGCCAAAAATCGGCGCAATCGGTAAGTGTACCGGGTTCGCCCAGTGGCGTCTTTGAATTTCGGGCAAGCACCCGTTGACTCTGGCTGTGCAGCAAACCCAAGGCAAGTACTCACTAGCGACGAGTCGTTGGCTTGAGCCCCGCCGCCACCACCCGCGCCTTGGCCTTGCAACAGGCAAGAAGTCGGACCTGGGGTTTTATCATTGCTACTCGAAATTTTAGAAAACGCTTCAACTCCAATCGGAAAATCGGCACTCGACGATAACGATAAGGCGAAGGTTCGATCAAATGGGTAAAACTCAATTTGACTACCCACATTGCCATTAGCGTACAGGTTTTCTTTCACTTGCGGGCAAGTGAAGCGTTGATTACTCATATTGACCGAGCCGCGATTGGTATCTCGTATGTAGAGATTGTGGTAATAAGATTCTGCCGAATTCTCGGGGCCCGTGGGGGTGGGATTGCAGTCAGTCGGTGGAGACGAACCGTCGTCGCTTACCTTAGATAGACAAAAACGAGTGCTAAACATAACGTTGGCCTTTTGTCCATCAGTGGGATTGGGTAGCGCGTAAGTCTTATTTGAGATAGACATTCCGCGACGAAATTGTTCAAAACAAGTGTAACGCAAAATATTGTCGAACGCGCGGCCTTCGTTGTCTTGAAAGCTTCCGGTTTGTGAAACCGCTGCCTTAGTGTAGTTGATTGACTTCACTTCAAACTTGCCGGTCTGAGGATTACCATTTCTAGGCACGATGGTGATCTTAATTAAGGTGTTATCGAGGATTTCGCTCGCATAAACCGCCGGCATTGGGCAAACGACTAAATTGGGTTGGGCTGTAGCGATCGCGGTTGAAACTTTGTGTTTGATTGGCACCAAACTATCACTCGTGCGGTTGATTTCGTCCCAAGTGAATTCACAATTACACGCTTTTGCCTGGGCGTTTGCGGTAGCTGCAGTAACGTTACAGTATTGTGATAGGTTTTCTCCAAGCGGAGTGGTTTTTGTCGGGTCTAAAAATAAACTCACCGATGAAGCCGTTTGGCTAGAACTCGCGACAATGGCATTGGCGAGTACAAACTTCACGGTGACTGAAGAAGTCGTGGTGCCATCGCTTGAAGTGGTGCCACCGTCGCTCGCCGTATTGCCGGCATTCGCCCCAGCACTGGTTGCAGTTGGGCTAGCGGTTCCAAGGGGCGAAACCTCATTTGAAAAACAAGCTGAAAGACTGAGTAAACTCAAACTAAGGAGGCTCGCTGGCAAGAGTCGGCAAATAGCGTCAAAACTGGGGTGACGCCCCCGCTTGAGTGCTTTTGTGTTTTCTTGGCAAGTCGCCTTCGAAACTGTTCTCATGTGTCTCGCTTCCATACTATAGAATCGGTTGAACTGCGCAAACTGGAAAACGTGGTAGACGGGCACTATTTTGTCCAGGCGGTTCATCTCCATTGGTTGATATGTCGTGGCCTTTAAATCCGTAATGGAGAATATTTGAAGGGTTACAATCATTGGGCTTGTTCTCATCGGCAAGGTCAGGGTCAGATGACGAACAATCATAGCTATGTTTAAAACGGTAAGGTGTATAAGGAAGCGCTTCGCTCGTGCCGTTTTTCATGTGTTTGAACATGACGGTGATAGGCGAAGCGACAATCAAGAAATCAAACCTCGGGACACCGCCGTCCATGTCTCGCTTTGAAACGCCATTCGCTGAAGTGACCTCTGGTATGACGCCACCTAATGCCGGTTGTAACGCCAGCCCCTTTAAAGCATCACTGTTCTGACCACCTAGAGGTTTCCAGACGTCAGTACCCAGTGCGTAGTTTTCACTCGCTCCATCTGATTTCTGAGCCGATCCATTATCAACAGTGGTGCAGCCCATTCCCATCTGGTCTTTACAGCTTTCTGATGCGACTGTCGGAATGCCTTGCAATCGAAAACACGCCTGCCCCAGGGTTATTCGGTCAGCCATTCCTGTGCCAGCACCGCTCATCATAGCGGGGATGCCACAACTGGGAAACAGATACTGCATCAAGGGGTCAGGGGTGGTTCCTGCCTGATTTTGAGAATACACTGTTTCTTTCCATTTGCCGTCATCTTTACCACCGCTGTTACAAAGTAAGGCGCTCAGGTCGCTAATGCCATTGGGATAAGGAATGACTCTTGGCGGAAGGTTTGAACGAAAGAGCCAGATTTTGACCCAGCGATAACCGGTAGGTAAATACGAAGCATCAGGACAAGTCTCAGTGTCTTGATCTAAAGGAATCGGTGCAGCGCCATAACCCACAGGCGGGTGAGCCGTGCCTTCTGCTGTGTTCAACGAAGGAGCCGCAAACGTATTGACTGGCATCGAAAAAATTCCTGATTTTTTTCGAGCCAAATAAAATAGACTACGATCCATTTTACTGCCATCTGGCGGGTAAATGAGTTTACTTTGGCCATCTGATTTTTCACTAAAAATTCGCATGTCGTTGTTGCCAGAAATGATGTTAGGGTTGGTTGGGCAATTAAAACCAACTCCTTTGCCATTACCTTTATTGCCCTCGGCGTGTGGATTCTTGTTATCATCGAGCCACACGCCCATGGTGCCAGCAAAATTTGAGGTGTAAAAATTGAGTGGGTAGTTGATTTCGGGCAAGTTACTTAAGAAAGGATCGTAAGGCCCATCGGCTTGATCGTTAAAGGGGTTGTTTACTGGTACGGAATCGCCGCATTGGTAGCGTCTGACTTTGACAAAACTTTCGGGGTCTCGAGTGTTGAGTACAACGCCTGATTCATTGAATTGAAATCGAATTTCATTTGAGTAAGTATCAGAGGCGGTGAGGTGAATTTTCACCGCAACTGTTTTTAAGTCGCCAGGTAGTCCATCGTAATTGCAGCGAAGTAAATTATCTTCTTGATAAGCGGGATTGACTTCGAAATTTCCAACGGTACCGTCACTGGTCGTGTACTTATAAACACAAGTGCACGTTGAACCACTTGCGGCCCCGCTTTGCCCAGAGGTCGCTTGACAAAAGGCGAGCATTTTTCCTGAGCCATCACCGATGAGATCAAATTGCGAATCAGGTTTGAGAGAATTGAGTATCACTCTTGAGATCGTAATCGGATCAGTCGTGCCATTGTTGATGATGCCTTCAAGACCGCTCTGCGGATCACCACTGCCCACGCTAGAACCGCTACCTGAACTTGAGGTAAGGCTCTCGACAGAATTGCTAAAGCAACCTGAGGCCAGTGGCAACACCATGGCGGTGAGTAATGATTGAAATGCGTTGTTCTTGAAAACCACCCTAAATTCCCTCAATAGCTTATCGGTTGCAAGTTGTGTGCGGTAAAGTTTTGACGAAATTACTTAACTTTTTGCTGTGAAACCTTTGGCCAACTGACTAAGCCTTAGACAGTGTTGAGGCGCTAGTCAGTTGTTGAGTCGATTTCGGGCAGTTCCTGTGTCACGGGTGACTGATTTGGGCAGCTAGCTCTACTCAGTCGGTGGTCCCATTCGCACGAGGCTCAGGTCAATCAACACAGCTGAACCGCTCACTCGTTGAATCTGAATTCTTGAAATTTCGGCGTCGGTCGAAAGCGGAATTAAGACTTGCTCTTGTCGAACCCCAAGATCAGGTGAACCCAAGATTGAAAGACTTTGCACAAGGGTCGGCGTCGTGGCGTCGTCAAATAGCCCCAAGCCTCTTGGCTGTGATTGGCTTTGAATGTTTGAAAGTGTTTGCGGATTTTTTACCAAATTAATTCTAAACATCGGTTGTTCGCTTTGACTAAAGGGTTGGCCGTCGGGACGTTGATTGCCAGGGCCCAACGGTAAGTAAGTCAAGTGAAGCAAAACATTCTCGTCGCTCGCCAGCTTACTTCGGTCGAGGTCAATGTAAACGCCCCCAATGTATTTTCGACTCGAATCACTGCCGGGGGTACCCACCGGGCCAGCACCCAGGCAATTGTCATCGAGCATGGTGTAATAGCCCGAATTGTAACCAGTGGCAGGAATGTACGAGGCGGCTGAAAAAATGAGACCTTGATTAGGAACCGCTTGCGACGCAATATCGGTGTCGTTTCCGAACTTCGTTTTTTGTTTGTAATGGTAGCAAGGAAACACACTACTGGTCGAAACCACCGCTTCGTCTTCTAGAGAAACCAGCCCCGAGTGCATCACGCGTTTTGCAGTCCAAATTTCTGGAAGTGTGTAAGAAGAATTTGAATCGTTGGTGACCGTTTGTGTTAATGCTGTGCCCGCCTCGTTGTATCCGCCCACAATGATGAACTGTTTTTTCACGGTATCGTAAGCCATGCTGTGCCCGTAGCGACCGACTGGTGCTGGCGCCTTTGAGTCGTCGTCGTAAGTGCAGCGCGGAATTTTGCGCCAAAACCCGTGATATTCGTAATTTTTAGCGGTGTTGATTCGGTAAGGGGCTCGGTACTCATAAATGATTTCACCTGAATTGAGTGCTCTGGTTTCGCTTTTGGTAATCGAATTACCAGAGTCAGTGGCCGGATCTTTGTAGGTCCACCCCCCATAAATGGCCATTCGATCGTAGTAAGAGTCGTAAGCTCCTGCACCCAAGTAAGAGTAAAGATCAGTAGGATTCTTTTCAAACTGCGAGTTTAAGCTGTCATTAACGGTGAGCGGATCATCAATGTTCACTGAAAGCACCGGTGCCCCGGTTTCAGCCGCGGCAGTGCCGACCGGGTTTTTGCGAATCCAACGACCCACGGCTTCGTTCGTTACGGGCGACCGAGGATTGTAAGTGGCGTTGTAAGCATCGCACTGGGCGTTGTCGTTAGTAGAGTCTGTCGACGGTGGCACCCATTCACCGGGTGAGCCAGAACAAAATTTGTAGATCTGATTGAGAGGCAAGAGTGTGCCATCTTTCTTTCTGCCCCCCATGACATAGATTTCTGGAATGGCAAGCGGAGTGACAGCGGTTGTCGCAGTCGCCAGGGCTTTCGGTAAAGTTCGTGTGAGCGAGAGAGCACCAGCCAAAGGCGGCGGGGCGAGCTCGGCTACCGTTTCGTCAGTGACATAAGTGGGAGCTGGGTTTGCAACCGTGAGATCACCTGCATAAGTGCGCAGGCGACTAAAAGTTGCCGTGCCACCGGCTTCAGTGGTGATGAAATGACTTCGAAAATCCATTTCGGTCGCAGCGCCTGATACGTTAGAAGTAAAGCTCGTGTAGTACCCTTTTCCTAATAGCTTGACTCGATTCCATGATTTTTGTTGAAAATCGTACATCATGGTATCTCCGAGCGTCGGTGGTACAAAATCATACGCACCATCGTTTCGAATTTGATTCGGATTAGCTAAGCCCGTTTCGCCTCCGAATAAAACAGCTCGATCAACTTGCCCAATTCCGCGGGCTTCATAACTGAGTGAGGCTAAGGCAGCGAAGTGCCGAGGCGGAAAATCATCGACTCTCGTCCAAAGTCCGCGAGCCCCATTAGCGGTTGGGTCGAATAACCAGCGGTCAGATAGGTAGCTACTCGATCCGTTAGCGCCGCCTTCCATGAAGATCGCAAACGAACAGGCCGTCGATTTATTACTGTCGCAGTCTTTGAGTGACGTCGCCGACTCAGTCGGGTGGTTGTGGTTGTAGTTCACTTCAACCATTTTGTGCGAGCGCCTTGCCGCTGGACACTGATTTTGATCACTGGGTAGACACAGAATTTCTTTAAGCTCTTTAAAAATGACTTCAAATTTGCTGGTCGAAGCATTCCAAGAAACACTAATTTCATAAGTTTTGTTTAACGTTTGGCGATCGTTATTACTATCGTAAGTCATTCCACCAAAGAGGTAATACTTTCCGGTTACGTGACTATAAACCATCGAGCTATTGGCGATACTCGCGCTCGCGGGCGGCGCATCACCCGTTGGGGTTACATTCACCCAGTAGCGCTGAGTAAGATCAGAATTGCCATAGAGTATGTAGGCGTCGGTGCTTGAGTTTGCAGCCTTTCCAGGATCCGAAAATCCGCCCCAAACCAGAATCATCGGGTAGGGGGTGCTATCGTTACTGCTTTTGACATAATATCCACGAGCTCCGGCCATTCCTGCGTTAACGGGTGGCGAACCCGAAGTCCAGCCAATCTTAATCGTACCACCAGTCAAAAGCGTACCCCAGTTACTTTGCTTGTGTTTAAAATAGACTTTACCTGCTCCTAGGCGAAAGTACGCACCCACGTTACCGCCATTCGCTACGCTTCCCATTTTGCAGTCTGCAGCAGTAACCGCTGAATCGGTGAGGTAATTGATACAAGTTGAGCCGCCAATGTAAAGCAAGTCTTGCTGACTTTCGTCTAAGCCTGGTAAGAGTAAGCCGCCTCCGTACCACTTGAGACCGGTCTCTGAATTTTGTTCCCAATTCACCGGATTTACCTGTGACCCGTCTTCGCTATTGGTCAGAAAGCTGGCGGCAGCCAGAGAAAAATCAGTATCGCCAGTGCGTTTGTACTGATGAGAGAAAATCAATTTTCCGGCTCCAGCGTCGTTGTAGTTTCCCGAAATGGTACCGGTGTCATCTGGAATCGAGTAAGATGCGTGATTGCCAGAAGTCGAACCAATGGTTGAATAATCAAAGCCACCGGCAATCCAAAAATAAGAAGTCTTGTCGTCGAGTATGGGGGCGGCTCCAAAATTGATTCCAAATCCGCCCGCAGCTTTTGTGCTGTTGGTGGGGTAACGAAACTTCAGGTTTGATATAAAATCTGTGCCGTCGGTGAAGGTTGTTTTGCTGTGATCATTACGATACCCATTCGTGATGAGTTGCGCCGGATAGGTCTCAAGCCATTCGAGAACGGTGCCGGCTGCGGGCATCACTCCACCTTTATGGCTTAGCTGATCACGGTACTCGGGCCCAAAGGTCGGATTGAATTTTCGACCAAAGTAATACTCTTTGCCGGTCGCCCCACCGCCTAAAATAAATATCCGGTCAGTGTCATCAAGAACCCGAGCAGAAGACGCAAGCGCTGAATCTGTCGAGCCCGCGGTCTCGAGTGAATTAGATGAAAACCTCTGAAGCCCCGTGCGCGGCATAGCGATGTAACCAAACCCAGCTCTACCTCCGCTTTCGCGAGAGTACTGAGCACTGACCGCGCCAGATGAACCGGTGTAATAATCTTTCTGTGAAAGAATGTCGTTCGAGTTGATGACCTGAGTGTCTTGCTTAGCCCAAGTTTGAGTTTTCAAATCGAAGGTCCAAGTTTCTAAAACGTCGGCTCCTCGTTGTGGAGTCTCGGCATCTAAAAGCGTTGATCCTCCAAAGAGAATCAGTTGACCTCGAGACGGATTTTGAGCCATCGAAGCACCCGCTCTGCTTGCAGGCGCTAAGGTGGTATCGACATTGGTACCCAAAGTGCCCCATACCGATACGGCTTCGTTTGAAAGTTTTAACCCTGATGTGAGACCGTTCGTGCTTTTGACTGAATCGGCCGGCACTTTGTCGATTCCAACTGCATAAAACCCAGAACTACACTCACTTAGTTTTTGGTCACTCGAACTCGTTTCTGTAGACGCAGCAGTTGATCCACAATGCGGAACTATTGAGCTAGACTCAGTGGCTTTTGAAGGTAATGAATTGGCGTTTGAAAGACCGCTTGAAACTCCACCCATCAAGATGAGCGTGCCGCCTAGACTGGTCGGAATCCCACCGACCGCACCGTAGTCAAACGTTGCGCAACTACTAGTCGGAGATGTTTTTGCAGGCAACGCGCAAGCAGCAGCCTCGTTGCCGAGTAACGTGGCATTGGCATCAGTCATGTCGACTGAAATGTTTCGAATAAACGAAGGCCTCACGGTGCTCTCGTCAGCGTAAGAAACACTGGTATCAAAAGCAATCCAGCGAGGTTTCGTGTAGGTGGCTTCGTCGAGAGTTTGCGCGGCGTAGCCAGACAAGTTTGTGAACGTCGAAACGTCAGTGACAGCCGAGCTAGCGGTAACGCCCGGCACGGCAAGATCGTACAACTTGTAATACGTTTTCAGATCGCCTGCACAATTATTCGCGTTAGGATTTCGATGCGTGTAGAAGTCGTCAAAATAAAGCTCAACTCGCGTGCCCGGCGTAGAATTAGCCACGGCCACTTGTGCGCCTTCTTGGCCCTTGGCACCGCTTGCCGTCAATGTAGACACCGGCTTGACTTCAATCGGATCATTTGCACAAGACAAGAGTAGGGCGCTCGCCACTGAGGTACCCAGTAGCGCAAGGCCAATGAAAGCAAACTCTTTCAAACACAAAACTAGTTTCATGACTCTTGTCACATCCTAAACAACGTTAATGAATAAAGTACCAGACCAACACAATGAGGTGAGTTGGCTCCATTAGCGCCGTCACCGCCCACCCCATTACAGCGTTCATAAAAGTCAGTGCTCGTAGCCGAAAGAGCTGTGATGCGGCTAAGTTGAATCACTTGCAATTGCGGGTCAGAAGCGAGTGGAATAAAAAATTGTTTCGTAGTCACTTGCCCACCACCTTGTCCGCCGTTAGGGGCAGTGGTGTCGACATAGCTAACCGCAGGTGGCATGAACATGAGAAACGGCTGTACAATTTCGTAGGCAGAATGCTTGAGGTACAGATTCCAAACCATGTCGGCGCATTGCCCACTTTCTGGATTAAACTTTCCATTCTTAAAACACTCATCGGGTGTTTGTGGTGGGCGATTCAGTGCCGTTGCCGAATACTCAAGCGTCATCATTAAATTTTCTTTGGGTCCGATAGCAGTGGCCGACCGATCGAGGTTGACTCGAATGTAAACGCCGTCGCCTGGGCCACCGTTGCCTTTTAGAGCGGGGGTTCCTTTCACACAGTCGCGTTCACTGACGCGAAAAACTCCTGACGGGGCGCCACAAGAAACAGCAGGGGTGGTACCGTCGTCGTTGTCAAAGTTGCAGGTTCCATCCGTTTTCTGTTCAGCCGGCCCTGCGAATCTCGCACAAGCCGGATCTATCGCAGCGGTATTAGCCGTGCCAGAAATTCCGAGTTCAACTCGACTTAGCCACTTTGGCCAGCTCGAAGATTTGCTATCAGTCGTGCTCGTTGCCAGTAAGCTGCCATCGGCGTTGAATAGGCGTTTTGCTGGGTGGCCTGTTCCTGGTTTGGGCAATAGACCGGCACTCGGACCCGCGTCGAAACTGCCTTGCGGATTTCCTTGTTTGAATAATATGCGAACGATTTTTGCTCCTTCAGGAGTACTCGCTTCGGCCGCCTGACTCACTTGAGTCAAGAGCCCCAAAGGTAAGAGGCCTGCAGACGATAGAATCAGCGATGAAAAACTGAAAAACCGAAAACCCCGATTGCGTGGCATAAAATCGTTTCATCTCCTCAGTAGTTTATCGGAGTGAGGCGTTAAAGAGTTGACAGTTTTTTTACAGTTGAATCGAAGAGTAGAAAGCAGTGTGAGGTGGGTGTGTTTGAGGGTGGCGGTGTGTTGGTGTGTGTCGATCAAGACACAGCTCGGTCGTAAGGGCTCTTAATCATTGTATGGGTACGGAGTAATGGGTACGGGCCGTTCTTCTCGGTGAGCCGACTTTTCTGCGAAAATCAGTGCGGCTGCGAAAATCAGTGCGGCTGCGAAAATCAGTGCCGCTGCGAAAATCAGTGCCGCTGCGAAAATCAGTGCCGCTGCGAAAATCAGTGCCGCTGCGAAAATCAGTGCCGCTGCGAAAATCAGTGCCGCTGCGAAAATCAGTGCCGCTGCGAAAATCAG
>CAITVN010000209.1 GCA_903895855.1 Oligoflexia bacterium | reverse complement strand
TTGAATTTCGGTAATTAACTTTAACATAGCGATGTTTCCTCTTTCTGCTCCTTGCAGGGAGCATTGTTTTGGTTGTTCACCAAGAGGTTACGTCGCTATGCTTCAAATTTCAAATCCACAACTTTCTGCAATTTCTCCACCATTACAGTCGGTAATTCGAGTTGTAGTTCAGTGGTCATCGCAAGCTCCACGACATTAACTTGCCTTATCCCTCCTCACGCAGCTGGAGCTGTCGATGTTGTTGTAGCCGTAGGATCAGAAAGCAAGACTCTCGCGGCTGGCCTCACCTATTCGGGTTTGAATACAGGGTTCAATTCCTATTCAACTATTCCGACAACATTAACAACCGCAGCTGGTGTCATTAACGCTAGCGGAGCAGCACTGAATGCAACCGGCACTGGGGCGCGATTTTATTCGCCAAGTGCAGTTGCCGCCGATGGCTCGTATGTGTACATCGCCGACACCTGGAACCATTACGTTCGAAAATACAATCTTTCAACCGGCGCCGTAACAAGCATGGGAGGCTACGCAGAAGTGATGGCACCTAGTGCAATGACGATGCACGGATCAGATCTGTATGTGGCAGGGTACTACGGAATTTATCGCTGGGGAGGTGCCAGTTTTACCAAAATTGCAGGAGCGACTTGCGCTTCATCGTGCACCACTGATGGTGTCGGAACCATTGCGACCTTTTCAACTTCTCTCTTAGGTTTGGCTTCAGACGGAACGTACATTTACATCACTGACACCGGAAACCACACCATTAGGCGCTTAGATCCGGCAAATAGCTACACGGTGACAACCCTCACCGGAGTCGCAGGAACCGCTGGAAGCGTAGATACCGCCAGCGGACCTCCAAAATTTTACTCTCCAACAGGAATTGCTGTGCATGGCACTAATCTTTACGTTTCAGAACCTAATCCACACCGCATTCGAAAAATCGCATTAGCCAGCGCTAATGCGGTCACGACCTATGCTGGTGGCACATTGGGCACTGATGACGGCACGGGTACCTCGGCAAAATTCAAAGCGCCAAAGGGCCTCATTGTCGATTCGGGTATTTTGTATGTTGCTGATTCAACTCTCATCAGAGCGATTGATTTGAGCAACGCGGCCGTCACCACCATTGCAGGTGGGGGGTCAGCTCAAGACGGCAACGGTACTGCAGCTGGATTTGGTACCGCATGCGGAATCACATTGAGCAGTGGTGATGCGGGCTATGCCTACGCTGTCGATAACACTTATGGCAACGTTCGAAGAATCGGCTTGAGTGCGCCCCACGCGGTAACAACCGTGGCAGGGCCAGCTACCGGCACGGCCGGAATCAGTGGTACCACCAATGGCACGGGTTCAGCTGCGCGCTTTTACTACCCGATGGGCCTAGCGACTGACAATACTAATTTATATATAGTTGATGCATACAATAATAAGATTAGAAAAATGGTGATTTCTACCAAAGCAGTTACCGATTTCTTGGGCTCAGGGTATTCAAATACGACTGATGGTAACGGGTTAGCGGCCGCGTTCAATTACCCGATTGCGCTGACGATTCTGGGCACAAAAATGTACATACTAGAATATGCTTACATTCGAATGGTCAATTTGACTGATTCGAATTTAGCAGTCACCACGATCGCGGGTGGTGGCTATGGCTCTGACCCGGCAACCGACGGTATCGGAACCAACGCCCGCTTTGTTTCGCCAACGTCAATCGTATCTGCCGGAAATTACCTCTACGTGCTTGAACAATCAGGATCGGTGATCAGACGAGTCAATCTAGTCGATGGGGTCTATACCGTCGATACCCTGGCCGGCACTGCGGGCTCGTACACCAGCACGAATGGTCCAGGTGCCTCAGCCACACTGGGCTCTGGTGCTGACCTTTTGGTCTACGGCACTAAGCTCTATTTTTCAGATACCTACGACGGATCGATTCGCACAATTGATCTAGCTGATCCTGACCATACGGTTGCCACATTTTTTGCCTACGGCGGTGGTCTCAGTTCGCCACAAGCCCTAGCAACCGATGGCACCTACCTTTTCGTCTTAGACGGGAATTTAGACAAAATCTTCAGAATCCCGTTTGCGAGTTCGTCAACCCTTTTATCGCTTGCCGGACAAGCGGCCAAAAAAGATGACGTCGACGGACCAGTTGCGAGCGCCTACCTCTCTTATACCAATCACATGATTGTAACGACATCGGGTATCTTCTTTCCAACGGATTACGGAATTCGCTGGCTCTACTAACGAGTCCTAGCCGAAAATTCTTTGGCGACATCAAATCAAACTTAGGATATTAAAGAGCCTATGGAAAAGGCATACGATCCGGTACAGTTTGAAGACAAAATTTATCAAGAGTGGGAAAGCAAAGGCTATTTCAAGGCAGACGACAAGAGCGACAAGCCAAGCTTTACCATACCGATGCCTCCACCGAACGTTACCGGTGCTCTTCACAATGGCCATGCCCTTTTCGTCACCCTTGAAGACACCTTAATTCGCTGGAAACGAATGAGCGGCTACAACGCATTGTGGCTACCAGGAACAGACCACGCAGGCATTGCGACTCAGATGGTCGTTGAGCGAGAATTGGCCAAGAATAAAACGAGCCGCCATGAGCTTGGCCGCGAAGAATTCATCAAACGAGTCTGGAGCTGGAAAGACACCCACGGTGAAATCATCGTGAATCAAATGCGCAAACTGGGAGCGAGCCCTGATTGGGACCGTGCGCGTTTCACGATGGATCCGGGACTGAGCAAAGCCGTGCGTTTAGTTTTTGAAAAATTGTACAATGAAGGCCTGGTTTACCGCGGAACCCGAGTGACCAACCGTTGTTTACGCTGTGAAACCGTGCTTTCAGACCTTGAAGTGGTTCCCACCGAGCGAAAGTCACACCTCTGGCACATTCAGTACCCTCTTGCCGATGGCTCGGGTAGCGTCACCATCGCCACCACTCGCCCCGAAACCCTTCTCGGTGATACCGCAGTTGCAGTGCACCCCGAAGACGAGCGCTACAAAGCACTGATTGGCAAGAAAGTGGTGCTTCCACTCTTAAACCGAGAAATTCCCATTATCGCTGACACGTATGTCGACAGAGAGTTTGGTACCGGAACGCTGAAAGTCACTCCCGCTCACGATTTCAACGATTACGAACTCGGTAAAAGGCATAACCTACCCGTCATCAGCATCATGGATCAAAAAGGGATTTTGAATTCAAATGCCGGACCCTACTGTGGACTTCGCGTCACAGTAGCGCGTGATCAGGTGATTCGAGACTTACAAGAAAAGAATTTACTCACAAAAACAGAAGAACTCGTTCAACAAGTAGGACTCTGCCAACGTTGCGAGTCGATTGTTGAACCTATGATGAGCGAACAGTGGTTCATGAACATGAAACCCCTGGCCGAAAAAGCCGTGGCCGCTGCAAAAAAAGGCGAATCGATGTCATTGACCGAGGTCGACCGACACGACGATGCGTTCAAGATCTTACCAGACACTTGGTACAGCACTTATTATCACTGGATGGATAACATTCGAGACTGGTGCGTTTCTAGACAGCTTTGGTGGGGCCACCGAATTCCGGCGTGGTATTGCAAAGACTGTTCGAAGGTCACCGTTTCATCAAACGACGTCACCTCGTGCCAACACTGCCACTCAACCTCGGTTCACCAAGACGAAGATGTCTTAGACACTTGGTTTAGCTCAGGCTTGTGGCCATTCGCCACACTAGGCTGGCCTGAAAAAACTGAGGCCTACAATCGATTCTATCCGAGTTCAATTCTGGAAACGGGATTTGATATTTTGTTTTTCTGGGTCGCTCGAATGCTGATGATGGGCATTCACTTTAACGAAGGGCGGGTTCCGTTTAAACGAGTTTATCTGCATGCCATGGTCCGAGACGAAAAGGGCCAAAAAATGAGCAAAACCAAGGGTAATGTCATCGACCCACTCGATATCATTCGAGAGTACGGTGCCGACGCCTTTAGGTTTACGCTTTTGTCGATGGCTGGCCAAGGGCGCGACATCAAACTCAGTACCGACAGAATAGAAAACGATAAAGCGTTTTGCAATAAACTCTGGAATGCCAGCCGCTACGTCTTGATGAAACTAGGCTACGTTGCTTTCGAATCAAACGCCCCGGGCTTTACTAACCCAGAGCCTTTTCAAGAACTCGCAACGACCGAGTGGCTAACCAAGAACTACTCCACTCTTCATCCGGTCAATCAGTGGATACTCTCGCGCCTCGAGAAGACGGCAGATTCAATCAATGTGATGCTCGATGAATTTCGGGTGGGCGAAGCGTCACAGCAGCTTTATGATTTCAGTTGGCGCGACTTCTGCGACTGGTACATCGAGTTTTCAAAAGAGCTATTAACTAATCCAGCATACACGCATCAAACTCAGGTCTGCTTGCTACACGTCTTGCGAAGCACTTTAGCACTCGCACACCCGTTTATTCCTTTCATCACTGAGCAAATCTACAAAAATCTGCCTAAACTACCTGGCGATTCTCAGCCGCTCATGCAGCATCCGTTTCCTAGAAGGCGAATTGATGGGGTTTGCCAAGATCAGTTTACGGCAGCAAACCCAGCGGCAGAAGAAACCGTGATGTTTTGGAAGCAAATCGTCGAGAGACTGCGTGCTTTCAGAGGTGAAAACCGCATCGCTCCGAAAGCGAGACCCGCTGTGACTTTTCAAATCACGACTGCCGCTGAACCGGGTTTTGCTCTAGGCATTCCGATGATCATTTCACTCGCTCAAATCGGCAGTCTAACACCAGAAAAAGGCAATCCTGCAGAACGTTTCGACACGAGCGAATTGAACTGCGGCCCGGTAAAACTCTTCATTTCTCTTCAAGGCCTGATTGACGTCGATGGCGAAATCAAGCGTCTCGAAAAAGAAAAAGCTAAAATCGCTGATGACATTGGGCACTCAGAGAGAAAATTAGCAAAAAAAGAGTTTCTCGATCGAGCGCCACAAAGCCTCATCAACGAAGAGCAAGGTAAAGTAAATCAGTTGAAACTCAATTTGCAATCAGTTGATCAGTCAATTTTGCGCTTGAACAAAATGCGAGGATAGATTTTGGGTGTCTGTTTCGAAAACTCAAATGAGTGAGCTAGAAAAATCCTCAGTTGCTTCTGATTCACCGAATTTGTCTATTATAGCTTGGTGTCTGCCGATTCTGATCGCCTGTTTCGCTTTTGTCGCGATCGTGTACTTAGCGCCTAGCTTAGTCGCGCCACCCGATTTGTCTCAAATTCCGAAGCTCTTTGTGGTTCACCTCGTGAATTCTTGCAATCCAGATCCATTGAGAATTATTCGCTATTTCTTGGCGATTTCGGTCATGCCTTTGGGTTTTTTTTTAGGAATGGCCTTCTTAAAAACGGCACGGGGACGAACCCTGGTTTTGAACTCACCCAAGCTGAATGGGCTAGTGGTTTATGGTATTCAACTCTCATTGGGTCTGTTTCTTCTCTATTCTTGGCGCTACCAGTATGCTCATCTTGCCCACTATTTTTCGATAAAAAGCGTCATGGCAATTGCGCTCTACGCGATGGTGACTAGTCTACTTTTTTTTCAACTCTTAAAGCGCCCACCATCAGCGCTGCCGCAAATTCAAAGCAGTCTAAGAAAAATTTCGAAGGTCGCCTGGCTTCCGTTACTTCTCGCCTTCATTTTCACGGTTGTCTTAGTCATTCCGGGTATTCTTCATGAAAATAACTACAGGCTCATCAACTCACTCATGGTTGATCACTTTGGACATTGGTTCGATGAAGTCTCAGCGATTGTCAGTGGTAAGACAGCCCTGGTCGATTTTTTTCCACTTTATGAGAATCTTCTTGGATACCTTTCTCTGCCTTTTTTTGGAATCTTCGGATTATCGATTCACACGTTTACCGTTTTTACGACTACGCTCTCAGTTCTGGCTGTTCTCTCTTATTTCTTTATTTTTAGATCTTTGACTCAAAGCAATTGGCGGGGATTGTTTCTCTATTTTTCGTTTCTGGGTATTGCCTTTTTGCCGTTGATTCGGGTGCCTTTATACAGTTCTTTCAGTTATCTTGCTCTGTGGCCGTTTCGGTATTTTTTTCCGAGCCTACTTGCCCTGGTGTTTTGCTGGGTATTAAGGAGTGCAACACCAACTAAATTACTTTTCTTGGGGTTCTTTTCGGGCATGACAGCACTCAACAATCTTGATTTCGGAGTTTCGGCTACCGGAGGGGTCATCGTTGGCCTATTTTTGTCGCTCGACCGGCCCTTTTATTGTATCCCTCGAAAAACCGCAAAAACGATATTCAACTTTGTTGTGGGCTTTGTAGGTTTTCTACTTTCGTTTATCGTGTTCACCTGGATGCGATCTGGGCATTTTCCGAAATTTGAGCTGCTCTTTCGGTACCAGAAAATTTTTGCACTTTATGGGTTTGGCACTCTTGCTTGGCCTGGAGCCGGAATTCAGTTTGACCTTTTTCTGACTTATCTGGCTACCCTTTTACTTGCGACCTACGATTCATTTACGATTCAAAGCAAGACAGAAACTGACAAGCAGCGCATTGGTCTGCTTGCATTCTCGGGTGTTTTTGGATGTGGCGCCTTGGCCTACTATGTAAATCGACCTCACCCTTGGATTCTAGCCGCTGAGTTCGCTCCTTGGGGTGTTGCCTGTGCTTT
>CAITVN010000208.1 GCA_903895855.1 Oligoflexia bacterium | reverse complement strand
TTCCAATCATGGCACTGTTTTCTTTAGGTTCGGTAGTGAGTCCTAATGTCAGCTGTGCAGTCCCTGGTTTTTGAGTCATTCCCAGTTCAGCCATTTTTCGAAATAGGGTGCTTCTGGCAATGCCCAATTTCAAAGCGCTCACTTGCATGTCGTAGTTACAGAGCAACAGCGTTGCCTTAATGTACTCGCGCTCGGTCGCATTCATAAAATCCGCAAAGGCGGCGCGAGAAATTTCGCTGACTTGTTTAGGCAAGGTGAGCTGTAGCGCCTTTGCTGTAGGCGATCCAATGGCTGAGCCTCTCGCTAAAATATCTTGCCGTTCAATCAGAGTAGATTCACGCCGTTTTGCGAGAAGAATGGCGCGTTCAATGGCATTTCTCAGTTCTCTGATGTTGCCGGGCCAGGGTTGTTTACACAGGTATTTGCTCGCCTCATCGGCTAAAGTAAATTTGTGTCCGCCCAGTTCAGTCATAAAAAATTGAACCAGGTCAGGAATGTCTTCGGCACGCTCGCGAAGCGGCTTTGGCATAATTTCGATGACGTTAAGTCGAAAGTACAGGTCTTCGCGAAATTTACCGTCTTGAATTAGCTGCTCAAGCGAGCGATTCGTGGCGGCGATGACTCGAACCGACACTCGTGTTGTTTCTTTTGATCCCAGTGGAGTGATTTCTCCCACCTGCAAAACGCGCAGCAGTTTGATCTGAGTACTCAGCGGTAATTCGCCAATTTCGTCGAGAAAAAGGTCTCCGTCATGGGCTTGCGCAAATTTTCCAACTTGATCTTGCAAGGCTCCCGAGAAGGCGCCTCGAACGTGGCCAAAGAGTTCACTTTCAACTAGGTTTTCAGGAATAGCTCCACAATTGACTGCAATGAATGGTCGTGTGGGTTTTTCTTCGACTGAATGCAGGCGCCTGGCGATGAGTTCTTTTCCGGTTCCAGTTTCACCGGTGATGAGCACTGGGGTGAGTGAGCCTTTTAGACTTTGTACGGTTTTTCGAAGGTCAGCGGCTGCAGTTGATCTGCCGATGATTTCAAATCGAAATGATTCGCGTAAGCGTTCAGCAAGTTGTTTTGATTCTTTTTCAAGAAGCGCACGAGAGAGTGCCATCGGTATTCGTACCAATAGGTCGGGCACGATGTTTTCGGTTTTATAAAGGTAGTCACTAGCCCCGGCCTCAAGGCATTTTTGTACTGAATTGAGTTCTTGGTCATCAGCCGTGAGCACGATCACGACGGTGTTCGATGCGAGGCCCTTGATTTCAGGAATCAAGTCTAAGCCATTTCCATCAGGTAGGTGCTTGTCGAGTAAGACTAAATCAAATCGCGAGCGTTTCAGAATCGTCCGGGCGGTCGCGAGAGTGGTTGCCTCATCGATGTCATTGTAAACGCCTAAGAGCGTTCTCACTTCTTTTCTGAAATCATCGTTGTCTTCGACGAGCAAAATTTTGAGATGTTCTTTTAATTTGGTTCCGATTTTCATAAAACCCTCCGGAAAATCCTACTTTTGAGACTGATTCGTTCCAAAAGTGAGACTGACGTAGCCCATTTAATTACACACGTCTAGTGTTTTCAGTAAGTTAAGATCGCTCGAGAGATGGCACCAGTATTGCTCTTAGGGTTTCTCAAGTTTGTTTAAAATCAACTTTGAGAAAGAGGAGAATAAAATGGCTAAGGTTTATCAGGCTGCGTCAGAGTGGTATCGACGATTCTGTCGCATATTTGGGACTGAGATCAATCAGTTGAGCGGGGTGAGAGCTAAAGAGCAAGCAAGTCGACCGTGGGAATTTCATCATCATAAGATGCAGTCACAAGCTCTTATCTTGGCAAGCGAACTGCGGGTTAGGCAAGGCAGCACGTGGGGAGTGTGCCCATGGTAGCACCAAGTCAAAGAACGGATTACTCACACCTTCGCACTGGTTTAACAGTTTTAGTTGAAGAAGAGGGGGATGTCAGAAAATCGTGGGAGGCCTTCTTCGCAGAGCGCAAAATGCGCTTAGTCACCTATGATTCGGCAGATACTTTTTTGGCTGATTTTTTGGCTTCGTACTGTGCAGGTGGGGGTCCGATCGAATTTTTCTTTGATCAAGATTTTGGAAAAGATCTTGGAGTCGGAGTTCGATTAGCCAAAATAGTTCGAAATTGGAGCGGGCGTACTGGCACTTCGCTGGTCACGGCCTATCAACCTCAAGACTTCGTGAGTGACATTCAAAAAGGAATCATCGACGCCGTTTTTTACAAATTTCCTGAGCCCATTTTTGGTGAGGACTATTTCAAGACACACATCACTCGACAATTAGGCGAATACGGAACCCAGAAAGTGATTCAAGAATCAGTTTCGAAGTTTGATCACCTCTATCGAATTCTCACCAAAGGTCGAAAAGAACAACTGCGCGTTCGTACCCGCACCAATGAGGGGGAGTTATGAATCATCCAGTGCTTTTTTTAGTCGCGAACTTAGGCTTAGCGTTCATCGTTTCTGTCATTTTTTCATCGTGTCAGTTTTCTAAAGATGTACCAATCTCACCTGTGACAAATTTAGCTGAGGCGAAGCCGCAGGTTGCGCCAACTGGTGATCCTGAATTGCCAGTAGAACCTCAACCAGAGGTGAGTCCGAGTCCTGAAGCAAGCCCCACACCCAAGTCTGAGCCGAGTCCGATCGTGTTGCCAAAGCGTTCACCTGAGTATTCGGTTGAAGTTGCTTGGGCAAATTTCGGTCAGACTTCACTTGAATGGTCATTGAGAAAGACTCATTGGTTAGCTGAATCTCAACCTAGTCTATTTTCAATTGATGGGGCTTTCACCATTCCTTACGGAGTTCCTGAATCGGTTTGGCTTCGCTTTCGGTTACCCATCGAGCGAAATCGGTTGAATTCGGGCGAACTGACTGTTGAGCTCTTGAGTGTAGATGACGCCGGCGGTGGAAGTCGAAAGATCGCAACAAGTCAGGAATCAGTGACCGCTTCAGAAATCGAGAGTGAGAGCATGGTGGTCATGCTAGTGAGTGATCTGAAGCTTCTATTCAGCTCTAAAAAAGAAGTCAGCACCAGATGGGTTTTGGTCGCAAAGAACGCAGTGGGCGACCCAAATTATGCAGTGCAGGTTCAATTGAGAACCCTACCCACCGAATACACGACTCGCTATCTTTCAATTGCTGAGGCTTATCAAGAAGGCGTGAAGTTAGATTCACGAACGATTCGCCCGAGTGGTAGTGCCCTGCGGTTGCAATTGGCTCAAGTGGTTTCGATTAAGAACTTTGGGCCTAGTACTTTAGTTTTTAG
>CAITVN010000207.1 GCA_903895855.1 Oligoflexia bacterium | reverse complement strand
GCCTAATTCCATCTTAAAATATCGATTAAGAACGAAAGTCTCAGTTTCGAAACGAAACTGGCAGTTGCGCACGCACATAAGAAAAAACCCGCTTGATTTCGCGGGTTTCTCTTAAAAAAAACTTCACCAATGCACTATAAGTTTGGAGGTGACGGTCAGAATCGAACTGACACAATACGGTTTTGCAAACCGTCCCATTAGCCATTTTGGTACGTCACCCCGGCAGAATCCGAAGATTTGATTTTGGTAAATTAGCGTAGTCATTTCTATTTTGTCAATTTGTGTTTAGAATAGTTTTCATGAATAGCGACCCTACCCTAGTTTCTGTGCCTGAAAAAAAACTCGAGGGCCTCATTCGAACAGTCGAAGAATTCGAAGATTTCATGGGAGCTCAGTCCGATAACTCGGCGTTTGGACCCTGGCGCGTCAAACTAGAGCAGGCCGTCTGGGGATTGCAATCTTACCCGCTCATTCCACTCAAACGTCAGTTCGAATCGATGGTTGCCGAATTGAGTCGAAAATTAGGCAAAACGGTTCAAGCCGAGTTTGAAGGCTTTGATTTTTCAGTGAGCGCAAAGACCCGAGAAGCCCTGTCATTGGCCCTGCTTCACGGAATTCGCAATGCCCTCGACCACGGCATAGAGAGTGAAGCCGAACGACAAATTGCCAAGAAATCGACCCCGGCGACGATTAAGATTTCACTCACACTCGCCTCGGGAAGCTTTCACCTCAATCTCACCGACGATGGCCGAGGACCCGAGTTTCCGCGCATCGGCAAACGGGCAGTAGACATGAAACTAGCCAGTAAGTACGAAGACTTTCAAAAGTGGCCGACAACCAAGAAACTTGAAATTTTGTTTGAGCCCGGGTTTTCAACCCGAGTTCAACC
Source organism: Oligoflexia bacterium (assembly GCA_903895855.1). Taxonomy (GTDB): domain Bacteria; phylum Bdellovibrionota; class UBA1018; order UBA1018; family UBA1018; genus CAITVN01. Next base: position 71,347 of record CAITVN010000207.1, on the reverse strand, counting down.
CACCGAGTGGAGTGGCCGCGGCATTGGCCTAGATGCCGTAAGAAATATTTTTCAAAAATTGGGCGGTACCGTTCGCCTTCAACTGCCTATTGCCCAGCCAACGACTGCTGGCGAGAGCCAAGGGCTCTGTTTACTCGCTCAGATGCCTGCCGACCTCTTGTTCATCGAGGTCTATGGATTTGAATTCGACGGAATTCCTTTTTGGATTCCGTACGAATGGGTGCAGCTAGCCTCAGTTTCTGACGAAGCCGTGAGTCAACCGACCGCAAAACCCTTAACTGAGCACTTTCGAACGCAGTTTCAGATCAAATCTCACCTAGCCCCAGATCAACCAACTCACAACAAAGAGCAGATTCAATTTCGAGTGAACGAAGAAACCTATTCAATAGAGGTGACTCGAATACTCGGAATTGAGAACCGCCTATTTCGCCCCTTAGATCCCTCATTTGAGGCAATATCAGGAGAATTTCTCAAAGAATTTTTTCACCGTTCTTCGGGCCGAGTTCTCGCGTGCAAGGCCCCCAACTCACATACCGAATCCCGATTGTCTCCTGCTGGATTAGGATTCTTCTTAGACTCTGATCTGATTCAGTCATTGCCCAAATAGAACCATCAGCCTGTGGCCAGTCGTGGCACGAAATTGTGATTGATCGACAGTTCATTCACCTATACTACGACTTAATGAGCTCAAAACTAATTGGTACTTTAGGCCTCGTCATCATTCTCACTTCCGGATTTTACGCTTCTCTCACCCGAAGCGCGTCGAATCATTCGCAAAACTTCATGGCCCGAACCGGTGCAAAAAACACTCAAGCGAGATCACTTGCCTCTCAATTTGCGCCCCTCGCAGGCCACGAATTAGATGAACGCATTGAAGTCTCACTTCAAGCTGTTTTTGCCCCTAGCACTGGTTTTGATGACAACGATAACGTTGAAGTGGTCGCACATGGTGACTTGCCGAACTCTTGTTACACACTGGCCGATTCGTTTTTCGAAATTCTCGAAGACGGCATCACCATCGATATTCACCAATATGCCACGTTACAAAAAGAAGGCATTTGCGCCCAAGGCGCGGCTTTACCCCCTCACCTATCAATGCTGGTTCCTTTCACGAGAGACATCACCATTGGCCGACTCAACGCTGCCGACTATGTCATTCAGTATCACAAACCAGGCTCGATTACTGCTAGACGTGCCCTTCAAATCACAAGAGCGAGCGCACCGACCATTGATGAGAATCCGTATGCGATCGTCACTAACGCCCAGGTCGGTGATGTTCAAGTGGCTGGCGATAGCATTACCGTCACACTCAGCGGCTTACTCAATTCGACTTGCACCGAGTTGACCGACGAAATTCAAGTCATCAAACAAAACGATGTCTATGTGATTTTACCAACGCTTAAGGTGAAACCAGAAATCATGTGCGCCCAAATGCTGAAGCCTTTCTCACGAAAAGTAGAGCTCGGAAAAGCAATCGGCGGAGAATTCTTAGTGCACGTTCGTAGCATGAACGGCCAGTCAGTCAATCGAGTCTTCGAAGTTCAGTAACAACCCTTTAGTTGGGGCTCTACGCATTAGTCGAGCTTCTACTCAGCCGACCGAATACAAACCGTGTTGTTTCTGTTGGCGTACACGCCAAAACCTTCAGACGACCTGATATAAACCGGATACACTAGCTGTATCGCCGTAATCGAATCTTGAGCAACGACCACTTTGAGCTCAGTTTTTGGCTCAGTTGACTTGTCTGAAGCTTTTTCAGAAGTTTTACTGGTGCTGAGCGCCCAAGTACTTTCACTCACCGCAGTTGAATAAGTCTTGATGCCATCTTTTAGAGTCTCTTCACCCGAAAAAGCGAAATTACCATTGTAACCGTTTGAAAAGCCGATTCCTAAACCCCTAACCACTTCGCCCTTATCACCCTTGTGCAAGTCAATCAGTCTCACTCCAAGTCTCGTCATGTTCTTAATTTGAAACAACTCGCACTCAATGCCTTCACTTGAATCAAATGAGTTCGATTCAATGGGTTGATCAACTTTCACTTGAGTGAGCACAAGTTTCTCTTTCATCAGGTCTCGGCCTTTAAGGGCTATGGGCGATAACAACTTACAATCACCAATGGCACTTTGCGCTTCACTCGCAGCACCAGTGACTTCAGTTTTAGCGGTTTCGTCGGCTGGTTTTCCGCATGAAGTGCTTAACACCACCAAAAGCCAGGTGACTAAGCTCATCGAAAAATACCCGATACCCCTAGAAGATTGTTTTTGTCTAACCATGATCAACTCCGACTCACTCGTGAATTAAGTGAATTTAATAAACTTATTTAATTGATTTCACTCCGGGGGTTACCTAACTTCACTTATTTAATCAACACCAATTAAATACAATAGACCGGCGCCGCATTGCGTCAGTCTCCACCCCAAGCCATTCATTAGATAAGCTACTATTTAATCATCAAATCAATTAAGTTTTATTACGGATCGGGTTCATGCATGGTGTGCATCAAGTTGGACAGCCGAAAAAGTCGGCAAAATAAAGGATCTTATATGAACTTCACTCGCTCAATCGCCCTCTCCGTTTCACTAGTACTCAGCACTTTGATTGCGACAAGCAGCCCCTGCCACGCGATTTTTCAAGAAAACTGGGAACGCCCGATCAAATCAGCCGAGATGGAAATCATCAACAGCTCGCAACGCCTTGAAGACCTTAGAGACATTCAGCTCACCTTGGCTAAGCGAGATGGCGCATCAACACCTACCAGTTTGAGTTTCGAATTCATTAAAGACGGAAAGCGCTTTCAAACAAAATTCAAAATTTTATCGCAAACAGCAGAAGACTCAACGCACGTTGTCATTCGAGCCATCGTTCCGTCGCTTGATAGCACAGAAACGGTTCCGCATTATGTCATGTTCTCTGGCGCTCGAATGGTTCTCACTGAAACCAACGACGCCTGGAACGCAAAAATCATTTTAAACTCAAACCTTCACATCGAAAGTTCACCAAGCCTGCCAAGAGAAACTCTTGAGATCAAAGGCAATCCAGAAACCCTCTTTACCATTATGGCTCCTGCCATGAACTAACCACAAACCAGACCTAAGCCAATCTCACTCCCCCCCATTGTGAATTGACTTAGGTCTAGTTTGTAGGCAGGTTCTAGTCGCGAGATTGATCACGACCGAGATGAAACCAGGTACCCAACCCCTTTTTTTTCGATCGAGCGCCACGGCTCGATTTTGCTTTTCAGACCTTCAAGCGCAACAAACTGCCGCTTTTAATGAAATTAAGGCACACCTAAAATCACATACCGTGATCGTCGCTGAGGTCGAACCCACCATCACAGTCGGCAGACATGGCAAGACAGACAAACTCGCCACCGAAGCCTGGTTTCAAACGCAAGGCGTTGATTTTCATCGAATTGAACGGGGTGGTTTCGAAACCTACCATGGCCCTGGCCAGTGGGTTCTCTACCCCGTCGCTAGACTAGAAACTTTAGTCGGCGACTCTCGAGGAGTTAAAGAGTTCGTCTGCAGAGCGCTCACCGCGACCAATCGGGTTTTATCTCACTTTGAAGTCACGGCCACTATCAAAGAGGGCACCGAACTGGGCATATGGGTCGGCCGAAAGAAACTAGTTTCTCTCGGAATTCAAGTCAAAGACGGCATCGTTTTAAACGGACTCTCTCTCAATGTTACCCGACACCCGAAAAGTTTCATTGGCATCACGCCTTGTGGCCTAGCTGCCGAACCGGGATTTTTAAGCGAACTCACCGACAAAAAAATCGATTTTCAAGCTGCTGGCGAACTTTGGGCAAGAGAAATCACCGAAGAATTCAAACTATTGCCGTGTTGAAGCCGCGGCGCCCGCGCAAAGAGCAGCACCAGCAAAGACTAGTACAATCGAATGGCATCGCCTTCTTGAAAATTTGATCCCGTATGAATCTCAGAAACGGCTCCATCTGGCCCGATAAAATCAAGCACTTCAAGTGTGCCTTTCACTTGCCCAGCAGACCTCCCCAAATAGGCACCCGTCACCGGATCATAAATATCGTCGCCCTGGGTTAATACCCTCAAAATATCACCAGGCACCAAACCCGATGCCTTACCGGCATTCACAAACACTTTACCCGAACTGATCTTCGCAATACGGCCTTCCCAGCCCAATTTTTCGACCGATTTTAAAATTTCAGGAACCGTTTGCTCAACCGCGTTTCTCACCGCCATTTTGAGCATTTCTGTTCGAAACTCTGGACCCGAAGTGTTGTTAGGATCTAACGCCACGAGCGTGTTGGTTGACGAATCGCCCGACTTGGCTATCGCCATGATTTCACGACCTCCGGCGACATCGAAAATCTTTAACTCAATATCAACACCGGCAAGCGATTGTTTTTGGCGCAGCAAACCGACCTCGTCACCTCGCTGTCGAAATATCGAACGACTCATTCGGCCAATCACCATGACCGCGACTCCGAGCTTGCGTCCTTCACGAATCAGTTGACTCACCCTCACTTTGTCACCTTGAATAAATTCTTCAGTCGCAAGCTTGGCTTTGATATCGGTTGGCACAATCACTCGTTGTGTCTGATGCAAATACCGCCTGAGTTCATCGGCTCCAAATTCACCTAGCTCATTGGCCTTGTTCGGCGTGTCGTTCCAAAAATCAAAAACAATCACCCTCTTGCGGGGCTGCCCCATACTCTCAATTCTTGAGGTCGAATACCCTCGCTCAGCTGCGGCGTTACCCGATGAAGCTGGATTTTGATCTTGCCGATAAGCGTTCGATCGGCTGCAACCCGCTAGAACGAGCAATCCAGCCAGACCAATTATTTTCTTTCTCGAGCTTGAGCCCATTCGAGCACCACTCCTTCTTCTTGTTTTGAAATGAGCGACAAAGAACCCGATTTCAGTGCTTCTAGTTTTGCCACGAGGTCAGAAACCGACTGTTTCGGAATCACCTTCAGCCAAGTGACTCCTCTTCTTTGAGCTTTTTCGAGCAATAAAGAGTCAGGAGCCAAGATCTTTGCTAAGTTTTCTTTCACGGCATTCAAATCACGGTGAGAGAACACCTCTCTGACTTCAATCAAAACACTCGAATCATCGCGGGTCGCCTGAGGCAATACCGAGGTGACGGCAACGCCGCCTCCGCCTAAAAGCTTTGAGCCGACGCCTGAAAATGAATCAATCACCGCCCTCAAAACATACCCTTCAAAACGATCGCCAACGGTGACGTCAAAAGAAAACGTCTCAACAAAATCTTTCACACGCAAAGTACCCACTACCTGATACCCGCGGTCTTCAGCGTGAGCATCGTCGATACCATCAAGCGGTTGCATTCGAAAATTAATCAAGAGCGTGCCTGCTGCGTTTGGCTTCTGAACAATGACATCTTTTAATTTTTGATCGACCAAGTTTTCAACCTGATTTTCGGTCAATTTAGCACTCATTTTTGCTAAACCAATGTCTTCGGGGTTCAAGAAAACAGCGCCCAATCCGCGACGGTCTAAAGCCGTTATCACTTGTGGCTTAACCGATTGAACAGCCTGAGCGCAAACAGAGCACGAGTTTTCAGCTCGAAGAACCGTGAACACCGTTTGCTTTTTTTCAGAATAATACTTCAACGCTTTCGTAATGGCATCCCAATCAAAATCTGCTTTCAAGCCTTCTTGAGTCTGCCTACCACCTTGCACGTACCTTTCAATGTCAGCTGCAATTTCTTCTTCTAGAATTCTCAGTTGCCAAGGATTCAATTCGCCCAATTTGGCTACATGGCCCTTCATCAACATTTCGCGGTAACGGTTAAGCAAGGTGGGCGCGCTGGTAGGCGACGCCTTCGGCGCCGTCTCGTTCGCTGATTTGGTATGGGATTGGGCCGCAAAAATGACCCGAGTCGGCCCCAGCAGATTGACCCCGACACTTTCAAAAATCATGCAGACCCAAAGAATAAGAGAAAACCGCTGAAGAAGATTCACCTTTTCATTTTCAACTACCTAGGCAGAAAAATCTACCCTCAGCATTTAGGTTTCGTAGTTTTATCGCAATTTTTCTACAAAAGTCGGGTAATCGACTTGCCAAAAATCTGACGAACACTCTCAACAAACTGCGGTGTCGGTGCCACCCCAACTGTTTTCGGAAGCTCTAATCTCGTCTTAAATTTCGGATCTCGAAACTCAATACGAACTGGGCATTTGCCACGGTGAGAAATGATGCTTTTCTTCAATGCCCGCAACTGCTCAGGACTCACTTCGCTCGTTGAAAGTTCGAATACGACTTGCTGCACACGATTTTTATGGGCATCGGCAACTCGCTCAACAGATTTAGCAAGAAGCTTCGGAAACTCTTCGCCCAACTCAAGTTCGGCCGTCAACAATATGGGCTCGGCCTCGACTGGACCAGTTTTTTGAAGTTCGGCCAGAGCGGCGTACACTTCTGGAAAAAAGACCACTTCAAGCTTACCCGTCAGGTCTTCAATCTGACCAAAGCCCATGCGCGAGCCCTTCTTTGTCATCACTTCACGCATTTCACCGATCAACCCGCCAAGCTTAACCTCAGGCCTTACGGGCCTTTGCGGTCTGCCGCCATAACCATTGTTTTGGCGAAACCCACCGCCCTGACCACCTTGTTGACCAGGCCCAGAGCTGCCGCCTTCTTTTGAACCACCCGCAGCCGAACCACCCGACGCTCCGTTTGCCTTTGGCTCAGTTTCACCTTTGGTTTTTTTCTCTTCAGCAAACGTCTGAATCTTCGCGACACTCCAACCCAACCAGTCTTCACAGATTCGCTGCCAGGTATCCATAGGGTGACCTGACAAGTAAAAACCAACGACTTGCCGCTCTAACTGCAACGCCTTAGCCCTCGGCCATTCTTCTTCTCGCACAAAAAGGGCGTCAAGCGGTACCACCTGCTTCACTTCTTCAGCCGAAAAATCATCAAACAAAGAAGCTTGTCCTAACTCTTTTTCAGCTTGATCGTCTGAACCAAACTGCAATAATTTTTCGATCGAACTGAGTAAACTCGCCCGATTCACTTCGGCGATCTGATCAAAGGCTCCAGCCATCGTCAGTGATTCTAAAACTTTTTTATTCGCCTTACGTGTTGACACTCGGCGAACGAAATCGATCATTCCAGAAAACGGCCCCACTTGAGTGCGCGACTCAATAATCGCATCGACAGCCGCACCACCGACACCTTTAATCGCCTCAAGTCCAAAGCGAATAGCCTTCGTTCGCTGCTCGCCCATGCGTTCAACACTGAAACGCCTTTGCGATGTGTTAATTTCTGGTGGCAAAATCGGAAGCTGATGCTCACGACAATCACCAATGTACTTGGTGATTTTATCGGTATTGTCCATTTCAGTGGTCATCAAGGCCGCCATGAACTCAGCCGGAAAATAAGTCTTCAAATAGGCAGTTTGATACGTGATCACTCCATAGGCTGCCGAATGCGACTTATTAAATCCGTACTCTGCAAACTTCGCCATCAGATCAAAAATACTTTCGGCTTTGCTGTCTTCAACCCCGCGCTCTTTTGCTCCCTTCACAAAAATGGCGCGCTGTTGGTCCATTTCTTCAGCTTTTTTCTTTCCCATCGCGCGACGTAACATATCGGCTTGCCCTAAGCTATAACCTGCAAGCTCTCGAGCAATTTGCATGACTTGCTCTTGATAGAGAATGACTCCGTAGGTTTCGCTCAAAATAGGCTCAAGAGCATCGAGATCGTAAACAAATTTCTGTCTACCGTGCTTTCGATCGATGAAGTCATCGACCATGCCGCTTTGTAAGGGTCCTGGTCGGTAAAGCGCGCAAATAGCGACAATGTCTTCAATCGTATTTGGCCTCATGCGAGAGCAAAGGTCTTTCATACCCGAGCTTTCAACCTGAAAAACGCCGTCTGTGTCGCCCGAACCAAAAAGCGCAAACACCTTCATGTCGTCGTAACGAATGCGATCAATCGAAAACTCAGCTTGTGCCGATCCGGGCTCAGCCGTTGAACGAATGAGCTTTACGGCATAGTCTACCACGGTCAGGGTTTTTAAACCCAAGAAGTCGAACTTGATGAGTCCGATGGTTTCAGCGGCATCTTTGTCAAACTGAGTGACCACCGCACCATCTCTACCGACAAAAAGTGGGCAATATTCGACGATCGGATTTTCAGTAATGATCACACCGGCGGCGTGCATGCCCGCGCTGCGATACAAGCCCTCTAGCTGGCGAGCGTAGCCGATCCACTTCGCAATCTTATGATCACTTTCAATTCGCTCGCGAAGTCTCGGCTCTTTCGCAATGGCTTCATCTAAAGAAATATTCAACTCATCAGGAATGAGCTTCGTGAGCGCGTCCGTATCAGCAAACGACAGACCTAGCACTCGGCCCACATCTTTAATCACTGCTCGGGTCTGCAGTTTTCCAAAAGTGATGATCTGCGAAACCCGATCAGACCCATAACGTCGATTCACATAATCAATGACTTCGCCGCGCCGATCCTGACAAAAATCGACGTCAAAATCGGGCATGCTAATTCGCTCGGGATTGATGAATCGCTCAAAAAGAAGCTTAAACTGAATCGGGTCGATATCAGTGATTTCTAGGCAATACGCCACTAATGAACCCGCACCTGAACCCCGCCCCGGACCCACCGGAATACCCTCTGATTTCGCCCACCGAATAAAATCAGAAACAATCAAAAAGTAGCCGGCAAAGCCCGTTCTTTCGATCATCTTGATTTCTTGTTCTAAGCGCTCTCGGTATTCTTTTTCTAACTCACTCCAATGGGGCAACTGCTTTTTTTCAATGAAGCTATAACTAACAAAACGTTTTTCTAAACCCGTTTCGGATTCTTCACGAAAAAATTTCAATAAATCAAACGGATCATGATAATCGGCATCGCCGGGTTTGCCAACCGGTGGGGGTGCCGTTAGCGGCCTGAAATTAGGCAAGTGGTAAATTGATCGCCCTTTTTCGTCTTTAAATTTGAACTCAACGTTACACTTTTCAGCAATGCGCACTGAGTTTGCACAGGCTTCAGGAAACCTAGCAAACCGTTCAATCATCAAGCTTGCGGGCTTAATGTAAAACTCGGCCGGAACCAGTGATTTCGGCCGATCAAAATCAAGCTCGTAGCCGTGCTCAATGCACTGAAACACTTCGTGAGCTTCGGCATTTTCTGGCTTTTCGTAATGACAATCAACACTAGCCACAACGGGAATGCCTAATTTTTCACCCCATTTAGCCAGCGTTTCATTGACATGGCCTTGTTCAGGAACACCCGAATCTTGAAGCTCAAAATAGAAATCTTCTTTAAAACGCTTATGAAACCAATCGATGCTTTCAAGCGCATCGGCCTCTTCGCCCTTTAAAATTTTATAAGCAAACTCAGAGCGTAAGCAACCCGATAACACGATCAATTCATCGCCGTACTTATCAAGCAATTCTCGGTCGACGAGAGCACGAGGCCCAGACCCCTGACCTTTTTGTGGAGGAGGCGCTTCGGTATGCGCTCTTGTCACCATCTGGCAAAGATTTTGATAACCTTTATAGTTTTTACACAACAAAACCAAATGATAAGCCTTGAGTTCAGCGGGTAATCCACCGTGGTTCGCACCAGCGGCCGCAAATGAAGCCGCACGACCACGAGGAGAGTACAAGATTTCACAGCCGATGATGGGTTTGATTTTGGCTTTTTTTGCTTCTTGGTAAAAATCAACTGCACCAAATAAGTTATTCAAATCAGTCATGGCTACGGCATGCATGCCAAGCTCTTTGATTCGCACCATCAGGTTTTCGACCAGAATCGCCCCTTGAAGCAGGCTATACTGGGTGTGCATGTGCAAATGAACAAACTGAGGTGACTCAGCTGATGCCGCAGGCCCCGTCGCAACGCTAGGCTCAGTAGTTTCGGTTGTCTGTGACATCAAAATAGTCCCTTTTTCACGCCGTGAACGATAGAAACATGCGGGGCATAGTAACGTCCAACCCAAACTTTACCGCCGGTCAAAGTCATGATTTGAAAAATCACCATCGAATCACCGGGGCGCGGAATCGAATCAAAACGGTCTTGAAAAACAGTGAGTTGGCCTGAGCCTTTAGGCTGCACTCGAATAGAAACCAAGCCATAAAACCAACCAAAAATCGTCTGCGGAGCCTTGGCCGGTTGAGTCACCGTCGCAATCACGGCACCACTGCCGGCAGCAATCGCCCGATTTGCTCTACCGTATAGCATTCGAACCGCGACACAGCCCAAGACAAAAACGAGTCCACTGAGCAAGAAAGGCAAAGAGGCAACCTCTTGAGAGAGTTCGCTCACTCTTTCTAGGTCTCGACACTGTTCTTCGTAAAAACTGCTCAAGAATTTTCCAGGCTCACAGTTGTCAGGCTTATCGATCCAAAAAGAAAAGGTCTGATACAAGTGCTGCTTCGCCAAATCAAGCGAATTGCCCGAATACTCAACCCGCAAAGGCAATAACGGAACCTGCCTGAATTTGAGATCATTTCGCAAATCCTGATTCTGCAGAATGAAACCAACGCCCAAAAAACCAATAAAAAAAACGATGAGCTCGGGAGCAATCAACCTCAACGCAATCCCGAACCAGGGAGTACTTGAGAACTGAGAAACTCGGTTTGCCACTGACGCCTGACTCATGTCACTCCCACTCAATCGTCGCTGGTGGTTTCGATGAAATATCGTAGACAACTCTACCGATTCCTCGCACCTCATTACAAATACGTGAAGACACCTTGGCCAAAAACTTCGAATCAAAATGGTACCAATCAGCCGTCATTCCATCTACCGAAGTCACCGCGCGAAGTGCAATGACGTGATCATGAGTTCGGCCGTCACCTTGCACACCCACACTCTTGATCGGCAAAAACACGGCAAACGCTTGCCAAATTTCTGAGTAAAGACCAGCTCGTTCAATTTCACTGATAAAGATTTCGTCTGCGTGTCTCAACTTTTCGAGGTGACTAGTTGTGACCGCTCCTAGCACTCGAACGGCTAGACCGGGCCCCGGAAACGGATGCCTTGCCAAGAACTTGTCAGGAATTTTGAGTTCTTTTCCGAGAATTCGGACCTCGTCTTTGAACAACTCTCTGAGCGGCTCAATCAACGCAAAAGAAAGGTCTTTCGGTAGCCCCCCCACATTGTGATGGCTCTTAATCGTCGCTGAAGAGTGCCCTGATCCGCCACTTTCAATCACATCAGGATAAAGCGTGCCCTGCACTAGGTACTTAGCCTTCATACCCGTTTTCGATTCAATTTCTTTTGAAGCGCGCTCAAAGGCCCTAATGAATTGTTCGCCGATGATTTTTCGCTTCTTCTCGGGATCTTCGACACCGGCCAACGCATTCAAGAAATTTTCTGAAGCATCAAAACAAACGACCGACAGCTGCAATTCTTCACGAAACATTTTTAGAACTCGTGAACGCTCTTCATGGCGAAGCAAGCCATGATCGACAAAAATACAGTGAAGCCGACTTCCAATCGCTTGACTGACCATCACCGCCGCTACGGTTGAATCTACCCCACCTGAAAGGCCACAAATCACGAGGTCATCTTGGCCTATTTGAGTTCTCAGTTTTTCAACATGATCATGCAAAAACCGGTTCATCTTCCAGCTCGGCTGAAGATGGGCGCACTTGAAAAGAAAATTTGCGATGATCGTTTTTCCGCCTTCGGTGTGCACAACTTCTGGGTGAAATTGCAACCCAAACCAGGGTTCTGAATGAGATTGCATGGCCGCTGCAACCCCCGAGTCGCTAAGCGCGACTAAACTAAACCCATCGGGCAGCTTTGAAATTTCATCACCGTGGCTCATCCACGCATTGAAGCTCGAAGGCACTTGGCTAAATAGCGGCGACAGAGTCTGAGTCGACACCGCTGAATCAGACAGCAACTTCACGGCCTGACGACCATATTCACGAGACGGTGCACGGGTGACCTGACCGCCTAGCTCGTGAGTGAGTAACTGCATTCCATAGCAAACTCCCAGAACCGGAATTCTCTCACGCTTTGCCCAATCGAGAAAGCCCTTCGGCAATTGCGGGGCACCGTCGTCGTATACTGAATTTGGACCACCCGACAAAATCACAGCCTTGGGATTCAACTCTTTGATGCGAGTCAGTGACGTTTTGTTTGCCGAATCAATCAAATCACCACCCGGAAGAATCATCGAGAAGACTTCACACTCGCGAACTCGCCTCGCGATCAGTTTTGTGTACTGCGAGCCATAATCTAAAATCACTACCGTGTCGATTTGCATTCGTTTCTTTTTTCCTCGGGTCTCAGCTTAGCTATTTAACCGATAATTCGGAGCTTCTTTGGTAATCACAATATCATGAGGGTGACTTTCAGCTAAACCGCTGCCGGTTATTTTGATAAATTTCGCCGTCTTCGACAATTGCTCGATATTGCCTGCTCCACAGTAGCCCATGCCTGCACGAAGACCACCAATGAGTTGCTGAATATTGAACGACAATGATCCCCGATAGGGCACTCGCCCCTCGATACCTTCGGGAACCAACTTACCCATTTCAGAGGTATCAGCCTGAAAATAGCGATCTTTCGAACCATGAGCTTGAGCCATGGCATCTAAACTGCCCATGCCACGATAAACTTTATAAGATCGGCCTTGATACAAGACGATTTCACCGGGTGCCTCGTCAGTGCCCGCGAAAAGCGATCCGATCATCACACAGCTAGCGCCCGCAGCGATGGCTTTGACAATGTCGCCGCTATACTTGATGCCGCCGTCAGCAATCACCGGAATTTTAATTTTCGTTTTTGCTTCGTGTTCACGCGCGGCTCTCGCGGCTTCTCTCACTGCATAGAGCTGCGGCACACCAATGCCTGCGACCACGCGAGTGGTACAGATCGAACCCGGCCCAATACCGACTTTAACCGCATCAGCACCGGCTTCAATCAAAGCTTTTGCTCCGTCATAGGTAGCGATGTTTCCGCCAACAACCTCAACTTTACCCGCGAAGTGGGCCTTGTATTTTTTGACTGCCTCAAGCACTCCCGTCGAATGCCCGTGTGCACTGTCAACAAACAAAACATCAACGCCCGCTTCAGCCAAAACCTGAGCGCGCGATAAACCATCAGCACCGACACCCACCGCGGCCCCTACAACTAGGCGGCCATGCTTATCTTTATTTGCTCCCGGAAACGCTTGCTGCTTTTTCAAATCTTTGATCGTGATCAAACCTTTTAAGAAACCCATTGAATCGACAACCGGCAATTTTTCGATTCGATTTTGTCTGAAAATTTCGCGTGCCTGTTCGGTGGTCGTTCCTTCAGGAACCGTCACTAACGGCAACTTCGTCATGCGCGTTTCAACCAGTGCCGACCCATCGGTTTCAAATCTCAAATCTCGGTTAGTCAAGATTCCGACTAATTTCAGACCATTGCCTTCACGAAGAGTGACGGGCACGCCCGAAATTTTGAAGGTCTTCATGAGCTCGAGTGCTTGCGAAACCTTCGCCGTGGGCTCGATCGTGATCGGATCTAAGATCATTCCCCATTCACTCTTCTTTACCTTTTCAACTTCAAACGCCTGATCTTTAGCCGACAAATTTTTGTGAATAACCCCAAGGCCACCTTCTTGCGCCAGGGTGATGGCGGTTTTACTTTCAGTAACGGTGTCCATCGCGGCAGAAATGAGAGGAATTCGCATCTGAATTCGAGAAGTCAAATAGGTATTCAACATCACTTCATTGGGTAAAACATCAGAAAGTTGAGGCAATAAAAGAACATCATCAAAAGTCAGTGCTTCTACTATCGTAAATTCGCCAGTCATGCGTTGTCTCTCCTCAGTTTCTAAACCTAACGTTACATTTCACTCTGTAGCCAAATCATTCACGAATAATTACCCGAATTCTTCATCAAAGCCATTCACATCGAGAGTCTCTAGGTCCCAATCGTCTGATCCGTGGCGCACGGGCCCTTGTACATAACTTCGATAAGTGCCCGCATCGGCAACATAGTTGAGTGCGCTCTTTCTTAAAAACTCACACTCCTCTTCGCGAAGTTCTCGAACCACTTTGGCAGGCATTCCCACAACAAGGCTTTTCGCTGGAACCTTCATGCCTTTGGGTACCACGGCTCCGGCCGCAACAATCGATGAGTCGCCAATTTCGCAGTCATCGAGTAAAATAGCCCCCATACCGACGAGCACTTGGTTTCCGACTCGGCAGCCGTGAAGCACCGCTCGATGCCCGACGGTGACGTCGTCGCCAATGTGCAAAGAGCTCACCTTTCGAGTCACGTGCAGCATAGCGTGGTCTTGAATATTGGTGCGTGAACCAATTCGAATCAAATTCACGTCGCCTCTCACGACCACTTGAAACCAAATGCTACTCTGAGCTCCGATCACCACATCGCCGATGATATCAGCAGAAGGCGCGACGAATGCCGTTTCATGAATTTGTGGCCAGATGGTCTTAAACGGAATGATCATTGGTTTTGCCCCTCGATCACGCGATCTGCTAACCATTCGCCCTGAAGCGCAAGACCCGTTGCCAGGGTAATTTCGGCAGTCACGAATTGGCCCATCAAATTTCGCGGCGATTCAGTGGCAAAGTTCACAATGCGATTGCACGTCGTTCGCCCGGTCCACACACGCTTGGTGGTCGTTTTGATTAAGCCACTACTCAAGCCTTTGGCATCGCGATCGCCTTTATCGAGCATGTATTGATTTTTGGCGAGACCTTCGACCAAAATTTCCATTTTATCGCCAACTCTAGCGGCATATCGCTTTTGCGCTATCGCCAGTTGGTGATCAAGAAGGCGGTTAAGGCGTTCGGTCTTTTCTTTCAAGCTCACGTCGTCTTTCAATTTGGAGGCCCTTGTTCCAGGCCTAGGAGAATAGGCAAACGCGTAGACATTATCAAATTGAAGCAAATCAAGCAGCTTAAGTGACTCTTGAAAATCGTCTTCAGTTTCTGTCGGAAACCCAACAATCATGTCGGTCGACAACCCAATGTCTGGGCACAACGATCGCAATCGACTCATTTGATCAATGTAAGACTCGATTTGGTGATGCCGACCCATCTTTTGCAATACGGCGTTTGAGCCGCTTTGCACCGGCAGATGCAGATGTTTCGCCAGTTTTGCCACTCCGCCTTTATTGGCTTCAGCATAACAATCAATGAGCTCGTCACTAAAATCTAAGGGATGCGAAGACGTGAATCGAATGCGCTTGAGATTCGCTAACCTCACGTCTGAATCAATGGCTCGCAACAACTGTGCAAAATTCTCTTCGCCTTCTTTCGGGCCAACCTTGCCAATCGGGTTATTGAGTTCAAGCGGCAATCGCTTTGCGGTATTTTCATTTCCTTTGCCAAACGAATTGACGTTCTGGCCCAACAAAGTGATTTCTTTCACCCCTCGCGAAACGAGTTTCACGATGTCTTCTAAAACCTCATCAATTTTTCTCGATTTCTCACGACCTCGTGTGAATGGTACAATGCAATAAGTGCAGTATTTATCGCAGCCCTTCATGATA
This sequence comes from Oligoflexia bacterium, assembly GCA_903895855.1. Lineage (GTDB taxonomy): Bacteria > Bdellovibrionota > UBA1018 > UBA1018 > UBA1018 > CAITVN01. Next base: position 55,858 of record CAITVN010000207.1, on the reverse strand, counting down.
TTGACGAATGCCTGTGATTTGCCGGGGTCAACTTTGGTTTCAGTTGAGTAATCCATGGATTTATCAAACTCGGCATAGATGACTTTTCGCTCGCCACTTCGCACTCGATGAATGATCTCAGGCAAATTATCGATCGTGTCGGTGCCAAAAACAAAGTCGAGATACGGAGCCCTTTTAAACAGGTTTTCTCGGTCTAATTGCCCGACGCAGCCTCCCACACCGATAATTGGGCCGTTGCCCTCTGACTTTTTCTTGATGACGTTGTATTTACCCAGAGCCGAAACAGCCTTGTGCACTGCCTTTTCTCGAACCGAGCAACCATTAATGATAATGATATCAGCATCTTCAGGCTCGGCAACTGGCGTCATCGATTGTTCTGCCAGAATGACCGACATGCGCTCTGAGTCTGCCTCGTTCATTTGGCAGCCAAATGTTTTAATAAAATACTTCTGTGGGTGCATGCTGAGCTTATTATCTGAAAAAACACCGGCAATCCAGAGGCAATCAATCGAGAGAGTCATTCAATCAAACGCCGAGTAAACGGCCAGCAAACGTCGACGAAACGGCCAGGGCTAGCGGGCAATTAGGGCTGGCGAGCGAACAAATCAATCACTTTTCTCGCCAATTCTTCTTTCGTCTCACCATCGCGCGGAAACTGAATAGAATTTTTCGCCAAACCCAAAACCGAGCGCCCCAGTGACTGAAATCTCAAGATGAGCTCGGGGTTTGCGCCATATTGAAGCTTCAAACAGAACTGCCGTTCATTCGGCTGTACCAAAGCAAACTGGGCAGCATCAATCTTGCAAATTTCTGCCTTTTTTGCCCCAGCCTCGGTAATCAAATTCATGCAACGCCCAACCCAATGCCGAACTTTATCGTCAAGGGTCCAATTACCCACGGCCAAACCAATCTGACAGTCGACTGGCAAACTGTTTGTTAAGCTCGCCAAATCGTCTGAACCCGCGCGTGACTCACCGTGCAATAAAAATGAAACATCACCCTTCATGGCTTTGAAAATCATTTTAACTGCAAGCATCTGACTGCCAAGCCCCTCTTCGGCTCTCGATAAGAAGTCTGATTCAGAAAGCATCACGCCACCAAATACCGACCCCGCACTTGCGATGCCCCCTCGTAGCGCTACCTCGGCGTATTGAAAGGCTTCTAGCAAACGGGAGTAGGCTTTTCTATCTAGACTCAATTTGAGTCGACAACTTGGCTCGCCGACTGTGTCTTTCTGAATTTCGATGCTAACTGAAGCCCTTTCGCTGCCTGCCTCGGCAATGGGTTCATTTAACAATTCGACAAGCAACTCGAGCACGAGATCAAAGCCTCTGGCCCACTTCTTTTCATCAGCCCAAATAAGATTAGACGTCGAGAAGTCGCTCCAACTAAACCCAATCTTACTCAATGCCCCAAGGGCAGATTTCCACTCTTCACACTTTGCCTTCAACAACGTTGAGAGGTTGAATTGTGCAAAATCAGGCTGAATTCCGCCTTCTTCTTCCCACTGTGCGAGTTCTAAAATATGATTGAGATTTTGCGATAAGCGGGTCAAATTTCTCAAGGCCATGCTCATGCCTTCAGATTTTTCAATTTCCGGCTTTTCTTGAATAGCCATCCACAACCCATTTTGAACTCCCATAAGTGGAGTTCGGAGTTCGTGAGAGAGTAGAGACAAGAGATTTTTTTGAAATATGCGAACACGCTTCGTTTCGGCCGGAGTCAACTCGTGAACTGGTCGAAACCCAACGGCCACGTCTGGCCCGATATCCCCAAATTTAGAGTCATCCAGATTGAAAACATCAGCGATCGCATCACTCGACTTCTGGGTTTTCTTGGACTTCATGGACTTAATAGCGCTATTTTTTTTTGATTTAACAGCGGTCGTTTTCTTTTTCACTTTTCACTCTGCTTGAATTTTGAGCAACCAACCCTCTTCGAGGGGGTCTTCCATCACCATGGTTAAATTCTTCACGGCCTCTTCGTTTACGCCGCAGACCGTACCTGAAATCGGAACAATCACCTCAAACTCGCTGTAAGATCCCTCAGCTCTACCCACTGCTTCATTTTTCTCAACTTCAGTGCCTTCACTCGGTAATTCAAGTTCAGACAAATCGCCCAGTTCTTCAATACCCGAATCAGTCAAACCAATTACGACAATGCCGTTTTCTTCATCTTTTCGACGCCAGAACCGGCTTTTCGAATATTCGACTGTATTTTCTGTGTCACCATTCATCGTGTTGTTTTATCCTGTGATAATCTTAGCCTGGGGCCAACGCGAATAACACTCTTTTTTCACCTCACTCAGACCTTAACGCTTCAATCACCTGAAGTTTCTCGGCTTTTATCGCAGGAAAAAAACCGCTGAGCAAGCCCACGCTCAGAATCGAAATCACCGAAATCAGAAAAGCCGGAAGGTCAACTACCCACTGAAACTCTAGTTTTGGCACCAGCTTTGTCGCCCCAAAAATAACCGTCTCGATAACGGTAAAACCAATGGCCAAGCCGATGATTCCGGCAATCAAACAAATGACAATGGCTTCGACCATGAGCTGCAGTCGAATCATTCGATTTGTCGCCCCGAGCGCTTTGCGTAGACCAATTTCGCGGTACCGCTCAGAGACTGAAACGAGCATCATGTTGGTAATACCAACGCCCCCAACTAAAAGTGAAATAAAAGCTATTGTCGCAAGCAGAATGGTAAAAAGGTTCAAGAATTTCTTCATCTGAGCCAGAAGCACACTGTCTGAATCGACTCGAAACCGACCCGATTTACCATATTTTGCCTCAAAAAAGGCACGAATTCCTCTGCCCACTTTTTCTACATCGGACCCTTGTTTTGCCTGAATCAAGACTTGGTGCATTTGAGTCTCCCACCAATTCCCAGAGACCATCTGAAAATAGGTGAACGGTAAGAAAACCTGTAAATTCGGTTTCATCCATTCTTTATTGCTCGAAACGCTCTTCATAATACCGATGACTCGGCAACCATAGTTACTCGAATCATTACTTAAGCGAACCACCTGCCCGAGCGGCGAAATCTGAGCAAACAACCTCTGCGCAATTTCAAAACCGATCACACAGACCCCAATTTTTTTCTCGATGTGCACCGGCGAAAAACCGACACCCGCCAATAAATCACGTTTCGTAATCGAACCCGCCTCTTCGTTGACTGCCATCACCCGAACTTCAGACTCAATCGATCGTCCACCAAAATTCGCCGATTGATTCCAACTCATAAAAACCGGACTCATCGCTTCGATGTCTGAAAAAATTTCTTTCATCGGCAAAAGATCTCGCTCCCACTCAAACCCCCTAAATAAAACCGACACCTCATCTTTCGCCCTGAGTTCCCAATTGGGGTACCCATGAAACATCAATGTGTTGACGCCTAACTCAGCATAAGAATCGAGAATTTTCACTTTGGTGAACTGTCCAAGCGTGATCATCGACAGCACTGAAGCGATGCCCACTATGATGCCCATCATGGTCAAAGCCGTTCGCACTCGATTGCGACCCAAATTTTCAAAGGCGAGCGGAAACAATTCAACACTCATCGAAACCGACCGAAAAAGCGACCGTAGAAGTTCTCGAACCTTTTGCCCAAATTGAGATCGATGCGACCGATTTTCTACTGAAATTTTTTGTTGAGCTGTTTGCTTGAAATCACCGGGTGTCAAAGCACTCACGCCCTGAGGCACCTCGGTCAACTTGCCGTCTCTAATGTGCACCACGCGCTTGCAACTCGATGCGATGTCACCATCATGAGTGATCAGAATGATCGTTTTGCCCTCGTCATTGAGTTTACGCAATATACCCATGATCAAAGCAGACGACTGCGAATCGAGATTACCGGTCGGTTCGTCGGCCAAGATAATGGCCGGATCATTCATGAGTGCTCGGGCAATGGCGACGCGTTGCTGCTGGCCACCCGATAACTGGTTAGGTAGGTGCCCTAGCCGATCTTTAAGACCAAACTTTTCAGCCATTTCTCTGGCATTTTCACCGCTTTTTGAGGTCTTTTTTCTAAGGTACTGCCTCGGTAAGAGAATATTTTTTAGAACACTGGTCTTCGAAAGTAAGTGAAACTGCTGAAAAATAAACCCGATTTTGGAATTGCGAAAATGAGCGAGCTCTTCTTCGTTAAGTTTTGAAACGTCTTGCCCGTCGATCCACAACTCACCTGTTTGCACTGAAGCCAGACACCCCAGCAAATGAAGAAGGGTTGACTTACCTGACCCAGAAGGGCCTTGAATCGCCAAAAAATCTCCGCGATTCACGGTGAGCGAAATGTGACTGAGAACAGGTACTGGCACCTCATCAATCACGTACGCAAAAGACAAATCGCGTAATTCTAAAACCGGCAGTCTTGAGTCATCAAGCTTGGTGACCATGGTCAATTTCCTGGACTCGTCTCAACCAAAGTCGAAAAATCGACCATTTGAATTTCGTCAGACTCTTTGATGCCAGAAATGATTTCATAGGCCTCTTCATTTTGAATGCCCACTTCGATAGTTTTCTTGGCGCCGCCCTTTAATGTCACAAAAAATTTATCTTTTTCTTTTTGAATGAATTCATGCCTGAGACTCAAGATATTTTCACGTTTGTCGGTCTCGATATCCATAATCACCGACATGCCTGGGCGCAGTTGCTCGTCTTTGTCTAACACGTCTAATCGAATCGAGAATTCTACTTGCGAGCGCCCCCACTGTTCTTTTTCTTTTGCAGCTAGAGCCAAGTCGCGAATTTTGGCTCGGTAGCTTCGATTCAAAACCGCTGAAGCCTTCACCGTCGCCTCTTGACCGATGCGAATCTTAGCTCGGTCAATTTCAGGAGCTTGAGCGACCACCTGCAAATGGGTCAGGTCATCAATTCTTAAAATGAACTCTTTTGGGTCACCTTCACGCACATACTCACCTTCAGCCTTTTCAACCTGCACCACTACCCCTGTGAATGGAGCCCTAAGCGGAAACACCTGTTCTGAAGCCAGCAGTGATTGCGAAACGCTGACGACAGGGTCACCTTCTTTTACATGGTCGCCAATTTTCACAAAAAGTTTTCTCACATAGCCGTGGTAAGGGGCCATGATCACCGTTTTCTTAGCCGGTTGAACCATGCCGGCGATCGTGACCCGACTAACGAGGTTACCTTTTTTTGGACTACCCCACTTCAGACCATTTTTTTGTGTGCCAGAGCACGAGGTCAGAACTTGGAGTGACAGGACTACAGCAACCCCACGGCCAAGGGTTTTTCTATTTCGCAAAAACCAAATCATAAAGATTCCCTTCGTGGTAATGGTATTCTAAAATCCATTTTCGCAATTCGAAACTCAAACTATCTAGTTTGGCCCGCGCCTCATTGAAATTTTTCAGGCCGCCAATTAGATCCAGATAAGACACTTTTCCGTTGTGGTACTCAGTTTCAAGAGATTGGTAATTATTTTTTTCAAGCTGAACTAACTCAGTTGAAAGCTTCACAGAATCAGCCATGACCGCTAGACGTCTCACCACATCATCGAGAGTCACTTGAAGCTCGGCAAGCTGCAGGGTCTTCGTATTTTGATCAATTTGGGCCTTTTTTTCAGCCATTATTGACTGCGATCGACGAGATCCCCAATCCCAAAAACTGTATTTTAACCCCAACTGCACATTCCAACCCCATTGACCATTATCGGTGAATGATCCTGAAGGGGTGCCCATAAAAGTTGAGCTCTGGTACCCAAAGTTTGAGGTCAACTGACTTTCTGGAAATAAGCTGCGCCTGGCTTGCCTGACTTCAAGATCATTTAGCGTCGACTGAAGTCGTGCCAACTTAGCGTCAAAATGTTGTGAAAGGTCGATCTTTACTTTGGCCCCTGCGGCTTCAACGGGCACCGACTTGAAAATTGACAGTTTCCAGTCGAACGTAAACTGTGCACCGACAGCTTCGGTCTCGGGCATTGCCATCACTTGAATCAAAACTGACTGCTGCCGTTCGACTTCAGACTTTAACGAAATCAGTTCAAGTTGCGATCGTTCGACGTCGGTCTGCAAGCGAAGGTAGTCTTTTCGGGTTTTTAGGCCCTGATGATAGGCCTGTGAAACGAGGTCAAACTGATTCTGAAGTAATTTAAACTGTTCTCGAGCTGACTCGAGGTATTTGTTTTGCAAGCCCAAAGCTAAGAACTGTTCGCCCACTTCTTTGCAAAGTTTGTTCTTCTCTTTCGTCAAATTGAGCTCTTCAATCTGATTTTTGATTCGACTCATGCGAATGAGACTGTAGCTAACCCCATTGTCATACAATGTTTCGTTCAAACCCAATGAAACACTCGAGATCACCTGATTGGCCGGAGAGACCGTGGCAATCTTCGGCAACGACTGTAGGCCGAACTGAGAGTTCAAATCTAAGGACGGCAAGATTCTGGCAATTGCCACTTTTGAATCGAGCCCTGCCAGTTCAAGGTTCTGAGTTGCACTATCAATTCTGAGCGAATGCGAAAGCGCGTACTTTACGCTTTTCACAAAATCATAAGACTGCGAAGACAGTTCTATCGGCGAAGAAGCCCTCACTTGAGGCGTCATTAAACCCCAAGTCACCGTCAAGAAAGCAATGAATAACCGTTTGAGTCGCATCGGCAAAAAGATATGCAAAAAACAAGAAGTTAACAACGCTTAAAAACTAAGATAGACTCGTTACTTGCTCAGAAAGACCTTAAGTCGACGAATGAAAATGACTGAATCCACATTGCTGTTTCTAGGCTTGTCTGTCGGCAAGGCACTAGCAGCGGCCACGCCACCTCAACTGCCATACTCGGTAAGAACCCAGACTTATTCTGGCTACACTTCAACAGTCAAAGGTGATGGTCGAACCCTCGGCATGGCCGGAGCCATGACGGGTTTAGCCGATTCGTTTATCGGCACTCGCGATAACCCTGCCGGTTTAGCGATGACCGTTCCTGGCTTGTCGGCTGGTTATTCGACCAATCAAATCGAAGACCAGCACCTCACGGGCGGATCCAGCAAACTCACTTCAGATGGATTGGGGCTTGTCACACCGATTTACCCTTGGGGAATTTCAATCGGAACCTGGACCCCCTACCAAGAAGGACAAACCTTCAGAGTTTCTGGTGGCGAACTCGCACTTTATCAAGTTGAGATCGACGAATTGCAACTCGGTCTTGCTCGAACGTTGCTTCAACATCGGTTAGGATTAGGCGTGAATCTGCGTTTTGCCCAAGCAAACCGTGTTCTCGTCAGTTCGACTTCAAGAAAAATTTACTCTTATTCTAACAAAGCAATCGCCGTAGATTTGGGCACAATGGTTCAACTACCTCACCGCCTGTTAATCGGGGCCTCTCTTTCAAGCGGCCAAACATTTAGTGCTGACCTCGCCACTAGCCGCGAATCAGACTCTGCCGTTGGCAATGTTTATCAAGCAGTCGAAACCCCATTGATTTTTCAGACAGGACTAGGCTGGATTCCCAACCGCTATTTTCAACTGGGCACCTCATTCAAAATCATCGGGACCACCCAAAATGCTAGACTCTTAAAAGACCAAACGTTATCGGTAGGAAAATCAACGACTGTTCAGCCACACTTCGGCGGCAGCTACAATTGGATCGACCTCAAAGACCTGCGTTCGACTCTGAGCACAGGATTTTATATCGAACCCGCACGCATAGAAAATAGCATCACGAGAATTCATTGGACCATTGGCGTTGATTTCGAACCGTGGATTTTCACTTTTTCATGGGGAGTTGACGTTGCCCACGACTACAACAATACCCTGTACGCCGGTGGCATCAATTTGCTCAGACTTTTTGAAAAACTCGAACTCGTGCCGCAACCCTACCGCCCACCACTTGCCGGGTTCTTACCTCCGGTGTTTCACTTGTCTGACGACGGCTTGCCGCGACCACTCGTCAAAAAATGGAAGGCTCAGCCGCCATCGGTTGATCCGATTGATATCGGAAAACAGTTTCCTCAGAAACTCGAAAAGAAATTCAACCAGGTAATCGAGGGTATCGAACAAGAAATCAAGGGATCTGAATAATCACTTTGGCATAGCCCAAGCGGGTAGCGTAGAAACTGGGACTTAATTATTTAGAGACCAACATCGTGTTGTCGCCCGCCATGTCGCATCGTGCGACGCGGGAGCTCTAAATAATTAAGTCCCAGTTTCTACCCTACCTGCTTGAGCTATGCCAATATTTATTCGAATCGTTAGTAAGGCTGCGCTTCTAGCCGAGCAATGCGATCTTCGAGTGCAGGATGAGTCGAAAACAGTGCAAAAAACTTCGATCGCTTGCCAGAGATTTTGAGCGATTGAACTGCAAACTCATCTCTTGACGATGCCACCTCTGAATAAGGCGATTCGTACTCAGCACGTAGACGTGCAAGCGCTCGAATCATCTTACCCCGACCAGCGACATGGGCGCCACCTTGGTCAGCGCGGTATTCTCGATGCCTTGAGAACCAAGCGACGACCATCATGCCTAAGAACATGAAAATAATCTCTAAAGTGAACTGCACTGCAAAGTAAACCATCGGTGAGCCTCGGCCTCGACTGTCTTCGCCGTCACGCTTCAAACCGTTAACGATAGCCCAAGCGATCACTCGCGATGCGAACATCACAAAAGCATTCACAATGCCTTGAATCAAAGTCATGGTCACCATGTCGCCGTTGGCGATGTGGGCAATCTCATGACCAATAACTCCCTCAACTTCTTCATCGCTCATGCGAGAGAGCAACCCCGAAGAAACCGCCACTAAGGCAGAATTTTTCGTTGGGCCGGTAGCAAACGCATTGAGGTCGTTCGACTCATAGATAGCCACCTCTGGCGGTTGCGAAAGTCCGGCCACTCTTGCAGACTGATGAACCATACTCACCAGCCTTCTCAACCGAGGGTCAAACGTATTCGGTTCAACGATCTGCAACCCCATGGTCCACTTGGCGATCACTTTAGAAAGCAGCAAAGAAATGAACGAGCCGGCCATACCGTAGATCAGGCAGAACATCGCCAGTTTTTCATAGTCAAGGCCATAGGCAGTCATAAACCGATTCACGCCAGTCGCCGACACGATAAGCGAGATGGTCATCATGATAGCCACGTTCACAGCCAAGAAAAAGAAAACCCGTTTAAACCAAGAGCCCATATAAAATGATCCTTTCGACGTATTATAACGATGGGTGCTCTGTAAGCCAAGTCAAATGCGAATCGTCGAAATACTTCGGCAAAACGCGCAAAACTCATTAAGAAATTTTAATTTCGAACCTTCAAAAACAGCGCACTAGCGACCTAAAAAATCAGTTTATACCCAATGAATTAGAAAGCTTACTTGCATAGGCCCTCACTTCGGGATCTCCGCATTGAGTAGTAAACTGGGCTATTTCACTTAAAGCCCTACCCGAACTCTTTGAATACCTAGCCAAGGCATCTAAAACTGAAGTCAGGACAAAGCTGCTCTTTTCTGCTCTCAATACCTGAGACAATTTTTCGACCAGCTCTAAGGTACCGGAGTGAAATCCTAACCCGCGGGCCGCTGCTAAGCGCACTTTCTGCTCTCGATCTCTCATTCGCCGTCACAGTTTGCGACAACAGTAGTTGAGCGATCAATAGTACAGCTGCACGCTTTAAATAATTCATAGTCGCCTTCATAAGAGTGGTTAATTTCACAACTTTACTCCTCCGATTAATCGTTTTTCGTTCAAATACGGGGTTTCTCGTGTCGAAAGCGGGTCTAGTATTCCGGGCATCGAGTCAGCTTGCAGCCGATCAAGCAATTTTCGAGTGCTAAATGTCTGAGACTCGGTAGACATCAAATACAAAACATGTGCAGTCATGATCGGCGCGGCCCAAGAGGTTGCGCCCAGGTTGAGACAGCCAGCATAAATAATTCCATCAGTGAGGCAAAATGCTCCGTCTACCCCCCGAGTTTCAGGGTACTTAAACCCAAGATTCACAAGCACATCAAAGCAACCAGCGCTCACCCGCACACCACTCTTCAGCGTCGTCTCTGATACCTCTTGAAAGTAACCGACCCGTATTCGATTAGGCATTGACTCTTTAGGCGCGCAATCAATCGGAGAATAATCAGAATTTGCCTGACTTTCAGAACTGTAGATCTCGCCAGCTTGGACGAAAGTCACCCCTTCTATCGAACTAATCAGCTCATAGTAAGGCCTGACAGCGACTAAGTACTTCGTCACGTCTTCGTAACTAAAGTCAACTCCAGGGCAGGTAGCCGCCAACATTCGCTCGGCCGGTACACGACTATGACCGGCTGACATATTGATCACTGATACTCGGTTTGCAGTGATCTGCTCGCGCAACGATTGCCCCGATCGCACAGAAAACTCGCGAATTCGATCAAAGTCTTTTTTACAAATCACGTTCGTTCCGAGCAAATCCGTGTCGATGAGTTTGGCAAAAACCAATGCCAACTTTGGCGACTGCTCACCGATGAATCCGAGAACTCCTGTTACGTGTGGCACCACCGGCGCTTTTTCTAGATCATGCTCTAACACTTCCTCGATTTCAGTCGAATACTTTACCAACGTTTGGGCGGGCCGATAGTTTGCAAAAGTGCCGATGAGTTCGCGGGTCAGCTTGAAAAAACCCTTCCTGACAGAAATGGGTGAGATCGCATCTTTATGATATTCTCCCGATTCAGACTGTGTAAGAAGGGCCTTACTACGATTCGCATATTTCCCGAGAATCAACCCGGTGGGAATCGAATCTTCGATGACCATCACTGTTTCTGCGGTTGGCGGCCAATCATAATCTGCTGAACTCCACCCCTTACTCTCAACCTCGCAGAGCTCATTTCGGCAACTCTTCATGTCGTCGATAAACGTGCGAAGCTCATCTACGCCTGTGCCCTGATTCGCATCAGTCACACTCACTTCGGGCTGATTTGCCCTTAATGCTGAACCCGCTGGGGTACAAGAAATCAGGCCACTAAGAAAGAGTAGCGCGAAGCCGGTCCTATACCGCCTTTTGAAATTCATGATTAGTGTATTCATTTTTGAACTCCTCTCTCTTTCTAAATAACGTGCACCCTTGAAGTCGATTTACTAAACACTGGCTTTCACTTTCTCAGCTGGATTTCGTTGAGTTCTTTAGAAAGCCCATTTTGCCAGAGCCTCTCGCCCTATTGCTTCGAAAGGCGCACTTATAATGGTGGTTGCGCTTGGTCTTTGGTAACTTGAATGATCAACTCTTCAATTCCGACATCGACTCGGTCTAACAAAAAACAAACCGAAACCTTAAAATTTTTCGTATCGCCTTGAGTTCTAATCACCGGAAAATGATCTTCAATTACTCCGAGGGTCGAGACAGTGTAACTATCAAACTCCTTCGCATTTCTCAAAAAACTATTGAAGTGAGTGGACCACTTATCACCAAAACCGGCCCCGACAGGATAGGCTCGCTGAAAACTATCGGTGTCTGCTATCGCCCGCACAAAAAAGAATGCAAGGTGATCAACACCCACATGAGCGGGAACCACAGGAAAAGCGATTGTTGAGTGCCTAACGGCAATCTCGATACTAGCCTTTCCTGTAATATTGATTTCAGGAGATTCGATCAAACATCGAAAATCAGCCAGCTCTGAATAGCCAGAATGCCAACGATTCTCTACGGCATGTCCAAATGACTTTACAAAATCGTCTACTCGAAAATGATACCGAATCCAATTATCACCTAACTCGTGATCGCCAGCCAAGACAAGGTGAGAGCTGATTAGTATCAGGCTCACCACATTCAACAGAAAATTATTAATAGTCATAACGCCTCTGTCCTGACGATAAATTTTCGTTCTGATAAGGGGTTTCATTATTCCAAAGGGGGTCTAAAATCCCCGGCATTGAATCAACAGTGATTCGGCTGAGAATTTCTTTAGGACTGAGCTTTCTCGCCAACGAGTTTAGGTACATGAGATGAGTAGTCATCACTGGGGCTGCCCAAGACGTCGCAGGCACCATCCAACTAGACATAACCGAAAATCCATCGGTAAAATAGAAAGTGCTGCTGATTTCGCGCGGATTTAATTCGGTAGCGCCCAGATTTACAAAGACATCAAAACAGCCCACAGAAATTTGCGAACCAAGAGACAGCCGGTCTACAAAATCACTGTATTTGCCAGCTTCGCCTTTCGGAATTTTTGGGTCTTCACTAAAATCCAATAGCCCAACGCGGATTCTATTAGGCATAGACTCTTTGGGCGCGCAATCAATCGGCGAGTAATCTGCATTTGCCTGATTGGCAGAATCATGAGCCTCACCTGCTTGAACAAAAGTCACCCCATCAATTGAGCTGATGAGTTCATAGTATGGTCTAACTGATAGCAAGTACTGGGTCACATCTTCGTAGCTAAACTGAACGCCGGGGCAAGTAGCTGCCAACATTCGTTCGGCCGGCTCCCGGCTATGGCCCGCTGACATATTAATCACTGACACCTTATTGGCAATGATCTGCTCGCGCAACGACTGCCCCGAGCGTACAGAGAAATCACGAACTCGATCAAAGTCTTTTTCGCATATCACACTTTTACCGAGTAGATTCGTATCGAGCAACTGCGCATACACCAACGCTGACTTTGGCGACTGCTCACCGATAAATCCAAACACTGGAGTGACATGAATTCCTGTTTCTATTTTCTTATTATCTACCCCCAATAGTGGCCCGAACTCGTCTGCATATTGGGTAAGAGTCAGGGCAGGTCGAAAGTTCGAAGCCGACCCGAGAAGTTCGCGAGTTAACTTGAACCAGCCCGCACGCAGAGATACTGGTGAAATCGAACCAGAATGGTAATCACCTAGATCAGCTTGAAATAGGACACTTTTGGTGCGCTTAGCAGATTTACCCAAAAGAAAGAGCGTTGGTACAGCACTTTCAATGACCATCACGGTATCGGCGGTTACAGGCCAATCATAGTCTGCCGAACTCCAGCCTTTTGTCTCAAGCTCACAAAGCCCACTTCGACAACTCTTCATGTCATCGATAAACGTTCGAAGTTCATCAGGGGCTTGAGATTGATTCGCAGTTGTCACACCCAAGGCGGGTTGAACTAGTTTTACTGCTGAACCCGCTGGAGTGCATGAAATCAAGCCACTAAAAAATAATACAGCCAATCCAACTCTATAGATTCTTTTAGACTTAATGATTAATCTATTCATTTGTATTATCCTCTCGTTTTATAAATCAAGTGCAGTCTCGAAATGTGTTTACTAAAGCAATCGCTGTGCCAGTATTTGGCGAACCCCATTGTTCAATAATTCGTTCAAAATTGCCGCAATAACAGCAGAAGTGCAAAAACCGACTTTTCACACCGCTACCAGTCTCTAAAATTCCACACTATTTGTGGAATTTTAGAGACCATCGTGTGGAAACTAAGAGACACTAGGTACGAAGTTTTGTGGGTTTACTCAAACAGTACTGGAAACGTCTTTCTCAATACTTGGTCAATTTCTGCTTGCTTGTAGTGATGGCTCAATAGACCTGAAAAAGAGCCATGAAACATCGCTTCTACAACCGCTTTCTGCGACGGCGCCATGATCCAACTCTCAGAAACGCCGTTTTTCAAGAAGAACGCCGTGAGATCTTTAAGCTCTTCTCTCTCAGCGACTGAGATCATTTGCCGAGTGAGCTCTTCGAGATCACTCAATTGCCCTTTCACTTCGCTGCCCCGATGGATAATGGTAGCTAACAGAGTCTCAAACGTTCTCTTGAGCACTTCAGCGTGACCGTTTTTAGCAGCATAATCTAAGAATTTAAGCGAATAAACGCGCGCAAGTGCTGTGTTACCGTTAAGCACTTTTTCAAAAGATTTCGGAGAAGTCAGAATATTACTTGCGGTATCGAGTACGCCGGGTTGGTCTAGCATCTCAGAAAAAGCAGAATCGTAAAGTTCTTGTTTCGCTATGAATTCTCGATCCAAAAAGAGAAGTTTGAAATTCTTGATAAGACCTTTGGCGGTCTCAAATTGCCGAGACTGCGAATCAACCTCTTTAGATTGCTGAGTTTTGGCCTTAGCCCGATAGGTTTCAATTTTTACCTTAGTGAGTTCAACGAGGGCTTCTGGAAGCACCCTATCACGCTTAGTCACAGACGTGAGAACTCGATTACTTCGATCAACAGTCACTTGCTTACTACTCAGTAGAATAATTGCCACTAAAACTGCCGCAATCATTGAAAAAACGAAAAGTCGTCTCATAATTCACCAAATCCGACGTTGATACGAACGTTCTCATTGAACCAATCAAGTCGTGCTACCTTTGCTCACTTTAGCAATAGCAATCGCCATGTCAGCAACGCGCACCTTCTCGATATTTTCACACAAGTCTTGTGGAGTTTTAGAGACAGCCGCAACTTACGGCCACTGATGTCTAGGGTACCGGCGACTCAGGGCATTTCGAAGCTCAGGGTAAATTCGCGTCCAGAAGCCCGGTAAATCTTGGGTAACCTGCAATGGCCGACCGTTAGGCCCCAGCAAGTGTACGGTCAGAGAAATTTTTCCGAAAGCACCAACCCTCGGAGTCTCAGTGAGACCGATAAAATCTTGTAACCGTGAAGCGATGTAAGGCGGTTGATTGAGCTCGTAAAACACCCGAGTCTTTCGACCGCTCGGCAGGCGAATAAATTCAGGCGCGATGTTTTCAAAACTTCGCATCAACTCAGGATCGAGAGATTGACCTAGAAACTGATTGAGCAACGAATCAGGATCAATGGACTTTAAGACATTCTCAGAAAAATCTTCGAGCGCCGCCACTGCGGTAACAAGTAGCTGTTTCCACAACTCGCGCCCCTCTAGGCGTGCCCCATGAGCGTCACCCGCTTGTTCGGCGCCAGCCGGCGGCAGAGCCGAGGTCTGTGAAGTAAAAAAATTCCAACGTTTGACCCAATTGTCGAAATCAAATTTATCAAAAAGCGAAGCAAACCCAGGCCTTTTTTCAAACTGTTGCACCAAGATTGACGCAGCCTCAGGGTAATGTGACGGCGACGGACGTGATTTTTTTTCACCCAAAATGATCGCGCCGAACTGGGTGCGCTCAACTTGTGTGACCCGATTCGAATCGAACTCTAGGGCAACTTCTGAACGAAGCCAATCGCCCGAAACATCATAAAACCATTCTTCGCAATTTGCCGGTAACTCGATCAGTTGCCGCACCAGTAATCCTTGCTGATTCTCTTGAAGGTTCCAACAAAAGACAAATTTGTCGATATTGACTGAAGATTGGTGTTTCGTTTCACTTTCTCGATTTTGAAATACTCGGCCCATTTCACCAGTCGAAAGCAGCAGCTGCTCTTCTGACTTCATCAATGCGACTTGTTCTGGATAGGCAATCACTAAGGCTCGCAGCAGTGCCGCCTCAGTCATCACCGGCCTAGCCGACGATAAGGCAACAGCTGGTGCGCTTGCCAAAACGCCTTTTTTGGCCGACGCCTGCGCCAAACCTTGGAAACCCTGAAACACCTGAATGAGCCGTTCTTCAGTTTTTCTTTGCTCAAAATCAAAACCACGCGATGCGGCCTGCGGCAAACCTTGAAGGCAGTCTTCACCAATGGCACCGGCCACAACGCGCGATATGTCGGCAGGCAAAAACTTCTGACGCGAAAGTTCTAAAGCCAAGACCGCCCCTCTCGGCCCCAATGGCAATGACAAAGCGTCGCGCCCTTTTGCTGTGAGTGAAAACCGATCAAGACAAAGCCCAGGTTCAAAATCACGTTGACTCTCGACTGTCGCCGCTTTTTCAATGAACCCAAACTGCAGCAACTCTTTCAAACTCGTACTCAAAAGCCTATCGTCAGGTTGATCAAGCCACTCAAAGGTTGAAAGAGATTGAACCCCCAGGCCAATCAACTCTAAACTCAATTGCGAAAGCTCAGAGCGCAAAATTTCGGGCACTTCAAACTCGGGGCGACTCAAATAGTCGCGCTCACTGTAAAGGCGAATACAAAAGCCTTCGGCTTGCCGACCCGCTCGGTTTGCCCGTTGAATGCACGAAGCTTGCGCGACAGGTCGCACTTCGGTTCGCCCAAAAGGTCTGACGCTTCCTCTTGCTTGATTCACTTCGGGCTTCATCGACTTTCGAGCCAAGCCGCTATCAACCACAACTTTCAGACCATCGATCGTCACCGAACTCTCGGCGACATTCGTACTCAAGATGATTTTCTGAATGTCTTTGCGAATGCGCAACACCGAGTCTTGCTCGGCACGAGACAGATCGCCATGCAAACACATCACTTCAGTTTGTGCGCCTGATCGACCACGAAGCAGCGATTCGACTCGCCTAATTTCTTTCATGCCTGGCAAAAAAATGAGCACGTGCTCGCCAGGCTGATTAGCTAAGCGCAAGGCTCGTTCAATGCCCTTCACGACATGAGCTTCAAACTCGTTTCGCGAACGATCAAATCGCGAGCGATCGTGAAGCTTTCGCATTCCGGTTTGCTCAACCAGTTCAAAATACTCGGTAGCCACAGAAAAAACTCGGCCCGGAGCTTGAATCACTTCAACATCAGGAATTTTCGACCGAAGAAAATCGCCACTCACGGTGGCCGACATGAGAATGAGCTTCAGATCAGGTCGGCCAGATTGTTGAAGCCTTCGAATGAGTCCAAAGGCCAAATCAGTTTGCACGTGGCGCTCGTGAAACTCATCTAAGAAAATAGCTGAAACGTTTTCTAATCGCGGGTTCGAAATCAGTCGCTTGATGAACATACCTTCAGTTAGGTAAGTCAGTCTCGTCGCCGGGCTCGAGCGTGAATCGAATCGAAAACGATAACCAACCGTGCCTCCGACTTCTTCATGCATTTCGCGCGCAACAAACTCAGCAGCCATCAAGGCTGCTACCCGCCTGGGCTCTAGCACAAGAATTTCACCATCGAAATGGCCGAGCAAATGAGCAGGTACACGTGTAGTCTTGCCGCTTCCAGGCTCGGCCTGAATGAGCACAACGGGTTGATTGGCGGTTGCCTTGACAATTTGAGGTAAGACAGAATCGATCGGTAAGAAACGCTTCGAGCTCAATTCGCTCTCGCAGCACGGTAAGCTGAAACCATCAATCGATTATCATAGCTCACTTGATCGACTGCGATGAGGTGAGACAATAACCCTGACTTGAGGCGCTTCGCGCTTTCGCTGTTTTCAGTTTCAAACCGCTTGCGTTCGTCTTCTAATAAGTGATTCCACAAGCCACTGACAGCCCTCGACCAAAGAATTTGGTTGGGCTTTAAATGCCAAAAATCGATCAAGAACCTGAGTACTTCAAATTTTTGATCGCTGGTCAAAATCGAAGATTCGGCAATTTGAGCACCGAAACCGTCTAAAAATGGGTGTTTTGGAGGTAATAACGCGGGGTCAGATCTGAGACACTTGGGTGCAGCGCACGTGAATTGTCGCCAATTTTCTGAAACCGAAACGGCTTGAACCAGTCGGCGAAGGCGGCGCACTCGGTGATCAAGTGAAGACTGAGGAATGATTCCGACCCGATACCAAGCCTCTAACGATTCACCCTTGCCGATCAATTCAGCTTGAAAAAGTGCGTTTTCTAACGCCTTCAGATTCGAATCGATTAAAATCGCAGCTTGAACAAGCGAAACACTGGGGCCATCTTCAAGCCATCGCTCAAAAACCAACAACTCACGTAAGGCCTCTTGACCAATGACATGGGCTAAATTCAAATCGGTGTGCCCAGTTTTTTGCAACGCGCGGTAGGCGTACACGCCCCAGACCAACGCTTCACCGTGATGTTCACTAATCGTGTAGTCTTGCTTTTGATACCGCCTTGACTCAGCTGTGCTGTCGTTCGATTCAGACACATCACGCACCACATCGTCATACTGTTTCAGAACTGCACGACTAGAAAACCGCAAACCAAATGAGGCCCCTAGTTTTTCAAGTCCTTCTGAATCTAGTCGAGAGACCCAGCGAGAAGAAAAAGGCCGGTAGTCCCAACGAAGGGCTTCGAGTAGAACTGAAGCGAGCCTCAGGTTCTCTGAGCGAGTTGAACTGCGCCCCAAACATTCAATGATCGAGCCATCAAGTTCAACCGGTTGGTAACTTGAAAGGGTTTGAAAACGGGTTCGCAATAACTGCCGCAAATCATTTTGATTTCTCGACGATTCTTTTTCAAAAGACTCAGCTGTCACTGAACTCATTGAAATCGTCGAACTCAGCATTTTCATTTGAATTAAATTAGTTTGCACAGGTGGACCGTTATTTCGCATAAAGTCAATTAACTGACAACCAAAAACTCACAAAATTTTCTTCTGAGAAAACTGGGTTCACCCATCGGTGTCTACGAACTTGACGCCCCAACTTCACCACCCGGTAACTCTCGCCCTAACTTTACCACTTGAGACTTTAGCAAGGCTGAGATTATGTCATTCCCTTATGATTCATCAGCCAAACTCTCAAGCCAGGTCGCTTCGAACTCTCATCATCGTCATGGCCACCGTCTTTCTGCCACTGCTGGTAGGGGTTCTCATGATCGTGCGAACAGTCACTTTAGTCATGGTTCACCCGACTCCAAAAATTCCACAAGAATTATTTAATAAAATTGAGCACCTTCACTCGGGCCACGAAACTACCCTGGCTCTCGACTTGAGTTCGTCAAAAAAACCCGCAGCCATTTTCTTAATTGGCCAAGCCGGAGTGCAACTCTACGACCTCACGACAAGCTGGGCGTGGGTTTTTGAATCGGCCCACTGGAACCCCATTCTCGTCGCAGTAGCCCCAAATCGAACGTTCACTGCCACCACTGGCCCCATCTCGGTACTTCCGCACTACCTTTACGACGACCTGAAAAAAACCATCGACTCGGGCACACTAAAAGAAATTGACCTACTCGTGCTACCGGCGGTTTTAGATCCTTATAATCAAGATTTAAAACGGGCTGTCCAAGCCCTGGCACCGCTTTCAAAAAAGATTTGGCTCATCTCAGACGGCTCTCAGGTAGCGGCTGAAGCCCAGATGATTAAGCCGCAAGAGAAGGTCACAGCTCATCCTATTTCGTTGAAATCGCTAGCGAAAAAGTTTCCGGAGCTCACCTGGACTGAAGACCAAGGCTTCGTCGATCAAACGAGACTTATCAGTTCGGCAGGTGGGTATAGCACCCACGGCGCCGCCCATTCACTACTCACCTCAACTGTCGGAGCAGCTCGCGCCACTGAGATTTCAACTCAACTGATGGGTACAGGCAGTGCCCCTCACGTCACTCCACCCCTCGGTGTCAGTTTTTCTGACTTCGGTGTTCTGTTTTTCTCTGCTGCCTTTGAGTGGTCAAAACGTGAATACAGTGCCGTGCTAACACCGGGATTTGACGAGCTCGCGTTTGCCGGGCTTGCCGACACGATTTTTCGATCACTCTCGGCCTCGGTCACACCACTGGCCATTGAATCGAGGCAACTCCGCTCGGCACGGGGCCTCGACTGGGTGGTTCCGATGACGGTCTCTGAAAAGGGATTCTCAGATCACCTTTTTGTGCTTTCTGAAACTCGAGTGAATCTTTCAAACCCAAGTTCAAACACGCTTGAAAACCCAATAGTCAAAAATTGGGTAAATCAGACCTCATTGCCTGTCTCGGATTTCACAAAAGTCCCGCCGGGGGCGATTTCGTTAAGAACCCTCGACTGGCTAGAAACCCAGTTCGGTACCCGGCTCACCGAAGCCATTCGAAAACTCATGGTGGCGCCAAAACAGGCCCCCGAGACATTGCCAGGCACCGAGCCGCGCGAAATTCCTGCTTCAGTCTTAGGTATCCCGCTGGTTCTACTGAGTCGGCCGCTGTTACTCGCGGTATTCGGGCTGTGGTTGGGCTTTAAGATGTCGCGTCGGTTTTTCAGGCCCTAGGTCCGGTGGCGTCAGCGTAAGAAATTCTATCGACTTCGTTTAGGCATTGATGAAACAAAGTCCTCGCCACCTGAAAAAGCCTTTTAATTTCTAATCTGCTAGAGACTGACCTGTTTTTGAGGCCTCCCGCAAGCGTACGCGTTCGCGCGTCAAGCGCGATGCGGGCGAGTCATGGATGACGTGCCTAAAAAACAGGTCAGTCTCTAGCAGATTAGAAATTAAAAAGAGACACAGGTGTCTGCGGATATTGTTTCATCAATGCCTAAACGAAGTCGATAGAATTTCTTACGCTGACGCCATTGACCCTAGGTCAGAAAAAGTAAGACAACAATTTGAGCAACGAGAACCCGCAAGAACATCGTTAGCGGATAAACAGTGGCATACGAAATCGACGGCGCATCATTGCCGACAATTTGAGTTGAATAAGCGAGCGCGGGAGGGTCAGTCATCGCCCCTGCCAGAAGTCCACAAATTGAAACAAAGTTCAACTTGAGCCATGCTCGAGCAATCAAGCCAACCACTAAGAGCGGAATGACCGTGATTGCGGCGGCAATTGAAATCCACACTAACCCCTGCGATGTGCCTAGAAGTTCAAAAATATGCTCACCTGATTTGATTCCGACACAGGCTAAGAACAGGGCAATTCCGAAATCGCGCAGTAACGACTTAGCTGCATTGGGCATGTACGTGAGTATTGGCCCGACTCGACCGAATCGGCTCAAAATAATCGCAACAATGAGAGGCCCCCCCGCCAAACCAAGTTTCACCGGCGTAGGTAACTCTGGAATCGAAATCGGAATACTCCCCACCAATACCCCTAATGCAATGCCTACAAAAATAGGGACAATATCAGGTCGATCTAAGTCTTTTAAAGAATCGCCAACCTCTCTCGCTGACTGCTCTGTTGCAAGCTCTTCGCCCACCAACACCAAACGATCTCCGAAGGCTATTTTTAGTGAGACCGTCGGAGTGAACTCGATTCCCGAACGAATGATCCGCGTCACGAGAACGCCATAGCGATTTTCAAGATCTAACTCTTCAATCTTGCGTCCAACGATCGCTTTTTTTGTGACAATCACTCGCCGGGTATGAATCTGACTCGGCAATTGCGGCACTTCAACTTGGCTTTCTCTACCCGCGATGAGCTGAAACTGGTGCAGTCGCTCTTCACCTCCGACCACGTGAAGCACGTCTCCTGCCTCGATTTTGCATTCAGGAGTGGCCACCGTTTGCTTTTCGTTGCGATAAATACGGCTAATCACGACACCACCCGGAACGAGCTCTCGTAATTGATCAATCGTCAAACCGACCAAATTAGGATGAGTGACTTCGAAATTTTTTGCCAAGATCGGAATGCGGGTGCGCGTTTGAAACCGCTCGAATTCTTCTGCTTCTTTTTGAACATCGATTCGAAACACCCTTCGAATGAGTAAGATCGTAAAAATCACACCAAAAATACCCAGCGGATAAGCCACTGCGTAGGCAAGCCCCACCAGGTCGGCCGCAGCCATTTGTCCTGGAATATCTCGATAAACTTGTTGAGCCGCGCCTAGGCTCGGGGTATTCGTGACGGCTCCAGTAAGCAGCCCGACACTCACGGGAAGCTCTAATTTAAAAATCCACCCCAGAAGCAGTGCGAGTCCAGTGCCCAAACCAATGATTGCCAGAGCGAGCAAATTCATGACCAGACCTTGCTGTTTTAGTGAAGAAAAAAAGCCGGGTCCCACTTGAAGTCCGATAGCATAAACAAAAAGAATCAGTCCGAATTCGCGCAGAAATAACTGAATTTCATTACTGATACCGAAATGAAAATGACCAAAGGCTAGGCCGGCGAACATGACCCCACCTACGCCTAAACTCACCCCTTTGACTCGAATGTTTCCGATTGCCAATCCGAGCGAGATGACGAGACTCAAAACCAAAACGGCATGAGCAATTGATGTTTGCTCAAACAATCCATTGGGACCGTGCATGGGTGCTCCCTCCGAGGTGATGCTCTGTATCACTGACTTTAACACCTTTCAGGCATTTGCTGAATCAGCAATCTCGACACTGTCGAAGAAAAGACGTCAACTGCCTGGCTGTGCGGCAAAATGTCCGATCACGCGGCATCAGACCCCAAAAAACTCATAGTGAGTTCTTGGTACCTCTTTGAGGGATTTATCAGAAGGCGTCCTCGCCTTTGTATCGGCGCGTATTTTTTAAAGAAAGTAGCTGGATTATCACTTCACTTTTGCGATTCTTGCGAGGCATGGATGCCGAAAGCAAGAAAACAGGATGTTTGGGGAGCCAAAATGAAGTGATAATCCAGCTACTTTCTTTAAAATGAACAAACGCCGACACTTTGGCTGCGGAATGCCTTCTGATAAATCCCTCAAAGAGGTACCAAGAACTCACAATAATTGTTTGATGAAGGCACGAGTACAGGTAATTATATCCATTTTTCGATGCGCTTTTATCGATTTTTTCTTGCGCGTTCTCGGTCGGCACGAGTAGTGTTCAAAACATATGAATACGAACAATCTTAACAGCTTCCAGACCCATTCGCAGTTAACCGTTGATGGTAAAACCTACCATTTTCACTCATTGAAGAAATTCTTGGCCCATAAAGTTGGCCACGCTGAAAAACTTCCGTTTTCACTAAAAATTCTTCTCGAAAACCTACTTCGAAACGAAGATGGTATCGCCGTGAAAAAGAAAGACATCGAAGCGCTTTCACACTGGAATCCAAAGATTGAGCCAGACACCGAAATTCAATTCATGCCAGCGCGCGTGCTGCTTCAAGATTTCACGGGCGTGCCTGCGGTCGCAGACTTAGCAGCGATGCGAGGAGCCATTAAGAAATTGGGTGGATCAACCTCACGCATTAACCCGCTTCAACCAGCCGATCTCGTGATCGATCACTCGGTTCAAGTCGACGAATTTGGCACTTCAACCGCCATTAAGACTAACGCTCAACTTGAGTTTGATCGCAATAAAGAGCGCTATGAATTCTTACGTTGGGGACAAAACGCATTTCAAGATTTCAGAGTCGTACCGCCCGATACCGGCATCGTACACCAAGTGAACCTCGAGTTTCTCGCACACCTTGCGATGACTCGAAAAGCAGCTAATGGCGACAACTGGCTTTACCCAGACACGTTAGTCGGCACCGATTCACATACCACCATGATCAACGGATTAGGTGTCTTGGGTTGGGGCGTCGGCGGCATCGAAGCTGAGGCTGCTCTACTTGGCCAACCTTGCACGATGCTCATTCCGCCAGTCGTCGGATTCAAACTCACTGGCAAATTGTCGGCCGGCATGACCGCGACTGACCTGGTATTGACCGTTACACAAATGCTACGTAAAAAAGGTGTTGTCGGCAAATTCGTCGAATTTTATGGCCCAGGCTTGGCTCACTTGACTCTCGCCGACCGCGCAACGATTGCAAACATGGCTCCAGAGTATGGTGCCACTTGCGGTATTTTTCCGATCGATGAAGTCACTTGTGATTTCATGCGCCTCACGGGCCGTGATGAAAAAGCAAAAATTGCTGAAGCTTACTATAAAGAGCAAGGCCTCTGGTACACAGCCGGCCAAGCTGAACCCCTCTACTCAGACACGCTCGAACTCGACCTCTCGAAAGTTGAGCCAAGCTTGGCGGGTCCAGCAAGACCGCAAGACCGCGTGAACCTTTCAGCGGTTCGCACTTCATTTAGAAAACTCACCGCCACGTACTTGGCTAAAGACCTCGCATCGGTTGACGCTGCAAAAGTCTCAAGCTGGAGCGAATCAAACGCTGATCGTTACACGGCCTCGCCTGAGACCATGGCCGCTCACCCTGACGCCGCACTCGGTGATCTAGGTAAAGTGAACGCTGTCAAAGACCCAGCTGGCAATCAGTACAACCTCTGTCACGGTTCAGTCGTGATCGCTGCGATCACGAGCTGCACGAACACGTCAAATCCGTCAGTGCTCATGGCCGCTGGCTTGCTTGCGCGAAACGCTGCCGCAAAAGGCATGAAAGTGAAACCTTGGGTAAAAACAAGTTTAGCCCCAGGCTCAAAAGTCGTGACCGACTATTTACAAGAAGCGGAGTTACTCACTTCACTTGAAGCGCTGAAGTTTCACGTTGTCGGTTATGGTTGCACGACTTGTATCGGCAATAGCGGGCCGCTACCCGATCACATTGCAAAAGCGATTACCGATTCAAATCTCTCGGTGGCCTCGGTTCTTTCGGGTAACCGAAACTTCGAAGGTCGCGTGCACACCCAAGTTCGTGCGAACTACTTGGCATCACCGCCACTCGTTGTCGCTTACGCACTTGCGGGTAACGTGAATCTCGATTTATCAAAAGACGCTCTGGGCTTAGATTCGGCCGGAAAACCTGTGTTTTTGAAAGACATCTGGCCAACCAACGAAGAAGTCGCTGCCACGGTCACGAAGTTTGTCACGTCAACTCAGTTTAAGCGCAGTTACGCTGACGTCTTTTCGGGTGACGAAAACTGGCAAGGCCTTAAAGTACCAACTGGTGAGCTCTATCAATGGGATAACTCTTCGACTTACATCAAAGAACCCCCATTCTTTGATGGATTGCAAGCCAAGCCTGCACCCGTCAGCGACATCAAGAAAGCACGCGTACTCGCTCACTTAGGCGATTCGGTGACAACTGACCACATTTCGCCTGCCGGTTCATTCAACAAAAAATCGTCGGCCGGAGAATACCTCATGAAGCTTGGCGTGAAACCCGAAGACTTCAATTCGTATGGTGCTCGTCGCGGAAACCATGAAGTCATGGTTCGTGGTACGTTTGCGAATGTGCGCTTGAAGAACTTTCTCGTTCCGGGTGTTGAAGGAGGTGTTTCAAGACACTTGCCAACCAACACACAGATGAGCATTTTCGACGCTTCAGCAAAATACCAAGCTGACGGAGTCGCACTCATCGTAATCGCCGGTAAAGAATACGGCACCGGTTCGTCGCGTGACTGGGCTGCCAAAGGGCCAAAACTTCTCGGCATTAAAGCCGTGATCGCCGAAAGTTTTGAGCGCATTCACCGTTCGAACTTAGTCGGCATGGGTATCTTGCCGCTACAGTTCTTAGCTGGCGAAAACGCGGCCTCACTGGGCCTAAACGGCGAAGAGTTCTTTGACTTTGAAGGACTCGCCTCGTTAACTCCAGGCTCAAAAGTGACCGTGAAGGCCACCGATGCCAATGGCAAAGTGAAATCATTCACGGCGCTCTCGCGAATCGACACGCCAAACGAAGTTGAGTACTACAAGCACGGTGGCATCTTGCCTTACGTGCTCAGACAAGCTTGCCAATAAGGCACAAAAAGAGCCTCACGAAAATTGAAAACCTGGCATTCTCAAGTCAACACGACTCGAAGATGCCAGGTTTTTTTATTCTATTTTTTCTATTCTAGTTGAATCACAATTACTTATTGATCAAGCAGGTGGCTTTGCCTCCGAGATTCACAAATCCAGTACTGCTTTGTGAAACCTTATGAGTGCCAGCCCGACAAGCGGGCACCATCTCAGTTTCCATGTAGCCA
This sequence comes from Oligoflexia bacterium, assembly GCA_903895855.1. GTDB lineage: Bacteria > Bdellovibrionota > UBA1018 > UBA1018 > UBA1018 > CAITVN01. The sequence continues at coordinate 30,492 of CAITVN010000207.1, read as the reverse complement.
AAAGCAAAAATACCATTATAATAAGTGGGGTCAATCCAAAATTTTCGCTGATTCAACGTCTTATTGAAATTGACGAACGCTTTCTTCTTCGACAGATCTACCACCCGGCATTTGCCCCCTTTAACCAAGGTTCCCTCCTCACATTCAGGCACTTCGTACTGACAGCCAATCACCCAACTGTACACGTTTTCGATCGTCTCGTAGGTTGGTGAGTTTTGAAGTTTTGCATTCACTCCATTCTTCGATTTTGCGTAATCCTCGCATTTCTTTTTTGCCACTTCACCGTAATTTCCACCATTAATAGGTGCGTTGACTTTAATCGTTTTCACCGTATTCTCAGTCGCACCCTTACGGTAAACAGCAAAGTCAGTTAAATTCAGTTCATAATCACCCTTGTTCTTACTGGCAAACGTGTACGACTCAACCAGACAGTTGTACGAGCCCGAAGACTGCTCATCAGACAAACAGAAGACCTGGCCATCGGCAGCAAACACCGTACCGACTGAGGCCAGCAAGCCAGTGAATAGAACTAAACCCGTCAATCTATTAAAGTTTTTCATTTATTACTCCCCTTATATTTAAAAACTCTTCACTCAGGCGAATGAAGCACCTTATCAATAGATTGTACGATCGTGAATCGATTGTGAAGGCGTCAAAAATGACCCACCCGTGAGGTGGCAAGAGATGACCAGTTGGCAGAATAAACGTTCTGTCTAAAGACTAAACACCTGACTGTAAAATCTTCCAAAACAGACTCTAGAGCACCGGCGATCATTAGACGTAACTCACTGAAATCAAAGCCGCCGACTTAATGCGTCATAGTTGGCACAGCGTCTGCAATAGTACTATTTCAGAATACAGATGTGACCGGCAGCAGGGTTCCCCCCCCACCCCCTAACCCCCTACCCTGAGGTCGGTTTAATGTAAAAGGCGATCAGGTTCTCTGATCGCCTTTTACTATTTTTAAGACACCAATCAAGATATACTGAACGACATGGACAAACTACAGAAGTTAGCCGTTATCAAGCGTAGCCTTGGTATTCGCCACAAACTCAAAGTTCATGAGAGCATGAAGGCTCCTGAAACCCATGAAGACCTTGCCATCATGCTCATCTCAAAATGGGAACTCGAAGACGAGCTTCACGCTATTGAGCAGTTACTCGCAGAAGGCCGACAGAAAAACGTTGAATTGAAGAAAGCCACACTTTTAAAAGCACAAGATGATGCGATGGAAATTCAAGCAAGAGTAGAAGCCGGGCTAATTGAAGACACCAGTGGCGACTCGCCCGCAAATTCAAAAAAGAATCCAAAGAAATAACCACTGGCGAATCGCCTCTAATTTGACGGCAAAGCCATTTGAATTCTTTTCTTAGGCACGAGCGATTTCGGCGCCTTGAATTCAAACCAGTGCCTCACGTCTTCATCTAACCCCATGCCGTGCATGTAATTGTAAAGCGCCTTATTAAGCCCCTTACCTAGACGGTCGTGGTCAACCTGAGTCGCATCTTCAAACACCAAGTCATTACGCGCAAACAGACCCGCTGACGGAACCTCTACCGGCAACAGGTGAATTTTAAACTCAGTCGGATTTTGCCCAATCTCACTATGCGCCGTTGCCGAGAATCGATGCCAATACGCTGATTGCAAACAACCTGCTTCAAAGAGCTGCCGCACCAATTCGAGTGAATCGATCGTCTCTTGCTCGGTTTGAGTCGGAAACCCATACATCAGATACGCGTGCACTAAGATTCCCGAATCGGTAAACGCCTTGGTAACACGCGCAACACTTTCAATACTGACACCTTTATTCATGAGCTTAAGCAACCGATCAGAAGCAACCTCTAACCCGCCAGTGACAGCAATGCAGCCCGATCTCGCCAACTCTTGACAAAGTGCCGGCGTGAAACTTTTTTCAAATCGCAGATTACCCCACCAACTGAGTGCCAGGTTTCGTCGATTCACTTCACTAGAAAAAGCTTTCAGCAAGGCCGGAGGCGCTGCTTCGTCGACCAAGTGAAATCCGCGCGACCCCGTCTCGCCGATCAAGCGCTCAACTTGATCGACTAGACCGACTGCCTCGGCTGGCTCATAGCGAGAAATGTAATCGAGAGTCGTGTCGCAAAATCGGCATTTTTTCCAGTAACAGCCGTGAGCCACCATGATCTTGTTCCACCGAACTTCAGACCAAAGCCGGTGCATCGGATTGAGTAGCTCAAAAAGCCCCACGTACTCTGAAAGCGGCAATCCCACATAGCTTGGGCCAGAAAAATTTTTCAAAGAAAACTCAACGTTTCTAGTCGTAACCGACGCTGCACCTTGAGACTTCAAGGCCTCTGACACGGTCACTGATTTCGTCGCCGTGCGCACGAGCTGAACCGAATCAGTAATCAATTGATAAAGCGGAATTTCACCATCATCGAAACTCAAGTAATCGATGAATTGAAAAAGCCTCTGATCAGTCAAATCTCGAAGTTCGGTATTCACAAACCCGCCGCCCATCGCAATCACGAGCTTGGGGTTCAACCTTTTTGCGTGTGCAGCAATCTGAAGCGCACCTAATAAATTACCGGGAAAAGGCACGGTAAGAGCCAGAAAATCGGGTTTTACGCGTTCAAGAGCTTCTTCAACTAAACCCATGAGGCTGCGTTCAATAAAATTAGGATTTGCCGTGAACGCGTCGAGTTCACTCATTATTCGAGAAAAATCAGCCTGACTGGCCGAGAGTTTTTCACCGTACCGTGACAATCCAAAACGAGAATCGACTTCGCACCGATAAACTTCGGCCAAATCGTCAATAAAGAGAGTGGCTAAATGCCGGGCTCGATCGGTGATACCGAGCGCTCCAAATGCCCAAGTCAGTTGCCCCTCAACTCCGGCCTCTGCCCCGGCGGCTTCATAATTCGAGAATGTCTGTTCGCTGGTGACCCCTGTCGGAAGCCAGTCGCCTAACGAAAGCGCATAGGCCAAGTTAGGTGCTTTTCCCTGCAAAAACTCAATGACTGGATCAATCCAGCGAAGAATAGCCTGTTCGTTAGCGAGAAACAGTTCTCCGGCCCGAGTCAGGGTTTTTGCTCGGGTTTCGCCTTGGCTTTTTTTCTCACGAAGTTCATTTACCAATTGGGCAAGGCTTGGTTTTGAAAAAAGCTTGAGAAATAACTTGAGCGACAAGTCATCTTGCTCGCACGCGATACCCTTCGATCGCAGAAATCCACACAAGAATGCCGTCGCTGGGTATGGCGTATTGACTTGCGCCATCGGCGGAGTAATGAGAAAGACTCGCATGATGAGCCAATACCACCTTAAAAATCAAGTAACCCAAAAAACAAAAAAATCTCATGCCGTGAGAGCTAAAAAAGCGAAGCCCACGGCGAAGAACGGCATGAGCACCGAACTCGCCCGAGCGTCGCGCATTCACAAAGAGTTCATCAAAGGTTTTAAGACCTTTCACCATTTTTCTAATGGCCAAGTTCCGCTCATTTCAATTTTTGGATCATCACGCATTTCAGATAAAGACACTTACTGCAAGGCCGCCGAAACGTTAGGAATGGCGCTCGCCTCAGAGGGAATGTCAGTTCTCACCGGTGGTGGCCCAAGCATCATGCAAGCCGCCAACCGAGGCGCCAAAAAAGGCCAGAAACGCCTGAAGCCATCGAAGACTCCATCGGCAAAGGCCAACCAAACACCGCAATCGATTGGCTGCACCATTCAGTTACCCAACGAGTACAAACCCAACCGCTACCTCGACGAGTCGATGCACTTTCATTATTTTTTCGTGAGAAAAGTCATGCTCATCAAGTATTCGTCGGCGTTTGTTTTTTTTCCGGGCGGGTTCGGAACTCTCGACGAGTTGGGCGAGGCCCTGACGCTGATTCAGACTAAGAAAATTGAGCCTTTTCCGATTATTTTATTTGGAACACAGTTCTGGAAGCCTTTTTACAATTGGCTAAAAGATGCGGGAGTTCCATTAGGAACCATCGCGCCCGAACACCTAGACTTGATGACCCTGACCGATAGCATCGACGAGACACTTTCGGTGATTCAGTCGAGCACGAAAATGATCACTGCCGCCAAGATTGCACGGTAAGCAAAAAAGACTCCAAACCCCCGCGTCTTAATCAGTTTCATGAGGCCACCAATGGCGATGGCACCAAAGAAGAAAGCAGAAAAGCCGCCCACCAACAAACCAGTGGCTCCGACTGAACCGTGCAGAAGTTCTTTATAATGCCTAAACTCAAAAACGATCGCGGCAGCAGTCACTGGGGCAGACATTAGAAAACTCATTTTAGCCGCTGCACTGCGATTTAGCCCCAAGAATCTGCCACCAATTAAAGTGGCACCACTTCGAGAGAAACCAGAAACCAGAGACAGGCACTGGAATAATCCGATGGTGAATGCCCCTTTGATCGTGAGTGAATTCAAGTCAGTCTCTCGAGTCACCCGCCGGTCAAAATAAACCAAAAGCCCTCCACCCACAAAAAGTGCGGCCGCAATGGTCACATTACTTCTGAAATACTGGTCAATTAATTTGTGGGCCAGTCCTCCGATAATCAGGGCCGGAAATGTCGCGACAATGAGGTGCAGCAACGAAATACCTGAAGCCGAAGTGTCGCTGATTCGCGACAAAAACGGTTTTGGGGGCGCACCCGGAGTGTTTTTTGTCAAAACTGACAAAAATGAAGCCCATTCACGCCAAAAATACGCGAGAGTGGCCAATAACGTCCCAAAGTGCAAAAAAACGTCAAAAGCAATGCCCGGATCTTCAGTCTTCAAAAATCTGGGCAGCAAGATCAAGTGAGCAGAACTGCTAATCGGTAGGTACTCACCCACCCCTTGAACTAAACCATAAAGAAGCGCCTCAAAACCTGCCATCGTTGACTCCCACTTTTGCGTGTTTACTCAAAAAATTGATAATTTCTACTTGAGTTTTTTCACACTCGTTGATCTTATCAGCTTAACTTATGAAAACACTTAACAAAAAACAACCAAACACTTTACGTCTCAATTTAAGTCTAATTGCAACTTTAGTCACCCTCGTCGCGTCGGCACTTGCTTTCAATGCCTGCACAAAAAAAACTGACGATGCGACCAAGAGCGCGGCCACTGCAGAAACTGCAAAAGCAGGCACGGCAGCAAAAGTTGAAGCTGACCCTACCGACCTCATGATCGAAGACCTCGCAGTCGGAACCGGAACCGTCGCTACTACCGGCAAAATGGTATCAGTGCACTACACGGGTTGGCTGAAAGACGGCACTAAATTTGATTCGTCAGTTGACAGAGATCAGCCTTTTTCATTCCCTCTGGGTGGCGGCCAAGTCATTCAAGGATGGGACAAAGGAGTTGAAGGAATGAAAGTAGGCGGAAGAAGAAAGCTTACCATTCCGTATCAAATGGCTTATGGTGAGGGCGGTCGTCCGCCAGTCATTCCACCTAAAGCGACTCTCATTTTTGAAGTTCAACTTCTCGAAGTGAAAGAATAGCTATCGATCAGAGCTACGACTCAGATTTTGCCTTTCACATCGCACCATAAGGGCCCGACGTGTCGACATCAATGAATTGAGATCGTTGTTAAAATTTCAGTATAACGCATAAAAGGAGATCACTCAAATGTCAGAAAATGAAACCACCACCGAATCAGGCCAAGAAGTTCTAGTTGTTGCTTCAAAAATCAAAAACTACATTCGTGGCAAATCACAAATGAACACCTCAGCAGCTGTCATGGAAAAACTCTCAGCAAAAGTGGCAGAATTGTGCGACAAAGCCATCGAAAGTGCAAAATCTGACGGTAGAAAAACGGTCATGGATAGAGATTTCGACCAAGGGCAAGTGTAGGCATTAACGATTGAGCGCCCAACCCCACACTTGGCGAGATCACTTAATTGACCTCGTTAATGAGCGTGGCGAAATTGGGCTTTATCGGTTAATTGAAGAATTTTATGTAAAAGCCAGTCAAGACATCTTGATTGGCTTTTTCTTTAATGAAAAAGACCTGCCGCTCATCGCACAAAAACAGGCTGATTTTGTGCTCAAACAATTGGGATTTCGAAGCTCTTACCACGGTAAAGCACCGGCAGCGGCACACGACTCAATCGCCCCTATTCTCGACGGCCACTTTGACCGACGGGCCCGACTCATCGAAGAAGTGCTCAAAAAAAATCACGTTAAACCCGAAATCATCGCTGCCTGGATAGAATTTGAAGGGCTCTACCGAGCTGCGGTCGTGAGGCCCGAGGTCTCGCGCCCATGACTCAACTGAAGAACTCACGAGCCGCTCGGTTGGCTGTTACAGCTATCGAGGGATTTAACTCAGCGTTACCGCTGGCACTTGTCGGCGGCACCCTTCAGGCCTGGCTCGCCACAGAAAAAATCAACCTTCAAACCATCGGTTGGTTTTCATTGGTCGGCCTACCCTACACCTGGAAATTTGTTTGGGCGCCGCTTTTCGATCGGTTTCATTCGATCAGACAATTAGGCCGCAGGCGCGGTTGGATTTTCATTTTTCAAGTTTCATTGATCGCATCGATTATCGCTTTGTCGCGAGTTTCAGCTCGTGAGCAAATTTACTTTTTGGGTCTCATTGCTCTGTTCACAGCGTGGCTGAGCGCCAGCCAAGACATTGTCATTGATGCTTACCGCACTGACCTCTTAGAGCCGGCTGAGCGCGGAGCGGGAGCCACGGCGGTCAACATTGGTGCTCGAATCGCTCACATCACCGTGGGCGCTGGCGCATTGATTTTGTCGACGTGGTTGTCGTGGCAAACGATTTATTTTTTCGCTGCCGTTTTGATGATTCCGGGAACGCTGATCACCTTGATTGCACCTGACCCCAAACCATTACCGGTCGACCTCAGCTTGTCTGATGCAAGCAAACTGGGCCAGCTCATTTTCTGGTGGGTTCAACCGTTCAAAGAACTCTTCACGATACCCCGAGCTGGAATCATTCTCGCATTTATCACTTTGTATAAGTGGGGCGACTCGTTTGCGGTCGCTCTCGCTACGCCATTCTTGCTGACCAACGGTTTTACCGCTGCCCAAGTGGGCGCTTTATTCAAAGGTGTCGGCATGATCGCGACCCTTTTGGGCTCTATAGTCGGCGGATTCGGCGTCACGAAAACTGGGGCCACGAAAGCGCTACTGATTTTCGGGGTCTTTCAGGCTGCGTCAAACCTCGGTTTTTTGCTACTTTGCTCACACCCAGGCGACGCTTGGATGTTGAGCCTCGTCATTGGATTTGACCAATTTTCATCTGGACTCGGCTCGACCGCGTTCATTGCGTTCTTGACTAGCTTGTGTTCACAGCAGTTTTCGGGGTCACAGTTCGCTTTTCTCACTAGCGTCATGGCTCTCAGTCGAGTGCTAGTGGGTCCCGTGGCCGGGTACGTCTCAACTCATCTTGGCTGGACGACTTATTACTGGATCAGCTTCTTTTTGGCCTTTCCTGGCTTGATTTTGATTTTTCCGCTACTCAAGGTGATGAAGTCGCGCGAAGCCTGAACGCAACACAACAACCCGTAAGTCGCACAGCGTCATTGACATGCAAATAAATAGTCGTTGATTTTTACATTATCTCTATATATTAAACTGTCATTATGAAATTAATCCAAATCCTTTTATCTGCTGTTCTTGGCCTCACTGTTTTATTGCTCAGCCCAGTCAGAACCCTCGCCTCTGAAACCGCCATCAGACGAGTCAACTGCACGGCAACCATTGTCGGGCAAAAACCAGCGTTCACGCTCGAATACTTAAGCTCAAAACGCCTCACGCAAACTTCACCTGTAGTGGGAATTCCGGATGCCAGCTTTTTTGAATATTCGAGTGAAGGTGACATGACTCGAGTTTGTTTTTCAAATGAATGCGACAATATGTACTGTTTTGCCTTTTTCTCAAGCGACCTAGATTCTTTCGCAAGCGCTGAACACAAACAGCTCACCGGAATCTTGCAGTACTCAAACGGCACCACGATGTTTGAACAAGCCGCCAACCCAAGCTTTGACGGCGTGCGAACCACCAGCGTCAGTTGTCAGTAAGCACGGGTTAAAGAACCATCCCGGCCGCGACACTCATGACCCGGTCATTAATGGCCTGAGGTGATTTGGCGTCTAGATGCACGAGAAGAACCTTAGACTGCGAGTATTTTGCCAAAAAACTACGAATACTGCCCATATTCTGCTTGTAGGCGTCTTCAGCAGATAGCACCGGTATGATGCCAATCGTTCCCATACGTGTTTGAAAGCACAAAGGCACCAGCGCGCCCCCTTGAGTCTCAAACCGAAACACCGAATAAACTTCTCCTAAACGGTACTCAAACTGAGTGCGCAAATTTAAATAAAGAGAGTGAATAAAAAGCTCTGAGTCTGTGTATTTTTTTTGAACCACTAAATGCCCGGCCTCAGCTTGATCTTCGAAATAATAGCAAGTGCCCTTAGTAGAGCCCTCAATTCGTAAGGGCCGTATGAGAAAAGTCGCTTCAAAGACATAAAGAAGCTTTTTTACTGTGGGCAACGAAATCCCGGTTTCACTTCGAATTATGGTTAGATTCAGGGGCTGCCCGTGTTGCTCAGCTAAAGCCGTCAACACAGCCCGAATATCGCCAAGCGGCAACTGAATTTTTTTGACGAGTCGCACATCTCTATCTAAGATCGTGAGTAACTGTTCTTCAATTTTAAAGCGCCGTTGTTTAGGATCGCGCAAGAAACAAACACTCGGCAACCCACCGGTTTCCCAATACTGCCTCAATTGTTGATGCCGCTTTTCGATACCCGATGTCTGCTTAGGCAGAGAATGAACCCAACGAGTGAAGTCTGTGGCTTCTAGCGCCCGCAGTAAGAAATCAGACAACCGTTCAGAATGTGCTTCACTGAGACTAAACGGAAGAAGTTCAAGATTCACGATACGTCCAGTGAGCGACTCTTTAATCGCCTCTCTTGAACTAAATCTCACCGAACCACTCAAGATGAATTGACCCGGTTTCTTATGAGTGCGAACCCACTCTTTGAGTTCAGGAAAAAGCTCAGGCACACTTTGACACTCATCGAGTGCGACCCAACTTCCTGCTCGGGTGGCAAGGTACTGGTAGGGCTCTGCTTTGGCTTCGGCCTGCTCTTTTTTCTGATCGAGAACGAAGTAACTCTTGGCGTTTTGCTCAAGCAAGGTTGTTTTACCCACCTGCCGATGCCCCAAAACGCCAACCAAAGGGCTCAACCCCATACTATTCGTCAGAAGACCTTCAAGGTATCTTTTTCGAGAGTGTGCCACTATGACAAAAGTAGCATGTCATGCTATTTTCGTAAAGGTCTTTCAAAAGTAGCATGTCATGCTACTTTTGAAATTTTAGGATGCCCTGAATGGATCGCCCATTCGTGAGCTCTACCCCTCGCCACCCGATATCCCTTTCAATCTCTGACTAGCTAGGGGTCGCCCCCGTTCTTTGGGCCTCCCGTAAGCGGAAGCGTTCGCGCCGCAGGCGCGATACGGGTGAGCCATGGATGGCGAGCCCAAAGAACGGGGGCGACCCCTAGCTAGTCAGAGATTGAAAGGACGGCACAGATGGCCGTGGATATTGCTTCATCAAAGCCTGAAATAAGTGCAAAACCAGATGGGGCATTTGCATGAGCAACACCCCTAGTTTTCAAACGTAAATGCCGTTTTTGATCTTATCGAGAATGATCTTCTCAGGCATGATCGGATCTCGCGGATCAACCGTAAAAAACGACTGCTGCTCGCAACGCATTTTTTCTTTGAGTAACCAGTGCAAGATATTAGCTAAGCCTTTGTTGCGCTTATCTTGAAAAAACGGATCATTTTTCATGACATCTGCCGCTTTTTTTAACGATCTCATTTCTTGAGCGTCATTTTCTTTCACTGGATAAGCCAATAGGTCGTATTTTTTGACGTCTTCAGGCAACACACCCAAGAATTTCACATCAGGTGCTGAAAAATCTGAATTTCGAATCAAAGAAGCGGCCGAACCCGCTTTAAGCGTGCGAAAGATATTCTGCATGGTGTACGCATCGAGGTCACCAAAAAAGAACATCGGAATTCGTAGCTGATCTTGAATCAACTTACACCAACCACGAACGGCATTCGATGGTACCCCTTGAGCGCCGATCAAGATACAATTATTGCGCTTCGTGAAGCCGTTGGCAGCAAACGTATTGGCAGTACCTTGTGATTCGACGATGAGGGCAAAATCGACTTTCTTTTTGACTGCGAGTTTTAGATTTTGCGGTCGATTTTTCGGCTGAAACGGCGAAGTACCCAATTTTGAAAGATCGATCACGGCCTTGTCACCATCAGGCAAGGTTTCAGTCACCACCAATTGTTGTGAGTAAGTCTGCCCACCGCGGTCATCGGCAAAACAATTGAGTTCTTCACGGTAACACTCAAGCAACTCACAAATAAAATCGATGGTCGAGTCACTCTCTTCTTGATCGCCAAAGTCGAGAGGCTTCAATCGCGGGTCACCCTTGGTATAACCTTTTGCGATGTAGTAAAGTTCGCGTTTTGAGTTAACTTGCCCTGTCTCTAAGTGCCGCAGCAAAATCTCGAGCATGAAAATCGCTCGTGTCATTTTTTTTACTGAACTCACATTGAGCTCAGTGCGCACCTTCTTATTGCCTGGGGTTAGGTACCCTACTTTTGGTGAATAATTGGCGTTATCAAGCGAACATTTAGTCGCTAGCAAAACCGGGCGTCGCGCTTTTTCTAGGTCAGAAAGCATCTTCGAGCAGAGCTCTTTACTTAACTTTGGGATGTTTTGATTCGATGCCATGTCTATTCTCCATCCGCAGTTTCTGATTCGTCATCGGAATCGTCACCAGAGTCATTTTCGGAATCACGTTCTTTAGCCAAGTCTTTTTCTTTGCTATTTTCTCGATCGGTAATTTTTTCTAGTCGAGCGTGGGCAACTTTGAGTTCAGCTTCGGTGTCTCTGGCATCGCGGCCCAAGATCTTAACCAAGCCCTCTTCTGCACGCTTTTTTCTCGAATCAGGAGCATCAGTAATGCGGCAAAGCCCTTCGACTAAGATCGGACAAAACTGTTCAATGTGCCGAAGTTTTTCTTCTAACTCGCCTTCTTTAGATTCTTTTTTAATGTGCCTCGATAACTTCTGACCGGCTTGAATGAGCGCGCGTCTAATTTCTTCAACCAGTTCGTCAGAACCATCAATGGTTTCTTTCGATGCGTTCTTAAACTTAATGAACGGCGAAATCACACTTACGGCAATGATGTAAGGGCCTTGCGGCAACGACTCTCTTGGCTGAGCAATGCCGTAAGCGCGCCAATTGACCGAGCTGATCGACTGGGCAATCGCACAAGACGACTTGTCAAATTGCAACGGCACGCGGTTCGCAAAACGCAGGACTTGCACAGGCTCGTCTGCCTCACCCACGCGCTTTTGAAGTCTCGCAATAGCGACTTCAACTTCAACCGGTTTGAAATCACAAATGGTCGGTTTTCTGGTCACAACTGCGAAGAAATCGATTGCGCCCATACGCAAGATACTTTTCGAAAGAGCCTCTTCGCCGATGACCATCACCGACTTTGTTGACGGTGCCATTAACTGAAGGTTCTGAATGGTCGTGAACAAGTTTTTAAAATCAGTTTCTGACGTGCTGTCGACTGACTTTTCTATTATACTTCGAGACAAACCCGCTTTCACGATGTCATTGAGTACGCCTTCGTGAACTCGTGAAAATCCCCTTTTTAACCACTCTTTTACTTTCACTCGTCCAAATAAGTGAGAATGTGCAATGAACTCGCCCAACTTCATGGTGTGCGGGTGAGGCTCGACTGCGTCGGGCAATTCTGGAATTTCTTCGGTCACTCTAGGTATCGTGGCAACCGGTTCTTCAGCAATTTTATAGGTCAAAGTCAGGTGTGGATTCACGATCGCCGTACCGGTGAGGTAACTGAGCAGGCCCGCTTCACCGTTTAATTGAATGCGGCCATCGATGACAAACTCGACAGTCGTGCCCGTAGGTTTGTCCCAATCGAGGGTTTCTCGCTCTTTTATGGTGCCGCGATTGTTCTTGATGTCGACTTCAACGATGCAAGAAACTGCTTTACGCATCGACTTGGTCTTTGAAATAACGCGAGCGCCGGTGGCATTCGTTAATTGCGCCCAAGTGGTTGCAGCACTAATTCCGATACCTTGCTGACCGCGCGAACAACGACCTTTGCCAAACTTAGACGAAGCCAGGTACTCGCCGAATACCTTCGGAATGTCATCTTCAGAGATACCTGGACCATTGTCTTCGACTCGAATTTTGATTTTGTCGGTGTTTTTGAGTGACCCAGCACCCAATTTGGTGATCTCTACCTTCACTTCTGGTAGAATGCCGCCTTCTTCACAAGCATCTAAAGAGTTGTCGACGGCCTCTTTCAAGGTGGTCAACACGGCCTTCGTTTGTGACGAAAAGCCCACTTGCTGCAGGTTTTTTGAGAAATACTCGGCTGTGCTACTCGAAGTGATCGCGCCCTTTGAAGACTTCGATTTGGGTGATGATGACTCTTTCATGATATTTGATTCAAACTGATGCGATGCCAAATTGTCAATCATTCTCGCAGGCTAATGACGAGATTCTATTAAAATCTGAACTGCGACCCGCACCATAGCAGCCAAAATCGGCCCAATAAACATACCCACAAACCCGAACGCCTCGAGGCCTCCAAGCGCACTGACAAGGCCAAGCAGAGGATGCAGGTCAGCCGCCCCACGCAAAATTGCGGGGCGCGTGATGTTATCTGAGACCGAAACGAGAGTAGCTCCGATCAGGAGCGTTACTCCAACTGGGTACCCGCTCTGAAAAATTTCATAGATCGCCAAGCCGAAAGTGATCGGGGCACTACCAATCACCGGAATGAATGAGGCGACAAAAACGCAGACAAAGAGAAATCCGCCTGAAGCCCCTCCACGCCCGAACCCAAATTCGGCGATCCAATAGGCAACTGAGTAGATAACAGCTTGAATCAAGCCCGACCCCAAAGAGGCCACCATCACCGATCGCGCCATTTTTGAAAAGGTAGAGATCAGTCGGTCGGTCTCACGGTCTTTGAATACCGAAACCTGACGCACAGTTTTTTCAACCCTTTCTGCGTCATTTAAGAAGAAATACAAACTCAAAACCGTAAACACCACCCCCAACGTTAAGCTCGGCAACTCTGAAACGATCGACGAGAATAATGTGGCTGATTTTTCGACCAAACCCTTCGACAAATCGGTCATTGTCGAGAGCACTTCTTCTTTTTCAAACGGAAATTTTGAAAGCAGCTTTTGGGCCCAATCAAACTGCAACACATCGAAATTTGACCAACCGCCTGAAAGATCAATCTTGTCTTTTAATGATCGAAAAAGTTTTAGCGAATTTTGAACTCCGACACCAATCATGAGTGAGAACGGAAAAATAACGAGAAGGGCCGTAATCAGCGTCACCAACACCGAGGCGAGTGAGCGAGAACACTTCAATTTTTTCTCAAAAATCACCACCATCGGAAAAATCAATATCGCAATCAGCCCACCCATCATCAACGGCAACAAGAACGACTTCATGATGTAGAGCAAAACGGCTACGGCCATTAAAACGACAAGGGTTCGAGTATCGAAGGCCGAGTGACTCACTTTAGGTAATTTTTCAGTTTTATTCATAAGATACCTTACGTCATAACACAGGCATTAAGGGGCTTGGCTAGGTTTTTTTGCGTCATTCGAATCTCAATTTGACCTAGGCCCAAAAACCTATGACAGTGGCCTCAAAACTCTATGACACAAATGACCTCGACCATTATTTTCTTAGGTATTTTCTTAGCGATCACCTTGACTGCCCTTCTAGGTTGCGCATTCGCACTCTGGCGCGCATTCACCCACTGGGCCCAGAAAAAAGCAGAAACCGACCTGCAGGTGCAGCAGAGTTCGTTTGGTGGTTTTTCAACTGCGATCAGTCAATCACTTGCTCAATCGGTATCAAGCCAGTTAACTCCATCAATGAGCATGCTCACTGAAACCATCACTCGCCAGTCGGCCGACTTGCGCGAGGGGTTGCTTCAGGGGCAATTTCGAAACGCGCAAGAAACCTCAGAGAGATTTGAGAAACTTCTATCGGTCACTCGCCAAGAACAGTCGGCAGTGCTCGCAAAGAATACAACGTTACTAGAGGCGAGACTTCAGTCACTTGAACTTCAAGTCAATCAGCGCTTAGAATTGATCGGGCAGTCGGTTGAAAACAAACTCAATGAAAACTTAAAAGAAGGGTTCAAGCATTTCGAAAAAGTTCAACAGCACTTACAGGCCGCAGAACTCAAACTTCAAGCCCTGGGCACCGTTAGCCAGTCAGTCGTCGAACTCAATAATTTGCTCAAACTACCCCATTTGCGAGGCGGATTTGGCGAAGCCACGCTCGAGCGCTTACTGGCTGATTTTTTGCCGCAGACCGGTTACGAACTTCAGTATTCGATTACCGAAGGCAGCACTGACCGTGTCGACGCGGTCGTGAAACTTCCGAAACATGTGCTACCCATTGACAGCAAGTTTCCGCGTGAACAAGTCTTGCCATTATTTGAGTCAAGTGACCCGAGTGATTTAGAGGTGGCGAGAAAAATTTTGGGCGATGTCATTCGTGTTCAGGCAAAATCAATTGCCGATAAATACATTCGACCTGACTTTGGCACCACTGACATGGCCTTGATGTTTCTGCCAAGCGAAACACTTTACTTCGAAGTCACGCGTAACGGCAAATTATTCGAAGATTTAGTGAAACTAAAAGTTTATCCGGTTTCGCCGAATACTCTAGCCATCAGCCTTCGCTCGATGGTCATCGCGCAAGACTACTATGAGCTCGCGAAGGGCGTTGAGAAAACCATTGAAGACGTCAAAAAAGCCCGCCGCCATTTTGAACACTTCGAGCGCAAATTCGAAGAAATCGGTAAGGGCCTGAAAAAAGCCCAAGAGGCTTTCGAAGTGGCGAACACTCACCTCGGCCGCTACGAAAATAGCGTGTTTCGCTTGACTGGCACGAATGGCGACGACGCTGTCGCCGCGCCTCTGACGGCTAGCCTCGGGGCAGAGCCGGGGTTGGTGACTTCGAGCTCGACCGAGCTTCTGGGGCAATTGCCGTTGGTTTAGTGCTTCTCATCCTAGTCTGACTAGTCTGCCTAGTCAGAGTTTAAGCTATTGCTTTTACTCGTTTGATTGAGTAAAATTACTCATTAGAATGAGTAAAACTGTAACCACTCAGAATAACAAGCTAATTTACAGAGCTCAGAGCCAAGAATTATTCGGAAGGCTGCAAGAAAAACGCAAATTCATTCAAATTTTGCTAGGTCCAAGGCAAGTCGGCAAAACGACGTTGGCGCACCAGACCATCGAGAGACTCGGCCTCAAATCTCATTTTGAAACTGGCGATGACAAGCAGCTGCAGGGTAAAGTATGGATTCAAGAACAGTGGCAGGCCGCACGCGCATTAGGCAAAGATATCTTGATTCTAGATGAAATTCAAAAAATAGAAGGGTGGTCTGAGACCGTCAAACGTCTCTGGGATGAAGACACCCGCCACAATAGCCAAATGAAGGTCGTGCTTCTTGGGTCGGCCGCACTTTTAATTGAACAGGGTTTAACTGAAAGTCTTGCTGGCCGTTTTGAGGTCATCCGAGTTCCTCATTGGTCTTTTTCAGAAATGAACGAAGCCTTTGGCGTGACCCTCGATCAATTTATTTTTTTCGGTGGATACCCTGGCAGTGCGACACTCTATGGCGATTTCAATCGATGGAAACGCATGATTCTCGACTCATTGATTGAAACCACGGTTTCTCGCGACATTTTGATGCATGCTCGCATCGAAAAACCGGCACTCCTTCGAAGGCTCTTTCAGTTGGCATGCGAATATTCATCGCAAATTTTTTCATATCAAAAAATGTTGGGCCAACTCTTAGATGTGGGCAACACCACTACCCTCGCTCACTACCTTCGACTACTCGAAGGAGCCGGCCTTTGCACCGGGCTTCAAAAATTTGAGGGTACACGTCATCGCACGCGGTCATCGATTCCAAAACTTCAGGCGTTCAATACGGCTCTCATTTCAGCCCAGGCTGACTATCATTTGATTGAAGCAAAAGCCGATCGCCAATACTGGGGAAGACTGGTTGAAAGCGCCGTAGGCAGTCACTTGCTCAATCAAGCAACCGAAGCTGGACTCACTGTTTGCTACTGGCGCGATGGCAATTTTGAAGTCGATTTCGTCATACAAAAAGGATCGACGATTCTTGCTTTTGAAGTCAAAAGTGGAACTCGTAACCAAAGCCTACCGGGTATGCAAAAATTTCTTTCAAAATATCCGAAGGCCAAGCCCTACTTAATAGGTAGCGATGGAATTTCTCTCGACGAGTTTTTTAAATCTCAGCTAGAGCGCTTTTTTTAAGCGACTAACTCAAGATGTAAGCTTGCTAGTGTCAAATTCTCAACACCCAATTGACAAATTCTCTGAGTGCACTCATGCTTTCTGTCTGAAAGAGGGTCGTACATGAAACACATTTTGGTAGCCATGATCGCATTGGTAATTTCTTTAACAGCGTCTGCAAATTCTAGTTCTGAGCAATTGAGCTCGATCAGCGCCAGGCCCTACGCCAACATTAATACCGATGCTTGGTCACTCGGTCTCAATAACATCGCGCTCACCTACGGTAGCGTCACCAAAACGACCTTCATGAGCATGGGCCCGTCAGTTGAATACTTCTTTATGGACCGAGCCTCGCTCGGAATGGCAACCCACTTTTCAACGAGTTTTGCCAAAAATTCGACCACCTTATCGGCTGGCCCTTCGGCCACCTATCATTTTTTCAGCGAAGGCAGACTATCGTTGTACGGCAACACGGCTTACATTCTTCACCATTTGACCACAACAGGTGCGTCAGTGACGGGTTCACTCAATCTCTCAGTGGGCGGCAATTACCACTTCACGCCCTGGTTTGGCCTGGGCCCAAAGGTGACGACCTCAATCTCATCGGCTGCAACTGATCTCACGATTGAGGCAATCAACCTCACCTTTTACCTATAGTCGTTTTCATTAGGCAATCGCCTGTGGTACGGGGCATGGGGTGGAAACCTTTCAAGAACCCTCAGACCTCATGTACACGTCTTACAGTTCGCACGTAAAACGCAAGCTCGGTGGCAAAGCTTATAAAGTCGTCGTGTCAACGGGGTTTACGTGTCCAACCCGAGATGGCACCCTCATGAAAAATGGTTGCGCATTTTGTGACGTGAGAGGATCAAGCTCTTTTCACGCAAAAAAAGGACGAGGCGACGAAGTCAAAAAACAAATCGACTCTCGCTTTGAAGCCATTAAGAAACGCTTCAACGCTGAAAAGCTAATCGCCTATTTTCAAAGTTACACAAACACCTACACTGATGACTTAGGCGAACTGAAAGAACTCTACCTAGCCGCCATTGAACACCCAGAAATTCACGCCCTCTCAATAGGCACCCGCCCTGATTGCCTGTCTCAACCCATTTTAGAACTGATCGAGTCGCTCACCAAGATCAAACCCGTCATTCTCGAACTCGGCGTACAATCATTAGAAAATCGCTCTCTCGAATGGCTGGCGCGCGGTCACACGGCCGAGCAATCACTCAACGCGATTCAAGAAATCAAGACCTTCGCACCGAACGTCGAACTCAGCGTTCACTTGATGTTTGGCATGCCCACTGATTTGCCGACAACTCCTCAGCGCACCGCAGAGATTCTCAGCCGATACCCGGTAGACGGCGTCAAACTGCACCAACTCATGGTGCTTGAAAACACCGGCCTCGCCGAGCGCTACAAACGGCAGCCCTTTGGATTAGTCACTCTCGATGAGTACACTGACATCATCAGACGATTCATCACTCACTTGTCGCCATCGATCTACATCGAACGGCTATACGCTACTGCCACCCACCCCGAAGAGTGCATCGGCCCCGACTGGAGCACCGAACGCTGGAAAACCCACAATACCCTACGAAAAGGGATCAGATCCCTTTCTGACGATCACACGCCCGTTTCTTGGGCGTAGTTCGTAGAATTTCCCATAATTTCTCATGAATTTCCCAGAGTTTTTCGAAAAACCCATCTACAGAGGTCCAATTCTCGGCTTCCAACGTACAATCTATGTACTAAGAAAAAATACAACCTTTGTACAATTAGATTGCATACAATTTAATAACTGCTAAGATCAGAGCCATTAGAGGAAATAACCGTGAAACAAGGCTCTCTCACTATCAAAACAACTGCCGAACTCGCTGGGCTAAAGCCAGGCACCATTCGTGCGTGGGAGCGCCGCTACCAAGCGGTTGTCGCCAAAAGAACACAAACAGGGCGGCGAGCTTACTCAATCGATGACGTTGAAAAACTCAAGCTCTTGTCGGTGCTCTCACAAAACGGACACTTCATCGGGCAAATCGCGAAGCTGACCGTAGTGCAACTCGGCAGCCTTAAAGACACGCTTCCTGGTGCGGCCGCCCATTTCAATGAACTACCCGAAGAAGCCCACAGGGCGCGAGCTCTCATTGGACTCGGCCAAAAATCGAGTCGACTCGACAACAAAAATCAACTCACCTACCTCAGTCGAATATTACCGCAATTAAGAGAAGCGCTCAAAGCTCTCGACATTTCAAAGGCGAATCAAATTCTCAACCAAAGTAAAATCGTCTTGGGTTCGCGAAGCTTCGTACTCGACGTACTCGTGCCGACTTTTAAAACGGTTGGCGATCTCGTGGCAAGCGGGGCGTTTGACATCGTTCACGAACACGCGCTTTCTTCTCATGCGAGAAATCACCTCGGACAACTTTTGCAAGAACTCAACCCTTGGGATACCAGCCCTCTGTCGGCTGTCTTCGCAACACCTGAGGGCGACCTCCATGAGTTTGGTTCGCTAATGGCCGCCACCCTCTTTTCTGGTCACGGCTTAAACGCCAAGTACCTGGGCCCCAACCTACCCACTGACAACCTCGCGCAAGCCGTAGTGCGCTCAGAAGCAAACATTCTAGTGATCGGTTCAAGCCCCCTACCCGAAGCGGTACAAAAATTATCTTTCTCACGATTCATACACGAACTAGATCGAAAAATTCCAAAACAGATCGAGTTTTGGTTCGGCGGGCCACTGGCCAACCTCGATGAAAGCCTTCGTGGGCGAAAAGTGAGAAGATTCGAATCGCTTCATCAATTTGATGAATGCATTTTTCAACTGATCTCAGGCGGAACTAGAGAATCTAGCCCGCCTAACACCTAACAATGAAAGAAAGCGAAAAAAAGAAGGAAGACGTTATGAAACACACCAAAAACAAAACCAACCCAATGACTCTTAAAAAAATTACCGCCGGTCTAGCGATCGCGGGGATTGCCGCGTTAGTCACACTTGCCGTTGGCAACGATGCCCAAGCCTTGGGAAAAGGGCCAACAGATGAGCCTCTTCAGACTGTTGCGAAAGTTGATTTGAATCGTTATCTCGGAAACTGGTACGAAGTGGCGAGACTTCCGAATCGCTTTGAAAAAAACTGCATCTGCGCCACCGCCAACTACTCACTTCGCAATGGCGAAACCCTTGAAGGCGGCATCAAAGTGGTCAATACCTGCCGAAAAGAATCAAACCCAGAACTCACCAAATCAGTAACCGGCAAAGCTTGGGTATCTGACACAGAAACTAATGCAAAACTCAAAGTCATGTTTTTCTGGCCATTCAGAGGCGACTACTGGGTAATTGAACTTGGCGATAATTATGAGTACGCAGTGGTCGGCGAACCTAAACGCGGGTTTCTCTGGATTCTTTCGCGCACTCAAAAGATGGAGCAACCTGTTCTCGATGGCATTTACCAAAGACTCCAGACCCTTCACGGTTATGACATTTCAAATCTCATCACCGATGTTCAAAAAACGGCTGATGTCTGCCCCGCCGACAACACATGAGCAGTGCTGACTAACTGACTTTAAGCGGCTCGATCGCTCTTTTTGAGACTCTCTAGATCTTCGAGTTCTTCTAGAACGATTCCGCGAAACTGTAATTGTTGAGGCCCAGGCGATACAACAGCCGAATGAGAGACTGAGAGCTCTTCGGCAAGATCGCCTGGTGTCTCATCTGAAACGACCTCTTCAGCCGGCAACTCATCAGCCACAAACACGGGAGCCTGAATTTCATCAACGCTCACTTCGGGCTCAAGCGAAACTGTCGATGTCTCTGTCATCTTACCTACCTCGGTAATCGTATCTACCTCTGCCATCGTGGCCGTATCAGCAGCGGCAGGGGCCGGATTTTCGTGCACTACTTTATCACTTTTTTCAGCGGCGTACGATGAGTAGGCCGTCTCAATCAATACCTCTTTGCCGTCTTGATCAACGTACCCGCGCACTTTGTAAACTTGAATGGCCTCAGATTTTCCTTTTACTTTGGTCGCATGGCTTTTTTCAAAAACGAACGATTCGTGAGTCTCTGAGTAGATCGACTCTGAGATGAGTAAGTCAGTGCCATACTCTTTTGTCATCGATTCAATTCGCGAGCCAAGGTTCACGGCATCGCCAATGACGGTGTATTCCATCTTTTCATTTGAACCAATATTGCCTGCAATGACATCGCCGCGATTCAATCCCATTCCGATTTTCAGTGCCCCTTGTCCCCGAGATATTCGCAGTTCGTTGAGTTTGGCCAGCTCTTCGCGCATCTCTAAACACGCCTTGAGCGCCCGCTTTGAGTCATCAGGTTTTGCAAACGGAACGCCCCAAAGTGCCATGATCGCATCACCCACGTACTTATCAACAATCCCACCGTTCGCTCTGATCACACTCACCATTCGGGTCATGTACTCATTGAGCATCTCAACGACTTGCTCAGGTTGCATCGATTCGCTGAGAGCCGTAAAACCGCGCACGTCACTAAAAAATATCGTGGCGACGAGGCGCTCTCCACCCAACTTCACTTCTCCGGCTAATAATTTTTCAGCAATTTCTTTATTATGAAATTTGTTGAACGTTTCTTTCACTCGGTCACGTTCCTCGAGCCCTGCGGCCATCTCATTGAATGTCAGAGCTAAGTGCGAAATCTCATCTCGTGACTTCGGCGTCAGGCGAATCTTGAAATTGCCCTCAGAAATGAGCCTTGCCGCATCAACCAACTTTTCAATCGGCGAAGTGAGAGACTTCGAATACCAATAGGCAAACAAGAAAGCCGTGAACAAAATTCCGGCGGCGAGCAATATCGCACGGTTCTTAATTTGTGACGAAAGCTCAAAGGCTTCAGCTTCGAGAACTTCGGCCACGACGCCGACACCAGAAAATCCAACCGTACGATAGGCTCCTAACTTGATTTCACGAGTCACCGGATCTTCATAACGGGTCTGACCGTTATTGAATTTGCCAGTTAACATCTGTTTCACCACTTCAGTGGCAGCCATCGACTCGCCCAAATTGGCTTTTGAAAGGTCTGAGTGTGCGAGAAGGCGCCCTCGTCTGTCAGTGAGAAAGCTTGTGATCTGTGAGCTTTCTTGAAAGGGCGCCTCAAATCGCTGATGCTTCACAACCGAAATCACACCATGAGTGAAAGTGCCTTCGGTAGAGCCAGCCACTAGGGGTACACCGACCACAACCGCAAACCCACCTTCTGATACCGGAATTAGGCCCAGTGAAATGTCGTTTTGAAAAATCGCTTTCAAACCCAGCTCTGGACTACTGAGTGTCGAGTTGAGCAATTCGTCACCGTTAGCATCGTTCCAGTTAGCCAGTTCTGGTGACACGAGGCGACTCGACGCCCGAACGCCGACTGGTGAACTCGCGTCTAGCTCAATCACAAAAAGAGCCAAAAATTCTTTGTCTTTTTCAAAAAAACTAGAGGCCAGAAGTTTTTCTTTTTCGAGCGTCATCGTCTGGGCCGAAGTGTTTTGCACTAACACACCCCCCATCACTCGCATTTTGTCAGTCACATTAACAAACACTTCTCGCATTTGGCCAGCAATACTAGAAGCCATGTCAGAATTCATTTTATTGAGCGTTACTGTCGCGTGCTCAACGAACATGCGAGAGTTCATCCAAACGAGACTCACAATCGAAGCCAAGAGAACAAAGCCGACCAAGGCAATGAGCTTTGCCCCGATACCAAACCATATTTTTGGCCTCAGCTTTGGCTTAGTTTCTGCCGCCGCTTCGGGCTCAATTGTCTTTTTTGTAGTCTTTTTAAATAACATCGCAAAAGACTTATCGACCGGCTGGCTGTAATCATTAAATAATTCAGATTCTCGAATGAGTTCAATCACCGAAGGCGCCAAAAAACCATCGCTGGCTCTAACAATTTCGCATTGGGCCACAACCGCATCACATTGATTTTCAATTTTGTTACCTATTGTTGGTTAACTTTCGAACACTTAACACCGAAAAGAAAGACGGAGGAATTCGCAGGCGCCTAAGTGCCTTTCGGTCGCGCACTCTAGGGCAATCATTTATGAGTCGAAAGCTAACACTACACTCACTCACCGCAATCGTCACCAGTGCGATCTGCCTTATCGGCGCATCGATCAGTTTTACTTGGCTCTACCGAGACTTTCACACCCGTTCTGACCAAGGCAAAGGCCCCACGATCGCAAGCCTAGCTGCAACCAAATCAGTGGTAAAAAGAAAATTGAGTTCAAGCTATCGTTGGCATCTCATTTCGCCAAACGAGGCGTTCTTTTTCAAAGACACCATTCAAACAGGTGAAAACTCTGAAGCCAAAATCAGAATGCTCAATGGCACCGAACTCGAAATTGGCGAGTCTTCACTTGTCGTCTTAGATCAAACCAGCGATCTCACCCTAGGTTTTCTCAAGGGTAGCGTTGTGCTACGCAAAAACGGAGAAGACACGAAGGTAACAGTCGACTCGAGTGGTAAAAAGAAAATAGAAATTTTGCCGGCTAGGCTCATTGGGCCAGAACCCGGCGCTGAATTGGTATTGTCTCGCACTCAAGACCCAAGCGCAAAAATTAAATTTACCTGGGAACCCCGCGCGCAAAAACAAGAAGGCGGTCAAACTTCTGATCAAGAGAACGGCACGCTTCAGATTTCGAAAGTGAAATCGTTCAAAACCCTCATCGACACTGAAGTCAATCGTGTCGACGCTGCCAGTGCTGACTCAACGACGGCGAATAAAAAGCAAACTGCCGCAGCCACGCTTGCTCCAGGCACTTATTACTGGCGAGTGAAAACTGGCGAACGAGCGACAGAGGCTAGATCGCTTCGATTAGTGATGACTTCGAGTATTCAGCTACAAGCCCCGAATCAAGAGTCACGCATTCAAACGTTTAATGAATCGGCCCCGGTGTCATTTCGCTGGACAGTACCGCGCGAGATTGCCAGCAATGCCAAGCATGAACTCGAAGTTTCGAATGACTTTGAATTTAAAAACGTACTCAAAAAAGAATCAGTCTCGATTTCAAATGGAGTGCTTTCGCTCACAGGTATTGCCACTGGTCGCTATTTCTGGCGAATTAAGAGCACGTATGCGAACTCAAGCGCGGCTATCGCAGGCCCGGCTAACTCAGGCGACCCTGCCCAGCTCAGAATTGTTGAATCGACTAACCCCCCTCTGTCGTTCGCGATTGAACAGTCTGATCGATTCGCGGTGAGCATCTTGAATCCAAAACCTGAGGCAGCACTCGAAAAGCCCAATCGCATTCGCTTTGCCTGGACGAGTGAAGCGCCTGACTGCGTTTACGAATTTGAATTGAAAAATACGAAGTCTAAAGAAGTGATCAAAAAGCAAAAATCAAAAGCATCGGCATTTGATTGGGCCGCACCGCTTGAAGGTCACTACCAGTGGCAAGTCAAAGGCTGGATCAAAGAGCAATTGGTGGCTCAAAGCGAATGGACATCGGTATCGCTATTTTCTGGCACTCCGATCACCTTGATTGAACCCAAAGACCAAAGCCGTGTGCTCTTTTGGAAAGACGAGCCTGAACTCATGCTCAGATTCAAAACCAGCCCAACCGCCCAATCAATCGAAGTGGCTGCCAAAGAAACCAGAATCGAAATTGCGAAAGACCCACAGTTCACCCAAGAATTAAAAACCCAAGCGATCACCCGTAATGAAATCGCGCTTTCACAGTTCAAACTGGGGCTGGGTACTTTTTACTGGCGTGTACGGCAATTTGACGACGAGGGTAAGCCACTCAAGACATCGAGCACGAATAGCTTTACCTTTCAACACTACGGCGAATTGGTGGCAAGTTCACAAGTTTCTGTCAACGGCTCAAATACTTTCAACCTCATCACCGAAGAACGCAAACCCGAGATCAGATGGAGCGAAGTCAAAGACGCCACCGAGTATGAGCTCACGGTCACCCAAATCGGAACCCCTGAGCTAGATGCCCAAGCAGCGCAAATGGCTGCGGCACTGGCAGGCGCTTCGGGGCCGCGGGGCCGAGCACTCGCGGGAGTGGTCACTCCATTAGCGGCAGGCGAACGCAAAGTGGTGGTTCAAAAAGCTCTGACACAAACGCAATTCAAACTCGACACGCTCACAGCCGGAAAGTATGCCATCACGATTCGTGCCAAAGACCCGCTCGGAAGATTCGGTGCTGCGACGGCTGAAAAACAAATCGTACTCACCACCGGCGAAGTGCTACGAGCACCTAAGGTTCGTTCAAAGGCGGTGCAATGACCGCGATGAAGGCACCAACTGCAGCATGGAGTTCTGGCCTCATTATACTGGCTATGCTGGGTTCGTTCTTGATTTCAAACACTGCTACCGCGAAGCCGGTCACCCTCGACTGGGACGCCGTTACGTTTGCCACAAAGTACGAACTGCAAATCACGCAAGACTCGGGTGGCGCCTCGCTGCAAAAGCCTCGAACGCTCTCGATCAATCGGCCAACCTGGAAAGGCAACTTATCGCCAGGCATTTATCGTTACCAAGTTCGCGCCTTCGACAAAATTTCACGGGCGGGCGAATGGTCGCCCAGCGAGAAGCTCGTTGTCGTGCCTGAGGCGCCGACGCTTGTCGCACCCGAATCTTCGGCTGAATTGAAATCGTATACGTTTCCGATGAAATCGCAGTTGAGTTGGAATGCACTGGGCCTGAGCACTGAAGGGGCTCTCGGCTCAGACACAGGCCCAGGCCCGGCATCAGGATCAGACTCAGGTTCAGGATCACGCGCACAGTATGAGGTTGAAATCACAAGCGACGCTGCAAGCACAGGCGCTTCGGCTCATTCTAATCCGACAACACGAGACAAACTCTTTGACACAAAAATCACCAAGCCACTCAACGTCGGAAAATACCAGTGGCGGGTACGCGCGCTCATTCAAGAAACCGGCGGTGAATCGCATTTTAGTCCGTGGAGCAACCCCAGTGCATTTACCATTGAAAAAAAGGCGCTAGAAAAAATATCTGGACTCGCTCCGAAAGGCTTACTGCCACCGCCGACTGATCCGCGCCTCAGTTTTCGCTGGAAACCCATCGAAGGCGCTACACACATATTGTTTAGTTTTAATCAAAATTTAGGAAAGCTCAAGAAAACGGTCTTCACAAAGGTACTTGCCGGCAACGAGACACAGCTTGCCACCACGATTCCTGCAGGCGAAGGCGATTTCAGTTGGAGCGTGCAAGGATTAGTAACTGATTCCAGCTCGAGTACCGCTTTGAGTTCAATCACCGCAAAGCCGAACGAAAGATCACCTGCTTCGATCGACCCCGTGGCCGATGGTGCGGTTGAACGCGGGCCTGTTGCCGAAGAAAATCTGACTTTGAATCGCAATGCACTCTTTGTTGAGGGCACGGGTTATGTTGCGGTCTCGGGAATGATGGCTCCGTATTCTTATTTTCTAAAAAGCCCTGCGACTGGCACCGCCGGAAACGTGTCGTCAGTCAATACGACCGGTCGACTCACCTCTGAGTACTGGTTTTCTCCTCACTTTGCGCTTTCGCCGGCCGCTGACCTCACTTTTTTCAAGATCAGCCGAAAATCGTTTTCGACTCTCAGTGCTGAACTGTACATGAAATACCGCGCAGCTCTTTCACACCACCGTCTCGGCTGGTTCTTGGCGCCTAAGTTCGGCGTTGAACTGCGCAATTTTGAACAACTCATTCCGCCGACCGCAACCACCGCGATCGATTCAGCCGGCGTGCGATTCTGGGGATTAGGCGCCGGCCTTGACTTGCGCAAACAGTTTACCGAACGCTGGAGCCTCGGCGGAAAATTCACATACTTTTTTCCGATCTCGATTTTGCGGGCACCCGATGCCGGTAAACTCACGCGGCTGAGTGCGAATTTTCGCAACCTGAGCGCAGGTCTGCAAGGTTACTATTGGTTCTCGAGAAACTTGGGACTCGGCGTGGGAGGATTTTTCGAACAACGCTCAATCTCATACCAACGCCAATCAGTGACCACCTCGAGCCTCGCTGACGAAATTCGCGTCGACGGGATCTATTTTTTCACCACATTAATGTATAATTTTTCGAAGTGAGCGGCGCCCAGAGACGGCGCGGCGCGATCGGCTCTGAGGCCGCGGTGGGTCTGTGGCGGGCGTGCAGCGGTGATGGGCGTTTGTGGCGAGCTGGTTCCGGCGGCGATCTTCGCCGGCTGACGCGCGGTTGGCGCGCGAACTCCAGCGGTTGGCTGGCGGTCCGGCGCTGGCGGGGGATTTCGCCGGTTGATTTGACGAACGTCCACGGGCGGACGTTACCCCCATGAACGTTGGCCGCGTCACGCCCTAAACGCTCAAAAATCGACAGTTGCGAAAACACGCGCGCCGCTACGACGACTGAACCACGGGGGCAGCGCACTCACTCACTCACTCACTCACTCACTCACTCGGGAGCGAATGAATCGAAGGGCCTCGGCTTCGACAAGACCCGAACGAAAACGTTTTTCGGCCAGGCAAATTTTTATTTCACCGAGAGTTGCCTCTTCAGGCATCAGCATGACTCGGCGAACTGAGCGATCGGTAATTCCACAAATCTTTGCCAACAATTGCGTGTCGAAATGCCCGTGAAAGTGGCACAACCGAAGAAACGCTCTCCTCGTTGCGCTCTTTTCGAGAAGGGCTTTCGCGTCGGCGTGAGTAGCGGCCATCACCGCCGCTAAAAATTCGACAACGGCCACGGTCAGAAATTCGCCACGATCAAACTCGCGAAGTCGTGGAGCCTCAGTGCCAGTAACCTTCACACTCGGGTCGCTCGAAACGTAGTGGTGCAACTGCCTGATGATGGCGCTCTCTGGCTTTCGCGCGAATTCAGGCAATGCTAACTTCAACATTCTTAACGAACCAGTTGATGAACCGCTTGCGCGCATTACGTTTCGATACGTCGACCATTGC
This sequence comes from Oligoflexia bacterium, assembly GCA_903895855.1. Lineage (GTDB taxonomy): Bacteria > Bdellovibrionota > UBA1018 > UBA1018 > UBA1018 > CAITVN01. The sequence goes on along the minus strand of CAITVN010000207.1, from coordinate 3,197 downwards.
CATTCTAAAGGGTCGCCACACAATTCAGAGCGACACGGATTTAGGTAGACATAGCGAAGGGTTCTTTTCAAGTGACGCCCATCTTGAATTGACTGCGGCTCAGCAATTCGCTGCCAAAGTCCAGACTGTTTTTGATGACGACTGATGACTCCCATTAGACCTGAAAGTTGCTTTGCGACTTGTCGTCGATGCGTGATCAGATGAAGGTGATTGGGCATCAGCACCGCTACAAGGGCATCGGGAAAAAGATTCAGCACCTGTTGCCACGCAAATGCGGCATCTGCATAGGCACTGAACGGAAACTGATTTTGCGCCGTGCGAATGATCCAATGTGAAAACTGGTTGGGCGCAATTGGCGAATCGTTGCTCGGGGCCAGGGTCTGTTGCCCATCGGTCGGGCGACCGACCTGCTCAACGCCCTTGGCAATGAACCGCCGGTCGCCTGGTGCGCTCGCTGGTCGACCCAGTACCAGACTTTTTTGCGTAAACATCCTTCTTCTCTCTCGGGTGAAAGTCACCGACACTCCAATATTCCGGCCTCGAGTTCAGGCAAGTCGAACTGATTTGAGAGCCAAGCAATCGGCCCGATGGGTTCGTCGATTGATAAATCGGGCGAAGGTTGCGGTCGATAACACTGAAAGAAAGGAGGATCTTGCCGACACCGTTCTTTCTGAAGAAGGCCAACTCTACAGGCTGTTTCGTCGGACTCTACATTGTTCTCAAGACAAGGTGAACAAGCGAGTGTAGGCCCTAATACCGTTGGAGCCCTCGATGGCAATGGCGCGCCAGATACCCGAGCGGCTGACAAAGAGATTTTTTCTAACTCATCGCCCATGCGAGTGGCCAGGCGTGTTTTCTTTAACGCCTTTACCACACCTTCTTTTGATACTTCTTTTGATACTTCTTTTGATACTTTTTTTGATGCTGCCTTTGATGCTTGCTGAGAGACTTTCATTTGAGAACCTTTCGTTTAACTACGTTTTACCGAATTACGTTTCCACCTAATTGCGTTTCACTCTTGAACCGTTTTTTTGTTTTGAGTTTTTGGGTAAATGCAAGAGGTAGACCCGAGTCGGGCAGCGGAGAAGTTCACTGAAAGAAGACATACGTGCTCCAGACAAGTCGAAGCAAGCCGAGACAGGCCGAGCCGAGCTAAGCCGAGTCTGGCCAGGGCTAATTGAGGTCACGTCTCTCGCATTGGTGCAGAGAGGGTTTGCGCTAACGTCGATTTTTGGACGTTAGTGGCTTAACGCGGCCGACGTTCGCAGGGGTAACGTCTGCCTAATGCCGTTCATCAGCACCGCCGCTAAATGCCGTTACCGAACGAGTCTCTCACCATTCCACTTTATCTTTTTCAATTCCTAAAGCGTAAGATTTCGCGACCTCGCGTCTAGAAACCAGATCAACTTTGATCGTAACGTTAGAATCTTCGAGGGCGTCGCGAATTGAAGAGACTAAGGAATTGATCGCGCCCTGGTCCAAAGCGTCGGCGCGGGCGTGGGCTTCGACGGCATCAGCGTCAGCACTTAGCCGAAATTCATACATCAGATCGAGGTCTGAGAACTGTCGATGGGTGCCGCGGGCTCGAGATCCGAAAACCCAAACGGTGGCGCCGTTTTTCTTTAACGGATCAACCGCCAATTGCTCAATGAGTTGAAAATCGTTCTGGCTGAGTCCGAATTTTACTGGTAATTTATTTGGCAATTTCACTGCCCCCCCGGGCGACCCTGAAACTGCGCTAAACGGGCGAACAGGTTTTTACCGTCAACCATGAATGATTTTGCTGACTCATAAACTGACTTGGCGATGTCTTCATCATACGAGTGCGAGGTTTTATTTCGCGCATCAATGTAGCTAAACCACTTTGGCACATCATCGATTAACCCATTCTGCGCCATTTCGCGAATGACCGGTTTTGAAATCGTCGAACTCGACCCCATGAGTTTAGCCGAAATTTTCCAGCTCAGCTCAATGCAAAACTCGAATCGCTGAATACAAGCATCTCGAAAGAGTTTAAACTCGACTTCGTTGACCTTTTCTCGGGCACTCGCCAAAATGATCGCCTCATCGAGAGAATCTAGCGCTTTTTTTAATTCAACGATGGAAATAGCCATAATCTACAAACCATAAGCTGACGACAGGCTGAGATCAACAGAGCAATTAGGTGCCGCTAAAAAAAGGTTATTTCTGGCCCAGCGGTTGCACTAGCTTGCCGCAGCCAAACCAAGCAAGGGTAGAAGGAACTACCTCCCCTCTTCGCAAAAAGAGAGGAGGTGATTTTATGAACAAAAGTAAAACCAATTACTTAGTTCATCGGATCAAACTAGAAAAACTAAAGCACAAAATCTGGCAACTAGTTGTCATCGCCAAGCTTTTAGACTTTCTAGTTCAAATGCTCAGTCAGTAAGTATGACAACCTTGAGGCTCGCGTGGTTCTTTGGGTACAGCAAGTGGTGGAGGGTATTAGCACACGCCAACTGTTGGTAAACCTGGGGCACTCACTCACGGCCGAGACTTGCTTGGTTTGGTCTTGAATCAACCCGACTCGATTCGAGACTCTGCGCCGCGGTTTAGCCCTGGGCGAAACCGTTAAACGCGCATCAACCGCTACGAACGTCCATGAGCGGACGTTACCCCCGTCAACGTTGGCCGCGTCACGCACGCAATGTTCAATATTCGACAGTTGCTCAAATCGCCGCTCGAATGCGACGGTTACGCGAATCAACGCGAGACAGCCAGCATCGCGCAGGCGCGGAAAAACGGTTCACAGTTTTTTGATTTTTTCTGGCCCAGCGGTTGCACTAGCTTGCCGCAGCCAAACCAAGCAAGGGTAGAAGGAACTACCTCCCCTCTTCGTCAAAAAGAGAGGAGGTGATCTCATGAAAAAAAATAACAACCGTTATTTAATTCATCGGATCGAACTAGAAAAACTAAAGCTAAAAATCTGGCAACTAGTTGTCATCGCCAAGCTTTTAGATTTTCTAGTTCAAATGCTCAGTCAATAAGTATGACAACGTTGAGGCTCGGGTAGTTCTCTGGGTACAGCAGGTGGTGGAGGGTATTAGCGCACCCACTGTTCGTAAACCTGGGGCACTCACTCACGGCCGAGAGACTTGCTTGGTTTGGTCTTGAATCAACCCGACTCGATTCGAGACCCGACGCCCGGAAGCCCCAGAACGCATGAGCCGAAATAAGGT
>CAITVN010000206.1 GCA_903895855.1 Oligoflexia bacterium | reverse complement strand
CACCGAAGTAAAATCGCCCCGCCGGCTTGATTTTTCAATCCGAGCCGAGTGAAAACCCAGCAAAAAGTCAGTTTGTTAAATAATGCAACAAAATGGCTTATTACACGGTTTATTACACGGTGCCATTTTACCCATATAAGTCATTGATTTATAAGGGTTTTTCAGCAACCAGGTTTTCTGTTAATCCGAAAAAATCGGACACAAGACTCACGCTGCTGTGAAGACACAAAAAGCACTGATTTCTCTCAGTGCTTTTCCCACTTTTGGCGGCGGGAATTGTCGTCGGCAGAGCCTTTTGGCGACTCTTTGCCCCCGTGACAAGGCTGTTTATTACACGTTTATTGCACGGCCAAGGCGATCAAAAGGTCGTCCATTTTGATAAAGCTCGGCGGCGTATTTAAGGTCAGTTTGGCTGTCCATGAAACAAAGGGCCGGTTCAAGTGAGAGTACGGTCATAAACAGACCCCTATTCCTAGCTCTGATCGATAAGGGTCAACCGATCTGCATTATCAATCTCTTCTTCCGTATCCATTTCAATAGCTACTTGTGTGCAGACCGCACGGCACAAAGTTGCGACTCGTTCACTTCTCAATTTGTAATAAATTTGCGCCCCTTCCCTACGGCGCGACAACACTCCCCGACGATGAAGCGTCGCTAAGTGCTGAGACATATTGGGCTGGGTGGTGTCGATAAGAGCCAGAAGTTCGGATACGTTCTTTTCCTTCTCACACACTGCACTTATGATTTTTAAGCGCATCGGTGTAGCCAGAAGCGCAAACAACTGGGCGGCTGACTCAAAAACGCGGTCTTGATTGTTAAGATCTTCCATGATGATTACCACTAAACTCTTTTTTTGAGTTCCAATTTTAGATTCATCACTTCACAATAGTTTCCCAGCAAGGGATAAGACATCCTCATTGGCCATTTCTCCGGGAATGACTTGGATCAGTCGACCAGAACTCGATACCAGACATGTCAGTGGAACCACCTGTCGATTGGTGAACTGCGTCCGAAATTGTGCGTCGACCATCGCCACTGGGAAGCGCAATTGATTGAACTGAATGTATGCTTTTACCTTCGCCTCATCTGTTTCTGAAGTAACGCCAATAATCCGTATTTTTTGGCCTAGAGTGGCTTGGTAGAGCTGATCAACATGGGAATTTTGTCGTTTGCAGTAAGGGCACCAGGGCTCCCAAAATACTACGACCGCTGGCGTGTTCAACCAATCGTCTTGTCGCAAAGTGGCGCCGCTAATTAGCTTCAGTTCTGGCCAAAGAATGATCGTATCTTTTTTCAGTTCTTCCGGATTAGCCGCCACTGCGATGTTCAGCGTGAGCGCAAATGCACCAGCAATGATTTGACGACGCGAAAGAGCATGCTCAGGAAATAGTGGAGTCATTATGGTTCGCCCTGCTGTTCCATCAGAAGGTAGGTGTTGTAAGCATTCATGCGGTTTGCAACCCGGAACAGTGGCAAGGCCTCAAAACGAGACCAATCGACTTTTTCGTAAGCCTCTTCGAAAGGATCTAAATTTCTGGCTGCTGCCCCCATGGTCTTACGCAAATATGTCAGGTAGTCACGGGTCAAGGTCATAT
>CAITVN010000205.1 GCA_903895855.1 Oligoflexia bacterium | reverse complement strand
GCTATTTTTTAACCTCACTGGAAGTGACCTTTCTTTGCTTAAGTTCTGTTTCTTGTAAAATCAAAACTAAAGCCAAAATAGGCTTACTTCCAGTGTTTTTTTGTTGTTTAAATCGAATTTATTGTCGTTTCTAGGCTAGAGTGGGGGTGCCTACGTATCCAAACAAAGCAAAGACTTGTTCTTTAGTGATCAGTTCAATGGTGTTCTTAATGGTGAGGTCGCCGTCATAAGAGTCGTCGCGAATTTGTATTTTGACTTTTCGTTCGTGAGCTCCGACGTTTTCATTGTATTCTTTGAAGTAGGCATCAGCCCCGCGCCAGAGTTCGGTTCCGAGTGCGGCTGAGGTTCCACTGAATGCAGCTGATTGTCCAAGTACCACTTCTTGGTCAGTGACCCCTGGCGCCACGACTGCCTCTTGGGCTGCGCTCGTAGCGATCGCTGTGAATAGCTGAATGACGAACAGAAAAAAGAAAGGTACCATTAGGTTTCTAATCGGAAAACTGAGGCGGTCTCTTGAGTTTTAACGGGGCGAATTTACGCGCCAAATTAGCGACGGCGGCGGCGGCGGTAACTCTATGGTTTTATTAAGTTAAGTGGGATCATTTTTCATTCAAGTGTGAGTTGAGCCACGAAATGGCATCAGTTTCGCTGCTAAACAAGCGTGTCGGGAAAATTGGCTTGTTTAATCCCATGAAAAAATTTCCTATGACCCGCGAAACGGGTGAATTGGTTAACAAGGCGAGAGCAGTAACGTTCTCAGCTGCTTGCTTTTGACCGAAGTGGTTTCGGGCGTCTCGCGACATCGACTTGAGCTTTGAAGCGTCAATGAATAGGGGCCTTTTCTTACCGGCCGCGAAAACTGTTTGAGCTTCAATGAGTTCAATGGCATCACTGATTCTAATTTCAGCGCCTGCAAGAATGTCAACTTGGATGATGCCATCTGCTCGCAAGAAACTGATGCCCACCCGGGCTTCAATTTTTTTTTAAGTTACTGAAGTCAGAATTCACTTTGAACCCCGCAAACTGATGTTGAGTTCGGCTGTCATAGCTGCTGTCATAGAATAATTTTACACACTCTCAATTGTAAATTCACTGACTATTTTTGAGGCAGGCGTCTTTAAAGTTCGATCAAGACGATAATGCAATAAGATTTCAATGGGTTGGGCGAGTATTCAACCCTGGCGTTGACTCACTAATTGAGCTAGTTGTGCCAATTTAATCAGGAGATTTCGTGCGGTTTTAAAGAGAGGGTCGGTGCCATGAATCGTCACTTGATAAAGACTCTCAATCGGTTTCTCGGTTTGCTCATCGTTCTTACTTATTCACTGGCTGCCTTCGCGCAGCAAGATGAGCCTCGCGTGAAATACGCGAAGCTGCAGGGGCTCGACGAATCGTCAGTTCGCGTGTGTGGTGAAGGCGGGAGTGGTCAATTGGTTTGTGAGACCAGGGCCATGACAGATCGAGAGAGCGTGTTTCGTAGCCTCACGGTCGATTTGGCTGGGGCCGAAGGACCTATCAAGACGATTCACATCTATTCGGGCGATGGTTGCGTGACGTTTGATGGCCGAATTGACCGAACGTACTTAGCGCCGAGCGCCGCAGATGGAATATCGCTTAAAGCGGGGCAAACCCTGCAGGCACACTGTGATCAGTTGGTCGGTAAAGAGTTTCGTGGTCCTAGATTAAAAGACATGAATCCGAGTAAGAAAGAAATTTTGAAAGGTGCCACTCTTTCGTTATCTGATTTTACGCGCGCTGATTTGAAGGGCTTAGATCTCTCGGGTGTAATCGCGAACTCGACTCTATTTCAAGGGGCTGATTTGACCGGCGCGAACCTTGATGGTGCTGATCTGGCCTACGCAGACCTTTCAGATGCTAAACTTTGCCAAGTCAATTTAAAAAATGTAAAAAACCTAGACCTTGCGAGATTAGATCGCGCGGTATTTAAAGACTGCGACCAACTACCCATTCAAGAGCCTCGTGAGCAACTCGGAAAAAAAATGCGCGAAGAGTTTATGGCAACCTATCATTGTCCGAAAAATGCCGACGTGAGTGAGCTGAAGAGTCTCATCGACCTTCAAGAACAACTGGGTTTCGAGTCAACGTTTATCGGGTCGATGGTTGGCGGTTTGGATTCGGTTACCTGTGGCTATCACCACAATAGCCTTGAGATCATCACGAACTCGTTTCGCTGCGAAAGTGCGGCTGTTTGTTATGAAGGCGACCCCCGAAGAAAAGGTGACTGTGCAAAATGGGTTCGCGACCCACTGAAACCTTACGTTTGGGTGCTCGATTCGAACATCTGCTTCGATGCCCTATCGTACCGAAACGGCGGCCAGTCAGCTGATATGTTGTTGTTGCCACTCGGACACGGTGTCTTCGTTCGGGCCTATGAAACTCCTACGGCTGGGCGTTTTTACTTCGGCTTGGTATTTGCGCCTGTGCACTTGTGATTTTTGCGATTACCCAACCAAAGCGTCTTTACGGTGCTTTCATTTCTAAGACGGTGCGAAGCTCTTCTTGAAACTCGCTTTTTATTTGTTTAGACGTTTTTCGCTGAAAATTCGGCTGCCAAATTTTCGAACGATGTCCAACTCCCCAGATAGTCCCATCCGCAATCGAGTGAAAAACTCACCACATTTTTAGCTTTTTCCACGATGCCGTAATCGATTGAGGTTGCGGTCATCGGTGGATAGGCCAAAGTCAGATGGATAGCTCAGCTAGGTGGTTTTCTAAACCAAAAAAGCGATGGTGACCCTGGCTCAGGTGCCATTTGGCGCGGTTGGAAGAGGTTGAATGACATGACTCAAGGCTGGAAATTAAGTAATTCTAAAAAAACTTATGGGTAAGAGTAAGGATTTCGTCAAAGCGGAGCCAGTCGTAGTGTCAAATTACTAACGCGTAGCTTTAGCCTTACCATGAATAGATAAAAGATTCGCTTCACGCGAAGGAAAAGAGAATTAAACAGGGTCTGCCTACCGTCCAACTCTCAAATCCGCAGCCCCTAAGACTGAACCCCGCCTTCTAGAGTACTCACTCTGCTCGCTTTTGGCTAAAATCCGTCTATCCAGATACGATTGTCTCAGGCATGACATATCTATTTTTATACAAACTTAAGCCTCTGATTGATACAGCCAATCGAGGTAAGTGCCAGCATCTACAACATTCACCTTCGAACAAATCTTTTTCGGAAAGTCCTTCAAGTTACCAGTGACCAGTGTCGCATTTTGTCTATGGGCAAGCGATAAAAAGACAAGGTCGTCACGATCAGGGCCAGGTAAGTGCCAAACTGGAGGGTCCTTTTCAAGGTGAATCGCGTTTTCAATGAGAACCTCAAGCCAAAGCGGTGGAAATTTCCATTTCTTAAATTTCGGCCGACGAAATACCTCTAGATACTCAGACACAATGCTCGGGCAGGTGATCATGACAACGTTTTCGCGTAAAATTTCCGCAAGTAAGAGACCCGGTGGGGTACCTTCTTTCATAGCTCCAGACACGAGAACATTGGTGTCCAAAACAATTGTTCTACTGAGCACGACGTCGCTTTCTTAAAGCCTTTACTTCTTCCGCAATGACAAGCTCGGGCATTCGGTCCAACTTGGACCCTCGAGCAGACTCCCAAGTCTCTCGCAAACTTTCTAACGCCGTTAATTTTTTAACTTCGCGTTGAATAAACGCAAATGATTCTTCAGTTACTGGAATGAGAATTCCCACTGGACCTTTTCGGTTTGTCAAAACGATTGGCTCAGTACCCATCGATCGCTCGCCCTGCTGCTGTAGGGACCTTAGACTCTTAGAATGCATAGAAATCCACCTCGCTGTAAATGTTAACATAACGTAAACATTTGTCAACTATTTGCGTTTATCGATTGTAAATGAGCGTGGATCACTCACTCCGCAAAATGGGGGAGTCGCGTGCGCGAAGTTTGACCGAATTTATGAACGAGAAGCGAACAAAAATTGGTTTCCTCTTTTCGGCACACTATGGAGTTCGCGAAAAAAATGCACGCGTCGAGATGCCTATTGATGCGGTCACCGCACTCAAAAAGCTCTGAACCCCTACAGGCCCTATTCATCAATGATCTCAAGACTTGGGTCATTCTTAATTGAACGAGTGAAAACGGGACATTTTGTCCGTTTTCACTATTGTGTCATAATTGTAAGTTACCAGTTTTCTTTTGCTGCCGAAAATTATAAAGACGCCCCTTTAAAGAGGAGTATTGATCATGCGCTACATTGGAATCGACGCCGGGGCCGAAACGATAAAAGTAGTTGAATTGTTTGCAGAAGGGGCCGAGTTGCGCTGGGGAAAACGGTACTTAGTTGAGCACGGCAAAGAGCCTGGTACCAAGCTTCTCGAAATACTCAAAAAAATCGATTGGAATAGCGTAACCGGTGCGGCCGTCACTGGACGCCTCAGTCGTCAAATCAACCTCTCAACCGTGCCTTTGAAGCAAGCTCAAGTCAATGGAAGTCGCTTCCTGGCCGGCGATGAGCCGAAGACAGTCGTGTCTATTGGCAGCCATGGTTTTTCAGTGCTCGAGATTCGCCCCAATGCGGTTGAAGTTTTTCGCGAAAACTCGCGCTGTTCACAAGGCACCGGCAATTTTTTGAGACAATTAGTCGAACGCTTTGATTTAGACATCGAAGCCGCAGCAGCGCTCACGGTAGGGGTGCCAGATCCGGCACCACTCTCGGGTCGTTGTCCGGTTATTTTAAAAACAGACATGACTCACCTGGCGAATAAGGGTGAAAATCGGGCACGAATTTTAGCCGGCCTTTTTGATGCTGTTTGCGAAAATGTTCAAGTTTTGATCAAACCTCGTATTAGTCCGCCCGAGGTTCTGCTTATTGGTGGGGTGAGTCGCTCGATTCGCGTGCGTGAGACCTTTAATAAATTTTTGAAAAAAAATGGAATGAAGTTAGTGCAGACGCCTGACGACGACGCGCTCTTTGTCGAGGCGCTTGGCAGTGCGATTGTCGCTTCTCAGAAACTCGAAAAACTTCCTGCTCTAGGCGATCTCATTTTGTCAGCAAAAGAAGTGACGCTAGAGAAAGTGCCTGGTCTCAGTGGGTCGTTGGCTTCGGTAGTACGCATGAAAGCGCCACCTAGCAGTTTGGGTAGCGGCGACTTGGCTCCTGGCTCGTTAGATCTTTTCTTAGGTTTTGACATTGGGTCGACTGGCTCAAAAGTGGTTGCGCTTGAGGCCCAAAGCAAACAGAGCGTTTGGGAAGGTTACCTTCGAACCAATGGGAGTCCGGTGGTTGCGGCCCAAGAACTGATGAAGCAGTTTATCGCGAGTCGACTCGGTAAACAGAAAGTTTTAGCACTCGGAGTGACCGGAAGCGGTCGAGAAATCGTCGGGTCGCTCATGGCCACGTGCTATGGTGCCGAGTCTGTCTATGTGCTCAATGAAATTGCGGCACACGCTGAAGGTGCGCTTCATTTTGACTCGCGGGTCGACACGATTTTTGAAATTGGTGGCCAAGATGCCAAGTACATTCGCCTTGCGCACGGTCGGGTGATCGATGCGGCGATGAACGAGGCGTGTAGCGCCGGTACCGGGTCATTTATCGAAGAACAAGGTAAGCGTTTTAAAGGGATTGAAAGCGTTTCTCAACTCGGACAAGAGGCCCTTTGTGCCGATGACGGCGTAGCCCTTGGGCAACACTGCTCAGTTTTTATGGCTGAAATTATCGATGAGGCCTTCGCCGCCGGAGTCAATCAGCGGGCAATCATTGCGGGTATCTATGACTCGATTATTCAGAACTACTTGAACCGCGTAAAAGGCAGTCGCTCGGTTGGGCAGGTAATTTTTTGTCAAGGCATGCCATTCGCGGCCGATGCGCTGGCCGCCGCAGTCGTCAGACAAACCGGAAGTCAGGTCGTGATTCCGCCAAATCCAGGTACGGTGGGAGCGCTCGGCATTGCTCTCTTGGTGCTCAAAGAGTTGCCCGTCGTGGGTCGTATCGCGATCGAACCCGCGCGATTCTTAGAGGCGCGAGTTGAAAGTAAAGACGTCTTTGTTTGCAAGGCCGTTTCGGGCTGTGGAGGCTCAGGTAATAAGTGTCGGATCGATCGCATCAGTACGACAGTGGCTGGTGAACAGCAAAAGTTTACTTGGGGTGGCGGGTGCGCTCTTCACGATAAGGGCACACGCAAGAAGAAGCTTCCTGATATGGCTCCTGATCCGTTTCGCGAGCGAGACGACCTCATTGCGGCATTGATTGAGCGAGTGAGTAAAAAGCGGGGCAACGCGAGTATCGGCTTGACCGACGAGTTTCAGTTGAAAGAATTGTTTCCGTTTTTCTCAACTTTTTTGTTTGAACTTGGATTTGATGTCGAAGTTCAGACCAGTCACGATCGCAAAGCGTTGAAGCGTGGCATTGAAGAAGCGAACATTCCGTTTTGTGCACCGATGCAGCAGTTTCACGGAATCGTGTCAATGATTGCTGAAACTGAGCCCGATTACATTTTTCTTCCGATGATGCGCGAGGCGCCTAAGCTAAAAGACGAAAAAACTTCGGCGTTGTGTCCGATTGTTCAAGGTGCGCCTGACATGTTGCGCTTAGATCTCGGTGATCGTCTCAAGTCAAAAATGCTCTCGCCGATCATTGACGTCGGCGATGAAAATTTTGCTTCGCCAGAATTCATTCAAAGTTGCCGCAGTATTGCGACCGAACTTGGTATCACTCATGAAAACGAATGGCGCGATGCCTTTGATTTGGCGACAAAAGCCCAAGTTGAGTTTGAACACCAATTGTTGGTACTCGGAAATCGCGCGCTTGAGTTCTGTACCGCGCAGCAATTGATTCCAGTGGTGGTCTGTGGTCGCGGTTACACGATTTACAATACGGTTTTGAATTCAAACGTGCCCGCCATTTTGCGTGAGCAAGGCGCAATCGCAATTCCGGTTGACTGTTACCCCATTGCCGCTGATGTGCCCGTTTTTGACGACATGTACTGGGGCTGTGCTCAAAGAATTCTAAGAGCCGCTCATCAAGTTCGTCGCACTCCCGGGCAATACGCTTTGTTTTGCACTAATTATTCGTGTGGCCCTGATAGCTTTAACGCTCACTTCTTTAGTTACGTCATGGAAGGCAAGCCGTTTACCGTGATTGAAACCGATGGGCATTCTGGCGACGCTGGAACCAAGACTCGACTCGAAGCCTTTTTACATTGCGTGAGAGGTGATCTTAAAGATGCGGCGAAAAAATCTCGGCCAAAGTCTTTGAAATTGATTGAACTCGATAAAGAAAGTCTACCCGACATCATTCGGCGCAAAGAGCGAGTTCTTATTCCGCGAATGGGTCCGGGTGCTGACGCACTTGCGGGAGCCTTAAGAGGAGTCGGAGTCAACGCCGAGAGCTTGCCGATGCCAACACGCGATACCGTACGCGTGGGACGTCGTCACACTTCTGGTAAAGAGTGTGTGCCGATGACGATCACCCTCGGAAGTTTGCTTGAGCGAATCGAGAAAGATAAAGATACCGATGAAAATTTTGCATTTCTCATTCCGAATGCAAACGGCCCATGCCGCTTTGGTGTCTACAACCTCTTGTATAAAGTGGTTCTCGAGCGCCTGGGCTGGAAAGACCGCGTTCGCATGTGGGTGCCTGATTTAGAAGACACGTTCGCTGGAATTCCTTCTGGGTTTGCTTCTCTCGCGTTCATTTCGTTCATGGCGACTGACTTGCTCGCTGAAGCTCTTTGCGATGTGAGGCCGGTTGAAACCAGCCCCGGGGCCGCGCTCGCTCTTTACGATCGCTATTCAGCTGAGTTGGTCAAATTCTTAGAAGTCACCGCGAGCGGCGATTTGTCGTTGAGTCGAGCCTTAGTTGAAATAGCGTCTGGAAAACTTTTTGGAGTGATTGCACTACTCGAACGAGCTGCCAAAGATTTCGCGAAAATCAAGGCAGACAAAATAATTCCTACCGTACTTGTGGTCGGTGAAATGTATGTGCGTTGTGATCCGTTCTCGAATGACTTTGTGGTTGAGAAACTCGAGAAACATGGCATTCGGGCAAGGCTCTCGCCCATCAATGAGTGGCTCGAGTACATGGATTTCATGGGTATTAGAGAAGGTCGAAAACCGGGTGTCGCAAACAAGTTGACGAGCATGGCCCAGCGGCGCATTCAATCGTTAACTTATTTGGCAGTGGCTAAGCACCTCAAGTGGCCAAAACGAACCAACGTTGAAGCTTCGCTTGAGGCATCCGCTCCGTACATTCGAGACGCGCTCGAGTCAGAGACCGTGCTGACTCTTGGGGGCGCATTACACGAGTGGCAACATGGGTTGATTGATGCGGTACTCAGCGTGGGGCCGCATGAGTGCATGCCAAACAAGATTGCTGAATCACAGTTTTTTCATATCGCCGAGCGTGAGGGGCTTCTTTCACTGACGCTGTCGATGAATGGTGATCCACTAGATCCAGAAATCATCGCGAATTTTGCGTACGAAGTGCATTCGCGATTTAGTCGACGTGTGCCTGGCGTTAATTTTGTGAACCCCGTGATTAGAAAAAAAGAGACGCCCTGTCAGTCGCATTGCGATGGGCGAGTCAAGCCTTCTCACGACCACGATGACTTTGACGATTTAGATTTGAGGGCACCGTTGATAACTGGTGCGCCAGTTGAGAGTCAAAGCCAGGGGCTGCCTCACTAGAGATTTCGATCGGCTTGATTAGAATTTTCCATTCGCGAGGTATTTCGAGTCGGGCCCAAGTGTGTGACCAGCAGTCACGTGTGATGGCAACCAGGCTAATTTTGTCTAATCGAGTTGTTAAAATGATTGCTTCAAGTTACACTTTTATTAAATAGGGGAGCTATCATCATGCGTTCAATCAAAATGTGTTTAATTTTTTCGGTCAGCATTTCTTTGCTCGTTGTGGGTGCCGCGAATGCAGCAGTGACGGTTAAATGCAAAAAGGGAGATTTGAACGGTGACGGAGTCATCAGCAGTTTTGACGCGCTGGTTGCAGACGGAATTGCGGGAGGTGGAGATGCTAGGGCTACGAGGCTAAGACAGTTTCCGAACGCTGAGGCTCTGGCTGACGTCGACGGTGACGGTAAAGTGACAAAGATAGATGCAAAAATTATTTTAGAAGCTGCAGTTGGTAAAGCAGAAGCGCTGAAAACTCTCGGCTGCGAGCCGGTCTCTGGCAACGATTCCAAAAAAGGCGACTATGTGTGGACTCACTGCAAAAAAGGCGATTTGGCTCCAGTGAATGCTCCCGATGGAAAGATCGCTGCCAATGATGCAACCGCAGCTTATAAGTTGATGGGTATCAGCGTAGATGTTGCCAAAAAACTGGTCACTATTCTGCCGATGTTAGATCTCAATGGAAATGGTAGAATTGACGAGTCAGAAGTTGAAGCTCTGAAAAAGTTTTTGCAGCCGGGAGTCGAAATCAAGCCCTGGCAGGCATTGTTATCACGAGCAGAGTTGGCTGACATTGATGGAGACGGTAAGATCACCAAGAATGATGGCTCTTTCTTAATGAAAGTTTCTGGCGGATCACTTTCTGATAAAGAAGTTCAAGACAAGCTCGGTTGTACAAAAGAATTTGTCGCGCAATGATTTTTTGGCGTGATCAGGGGGGCGCTCACCGCTGGCCGTGAGTGGTCAGTACCCTTCTTGCTCGAGTACCGAAAGTATCTGTTCGCACTGAGCGGTCTGAACCGGCATCGGAGCTAAAGCCTTCTGTACGATCGCACGTGAGCTGGCGCCCCACTGGTAATAGCGCGAATCAAAAACCACGATGGCTCCGCGGTCAGTGCTTGAGCGTATCAGCCTGCCCACGCGCTGTTTGAGCCAAATGAGTCGTAACGGAAAGTCGTAGTCAAAGAGCGAAAATTTCGTGCGAGACTTTCGGGCCTCGGCTAAAGGCCCTCTGGTCATTGCTTCGTTGATTTTTTCAACAATCACTAACGAGAGTTGGGAGCCCGGTAAGTCAAGCCCTTCACCGTAGCGTTCGCCACCGACTAACACCGAACGCGGATTAGCGCGAAACTGTTCGGCCGCCTTGCGATCGCTGACCGAATCAAAAACTGAAATGCCGTGAGGCTCTAGGGCGACTCTGAGTGCTTCAGCGCATTGAGTGAGTCGGCGATTCGAGCAAATCAGAACGAGGGTTCGACCACCGAGGCTCATCGCTGCACTTTGGGTAAATCGAGTGAGCGCTTCTAAGTGCATCGGTGAACCCGGAATCGGAATGTCGTTTGGTATGAAAAGTTTTGCCTGCGTTTCGATTTGATAAGGCGAGGCTAAAACGGTGACGGGCGCGCTTAAATTCAATCCGATGCGTTTAAATAAGAAATCTGGCACGGCACCCGAGCTGAGAGTCGCCGAGGTAAAAAATAATGCGGGTATCGGATCGATGATTTCAGACGTGAGTGCCGAGACATCGATCGGTTCGACGGTAATTTTCCAGGTACGTTCGGCTGGGTTCCAGTGTATGGTTTTGAGCGCGTTCGTGTCTTTCGTCGAAAGAGCTTTACCGAGGCCACGAATGCCGTCTGCAATTTCTTCAAAGCGCATGGCGACTGTTTTGAGTAAGTCGACTTGGGTATTGAAGTGCATGCCTTCGGTGGCCGCTAAAGCACTCGTCAACAGTTCTGAAATTTCTTTTTCGGCTAAGATCAGAGATTCTAGGGGGTCTCGCAGACCCTTTAAATTCGGTTCTTCGAGTGACCCAAATGGCGCGCTTTGAAAGTGAGCTTCAGAATTAGCGTTTCTCGAAAATAGAGTGGGCACGCTGGTCTGAAGCGAGTAAAGTGCAGAACTCAAATTCTCGGTCGCCGTTTCCATGAGGTCGCTAAACGTTCCGGGGCGCGGAAAATTCAGCGTCAAGGTGTCGAGAAGTTTACCCAGGCGTTTCAAATCGTTGATGTGCCTTGATGTTCTTTTTTGAGTCATGCGAGAAAGCCATTCGGTGAGACTTTCTTCGAGTGTGGTTTGGGTAAACACTCTCGTGAGTTGATCTTCGAGGTGGTGGGCTTCGTCAAAAACGAGATTTCTAATTTTCGGCAAGTGCGCGGGCCAGTGAAACACCAGCGAGTGGTTAGCGATGATGACTTGGCTTTGGTGGGCAAGTCTGGCGCTATCGAAAAAATGGCACGAATCATAAAACGGGCAGCTTGGACCAATGGTTGTGGTGTGATGGCTTCGAATCCAGTCGTGGTGTTCGCCGATCCAAGGGTTTTGTGATTTTAAAAACATCGAAACAAAACCGACTTCGGCAGGTTTACCTTGAATTGCCGTCGAAACGTAAAAAGCGAGTGAGAGCCTTTCTTGTAGCGTTGAGTCGGGGCCTTGCGAGTCTAAGAGTTCAGAAAGTTTTCTTAAGCACAAGTAATTGTCTTGGCCTTTGACCGACGTCGCACGAAGACTGGGTGAAGTGGGTGAGTCTTTCAGAAGCTTTCGAGCTAACGGAACGTCTTTTTCTAAGAGTTGATCTTGAAGCGATTTGCTATGAGTCGATACGACGAGCTTGGTGTTTTTTTCTCGAGCATTGAGAAATCCCGGAATGAGGTAAGCAAGCGATTTACCGGTTCCGGTCGGAGCCTCTACAGCCAAGCGTTTATTTTGGTGAATGGCTTGCGCGACCAGTTTGGTCATTTCCCATTGCTGGGGTCGATACTGATATTCGCGGGCCTCTTTTTCGCCTTCGGCGATGACGGTGCCTCGAGGTTGAAACGCTTCTTCGGCGGCGCCCAACCATGACGGTGTTTTCGACTTTGATTCTGAGTTAAGAAGCCCAGGGTTAGAGTCGTCATCGTTGTCGCTATCGTCAGATTTTCTAAAGTCTTTGAGGTCTCCCAGTGACGGGTGAGAGAGCCAAGTGCCCCACTGAGCGCTCGAAGTGTCTAAGCGCTCAGTAGGTAAAATCCAGTCCCACCACCAAGGGCTTAGGTAATGGTCATTTTTTAATAAGAAAGTGAGCGCCGAGTTTAATTGTGCGGTCTGTAGGCTAATGGCCGGAGGTTCGTTTCGGGCGAGTAGTTTTTCGAGGTAGCGAATCAGTTCGAAAACATCTTCGCAATCGTTGTAGGCTCGGTGGGCTTCGTCGCTCGTGCGATTGAGTAAAGTGCGTGCGGCCTCAAGCGAGTAAGACGGATGCGAGGGTAGAATGATCGAAAAAAGTTCGATTGAATCTTCGACGTGAAAGGCTTCTCCCCCGCGGGTTTTACTTAATTTTTCATTTAAAAAGCGTTCTTCCATCGGCGCATTGTGGGCCACTAAAGGCAAGTCGCCCAAGAACTCACTAAACGATGCTGCGATGTCTTGCCATTCGGGGGCATCGCTCACCATTTCGTTGGTGATACCCGTGATGTGGGTGATGATTGAAGGTATGAGGTTTGTGGGGCGCACAAGCCTCACGAACTTCGCCTCGATTTTTCGGTCGACGATCTTAATCGCTGCGACCTCAATGATTTCACTCTTCAGTGGGTCAAGGCCAGTGGTTTCAAAATCCAGAATGATAAAAGGCGGGTGTGTTTTCATTTGCTTTTTTCTTGTACTCTAAGTTTCACAGAATCTCCCCCATTTTTGTTCGAAAGGACATATTTCGGGCTCTAAAAAAAATTCATCTCCTCAGATCATCAGAATTTCGCCTAAGTGGTCATTTTTGAAAGATTAGCGCATAGCGGTACTTTTGACTTCTTGAGTTAATCTCTGAGAGAGAGTCGCCGAAGAGGCCAGTGCCTTTCTGAGTGATTGCTACGGATTTAAAAATTTCAGCTCCTCTTTTTTTTCAGGTTGGTCCATTCTTGAACCATGGGCCCGATTTCAAGAATTCAAGTGTTTGGTGTCATCCTTCTTCTTTTCGTTAGTGTTTCGGTTTTAGCTGACGGGTTTTCTTCTCGAATACCAGGAGTTGATCTAGCGAATATTGCATTCTTGCCTGGCACTTCGAATCGGGTGATACGCTCGGGTGCTCCTCCTTCGTTAGTCAAAGTCAAAGAACTCACCGACCTTAAGATCACTCATGTGCTCATCTTTAAGAATGAACTCAAAACTGAGGTTCACGACGAAATAGGGTGGTGGAAATCGGTTGGTCTATTACCGGCGAATATTCATCACGTTCCTTTTCGCTGGAAAGGAATCGTTGGGCATGAGCAAGAAGCTTGCGCTCAGGTGGTTGAGTCTTTGAAGTTCATTCATGATGCCGTTCAGAGTACGAATCAGAAATCTCGAGTGCTCTTTCATTGTAGCATTGGTGAAGACCGTACGGGGTTGCTTGCAGGTCTGTATCGTTTGCTGATTGGCTCATCTAAGAATGCTAGAGACGCATTCAAGAATGAGCTTTGTCTTTATGGATACGAACACGGTGACGCACTGAAAAGTGATCTCGTGGTTCAGACCATTAGAAACGAACTCACGCCGTTATATCTAGGAATTGCTGATTTAATTGCGGCGAAAAAGCTCACGGTTGCGAATCTTAGCACGTCAGTTTGTAGCGACTTGAAGCCAGTACCAGCGGGCTCGCAGTATCAATGCGAGGTTTCGCCGTACAGCCCGTCTGTGGCGGGGAATTGATCGGTTTAAGATTGTCAGGTTGGCAATAATGAGTCATCAGAGGCCATGCCAACTGACAAAATCGACACCACCACTGTCGCCAGCGCCTGGGTTGATGTCTTTGAGCAAGCTGATACTAGTTCCGTCGTAGATGTAGGCTTCAGTGCCGAGTGCCGCAGTCGCTCCATCGAAACACAATTGACTTGCGGTGCAATTAATCGGAAAAGCGAATCGCCCCACACTCACTCCCGCTGGCATCGTGAGGTTAGTGAAGTTGGTGCCGTCGTACCTTGCGAGTCTTTCGGTGGCGCCATTATCAGGAGTGTAATTGACCATGAGATTGTTGCCAAAGCGAACGAGACCAGACGCGCGCATTTCAACTGCGTCGGCTACGCGACAGGGGTTATTGCCGCTTGCGCAAAGGCCGTAAGCTTGCGGTGTGCCTGATACGGCAGAGAGTGGATCGTATCGCCACAACGAATGTCGAGTGTTGTCGTATTTTCCGAAATACAATTTGCCTCGAAAGTTAATCACCTGCTGAATGAGGCTGTTACCGGTCGATTCGATGTCGGCAATGACACAAGGATTTGGGTGTGAGGCGTCTGAGCAAAGTTTTCCGGCTGATCCAAATTGAGTGGTTGATGCCGGATCGTATCGCCAGAGTTCACGGCCATACAAATCACTCACCGCTTCAAAGTAGAGTTTATCGTCATACCCAAGAAATGGATTTATTTCGTTTGTGTGATTTGCCGACGTGTAAAATTTTGTCAGGGTAGCCCCGTTGGCTTCCCATAGATTGGTGTAACCATTTTCGCTATTGCCGTTGAGTCGTGTTTTTGCCTGAAAATACACCTTTGAACCGATCGTCGCTAGGTAGATTTCGTCTTCGTAGTCGCCGACAACCTCAGCGGTGGTGGTTCCATCGTAAGTAAAGAGTTTAATGACTGCGTTTGGTAGGGTGCCTTTGAAATAAATTCGCGAGCCTGCGACCACACAGTCACGCGACAGACGATTGCATTGAACGTACTCGACTACAGCGTCTGAGGTGACTTTTGTGACGGTGGTGCCGTTAAATTTGGCTAGCCCAATCGAACCTGAGCCTCCGACTGAGGCCTGAAAGTACTGATTTCCGAGAAACTCAATCGGCGAGCCTACCGATTCAGCGATCGCCGCGGTTGCCGCAGCTACTTTTTGAGTTGCACCCGTAGTGCCGTCAGTTGACCAGAGTTGGTTGATGATGTTGTCTTCGGCAGAATTAAAATAGCTATTCACGGTGACCGCTTCAGAGAGCCCGTAAAAGGTCACGGTGCAGTTCGCAGTGATGGCGCCCGTCGTATAGACGGTACTCGACCACGAACCTGCAGGGCATGTGCCTCCAACCACACCAGAAGTCGCGTACCCGCTATTGGCGGTGAGTGTAAAGGTTTGAGTGCTACCCGAGTTGACGGTTTGTGCGGTTCCGGGAGTCGAGGCTACGTCGGTATTGCCGGGGGTTACCGTAAAGGTCGCAACCGTTGGCGAAGGCGAGGGGCTCGGGCTCGGAGAAGGCGACGGGCTAGGGGTTGCAGACGCAGTCGGCTCTGGCGATGCGCTTGCGGATGTTGTTGGATTTGTTGTGGGTTCTGCTGCTGGGTCAGTCGTAGATGTGTTTTGATTGGCGACTGCTTCAGCTGCTGGCGGATTCGGAAAATTGAGTGGATTACCGCATGCAGCGATGAGTAGTGCAGGTACGAATAACGAAACCGCTGCCGCTGCCAAAGCCGGCGCGAAAGAGCTAAATCTCAACAAATAGACTGATAAATGGATTTTTCGTCGGCTCATGCTTTGCTCCCACCGGGTTTAACACTAGCGAGGCTTCAAAAAAAAACCAGTACAATTTCTACGAGGCAATCGCGCTACTGGGGTGAGCGCCTTTTTTTCAGCAGTAGCGAGGCTGCGTATGGGTAGTAGAACCTTTCGCGACCGCCGTCCTTCTGAAGACTGTGTCGTTGGCGACCTCCTGAATTCATGGCTGCCCCTTTTACCAGGTTTCAGCTTATAGGGCATCTGAACTCAATTCTTAAGAACCTGCCAAAAATAAAAAGATCGGCCGATAAGTTAATTGGCGTAAGAATTAACCTTTAACTTCGGCTGAGGAGTGTAACCCACCATGCAACCCTCTCGTGTAGGCACTGTCGCGTTGATTATTACCCGTTTAAAAGACGGGGATATGAAGACTGACAACCCACTCTTGATAGAAAAAATCTCTGATGACCGTGAAATTGAGCTTTTTGAAGCGGCTGTTGAGGCCGGTGAGACTAGCCCTCTAGGTATGGTCTACGAGTTTCGAGACCGTAAAACCAAAGAAGAAGACGAGTTCGGCAACTATGTCGAAGAGCTTCTTTCTCAACCCTTCATTAAGACTGACATTCAAAAACACGCAGTCGATTGGTTGAAGTCAAAAATTCGGATGGAGCAATTTCAAAAAACTGAACGAGAAGCCACTGAAATCATTGCTCAGTATGCCTTTCGGTTATTTCTAGAAAATCCCGATAGGTTAGACTTCTTTTTGGCTGGACCTTCGGCAAAAGTTCGCATTCGAATTTTTGATATTCCTTGTGTGCAAGGAGAAGCAGACAAAGAAGACTCGAAAGCGGCTTGATTTTTTTCTGGTTATTTTAACTCGGTCTCGATAAGCTCGCCTTGAAATGGGGGGTGTCCGGGTGAAATTGACTACGCTCAAGGCCGTGAAGAACCATCTTTGTTTTCAATCCAATCAATCATTGAGTCTATTGGCTAGGGTGACTCTCATTTTTGTGAGTTTTGGCTTGGCTTCGACCTTTTCTCAAGCTGAACCCACGCTTGCCATTCCAGAGTGTAAAGATCATGGGCAAGTGATGGGGGTCGACAATGCCCGCGTTTTGAATCTTAAAACGACCACCCAGAATGCATTTCTGTCTCGTGGGTACGTTTCTGGACCCGTGAATCGAATCTTTCCTGAGAAAAATGGCCATCAGCACTACGAAATTAAGTTGGGCGATGGCGCCGATGATGTGATTGAAGTCGTCTACAATAAGGCGTTTGGTGCAACGCCTGAACCACAAGATGGCATGCAAATTCAAGCGTGTGGAGATTACATCACATCGTATGCGCCAAGTGGTCCTTACGAGGCGTCGCCGTCTAAGGCGATCATTCACTGGGTTCATTACAACCCGAAAGAAAAAGGCCATGACCACGGTTTTGTCGTGATGTCAGGCGGCTTATACGGCTGGAAAAAACAGGGTAATCCTTCTAATAACCACGATTTTGATTTGAGAAATCTCTTTTTGCTACCCATTGAGAATTTTTAGAAGGGAATTCACCTGAAGTCAGCCGTTGGTAAGTGGTCAGATCCCGTTTCGAGTGCTCAAGATATCCGTGAAGTTGCTGAACACCTAAAGCAGTTTCCGATTTTTGGGTTTGATACTGAGTTCATTCGAGAAACCACGTTTTTTCCGAAACTCGAACTGCTTCAGATTGCTTCTCCAGAAAAGTCTTTCTTGATCGACTTGCAGAAGATGGCGACCCACGGTCACAGCGAAAGAAAAGAGCAGTTTGCGGCTCTCGTTCCGATTCTAGAGTTATTTGAAGACACCAAAATACTGAAAATTGTTCATGCCGCACAAGCTGATCAAGAGTGTCTTTTTACGGCCTTCGGGGTGTTTTCAAGAAATACCTTAGACACGGCCGTAGCCGGCTCGCTCTGTGGGTTGGGTGATTCGCCAGGGTTAGCCACACTGTGTAAGAGTCTCTTGGGTGTGACCCTTCAAAAAGGCCATGCGCGAACAAACTGGTCTGCGCGGCCATTGCCCCCTCAGTTGATCGAATATGCCCACCTTGATGTTCACCACCTGATTGAGATTTCAAACATTCTTCTAGAAAGACTTGATAAGCTCGGGCGACGCCAATGGGCGTTTGAGTTGAGTAAAAAGTGGGAAGATCCAGAGCTTTACTTACCTTCAATCGAGTCGATCGCTAGCCGAATCGCTCGAAATGCGAAATTCGATAAAAAAACTTACGCGGCACTGATTGAGTTGGTGAAGTGGCGTGAAGCTCGGGTTCGTGAGGTCAATGTGCCACGCCGCTGGATGGCTGATGATCAGGTTTTGGCTGATATCGCTCGGGTGAAACCAAAAGATGTTGACCACCTTTCGAGTTTTCGTGGCCTAAATAAAGGCGAAATTCGACAAAGTGGTAATCAAATTCTTGAGGCCTTGAAGCGGGCTGAAGCCGCCGGTGGAGTCGATGTGCCCCGCTCAGAGCGATCTGAATCGGCGACCGAAGCCGAAGAGCAAGTCGTTGATTTGCTGAAATGTTATTTAGGAATTCTAGCAGACACCCATGAAGTGGCCTTGCGTCATATCGTCGTGAGTGCGCAGTTGCTTTCGATTGTAAGATTAGACGCGAAAGTTCCGGGTGACTTTGTGACTGATGGGGTCTTGAGTCAAGAGTCGGCTGACTTGGTCGGTCAAGAGATCATTGATTTTCTAGCGGGGCGCAAAGCCCTGTCGATTGATAAAGGCCGCGTAAAAGTCGTCGTCCGGTAACAGCACCTATTGCAATTCAACACTCCAGACGGTAGGGTTCGCCCAAGGGCAAAATCTTTTAAATAATCGGAGTGTAAAAATGTCGAATCAAACTCTCTCGTCAAGTCAGCCAGAAATAGTGATGGTGAATCACTCTCCTGCCTTTCGCAAGCGCCGGGCAATCAATTGGTTAACCCTGGGATTCACGTATTCAGCTATGTACATGGGGCGTTACAACTTATCGTTTGCTAATAAAAGTTTGTCGACCACTTATGGTTGGGACAAAACACAAATTGGCACCATCATTTCTTCAGCCCTCATGATCTATGGGTTGTCTGCCATTTTTAACGGTCCGATTGCCGACAAAATTGGCGGCCGGCGCGCGATGTTGATTGGGGCCACGGGCACGGTCATCTTTAACTTTCTCTTTGGGTTGGGCGCGTATTTTGGATTCTTGGGTACTGGCACATTGTTGTTGGGTTACTTCGCGTCGATCTGGTCGCTCAATTCTTTCTTTCAATCGTTCAGCGCGTTGGCATTGATTAAAGTCAATTCGGGTTGGTTTCACATTCGCGAGCGCGGGGTTTTTTCGGCCATTTTTGGTTCAATGATTCAGAGTGGTCGGGCATTGATTTTCTTTATTGGCGCAATTGTGGTGACTTTCTTGCCTTGGCAGTGGGTGTTTTTCATTCCGTCAGCGATTGTCGCTGTCATGGGGTTTCTCACTTATAAGTTTGTACAGAATCACCCAGAAGATTGTGGCTTGCCAGCACTTGATGTTCAAGACGCCTCAAGTGGTGACACCGAAGTGGTGAGTGTGAAGTACGTACTTAAAAAAGTGCTCACCAATCCGGTGATGCTCACGATTGCAGTTGCCGAGTTTTGCACCGGTTTTGTGCGCCATGGTTTCGAACAGTGGTTTCCTCGCTACATGCAAGAAGCACAAAAGCTTCCGCTTGAATCGCCTGTGTTTCAAAAAGGGGCGATGGCCGTGGTATTGGCTGGAATCGCGGGTGCTTTTTTCGCTGGCACTATTTCTGATTGGGTATTCAAAGGTAGGCGCGCGCCGGTTGCGTTCTTGGGTTACCTGACTCAAGTCATTTGCTTGGCTGTGGTCTGGAAGGCGACCAACATCAATTTTATTATTGCCGCGTTCATTGCGAACTCTTTCGCGATTAGTATCGTTCACTCGATGCTTTCGGGCACAGCCTCGATGGACTTCGGCGGCAAGAAAGCGGCCGGCACAGCGGCGGGCCTCTTTGATGGAATGCAGTACATCGGCGGAGCCTTTGTGGGTGTCGGTATGGGATGGATGCTCGATCACTACGGCTGGTCGGTATGGGGCCCTAGCATGATCGGCTTTTCGTTTGTCGGCCTGATTCTCATGGCTACGCTTTGGAATGCAAGGCCTGTCACCAAAGGCCCAGCACACTGAGATGTCGCTTGAGAGCGCTCTAGGTGACCTTCCTGAGGGGTGGCGCGAGAAACTCGTGTCGGTGGGTAATGAGCCTTTTTTTAAAGATTTGGGTCGGTTTTTGACCGAGCAGTACACTGCTGAAAAAATCATTTATCCAGCTTCTGGTCAACTTTTTCGTGCCCTCGCCGAAGTTGACTTGCCTCGAGTAAAGGTTGTTATTCTGGGGCAAGATCCTTATCACGGCGAAGGTCAGGCGATCGGTTTGAGTTTTGCGGTGCCGAATGAATTAGCTGTGAAGCCCCCGAGCCTGCAAAATATTTTCAAAGAACTTCAAGCTGACTTGAACGTGACGGTTGAGAAAAAACACTCAGACCTGAGCGGATGGGTTCGGCAAGGCGTGCTACTGCTCAACACGGTTTTGACCGTAGAAAAAGACAAACCGCTATCGCACCGAGACCGCGGGTGGGAACTCTTCACAGACCGCGTGATCGCGTGTTTGAATGAGAGGCTAGACCCTATCGTTTTTATTCTGTGGGGAAATCATGCGGCGAAGTTTAAAAATAAAATCGATGTTGCGAGACACACTGTTCTAGAGTCAGCGCACCCGTCGCCGCTATCGGCGTATCGTGGTTTCTTCGGTTCGCGCGTTTTTTCACGTGCGAATGAGGTTTTGCGGGTGATGGGTAAAGATTCGATTCAGTGGCAAGAAATCTCTGATTCAGGGTGTTAGTCTGATGCTTCGATCTTTCTGATTTTGTTGTTGAAGGTGTCGGCAACGTAAAGAGTGCCATTCAGATAAACGATCCCGTTGGGACCCGTAAATCTAGCTTGAGATCCGATCCCATCGATTGACCCATACTCGCCATTCGCGCCCACGACAGTGGTGACGTTTCCTGTTCGTATGTCAACCTTGCGCATGACATTTTGTTCTGGGTCGGTCACATAGAGATTGGTCGAGTCTGTGCTGAGGGCGCCGAAACTGACAAATCCAGCATCTGAAGCGCGCCCGTCGACCAATGAGGCATTTTTCGGTGAGCCGGCTAGGGTCGAGACTTCTCTGGTTTCAATGTCAATCTTTCTAATGGTTCTATTGAGAGTGTCGAGTACAAAGAGATTCTTACCGTCTGAAGTGAGTGCGCCCGGGCGATTGAATCTAGCCTTTTCGCCCATGCCATCTTCTGCTCCGGTTTCGCCTGGTGATCCCGCAAAGGTGCTCACTGTCGAGGTGGTGAGGTCGATGAGTCGTATGGTTGAGTTGAGTGAGTCAGAAACGAAGAGCAGCGCTTTTAAGCAAAAAAGATGCGACGGTCGATTAAAAGTCGCGGTTTCGAGCGAGCCATCGAGAGACCCAGAAACCGCAGTGCCAGTCAAGGTGACGACTTTTCCGGTACTGATCTCAATTGAACGAATGTGATTGCTTTCGAGTTCAGTGACGTAAAGAAACTTTTGATCTGATGCGATGCCAAGTGGCTGTTTGAAATGCGCCTCAGACCCTGTGCCATTTTTTGATTCTGCCGCGAATGGGCTTCCTGCGACGGTGTCGACCTTGAGCGACTCTAAATTTATTTTTCTGATCGCGTGATTTCCTTGATCGGTAACATAGAGGCTGTTGTCGGTTGCGGTGATCGAAGTCGGATAACTGAATCTCGCTCTATCAGCTTTTTCATCTACGAAGCCGCTCATGCCCGGTAGCCCACCTAGTGTTACTACGGTGTTGCTCTGCAGTGAAATGCTTCGAATGGTGTGGTTGTAATCTTCTGCCACATACAAGACACCTTTGTCATGAGTGATGCCTCGGGGGTAACTAAATTGGGCTGACGAAGTCGCGCCGTCGGCATATCCCGAGCCTAGTTTTGCGCTGCCCGCAATCGTAGTGACGGCGTGTGCCCCGTTGATTTCGATTCTACGAATGATGTGATTGCCGACTTCAGTCACGTAAAGGTATTTCGTGTCGCTCGCGAGCCCTGATGGAGCAAAAAATGTTGCAGAGGTACCCGAGGGACCATCGGCCGAACCCGACTGAATTTGAGACCCGGCAAGATAACCCACATTTAAAGTGGTTAGGTCAAACTGGCGAATGATATTTTTGGTATTTTCAGAAATGTATATTTTAGTGCCATCGGTCGCTAGAGAGTACGGGTAACTAAACAGGGCTTTAGTCGCCAATCCGTCTGAAATCGCCGAAACGCCGGCGGTTCCAGCAGCGGTGGTGACCTCTAGAGTGCTCAGATCAATTTTTCTAAGGGTTGCATTGCCAGTGTCAGACACAAAAAGTGACGGCCCCCCTTTGGGTAAAGAGGCTAAGTAGACAATTCCGTTGGGATCTTTAAATAGCGAAGCGGTACTAATTCCATCTGCGCTGCCTCGAATAGTTGCTTGTCCAGCAATGGTCGTTACCACTTCTGTTTCGGTATTGATTTTTCTGATCGTGTTGTTTTGGCTATCAACGATGTAGAGGTTTTGCCCATCGTTCGTGATTCCTGATGGGAAATTAAATTGGGCCGATTTTGCCGGACCATCGAGCGCTCCTGGTTTGCCAGTAATGCCAGCATAGATGGTCGCCATGCCTGTGCTGAGTGAAATGCGTCGAATGAGGTGATTAAGTTTATCTGAAATATAGAGAAAATCACCCAAGACGGTGGCGCTATCGGGGCCGTTGAAACGCGATTGCGTTGCGAGCCCATCGTTTGAACCGATTCCGCCCGGCGAGCCAGCGAGGTGGCCGACAGCGTTCAAGTTGGCTTCGACCGCGACCGGAACCAAAGGAACTGAAGGAACCGGTATATTAGTAGGAAGTGGCAATGAAGTCGGGACAGGTTGAAGCTCGGATTGAGAAATTTCAGATTGTGACTGGCTCGGTTTGGGCTCTGGAGCGTTTTCTGTGGTCGGCTTGTTATCGAGGCTGTAATTTCCTAAGATAGTTGAAGGGTTCGAGTTGTTCTCTGAAGAGGCCGGCGAAGTGTTCTGGCTTTCTTGCTTGCCTTGATTACCCTGATTGGCATTTTTGTAATTAAACGAAACGATCGTATCACACGAAATGCAACCGATGACGAGCGCTGTGAGAACTGTTAAGTGACGCACTTGAAATGACCCCTTATATTCATCATGCTTGGGTTTTTTATAGATGCAATTGGGTCATGGTTGACACAGATGAGCTAGGCTGAGTGCTTTTTAGAGGCAGGTATTCTAAAGGAATGCCCAAAATTTGACGATACAGAAGGGTAACTATGGGTGAGGGTCGCTAGATTGAAAGCTGAAGCAAATACATTAAGGCTCATCAGTCGCTCGATGAGTATTTGGCAGGTCGGTTCATTTCTGGTCATTTTCTTATTTGGTCTATTCACGGGAATAGGTGCAATCTACCAAAATAGTCGCTCTCAAGAAACTTTTGAATATGTCAGAATTCAGCATGTCGAAGCTCTTAATCGCCTAGTGGAAGTTGAAAGAGCTCTTTGGGAACTTCGATTTGACCTACCGAATTACCTAGCAGAGGGCAGGGCCAAAAGGCCAGAAATCAAAAGCCGATTTTCAAAGTATTTCGAAATAGTCAGTCGAAATTTGCAGTTTTATGCACACACAATTGACTCTGAAGAAGAATTGACTGCTTATCTAAAGTTTGTAGAAGTCTTTAGTCAATACAAGTTTCTTCGACCAAATTATTTCAACCTAATTGATGAGGGCCGAGAAGAAGAAGCAGTGATCTATCGTTTGAAATACACAAAACCACTTGCTAGTCAGGCAATTGCAGAACTCGCAAAGTTGATCGAATATCAAGAGCAAGACTCGAAACGCGTTGAACGAGAAGTGGTTTCGCAACTGGCTTCGGCAAAAAAAATGCTGATCTTATTTTTGATTGTTGAGACCTTTCTTTTGTTGTGGCTTGTAAGATCAAGCATTAGGTCACTAAAGAAAAATTTCAGTAATAACCTCATTATGATTCAAAATTCAAAAATGGCGTCTTTGGGTGAAATGTCTTCTGGGGTGGCTCATGAGATCAATAACCCCTTGGCTATCATTGAAGGGGCCATTCGGTTGATGCCAAATTATTTGACCGATCCTGAGAAATTGGCAAGTAAGCTTGAGGTGATAAAAAAATCGTGTGGGCGCATTTCAAAAATTGTTTCGGGGTTACAAAGGTTCTCGAGGTCTGGTGGCACGGTTGATTATTCGCTCGCCAGCCTAGATGCGATTATTCGCGAGGTATTGACAATTACCGACAGTAAAGCGCGGCGCCATCAGGTGCCCGTCACTATGACTTGTGATTCGAAGTTTGTTATTTTTTGCAATGAAATTGAAATTGAGCAAGTCCTTATTAATCTGGTTAATAATGGAATTGATGCCGTAAAATCAGACCGAACAAAATGGATCAAAATTGACGTAAATGAAGAGCCTGACAGCTATCTAATGAGTGTAATCGATTCGGGAACCGGAATTCATCATTCAGTTCAGCAAAAAATATTTGAGCCATTCTTTACGACAAAGAATCAAGGTGAGGGAACGGGTCTTGGGCTGTCAATTTCGAGAGGCATATTGAGTGATCATAAGGCGACTATTTCTGTGGCGGAAGACTGTCCAAATACTTGCTTTCATATCAGGTTTCCAAAACCAAAGAGCATGACTCAGGAGGCGGCTTAAATGATGTCACTCATTCGGTCGGGTGTTTTGGTCAGTGGGTTGAACTTTATCTTTTATACTTTTTTTTTCGGACTGATTGGCGCTCGAGTGAGTGTCTCACATGCCTCAGATTCGATTGAGTTTGAGTTAAACGTAGATCGTCAGGGCTCAGGAGTTTCACTTGCGACCAATGAGCTGTTTACTTTTGAAATTGAGTACTATCTTTTAGAAAAATTAAACTCAAAACCGGTCAAAGAAAAAATCACCTTTCATGCCACCAGCGGATTTCCGGTCACCGTAAAACCTAAAGAAAATTCAGCGCGAGAAGGTACCTTTGATTATCGCAACATTACCGTGCAACCTTGGCTGAATCTTGATGGTCCTAATGGTTTTTTTGTGCAGGGCAAATGTGGGAGTTCTCATCGAGAAGGAAGCACGGTAACCGTGCAGTGTCGATTCAAGGTTCTCAATGCCACTTCGTCTTCTCTCGACCTAGGCGAACGGCTGAAAACGATGAACAGAAGTCTTTCGAATCGCTCAGATGAAATCGAGAAACAAACTTGTGACGGTAAAGAGCCTAAAGTACGCCGTTTTGAAGGTGATCGAAATCGTCGAGAGAACGATGTGCCCGTGAATGCGGTTGGACAAGGCGTCTGATAGATTTGCCGAGTGGAGCGGGCGAAGGGGCTCGAACCCTCGACCTCAAGCTTGGGAAGCTTGCGCTCTAGCCAACTGAGCTACGCCCGCACATCATCAGTGTTAAAGGCATAAAGGGTAAACCGTCGCAAAGCAAGCAGAAGTCTAGTCTTTTTAATTAAAGGACTTTTTTTCTAATTAGTTTAAAATTAAATAGTCCAGTACAACGCTGTTCTATGATCACTGCCATCACTGTCGCCGTTGTACTTTCTCAACTCTTAGCATCTGCAAATGCCGCGGGCATTCATTTCGAAGGCATGCGAAATGCCACTCACACCTTTGCGGTGACGAAAAGCCATTCGGCTGAACTAAAAATTGAAGGAGGCAAAATCTGGATTCGAAGCGCTCCGCCCCTGAATGCAGCTGAAGCCGAGTCAGCCATTTCAGCTGAACAGTCAACTGAGTTTGTACTGATGGGCAGTCAAGGATTGCCAGAAGGAAAATTTGAGTCGCCCAATTCAGTGACTGAGATCTCAGCCGATGGCGACAACCTAGTTGCCGTTGCTGTCGTGAATGAAAAAAGAAAAGTCTATTACTACAAATTTTCAATGAACGAGTGGAGCGAACATTGGTTCATGCGGCTATTTGGTGAGTTGGATTTGCCATCGCAGGTTATTGATTGGTCGATTTCGCACCGAGGTCCTGATGTGGCCTATTATAACGACATTGATAACATTCGCCACCCTCAAGGCCCAGGCGTCACGACACTCTACGCCCTAAAAAGTAGCGTAAAGAGTAGCGTAAAGAGTAGCGTAAAGAGTAGCGTAAAGAGTAGCGTAAAGAGTAGCGTACCCACCGGTGATGAAACCCAGCTTGTGTACGCCGATCCCTGGCTTCCCTCAGATTTCAATTATCAAATTTGTGGTCCCATGGACAACACCCTTAAGCTCGAAGGCATGAGTGCCTCGGCGTCAACGCTTGCCGTGATTGATGGCTCGGGTGGGGTTTGGACTCGAGTGACTGACTACGACATCACCGGCGATAATCCATTTTTGTTCTATACGTTCGAAAGAGGTCGCCCCGATCTCACTGAACTCGACAAATACTACAATCGAACGCTTCCCGGCCCAGAATGGCTGTATCACTCAAAAATCTCTGACATAGGTGGAATTGCCACGAGTGCTGTGTCAATTCATCAAACGGGCGTCGGTAACGCTGCGCGAACCCTTCGAGTTGAAGGAATGAGTAAAGACGGTGAAGAGGGAATTTTCGAAAAGTCAATTTACCCTTTGAGCAAGCCTTGGGAGTTTAAGGCTTCAGCCATTCGTCACTCAACCCATTTTCTAACTGGCAGCCGCGAACGAATGCCTCGCAGTTTAATTGATTTTAGCGGCAAGGCATTTCTCACCGACTTTGGAACCGCCCTCGAAGCAACGATCACTCAGTTCGATGCCCTTTGTGGTGGCGCGCAGCTTCAGTTAAAAGACGTGAATAGCGGCGCGACTATTCGTCTAGGGCTTTCATTTAGAAACTTGAATTACTTTCGGACTGACCTCAGTGATGTGAATGGCGAGTCGTACAAAGCAGGGGCAGCACTTCCTAGCATCGAGAAACAAAAGACGATGACTCACCAAGAGCAAGTTCTTCTGGCTAGGGTTTTTAGAAACCAAAAGACACTGACATTTTACGTTGAGCGACCTGAGCTTTCTCGGCTCACCTTGAGAAGTGGCACGCTTCTCGTTTTTGGTCGTCATGGGCAGACAGTAAAAATAGGAGAGAAATAAAATGAAGACTTTTCCGATAGTTTTGAATTTCATTGTGGGTTTTTTGATTTTTTCAAGTAGTCAAACGTTTGCTGACGACCAGCAATCGATTTGTGGCCGGTCTCTTGAAGTGCGTTCGGCTATCATGAAAGAAGTGGGCTACATTCGCTATGCAAACAAGGGCGTTCAAGACCCGGTGAAATGTAACCAAATTACGGTTGAAGAATTGGGCCAAGTGAAGTCACTCATTTTAGCAAATCGTGGCATCGTGAAGTTAGCTCGTGGCGATCTTGCGGGCTTATCGCTTGACTACCTAGATTTGAGTCAAAACGAAATTAACTGGAATGAAGTTGATAACTACTCTGAGTTGCCGTTGAACGCGAACATCATTTTTGGGTTAGGTGAAAATGAGATGCAAGGCATCGATGTGTCTCACGTCGCATTGATTGAAAGAATGCGGCAAATTGAACAATTCGTTGATAACGGCTGGCATTTACCGCTGAAAATTGAAATTGATCAGCCCATCACGACTTCTAGCGATCACCTCTCTATTTTGCAAAGAGTTCTAGCGATTCGACAAATTGAAGAAATCAAAGATGCTTACTACAGTGCTGCCTACGATTTTTTCGAAGTGGCTATCAGGTTCACCGATAAAAAGTTGACCGGCGACAAAGTAAAAATTCTAGGTGGCGGTTCTCGTATTGAGATCACTCTCAGTGTGACGGGTGGCGAAGATCAGCCCGAAATCGCTCATCAAAGCGAAATTTTGGCAGGTCTCGGTGAAGAAGTGAATCCGCTGGCTTCAAATCGCTGGTACATCGACCAAAAACCTAGCCTTAGTCAAATTGAGCACGCGATTGATCGTGACACGTTGAAGTTGACCAGGCTCTGGGACCGCATTGAAGACGCTAACTATCAGATGAGTTTACTGATAGACAAGGCGGCTTCGAGGGCCAAAGATACCTCAAAAGAATTGTTTTATTCGTCTGATGAGCTACACGATGCACGTGTTTATCAGTACACAATTTCGTACGGATTGCAGTTGGCTCTGAATACCGCCCATCGTTGGCAAACCGCGGCCACTGATTCAAACTTTGCCTGGAAACTTGAAGCCAAATCATTGGCTGCAACATCAGCCAGAATCTATCAGACCGGACGCGATCGATTTTTGTATGAGCTCGTTAAAAATAAATCGTCGATCAATATTTTCAATTCTTCATTCTGGCACAGACCGCTACTCTTGAAGGTTCTTGATCAAGGAGTTTCTGCCGGAACTGTACGTTCTGGAAACCGCCAGTCGATTGAAATTCCTGACGGATCGATTGCTTCACTCTTGGCAAACCGAACCGACGGTGACTACGCCGATTGGCTAGAAAGTCTCGAGGCCTTGAGTCCGTTTAACGACACCCACCTGATGGTCGATTCTTATGCTGCATCAAAGCCTCTGACCGTTGCCCGTTTGAACGGTCTAGACGGCTCGATTTTGAAAAGCCGAGAAAAAGGCACCATCGGCTGGGGCCGTTCAGTTCGTGAGTACCTGGCTCACAAAGTAAAAGGTGGATTTGAGTCTCCTGTAAAATCGGTGATTGCGGGGGTTGCCGGTTGGTTGGGTGATACGAGATACCACTCTGCCGAACACGCGATCACTCGCGAACAAGTTCAAACGATGAAGCCTGTTTTGAAACCTGGCGACATCATGCTTGAACGCGAAGAATTCTTTTTGTCGAATAAAATTTTGCCAGGATTTTGGAAACACGCGATTTTGTACTTAGGAGACAAAGCAGACTGGTCTAAGTTCAAAGACAGTTCAGGAGCTGAACTTGGGGCTGACTCTTGGATTCAATCAACGATATTGCCAAACTATGTGGGATTTTTTGACAAGCAAGAGCCGGCACTGGTGATGGAGGCATTGAGTGAAGGGGTATTGTTTAACACCCTTGAGCATGCAGCCGGAAAAGATTTTATTGCTATCTTAAGGCCTGTGCTTCCAGCAGGTGAGAGCGAGGCGATGATTGCTGATTCGATTAAAAAAGTGTTACCGCTACTGGGTACTCCCTATGACTTTGACTTCGATTTTACTACCGATTCAAAAGTGGTTTGTACCGAGCTCATTTACCGAGCGTATAATGGAGTCATTCCGTTTGATTTGAAGCGTGAGTCAAAAATGGATCGGGTAGAAAATCCTCCTGGACTCAGTCGAGTGGCGGGTACTCTGACTTTTCCTGCTAATGATCTCGCTAAACTCGTATTATTTATGAATAAATATCCTGAGCCGAGGCCAGAACTGGGCTATCCAGGAAAACGCCTTGAACTGGTGAAGTTATACATGCGAGTTGAAGGAGAAAATCAGGCGCGTGTCTATGAAGGTGACGAGGCCCTAAAAGAATTGGCTAAGTCAGTCAATCGTTAGTCAAGTTCTTGGCAAAAGTTGCGACACTTCTTTTGGTAGTAAGCCAAATCGTCTCATGATGTTTGGGGCGTGCGTGGCACACCAAGAGAAGAAGGCATACTTGAGAGCTCGACCAAGAAAGACAGCCAGAAATATATTGAACAGTGGCATTTTGCTGATTGCGCAAAATGCGACAGGTGGCTGCTGAGGCAGAGGGCCAGCTGCAATAAAAGCGAGGCCTAAGATTCCTAGGTGGTGTTGGGTAGACTCGGCGAGTGCCTGTATCGTTTTAGGTGAAAAAAAACGAGTGAGATCAACATCGAGTTGAGAAACAGCAAATGCCATCGCCCAGGCGCCGATTGCAGATCCCAGGGCCATGATGATGAATGTTTGAATCCAGCGTTTGGGTTTTAATAGAACAGAAGTGATGACAATTCCATCGGTTGGAACAAATGCTACAAAAAGGTCAAGTGCCGCAAAGAGTGCCATGACCGGTAAGAACCAGATTCGATCAGAAAAGCGTTCAATTTTTTTTATGAAATTAAAAATTCTTTGCGTAAAACTTTTCATCATAAATTTTTTGAAAACCGCCGATCTGTCATTACTAGGACAACGTGAGTATGCACTAAATCGTGACGACTGGGCAATTATTGCGAAGCTCTGGTGAAAGAGAAATTCTAGATTCTTTTTAAATTAAGAGTAATCTTATCAGACCCGGAGGGGTTTCAACGTGTTTGGCAGCTTGAGTGACAACAAAGAAATTCGAAAAATACTTACTTTGGTTTTTCTGATCACCGTGGCACTGGTGTGTTCTTTGATTTCTAATGGTCTGGCTTCGGCCGAAGAGTTTAAATTGATTTCTCAAAGTGGCCAAGTGCGTCTGAATGGTGAACCGATACGGTCGAAAAATTTGGGACAGAGTGCTTCAAGAAAAAACTTTCAGGCGTTTGAGTTCAGTGTCGATCGCGACTCACATCTTTTGTTAAAAATGGGTGCTGTGGTGGTTGAGGCGGCGCCGGGCACTCAGTTCAAGTTGGCGAGACATTCGTTTGTTCTTTTTTCGGGCTCTTTGAAGTTCGATGCGATTGCTGGGGCTTTGGGTACTCACAAGGAATTAAGAATTAATGAGGTTGAGGTGATCTATGACACTTCATTTGATCATCAATGGGTGGTGAGTGCCGAAGAAAAAGAGTCAGCGTTCATGGCGAGGGTGAATCATCCGATTCAGTTCGCATTACCTGAGCATGGGGCGGGTAGTAATCGTCGGGTTGGTGGGGCCCCTAGTTGGATTCAATTCATCTCCGTAATTGGCACGGTGAGTCTAAAAAAGGCGGGCGTCACCGTTGGCACGCACCATTTGAAACAAAAGAGGTCGTTAGCGGGGCATTCAGACGCGAAGCGAGAACAGAGTGTCGATTTGAATCAGATCGAATTGCGTGAAGGCGAGTGGACCCGGGGTTTGAGATCGGTCATCTCTCAGGTTTGGCCAAAATCACTCAGAGCTGATCAAACTAACCACCTATTGAAAGATCTGGGATTTCAGGTTGCGCCGGCTCTCAATCACTCTCCGTGACACTTTTTGAGCTTTTTTCCGCTACCGCAATGGCAGGGGTCGTTTCTTCCGAGTTTTGGTGCCTCGCGAACATAGGGGCCTGGCTTTAAGAGCTGAGCGTCAACGAATTTCCACTCCCCATTTTCTTTTTCAAAGTCGCTGAGTTCAAAGTGATCTTCAACTTTTTCTGGTGTCTTTTTCTCGCTAAATTGAGCTTGAAATACAATTTTACCGGTGTCGTCAGCCGCTTGGCCGCCTTCTTGTTTGATGATCTTCAGCCCGAGCCAGTTTGAACCTTCAGACCAGTCTTTGACTTCGGTTTCTTTGATCTCGCCCTTGGTTCGCGAGTGGTGCGAATCGAGAATGAACTTGATTTCTGACTT
>CAITVN010000204.1 GCA_903895855.1 Oligoflexia bacterium | reverse complement strand
TCATTCAGCGCACCTTCACTGTGGCGGGCCCCAATGTTTCAGTGGCAGCACCTTCTTGGTGCATCTGTTGCGGTCTCACACTGATTTAGCGCGCATTGAGAAGGTGAAATGGCATCGGAATAAATACACCGATTTGATGTCAAATTAAAAAAACAGGACTGTTCTTCTTTTTTTCTCTCTTTAACGAATCGTGCACTCACTAAAATCTTCACGAATTCAACGCAAATAATGCACTTTTCCTTCCTTCCTTCCATCGATGATGATTCAGCTCCCGATCTACCAAGACGAACGTTGCAGAAGCGCTCGCCCGCCAACGAAAGCGTTACGGGTCGTCGCGTGAAAGGTCATTGCTTACATCTTACTGTCCACATTGATGACCGTCAGATCAAACGGCAGTGCTTCGCCAATGTGTAAAGACGACTTAATCGCGCTGGCAATATGCTCTTAGCGGACTTGCCAAAACATCCACGATTCTCGGCCCAGCCACACTTCTCGTCAGTCATCGTAAGACCCAAAAAATGTAATGAAGAACTCACCAACCCCATAGTTTCACCACCGTGGGCAACCGTATCGCCTTGTAAATAGCCAGGCCGAAGCGCTGTGGTCCCGAGACTCTTGATCGGTATCAGGTTTTTAAATAAACGTGAGCCGGGTCTGGTTCTAGAATTCCAGCGGCGCCTTTCAATGCCACGATACTGTCTCAGATAGCGGTCGCTTGGCGTCAACAGATTGGCACTTAAGTTTTATTGCCCCGATCCCGAGTAGTAAAAAGCGAGGTGTTTAAATTGTGTATATGTTAGGCCATTCTACCAGAACTTCAACAGATGCCATTCACAGTCAAGTGGCACGCAGAACCCTGAAGAGGTTTGTCGCGGTTTCAACCGGCGCACTCGTCTTCTTTCTTGGTCTCAGCTATTATTTTCTCCAAAAAAACCACGCTGCAGTTCTGGTTCGAGCTTCAACCCAAGTTGTGTTTATTGATTTTTTGAAACTTGAGAGGAGCGCTCAAGAAATCCTAATTCACGATCGCCCGGTAGAGCAGTTTTACCTAGCTGAACCCAGCCCAAACCTCAGGCTATTTGGTGCAGCTCGCAAAAACTTTGAGACACAGCTGAAAAACCTGAGCCAGGTTTCTCAAGATCAGACCGATGTGAATCATTTAGAAACTCTGTACCAAGAGCACCTCAAGGTCTTTATAAAGACAGTGGATGTGCTAAAACAAATCGGGCACAAAGACTGGGGGTTGATTGGCGAGTTTCGTAAAACCATACTCCTGGTTGAAAGCGTCTTGAAAAAAAAACAAGGCAATGCTGAGATCACTAATGCCTACCTCACCTTGAGGCGCCATGAAAAAGATTACCTTCTCTGGCCCGACAGGGGGTCACCGCAACGAGTGACTGAAGCCATCAATTTTTTAGTCGCAAAATCAAAGGGCTTACCAGTGAGTGACCAAAGAGAAGTGGTTGCGTTACTCAGTCAGTACCGACACAGCTTTGAAGCGGCGGTCAATCTGGGTGGCAAGTTAGATGATTCAAATTCGAGCTTGGTCAACCTTCCAAAAGAGTTTGATGAAAGCGCAACTCAAATTGAGGCACTGCTTGATGAAATGCTCAAATCATCGACCCAGATCGCCGATCAGACCCAGCATTTTCTTGAATGGTTTCTAGCGGCAGGATTAGCGATCACCCTCGGTACGTTGATGCTACTTCTCACTCTTCAGAATCGCTCGCTCACTCGAACAGAAAAAGAACTTGAAACTCAGCGCCTGACTCTCTATCAATCTGAAAAAATGGTCGCTCTTGGGCAAATGGCTCACGGTGTCGCTCATGAAGTCAATAACCCCTTGATGATCATTAGTTCTCGGGCCCAACAACTCATTCAGAGAGAAAAACAAAACAGAGCGTCGACTGAGATCAGCCTTCAGTACCTTGACTCAATTATAAAGACCACCGATCGAATCGCCAAGATCATTAGGGGGCTCAGGATATTTTCGAGAAGTGGCGAGACCGAACCCTTTGCACCGGTCAGTCTGACTGACCTCGTCTCTGTCACCTTAGAATTCTGCGGGGGCCGAATTTCTGCTGCGGGCGTTGCATTAGAGGTAGTGCCTTATCAAGAAATTTCGATTGAATGCAGAAAGGCCCAGATTTCACAAGTTTTGTTGAATCTACTCAATAACGCTCTCGAGGCAATCATCACTCATGACGAAAAATGGGTTCGTTTTGAGGTGATTCATGACCTCAAAACAGAAACAATACAGTTTGTAGTAACCGACAGTGGCCCACGCATTTCTGATGAAATTGCAGAAAAGATGATGCAGCCCTTTTTTACGACAAAAGAAATCGGAAAAGGAACCGGGTTAAGTCTGAGCATTAATAAAGGAATCGTAGAAGACCATCGCGGAAAACTGTATTTAGACCGAACCGCAAGGGTCACCCGATTTGTTGCCGAATTGCCTCGCACTCAGGCAAAACTCATGTAGAAAGTTGGGTGAGGCGCTTTTTCTATGAAATGCAGGCAATAAGAGGTAGACCCTGTTTGAGCCTACTTTCTTTTATCACGGGCACCGTGGGTGGAGACTTTCTCAAACTTAGAGTAAAGCTGCTAAGCGTTGGTCAGTTCTAGAGCTGGCGAAATGAGTGTGGCCGAGCCTAGACTGATCTAGACTCGGCCACACTGAGTTGATCACGATACCGCAAACAATAATGCTCAACTCTCGTCTTGCAGTTTCACGTCTTTGGTTTCGTGCAAGAAGAGACCTCCGATGACGAATGACATGAGCGCCACCGCCATGGGGTAATAGAGCCCCGCGTAGATGTCGCCTGTTTCAACGACAACCGCAGACGCGATGAGTGGTAGAAACCCGCCGAACCACCCGTTACCTAAATGGTAAGGAAGCGACATTGAGGTGTAGCGAATTTTGGTCGGAAACAACTCAACCAAGTAAGCCGCGATTGGCCCGTAAACCATCGTCACGTAGATCATCAACGTGAAGAGCACGGCTACGACCATGACTGAATTGATTCGCTTAGGGTCGGCTTTTTCAGGATAACCAGCCGTATTGAGTGCTGACGTGAGTTTTTGGTTATCAAAACCCTCGAACGTGGTTGCCCCGACTGTCGCGGCAAAAGGAACGCTCGATGAAAGGGTTCCACCCAGAAATTCACGCGAAGCATTGCTAGTATAGGGCACTCCCTTCTTCGCTAAGAATTCTTTTGCCGACCGACAGCCTTCACCGCATTGAGCATAGTGTAGAACAACCGGACTGGTTTGCGATGCCGTCTCGAGGGCCGGATTCGCGTAGTGAGTCAACTGCTTAAATAATGAAATCGAGGTGAGTGCGGCCAAGAGGCAGCCTGCCATCATGATTCGCTTTCTTCCGATCATGTCTGAGAGGCTTCCGAAGAAAATAAAGAACGGAGTGCCGAGTGCGAGTGATACCGCAATCAAAATGTAGGCAGTTTGAAAGTCAACTTTCAATGTGTTTTGTAGAAAAAATAGCGCATAAAACTGCCCTGTGTACCAAACAACTCCTTGTCCGGCCGTTAATCCAAAAAGTGACAGTAACACGTATTTGAGATTCTTTGGATTAGTGAAACTTTCTTTTAACGGTGACTTTGAGGTTTTTCCTTTTGCTTTTAGCTCAGTGAATACTGGCGACTCTTTGAGTTTCAATCGAATGTAGACAGAGACACCCAGCAAGATGACAGACACTAAGAATGGAATTCGCCATCCCCAAATCTTAAAGACTTCTTCGCCCACCGCGAGTCGGCAACCCAGTATGACCGCTAGTGACAGAAAAAACCCAAGAGTGGCTGTGGTCTGAATCCAGCTGGTATCGCGTCCGCGATGAGCATCGGGGGCGTGTTCGGCGACATAAGTTGCTGCTCCACCGTATTCGCCACCGAGTGCCAAACCTTGAGCTAGCCGCAAGCTAACTAAGAGTATCGGGGCGAAAATTCCGATCTGTTCGTAGGTGGGTAGTAGTCCAACTAGCGCAGTCGATCCCCCCATGACTAGAATGGTGACTAAGAACGTGTGTTTTCTACCGATCATATCGCCCAGTCGACCGAAGAACAGGGCGCCGAATGGGCGTACAGCAAATCCGGCTCCGAAGGTTGCCAGGCTTGCCAAGAATGCTGCCGTGTCGTTTCCTTTCGGAAAAAACAGTGAGCCAAAGAACACGGCCAATGTGCCATAGAGATAAAAGTCATACCATTCGAAAACGGTGCCTATCGACGAGGCCAGTATGACCAGAGACCTTTCTTGTTTCTTTTCGCCCACCGCCGTCAGTGGGGGGGGAGCCGTTTTTTGGCTCAAAATATCAGCATCTAGTTTTCTTGCTGTCGACATAATCGCACTCCTTGTTTATTACGCCGCCTTTTTTAACTGCTCGAGTATGGCGGGATTCTCGAGAGTTGAGACATCTTGTAAGGTTTGATTGCCCTGCGCGATTGATCTGAGTAGTCTTCTCATGATTTTTCCTGATCGCGTTTTTGGTAATTGTTCGGTGAATCGAATTTCTTCGGGTTTAGCGAGAGCTCCGATTTCTGAGGCCACCCAAAGTTTTAATTTTTCGGCTAGTGCGTGTGCCTCTGTGGGTGAACTGGGTATTTCTTTCTTCAGTACCACGTAGGCAACTATGGCTTCGCCCTTGATTTCATGCGGCCGCCCAACAACCGCTGCTTCAGCGACGAGTGCGTTGCCAACCAGTGCCGACTCGATTTCCATGGTGCCCAATCGATGCCCAGAGACATTCAAAACGTCATCGATTCGCCCCATGATCCAAAAGAACCCGTCGAGATCTCGATTGGCCGCGTCGCCGGCCAGATAAAAAGTGCCACCGAGTTCTTCTGGAAAATAACTTTGCTTAAACCGTGCCGGGTCTTTCCAGAGTGTTCTAAGTAGTGACGGAAACGGCCGTTTGATGACAAGAATGCCGCTTTTACCCGGCTCGACGTCTTGTCCGGTTTCGTCGACGATTGCCGCAAAAATTCCTGGCAGCGCTTGGGTGCACGAACCTGGCTTCAGTGCAGTCACGCCAGGTAGTGGCGCAATCATGTGTGAACCTGTTTCAGTCTGCCACCAAGTATCGACAACCGGACAACGTTTTTGTCCGACTTTCTCGTAGTACCAAATCCAAGCTTCGGGATTGATGGGTTCGCCCACTGAGCCGAGTAGGCGAAGGCTCGAGAGATCAGAGTTCAAGGGCAGTTCTTCGCCCGCTTTGATGAGTGATCGAATCGCAGTCGGAGCGGTGTAGAATGTAGTGACCTTGTGCCGCTCGATCATTTGCCAAAAACGGCCGGCGTCAGGCCACGTCGGGACGCCTTCGAAAATAACTTGGGTTGCACCCACACCTAGTGGCCCATAGGCGACGTAGCTGTGACCAGTGATCCAGCCTATGTCAGCTGTGCACCAGAAAATGTCGTTGCTTCGGTAATCGAAAACCCACTTCATGCTGGTTTGAGTGCCCAGTAGGTAGCCGGCGGTACTGTGCTGAACGCCTTTTGGTTTTCCGGTTGATCCCGAGGTGTACAATATAAACAGGGGATGTTCAGCTTCAACCCACTCGGGCTCACAAACGTCAGATTTTCCTTTAATCAGCTCATGCCAATGAATGTCACGCTCGGCAAACCATTGCACGGGTGTGACCGATCGATGATAAACAATGACACTTTTTACGCATTCTGTGCCGCCATCCAAAGCAATCGCTTCGTCGACAGCGGGTTTTAGCGCGACGATCTTGCCACCTCGATGGCCAGCATCAGCGGTAATCACGCACTTTGCTTCGGCATCGACGATGCGTTCATGAAGACTCTTTGCCGAAAAGCCACCAAATACGACTGAGTGTATCGCACCGATTCGTGCGCACGCTTGCATCGCAACGACACCCTCGATACTCATTGGCATGTAAATGATGACGCGGTCGCCTTTAGTAATTCCTAGCGACCTCAGACCGTTTGCGAAGACACAGACCTGGCGATGAAGCTCGCGGTAGGTGACCTTGGTGACATGGCCTTCGTCACTTTCAAAAATAATTGCTGTTTTGTTAGGGATTGTCTCGAGATGGCGATCGAGGCAGTTGTAAGAGGCGTTTAAAAGGCCATCAGAAAACCACTTAAAAAAGGGTGCTTGCGAGCTGTCTAGGGTTTGGGTAAAAGGCTTTTTCCAGGAGAGATTTTCGTTGGCTAGTCTTGCCCAAAAACCTTCGTAATTCTGGGTAGCTTCTTCAATCAGCGCTGTATAAGATTTTAAACCAGAAACGTTTGCCCTTTCGACGAATTCTTTTTCTGGTCTGAACAATCGACTTTCATTAAGTACCGACTTAATCAGAGTCATACTCTCACCACCTCGAAAAAACCCCGAAGCGTTGATTTTTAGCCCTTTTGTTTACCTTGTGTCGATTTCAGATCAAGACCACCTCTTTTTTCGCTCCTTCTGGCTAGATAATATCAGCCATTGGTAAAGACTGTCAAACTATGGGTGAAGTGCGTGTTATACTGAAGCTGTTTGATAAATCACCACAGCCACAGTCAGTGCCTGACACATGGCCGGTGAGTGCCCGACATTGGGGGGCGCAGACTTCGCACCTTCATCTTAATTTTGAATTTCGCACAGCAGATTATCTGAATAATCTTCGCCATCGGCTTCGGCACGAAAGTATGCCCTAATTTCTTCGCCAAGGTGGGGTCGATTGACATAGACCTCGAGATAGAAATCAAGTCCCCAGTAAACGAGTTTACTGCTCGGATTACTTGAAACGGCGGGTTCTTTTCCTACTTGAAAAAAATCGAGTTCAACGTCTTCGCTGAGGTTCGTTTTGTAGAGTACGGCTCTTAAATCTGTTTCATAGCGTGCCGTGCCGGCATAAGCGCGGTAATGTTCTAGCGTCACCAAGAACCCTTCGCCACCAAAGAGCACTTGACTGCGACAGATCAGATCGTACGGCCCGAAATCGCCAGCAAATGATTGCATAGAAACGAGTGACAAAAATAATGAAATCATAGAAATGAATAATTTGTGCATAGTTGCTCCTGAATTGTGAGTGTTTATTAGAACAATTTTGCGAAATAAAATAGCAAAAGATTGTCACGCATCGGTC
This sequence comes from Oligoflexia bacterium, assembly GCA_903895855.1. Classification (GTDB taxonomy): domain Bacteria; phylum Bdellovibrionota; class UBA1018; order UBA1018; family UBA1018; genus CAITVN01. Next base: position 11,985 of record CAITVN010000204.1, on the reverse strand, counting down.
ATGATTTTTAGCCGAATTCAGCTGTTTTTGCTACTTTTGTCAATCGCTCGCTAGTGTGGGTATGATTGGTACCTCTTTGGCGACGGCGAAGACGCGAGTACCATTATACTGGATTCTGGGACCAAGGCGTGATTAACAATAAGTCGGTTCCATCATTGTTTTTTGACCCAAAGAGGTTCTAATCGAGTGCTACAACCCGGCGAAACGACTTGGACGACATGGCAGTTACTTCAATTTTTTGGCCCTAAGGTTTTCTATTCGGTCATTGCTGGCGGAATCATTGGGCTTGAGCGTGAGCTGAAGAACAAAGCGGCAGGAATGAAGACCAATATTCTGATCTGTTTAGGGTCAGCTCTGTTTACGTCGGTGTCGATTCTCATTTCGACGTCACTTGCTCAGACTGGGCATTACGGTGATCCGGCGCGTATTGCTGCCCAGATTGTTTCTGGAATCGGTTTTTTGGGCGGGGGTGCCATCATTCAGTCGGGCGGTACGGTGCTTGGCCTAACGACAGCCGCCACCATCTGGGTGGTCGCAGCAATTGGAGTCTTGATCGGAATCGGATATCCTGAGATCGCTTTTTTCTGTTCGGTGTCGACCGTCGTCATCCTGGTGTTAACCAATATTTTTGAAGCTAAGGTTCTCGGGCGAGCACTGACCTTCGGTTGTCAGTTACGAGTGGGACCTGAGTTTCCAGGGTTTGAAGAGATCAAAAACTGGGTTCACCAAGCGCTAGTTCGCTGCCAATTGACACTTGAAGACTTCGATCTTGTCGAGCTAGGCGGCGAGAACAAAGAGGTGCAAGTCGAGTTGCGTTATTCGGGGCTTCGGCAGTCTCACCGTAAGTTTGTGATCGCCTTGTGGGCCATGCCAGGCGTTAAAGAAGTGAAACAGAAGTAAACGGCCCCAGCGATGATTCTTTGACAGATTTTTTTTGATAACTAACCGAAATAATTGAATTTCACTTGCAAAATATCGACGCAGTCTTTAGCCTTAAACTATTATGACAAAGGCCGACCTGATTACGATTGTAGCAGAAAAAGCACACCTCCAACACAAGCAAGCTGAAACTGTTGTCAATATGGTTTTTGATATGATGGCAGATTCTCTGAAGAAAGATGATCGAATCGAAATTCGAGGATTCGGATCTTTCGTTAATCGAAGTTACGGTAGTTATAACGGTAGAAATCCGAAGACCGGCCAAGTGGTACAGGTACCGCCGAAACGGGTTCCATTTTTTAAGGTCGGTAAGGAACTCAAAGAAATGGTCGATGCGTCGTTGGCCAAAGCGTCTAGTGACGAAGACGACGATTCAGACGAATAGTCTCGGCCCGAATGGGTGTTAGCCCAACCAGCGAATTTTCAGCCACACCACGAGTGGTGCAAAGAATAAGATAAAAATTCGATACGAAAAGAGCGTGCGAAACGTGCCGCGCTCGAGAGTCTTGATTAGCGCTCCGGCTCCGAATGCCGCTAAAACCAAAGAGATTCCAGTGATTGTCCAGAACTGCGAAAGCGTGATGTCAGTTGCTGCAGCCGTCGATGCCGCAGGTGGCCTCCAGTCTGAACTGTGAAAACCGGCATTGAGTAGCAAAGACCAGGTTGCGCAAAGGCCAGCGTATTTGTATGAGGCCTCTCGTTGATAGTTTCTGAACTGTGAAAAAATCACCGAGCTTGCGATAAAATCGATTCCCGGAATGATAGAAAAAGCTTGTCCAATACCAAGAATGAAAGCGTCAAAGAGATTCCAGTCGGCCATCGATTTGGTTCGTCGACTTCTGGAGTCTGAGAAAATCCACAAGAAAGTGATTGCCACAAATGAGGCGCCAACTACAGCGGCAGTGACGCTAGTGAGCGAAGGCATCGAGGCGTAAAAAGGCTCGAGAAGGGGAGCAAGGTAATGCCTTGCGAGAAAAAAAAGGCCCAAAGAAATGAATAAGAAAAGTGGAACTTTTTCATCAATGCTCGTTGGTTTGCGGCGGTAGATAGCGATTTGTAATAACGACGAAAGGTGGCTCAGAATATCGTGCCTAAAATGAACAAATAGACCCAAGCCGGTGCCTAGCTGAAGGGCTAGCAATAACGGGCCACTTTGTGGCAACCAGGTCCAACCAAAAAGTTGCTCTGAGGCAATCGCATGAAATTGAGTGCCAGTGGCAAATACGGTGGTAAGACTAAAGACAGCTGCCGCAACGAGAGTCTGAAAGAAATTCATAAGTTAATGAGATTAAACCTCTAATCGGCTAGGCTGCCAAGGTCAATTTTGCGAATGGCGCCGAAAAGGCGAGATCTCTCGAGAGCTAAAGATAGCTTCGCAGCCCCGCTAATTTGATGAAGAGCTAGCCCTTAGGCGCCTAGTCTTGAATGTGCGCCAGCCACCCGAGATAAGTGAAAGTGCAAGTGATGCTAATGCCGACTCGTTTGGCTTGGGGACTAGGCCTTTACCGATTCGGTGAAGCTGACGTGAGTACCAAGTGATTTCCATCAAGGCCATTTTGTCGATCGGGCCAATACCGGTGCGAATCGGATGAACGCCGTGAATCGGGTCTAGGCCTTGAAGTAATCGGCGCGGAAGTTCGGGTTCAATCGCTAAGAGTCTGGCCATACCGACAAAATCGACAGCACCTGACGACAGTGCTTCGGTCATGCCGTGAACCGATCGAAAGCCGCCGGTCAAAAGAAGAGGCACTTTACTGTGTGCACGAACTTTTTCGGTGAACTCAATGAAATAGGCCTCGCGCTTAAGCGAGCTCTCTTTTTGCCTGCCTTTACCGCTCATGACCGGCGATTCGTAATTGCCTCCAGAAATTTCAACCAAATCAATTGACGCTTTCGCCAATTCTGCAATCGTTTCTAACGATTCTTCTTCGGTAAATCCGCCGCGTTGAAAATCGGCTGAGTTGAGCTTGATTCCGATTGAAAACGCGGGGCCCACGCGCTCGCGTATCGCTGCCAGAGTTTTTAGCACAAATCGGCGACGTTTTTCTGGCGAACCGCCCCATTCGTCAGTGCGACGATTGTGATGGGGTGAGAGAAATTGGCTGACGAGGTAACCGTGGGCTCCGTGAATTTGAACGCCAGAAAATCCGGCTTTTTGCGCAAGCGCTGCTGTGTTTGCAAATCTGAGAATGATGTTTTCGATTTCAGTGTTCGTGAGCTCACGAGGGGTATCAAAAAACCTGGCCATGTCTGGTTTGAAAGGAACTGCCGATGGGGCCACTGTCTCGCGATTCAGGCCACGTGGGGCTTGTTTACCGGGATGATTGATTTGCATCCAAAGTTGGGTGCCACCACGGGTGCCGGCGCGGGCCCAGCGCTTCAGGGCATCAAGTGACGAGTCGTCTTCAACGACGACGTTGTTGGGTTCACCGAGTGCAGCGGGGTCGATCATCACATTGCCGGTGATGCACAAACCGATGCCACCATCGGCCCAACGGGCGTATAGGCGATCGAGTTCTGGCGTCGGTTGATGATCGATGGTCGCCAAAGACTCACTCATTGCTGATTTGGCTAGGCGGTTCAGAATCGTTGTGCCGTTCGCAAGCGTGAACGGTTGCGAGAGAATCTCGAAAGATTCTTCAGTAGATTTTTTCATAGACCGCGCATCCATTCTGGCTTTAGGGCCTTGTTTTTCAGGGCTAAGTGAATTTTAGAGAGCATCGCCTCGCGGTCTTGAGGCAGGGTGCCGCGAAGCGTGACGTAATTTGAGGCGTGATTGGTTCGAAAGATAATAGGGGTAGTTGGCTGAATCTGCGCCAGCATTTCGCCCAGTTCTTGAAGTGAAGCTTCTGGTGAGAGCGCTTGAAAGGTTCCGTTTCGTTCACTGTCGAAAAGTTCGGTTCCTTCAACCAGCGTTAGCGTGAGTGCGCTAAAGTAGTCGGGGCTCATTTGGCTCACGACCCGAGCGGTTTCTCGAGCGTGTTCGGCGCTGTCACTCACTCCACCGATGCCGAGTAATGCGATCACGCTCGTTTGAATTTGAGCGCTGCGAGCTTTCGTGATCGCATCACACATTTCGGTTGCGGTGATGCCTTTATTGATCGCGCTCAGCACTTTGTCGCTGCCAGACTCGAGCCCGAGGTACACGATACTGAGTTTGTGTTCGCGAAGCGCGGCCAGTTCTTCAGCAGTCTTGCGAAGTATTCCGTGCGCGTCAGCATAAATTGCGACTCTCTCAAGTGATTTGAAATTCTCGTTGAGTAATTTCAAAATCTCGAGAAGCTTTGGTGTGCTGAGCACCATAGCGTCGCCATCGGCTAAGAAAACACGCCGAATTTGCGAGTCGACGCGCGCCGCCTCAAGAATGTCTTCTTTGATTTCAGAAAATGGGCGGGCGCGAAATGTCTTGGTTCGGTACATCGCGCAAAAGGTGCAGCGATTGTGTGAACAGCCATAAGTGATCTGCAGTATGTAGCTGTCGGCTTCGCTTGGGGGGCGAAACACAGGGGGTTGGTAGCGCATGGTGTTGTGAGGTGTCTCACAGTTTTTCTGGTTTTTCACCTCAGAACGTTGACCAGCTACCGGGGGCATGAGAAGTCAAACCGAATGATGGCAATTCAAAAGTTTCGTCGACCAACTGCGCCGGTTTCATTAGGCGCTTTTTTAATCGCTTTTTTTTGGGCATTGAGCGCGCGTGCTGAGCCGCCTTACTGTAGCTTAGATCAGTTCAAGAAAGCAGAAATTAAATCGCCGGTGTCGGGGCTTAAGCGTGTGCACGTTTTTCAATTAGGCGAAACGGTTCTAGCGGGCCTTGCCATTGGCCAATCGAATGCGAAATCAGTCTCTGAACTCAGCGGTTCGTTTTCGTCAGCAGGTGTTCAAAACGATTATTGCACTTGGTATGTCAATAGCGGCAACTCAGAAGCTGAAAAGCGATTTGTTCACCACCTTTTGCCGCATCCGATGACGGTTTCGCCGTCAACAGTAGCTGATACTTACCTGAGCACGATGCACGATTCTTTTGAATTAGATGCTCCCAGTTTTCAGTCGTGCATTGTTCAGAATCATTACCTAGCTATAGGTTGCAACGGAATGATGCATCGAGGCCCGACAGTTTTTGGAATGCTACTCGCCTACAGCGGCTGCAGTGCCGAGCATGCAGAAAACATCGTCGATGCGATCTGGGGCCTAAACGGTGTAGATCGCGCAGTGAGGCTTTCAATCATTTCGAGAGCATTTGATCTCGGAAACGCGAACCCCGAGTCTCAGCGAGCCGTGGCTCGTGCGCTTGAGTGAAATAAATCCAAATCAAACTTCATTCACTCGAGTTACTTACCTGGTTTAATGGGAGTACAAGATTGATGTGCATTCCAATTGATCGGCGCACCCATGGGTCCCTGGTATTTTTGATCAATCCAGTTCGTGCAAAGGGATGAGGCTTTTAGCGCTTTGGGAGGGTTACACCCGCGGGCCTTTGCTAGCGAAATCTGAATCGGCCCAGTGGTGATCTGAAACTGATACTTCATTGGAATGGTTTTGGCGACACCGAGTGCATCAACCCCGGTTGAAAGTTTGTTTTGGGGGCCAAAGGTAAGCTGTTGCTTCGGAGTTTTACTGTCGACCTTCCAAAGTCCAGTTGGCGAACAGGTCATCGGTTGGTATTCGAGAATCGCTTCTACCCTGACCATTTGGCAGTTTTTATCACCAGTGGTCACTTCGAGAATGCCAGAATTGCCATCAAGCGCGAGAACGGGAGTTTCGGGCGCGACCTCAACGCTCTTGAGGCAGAGTGCTTTTGTGTTTGTTGCAGATACCGTGTATTCAGGGATCAGTTCTCCTTGAGGTAAATTGTCGAAATAAAGGGTGGCGATTTTTCGACAATAGTCGAGGGTTTGTTTTACCGCCTGGCCATTACTCTTAAGACTTGCATCGTGTTTGTCGATAAAATTCACTAGTGCCTTGCCCGCGGCTCCTTGTTTGGCAAGAGCAGTTTCGTTGTTCTTCAGCGAAGTGAAAATCAATTCGACGGTTTCGTCTGTTCCTTTAGATGCGATGCTTCCGTATGCGCCCCATTGAGGTAGTGGAGAATTTGGGTTCGTCGGGTCGCTTGTTTTGATTCGGTATTCGATGTCTGCTATTGCAGAACAGGTAGCGAGAAGCGCTCGATCACGAATGCTGAAGTCGGTATATTTTGGAGCTTGGTAACTGTTGCCCTGCAGGGATTTTGCAGCTACTAATTGATCAATTCGATCAATAGAGAGTCCGAAGCTGGGGTGATGCCAGTTCGGATCACAATGGTTTTCATCTTGGCATACAAAAACTTCGTTGAGTAAGTGGTTGGTTCGGTAGCTCGGTAGCGTGGTAATTTGAAAATTAATCGTACCAGACTGATGAGTCATCTCAGATTCAATAGGAATCGATGTGAGTGAGAAGTCGGTATAGAATGCGCACTGAGTTCGCCAGTCTACCGGGGTCGAAGTGGCAGATGAGGTGACGTCGATGTCGAGCCAGTCATTTGATTTAAACCAACTGGCGTAAGTGAAACCGCCGGGGTAAAGCGTACTTGTGCTGGATGAGTCGCCAAGTGCACAGTATTTGAGGTTATAATTTCCAGCAATCGTTGGAGGTGAGTTTTGTGCGGTTCCGCCGTTTGCTTGTTCACTTCTGTAATGGGTCTTCGCGCCGAGACTGAAGTGGTGCGCCCCTGTTACTAGGTTGCCAGTGGCATTGCTATCGTCTCTTGCAATCCAGGTAAGAAGATCACAACTCGTACTCGGTACAGCGCAGGTGCCTGTCGAGCCACAGAGTGCACCACCGCCAGTTGCTAAGGTGCAGACACTGACGAGTGGGGCCTTAGAATCGAGGAGTGCCTTCAAGGCCGGGGACTCGCTTATTTTCAGGTCACCTTGTTCAAACTTGGTGTGAGATTCTAGTGGAAAGTGTTTTACCGTATCAGAGAGAATGCGACTCGGAAGAGGATTATTTTTTTGCATGTCGACCATTTGAGATTCGACCATTCCGTTTGCCTTTTTTCCGGCCCATTCGATCCAATCGCTGAAGTTCTCTATGAGTCCTAAAATGACTGCTTTTAACGGATAGATGGCTGCACTGATGATGTCATAGACCAATGCCAGCGGGCATTTGACTGCAATGAGAATGTAGTCATACCAGTGGTTAAGGGCGTCTTGTGAACACGCGTTTGCCGTTTGATTAAATCCGACATTGATTTCGCCGCGTGATGTGAAATTAGGAAGTGAAGTTGAGATACGTCGAAGGCCCACGGTGAGCGTCGAGTTTTCTGGCGTTGTCGATTGGGCAGTCGCCGCTTGTGGCGGGGCCTTGGCTTGTTCTACTATTGCGGTGTGAAAAATAGTGTCGATTTGACCAAAGTCGAGTACGAGCCCAACATCGTTTGAGATGAGTAAGACGGCAGACAAGATGGCTTCGAAGGCTATGCTCAGGAGTGCTTCAAGCATCCAGAAAAGAAGCTGCATAATCCACGCGAAGAGCCAGCCAAATGGACCATAGTCTTTCCACATTTTTTCGAAATCAAAAATAAAGCCAGTTGCAAACGAAAAGGTCGAATTGAAATCGTGTCGAATGCTCACGACGGCGCTTCCGCCGTCGAGCCGGGTGCGACCTTCGAGTCCCCAACCCTTTGGCGTTGACTGCTTGTTTTCGGTATTCGATGCGATCAAGAAATCATTGCATCCAAATTCTTTGACTGTTTTGTCGAAATCTTTCTTGAATTCAATCGCGCTTGGATTGGGAGAGATGCCGGCCATTTTGAAAAAACCGTCGCTGTTTTGTGAGTAGCCTAAGTCAGAAACTGAGTGAGTTCCATTGAATTGGCTCATGGTTCCGTTGGCAATGCTGCCGTCTGCCGAAGTCCAAGGGGCTTGAGTGGGGATTTTTTCATATGAGGGAGCGCATGACACGAGGTAGTTGTTCTCGGGTTTTGCTTCGAGCAAACTCAAGTCTAGCATCTGTCGGCGTACATAGGGGTCTATGACGCAATAACTAGCGTTGTTTCCATCAATGGGGTCGACGCACTGACACTGGTAGGGCTGGCGCCAAAATAAGATTTTGCCGTTCATGCCTTTGCCGTAGTGTTTTGAACCGGCTTGCATCGATGGCAGATCTTCTGGTAATTGAGGCGCGATCGATGCGGGGTTACCAGTCGCTCCGCCTTGTGTTGCGGTGAGTTCGCGGTAAGGGCCGTTGATTTTAAAAAGTTCGCATTTCATTCGGTCGAGCTTTGTGAGCACTTGAGTGTGGGCGAGTGCTTGGGTGGGTCCTTGTTTTTCGAAGAGAGTACCTGCTACGGCTTGATCACGGGTGCTTCCGTAATTGAGGCTAGCTTGTATTCGTCCGGGGTCATGAGTCGGAAGTAAGTTGAGTCGGGTTTGTGAATTGGGGTCTTTGAGTGCAAATTGAATATCTCGTCCCACATTAAGACTTTTTACTTCAACGATAAGTGGGACATTAATAATTGCCTTAATTTTATCACCGAATGAAAATTTAACAGGTCCGGCCGAGAAGACGCCGTGTGTGTGTTTGGACGGAATGTTTATCGTGTTCCAACTTGTGTCGATCGGTGCGCTATAGGTGCTCTTTTCTTGTCCGTTCGGAATCGTTTCTGCGCTGCTTTGTTGTGTGCTAGGCGCTTTGTATTGAATGTTAGCTAAGGTGTGTTCGAGGTCGAAGTTCATGAGTTTAGCTGTGTTGTAGAGAAAATCAACGGTATCGGCACTGCAGTTGGCAGTCGTGGGGTTGCATTGAATTCCGTATTTGCTCAAGAGCTCATCTTTGGCGCCCATGAGGCCCGGGCGAATAAAGGCATGATCGATTGTATTTCGAACAAAATTCATTGGCACTTCAAGGTGAAGACTCGGTGGCATTATTTTTTTCGAATTTGCCGGAGAAGTCAGCGTTTCGACTGTCAAGGGTGCTCCTTGATTAGTTTTGGCGGTCGAGTCAGACACGAAACCTTCAACCGTGCTCGACTCATAAGATCCAACAATGGGCCCAAGCATGTCTTTTTCGCCCGTAAAAACTTTCTTGGGGTCAGGCACACCAAAACATTGGTAGAGTGGGTTCGGTTCGCCCAGTTGCCAGGTTTCAGTGGTAACGGTTTTTCCGGAGGCGTCTTTGCCTTGTTCGAGTTTGATGGTTTCTGGCTTGGGGCATCCGATGCATTCATTGAGTTTAGCGAGCGTCGCGATCGAAGAACAGGACGGATAAAAAGTTTGTTCGTTAGAAACGACTATAGCTTGACCGGCGCAGGTGAGGGCTTCGAGTTTGCCGATTTCAGTGGTGAAACAAGAGGCGTCGCTTGCTAAGTTCATGGTGGCTGCTTGGCAATCGGCACTTGCGGGTATTCCCTCATTTTTAGCGGTACCATCAACGTTGGGATTGGTGCCGGAGCTTTGAAAAATCGCTTCGCCTTTTTCGTTCTTGCTCGCAGATCCATATTTTGAGTTAAAAACGTCACTTTCGTCATCGAAACAAGTGATCGATTTACTCTTCTGTAGTTTGCAATCGAAGTAGCTCACAGTGTAAAGCGGAATTCCGCCGAGAGTGGTTGCTCCGCGTTCGGCAGACTTGACTTGCTTTGAATACGCGGTTGCTTTCGAGGTGGAGCTGTCGACAGCCGGGGTCTGTTCAGGGTTCGGATTGGCCGGTGCATTCGCGCAACATTGGGTTTGATAGGTCTGCACCAAAGAGACGCACGCGGGTGAAGAGCTTGTGCTGAGGCCAGGCGCCGGTGGGGGCGTGGGCCCCGGGGGCGCAGCAAACGTGGTGCTACTCATTAACGCAAATATAAAACCAACCTGAAGTGGTGTTCTTTGGATCATATTAAGTTTTTCGGATGATAAATTAAGACCCTTGAATTCAATTTTATTTCTGATCGCCTGCGTGGCTTTAATGATCGGTATCGCGAGTGATGCTAGGGTTTTTTAACTAAATAAGGTTGATTATTTTAATTAACTAAACCGATAGAATGTAACTATTTTCAGTTAAAGGTGATTATTGTAGTCGCTGTCGTATTTTTGAATGACTCGGCAGAACGTTTGGTGAATGGCGGACTCGGAGGGATTCGAACCCCCGACCAACCGGTTCGAAGCCGGCTACTCTATCCAGCTGAGCTACGAGTCCGCGTAAACATTGCTGTATTGGGTAGTCAGTCACTAACACCATTCAGAATGCTTGACTAGGGCGTTCTTAAGGCTACCTGAGGTTATTTGTATTGCGGTGCGTGAAAAATCACCCCAATGAGTGATAATTCGAAGTTAACCCTCGCCCGAAGTGACGCGTTGTATTAATTCGGTATCAGACACTGATTTGGGCGCTCATTTTGGAAATGGGGATTTTCGTTGAGCCGATCAAGACCCAAGTCAAATGTGTTTTTGGGGGCATCATGATATCACTAAAAAAATCACACAAATTTTCGGCTGTTACGTTCTGGGCACTAGTGGCCGCGTACCCATTCTTGGCGAATTGGGCGTTTAGCTCTACAACACAGAGTCCGTTGACTGTCGGTTTAGAAATCACAGCGGTGACACCGCTTAATGATAGCTTCGACATCAGCAAGCCAGTCAATGGAGCTAAAATCGATTTCGTGCGACTCGCAGCTGAACGCTTTGCTGAGCTCTCGGGCACGAAAGCAAGCAAAGTAAAGGGCACTTCCATTATGACGATGTGGCATGGTGGATACGACATTCCAACGGCCGCAGGGGTATGGAAATTTCACAATGACCACGGAGCGCTCGAGGCCGTGAGTCCGGTGCTTGGTTTAGATCACCTCGAAGACGTGGCAAATATCTACCACGCGTTTGAAGACGTGGGGTTGTCACCGAATGTGGGTTGGGGCGGTCAAAATATGGGTGGCGGTCACATTCACCTCGGAATCAAAACGTTTCGAGAAAATCCTTTATTGCTTCGAAATTTACTGGTTGAGTTTGTTAATCGTCCTTACCTTCAGGCTGTTTTCGAAGAATGGATCGACGATCAGAGTTGGCGTATGATCGATCGACCTGAATTCAAGAGCTTCAAACGCGCCATCGAAGATTGGGATCGTCACTGGTACGCCGGTGAGAAAATGACCGTTGAAAGCCTAATTGATGCGTATTTTGAAGGCATGATGGGAAGAACCCCTGCTGAAACCAACCGTTTCATACCTGAATTTTTGCGCCCGGTTTTCTGGCGAAATATCGATGTGCGCGTGAGCGATGTGAACATGGTGAATCCCGTGAGTGGTGGCCCTCCGACTGCTGAGTTTCGATTCTTCCGGCAAGCCGAAACAGCAGAAACTTTGGTGAAACGCGTTGAGTTCATGGACCACTTGGTTAAATACTTAGACAGTTCTTTTTCTGAACCTATTGCCATTCATCAGTTCACTAAAGAGCAGTTAGCGATTTTGAGAAAACCAGAAGTCGCGAGCAGTATTTTTTCAAAATATGTCACCTCAAAGCTCAAGATGCCAGCCTCTGATTTTACCAACGAACTGAATTTTCGTTTTCCTGAGCTAGTGACTATCATCGGTGAGCTTGAGCAAGCTCAAACTAAAGTGATGATTAAGCCGAGTTTCAATGCAAGAGGAAGGGGTTTTTACGAGGTTGAACTTCATCGTGAAGGCGGTCTGCGAGTGTCTGAAGGCCTCGTCGATTCGCAATCAAAGAGGGTCGAAGCGTTTGTCGAACTACCGGGTAAGCGTAAACCTCAGAAGCTTGAATTCATCAGATTGAAAGACAATGTTTATACGGCCAGTTTTCAGGGCGATGACCTTTCTAGTTTTCGACTAAAGTTCACTCAGAATGGTGAAATAGTGGACTCGCTTTCTGGAGTGTTTGAATTGGCCTTGAATCCGGGCGAGTTCACTCGCTTAGATGTGGCAGCGAAACTGAGGAGACCGTCTATCGTGGTCGCCTCAGAAGGCATTTTTGCCAAATTGCTCAGATGGGGCAAAAAGCTCAGATGAAGTTTCAGATGAAGTTAATGGGACGATAGAGTAAGTCTAGGTTGGGCTTGTATGAGAAGAGGTGC
>CAITVN010000203.1 GCA_903895855.1 Oligoflexia bacterium | reverse complement strand
TTCCATTCCCCCTGCCTACACCCTTTTCTCCCCCTTCCCCAATCTCCTCTCCCGACTCATACGACTCAACTCACTCACTCTTGCACACGCTCCCGCACTCTCTCATCACTCTTTCTTCTTTTCATTCTTCATGACTTCTCTACCGACTCCAGAGCACCAACACTAAACCCGTAGGGTGTGGGTGGGTGCTCTGGAGCAAAATCAGAATGATTTTAGGTAGATAAGTCATTATCATCTTAGGGGTTCATCTTAGGGGTAAAATTGGCTACTTTGCGGGAGCGTGTGCAATTTCCAACCCCTGGCAATAAGCAAACCGTGGCTGCCACTTCTTAGCTGCTCTGAGTTAACAAACTCAAGTGCCATGTCAGGTTATCGAAGCCACGATTAAAATTCCGGGCATGGCACTCTATACATCATCCAGACAGATGATACTGCATTGTACTTGGCAGACAAGATCGATCTTCGAAAATATCTCTGCCGTTTGACCTTAGCTGACACTCGCACGTGATAAGATAACCGACCGACGGGAAGGATTTATGAGAAAAAAGTGTGACGAGGCTTTAAGGGATCTGATCATGCGCCAATGTGGAATCCATGTGACCATCGATTCGAAAGAAACGGTAGTGAACAACCATTCGTTTAACATTAGACGAACTTACGAAACGGATCTAGAATTTGAGGTCGAAGCCACATTTCGTGATTTGTGCATTGAAATAGACCAAAAAGCCTGTGAGTTCTTTGAGCGCACCGTTCCGCATGAGACAGTGTATTCCTGCCTCGATTTCTCGCGACCATTTTCGGATAAAACCATCGCTACCTTGATGCCCGATAGTTTAGACGGACAAAAAATTATTTGGTATCCAAAAAACAGTCTGCAGCCAATCTCTAGGCTGTATTTTTGGGCTCGAAGCCCCTTCTGTACCGAAGTCAGCGCTGGCGAACCGTCGCGCCCGCAGCTGGTGGTGCTCTCAGGATTTCGACCGATATATGAATATGAATTGAGTTCTTGGACCGACGAATTGGGTCTGCATGTTGAATTCAAAATTGATCTTAAAAAAGCCCAGTGTCGCTCGGTGGTTCGAGTCGTAAGCCCCTGAGGGATTTCAACCCTGTAGAACCAGAAAAACCCGCGTCTGTGTTTCACAGCTTGAAGTTCTCATGTCATCTCTATCAATTAAGGGTCCGAAACCAACCTCTTTAAGAGGTATTCTCAGAATCGAAAAATAGGTCATTAGGAATTTTTGTGCTCAACCGTCGGACAAATCTGCACGCCGTAAATTTTGCTCGGCGATTTTTCAATGATGACCGCTTGGCCGACGTTGAGATTCTTGATGACATCGTGTTCGACCCGCATTTGCTTGGTCTCTCGAAGGTTACCCATGCCAGTTTTTCTTCGATTGATCGTACCTTCAACTTGATAACTTTGCTCTTGGGCATCGATGGTGCCCGCCATTGCACAAATCTCATCAACCGTTTCAGAGTCGTCAAGTCGCAGCGCTATTTTTGTCATCGGATTTGAACTGGCTTGGCGCCGAAACTCGCGGCTAACCACATCGAGGTCTTCCATACCTTGGCACAATAGGTGAACAGCGAAATTAGCACCACGAGACTGCTTCAGAAACTCAACGAACTCTTTTGAAGCAAAGCTGCCAAACTCATCAATAAAGATCGGAAAAAATTTTCGATCGCGTTCGTTAGGCACCGAGTGATAAATGTATGAGGCAAGACCCTTTAGGTCTTCGACCACCATTCTTCCAAGCCGTCTAGCCGTGTCGGCATTGCCCAATATGTCTAACTGAAAATAGATAATCTGATTTTTCTTAATGGCCTCACGAAAATCGATCTCTCTCTTAGCGTTATCGAAAGACAAAAGGTGACCAATTGTCGGATTATTGAGAATCGATAGCTGGGCATGCAAACCCGCCAGGTCTTCGGCTTTCAGTTTTCGAAACAGCAAAGAAGCGACCTCGAATAGTTCATCGGCCTTTTTGTCTCCGTTTTGAGCTTTCTTCTGAAGATTATTGAGCAGAGTGTCTCGGTCCTCTTTGCGGCCCAAGTGTTTGCCAACGACGTCAAGATTAAGCGGAATTTTTAAGAACTCAGTACAAGAGGTCAATGTGCTGAGAAATTCTCCGGCGATTGATTGGTAGTATTGCTCGCTCCAACACAAAGCCTCCATGAGTCGATCTTTCAGGTGGTTGGCA
>CAITVN010000202.1 GCA_903895855.1 Oligoflexia bacterium | reverse complement strand
GTGACGCCCTCAGAATATCCTAATCGTGTGGTCTTTTGGTTGATAGCATCATTCAATTTTGTTTGAGCTTCGACGCCTTTGAAGGTGTTGGCCTTGGTAGCCTCATCAATAAATTTTTGACCGTCAGCAGATTTCACAAATCCAGTAGCGGTATCTACTTTGACGTTCATGATCGGTACAGCAACAGCAGCGGTAAATTTATCGGTAATACCCATCGCAAGAACCGGAACCATGACGTTAGCAGCTGTTTTGACTGCGCCTGTGGTCGCGCCTGGACCCACACCTTGAATACCGGCCGCTTGCACGATGCCGTCGATTTTTGCTTTGTCTTCAACAGTAGGTTGAGCGTCTTTTAGGTCTTGCCATGAAACCGTTTTGTTGAGTTTGGCACCGAGGGGTTTAGCCACCCCTTCGCTATCAAACTTGTCATCAACAATCATGGTGAGATTTTTGAATCGTGGATTTCGAATTCCTTTTGGAAGAACTTTTGAAGTTTCTCCTTCGAAAGGAGCTTTAAGATCTGCTGCATGAACCTCGCCCATTGTTAGCATTGCCATGGCAGAGATTGAAAGTACCGAGAGAGTCACAAAGGCAAGTTCTTGAATCGCTCCGGCAAATTGTGTTTTCAATTTCATTGGTTTCATACAGCAGATCCTCCAGCTTTTCTTAATTGAATCAGTTTCTTAATTAGTTACCCATTGACTGACGAGTATCAGCAGCAATCTTGAATTCGTCGATTGTCTCTGGAGTTCTCGAAGTATTGAAAGTCTGTGGATCTTGCTTAAGAAGTTCGTCTAACATTGACTTAGCTTGTGCTTTTTGTTCGCTTGAACCGCCGTCAAAAAGAGCATCAGCATAGTAAGTGACGTTAAGGACGAAGTTAGGAGCGCCTTTGTAAGATGCTTCTAAGTCTTCTAGGGCTTTAGTGCGGCTTCCGCCGTAAATGCCAGGAAGTTTGTGCCATAGGCGACCGTAAGCTCTGTGAGGACCAAATCCATCAAGAGTTTCGCCGGCAGCGCCGTCACGAGTTTTAGCCGCAATAGCGCGATCAAGAGCGTTCATCATTTTGCGATGAGCTTTCTTGAAAACGATAGCGCGAACGATACCGTAAGCTTCAGCCCAACGACCTAGGTTGATCGCTTCGTAGTAACCCGCTTCAGCCCATTCGCCGTAGTTAGCAGCTTCTTGAGCAGCTTCAACGCCGTTCCAGTAAAGAGTCACTCGTGACTCTTCGTCGGTCTTGTGAGCGCCTTTCCAGTAGAAGCAACGTGACTTCATCACGTTAACGTCGAATTTGATTTCGTCAGAATCGGCAGCATCTAAAGCAGCATCGAGTTTAGTCAGAGCCGTATCAACTTCGTCGCCGAGAGCAGCACGCTTTTCATAGAGGCCTTTGGCTTCTGTGAGAAGGTTGGTAGCTGTCTCATCGTCTGCACGCACAGTTAGGCTTGCAGTAGTAGCAATTAACGCGCTTAGTCCAAGCGCCAATAGTTTATTCATGGTTTAAATCCCCTTTCAGTGGATGTTTTGCCCCGTTTTCGGTTTAGACGGGATGTAACGTGCACCTAAATAATATGCAACATGCTGTACGCCGATATCAGTGGCGCGGGGCAATAATCTCATTTGAGGCTGTACGCAGCGCATAAAAGTAACCTGATTTGATGGGTTTGCTCTATGTCGCTACGCATTATTTTAGATCCGTTTATGACTCTAGTCATTAGTTTCGTTTTGGATTTTGAATTTTGTCGGTACAATTGTTTCAAGGGAAAGGAATCCTTATATAATGATGACGAAGAATCGTTTGATCTGGTTATTGCCCATTGTTGCTCTCGTTGGGTTTGGTTTATGGCCGACTTTTTTTTCTGAAGCTTCTCGCACTTTAGCGACCGACGCGAAGGCAGCACCCAGCGTTGCTGGCGATGTGGCTTGGATGTTAACGGCTACGGCGTTGGTTCTTTTGATGACGCCGGGATTGTCTTTCTTTTACGGAGGCATGGTTCAACGCAAGAATGTGATCTCGACGATGCTTCAGAGCTTTATCGCGATGGGGCTCGTGAGCATTGTTTGGGTAATTGTCGGATTCAGTCTTTCGTTTGGAGACAGCATCGGCGGCTTGATCGGTAGCCCAAAAACATTTTTCATGTTTCAAAATGTGGGTGCAGCGACGAATGCGGCGTTGTCACCGACGATTCCGCTTGCACTGTTTGCCTTGTTTCAACTGAAGTTCGCGATCATCACGCCAGCACTCATCACGGGTGCCTTTGCCGAGCGTGTTCGCTTTTCAAGTTACCTCATTTTCATTGTTCTCTTTAGTGTGTTTATTTATTCGCCCCTTGCTCATTGGACCTGGCACCCCGAAGGGTTCTTGCACAAATGGGGAGTTCTTGATTTTGCCGGTGGCACCGTCGTGCACATGTCAGCCGGACTGTCTGCTCTGGCTGGTGCGATCTTCTTGGGCAAGAGAAAGGGTTACGGGCCCAGTCTCACTCATGAGCCGGCTAACATCACTTATGTCTTATTGGGTACTGGTATGCTTTGGTTTGGTTGGTTTGGTTTTAATGCGGGTTCGGCGCTCGCCGCCAACGAACTCGCAGTGACCGCATTCTTGACAACCAATACCGCTTCTGCCGCCGCAATGATGGCGTGGATGTTCACTGATCTAGCCCGTGGCAGAAAACCCTCGGCATTGGGTGCGGCCATTGGAGCCGTGGTTGGGTTAGTGGCAATCACTCCGGCAGCTGGATTTGTCACGGTAGGGTCGAGTATGGTCATCGGTGCGATCGCTTCAATGGTCAGTAATTTTGCTGTTTCATGGCGTAGTCAGAAGACCGAAATTGACGACACGCTCGACGTATTTCCGTGTCACGGTGTGGGTGGAATCGTGGGTATGCTCTTGACCGCAGTTTTTGCAACCGATGGTGGACTCATCACGGGCCAGCCGAAATTGTTTACCATGCATTTGGTGGCACTCGTCATTGTGTCAGCATTCAGTTTTGTGGGCGGCTATCTGATGTTTGCCGTTTCGAACTGGATTGTTCCGATGCGGGTTGATGAAAACGAAGAAGTTCAGGGGTTAGATTTGTCTCAGCATGGTGAAACTCTAGCGTCGTGATTCATTAGCCTAGAGGGTTGCCCGTTGGCGTCATACGTTAGGTACGTAAACCGCAAACGAGGCACAACTTTTGGGTCGCTGAGGGAACCAAGAATTCACTTTGGCACTGATCACATTTTAGGGCGCCGGGTATGGGTAGCACCGGTAGTTGTTTCTGCCGGGCAATATTTGAAACCGCCAATCTCAACAGTGTTGTCATGCCACGGTAGATTTCTTTTTTGCTGATTTTTGAAATTCCCGCAATGCGATCTTCAAAATGAATCGGAAACTCGGTTACATTCTTTGTTGTTTGGCTAACTCGAAAAATACACTCGACAAAAAACGAATAGCCTTCAGATTGAATCGAAAGTATCGGCATTGCGGCCAATAACTCGCGGCGAAATCCACGGTACGAAGTGGTGGTTTCGGCCAGAGGAATACTGAGCAAATACCTCGCTAGCGTGTTGGCACCGCGACTCAAGATCTTTCTTGAAAGCGGGTAATCAAGTTTTCCGCCTTTTGTGTATCGTGAACCAATGACGAAGTCATGTGAGCTGAGCAGCCGAACCATTTCTGGAAGATATTTGGGATGATGAGAGAAATCAGCATCGAGCGTAATCAGAGCGTCGAAACCGTTTTTGAGGCAATAGAGCATAGCCAACTTGTGAGCGGTGCCGAGTCCAAGTTTTCGGGTGCGATGAACGACCTGTAAATACGAATGCGACTTCTGCATTTCGGTGAGTAGCTCACCTGTGCCGTCGGGTGAGTGATCATCAATGATTAAAATCGTAGCATCAGGCAGTTGCTCGTGAATTTGATCACAGAGTGGCGTGACATTTTCGACTTCGTTGTAGGTAGCAGTGGCGATTAAGAGTTTCATCGGTTCGGCTACCCCAGGTACTTTCTAAAAAGCCACTTTGAAAAACCCACGCGCACTCGATCTGGAAAAATAGCCAAAGCAAACGTAGCCAGTTGGGCATCAATCCCAACAGGATTGCGAAATTTCATGGTCTTGGCTTCAATGAGAGCCATTATTTTAGTCGCGACCGGAAGCGGGTTGGGTAATTGCGGCTCTCTAGATTCAGCTACGTTTCTAAATTTCGAAAAAGTCGAAAAATACCGCGACGACTCGAGCAAGGTTTTTGCTGAATACTCTTTTGAGCGACCAAAAAAATCGGTACGAAATCCGCCGGGTTCTACAAGGGCGACTTGAATTCCAAAATTGGCAACCTCATACATCAAAGATTCGGTATAGGCTTCAACCGCGTGTTTAGTCGCTGCATATTGACCATAAAAGGGTAGGGTGATCAGACCGACTACGCTGCTCAGATTGATTATTTTGCCGCGGCTCTCTCGAAGATTCGGCAGAAGCTGTTTGGTTAACTGAACTAGGCCAAAATAATTGACCTGCCACTGCTTACGAATTTGCTCTGACTCGAAATCTTCAACCGGGCCAAGGGCCCCAAAACCGGCGTTATTGACAAGAACATCGATTGCGGCAACGGGCAGGGCGCTGAGGTGTTTCGGTAGTTCAGAAATGGATTGTTCATTCTCTAAATCAAGAGGCACAAAGAAAAGCTGATTCTTGAAAGTCTTCAGTTCACTTTCGAACACCGATTCAAAACGCTCGCGACCGCCGCGTATGGCCGCAATCACGTTGTGTCCTCTACGAAGTAGCCCCTGCGTCGTGAGTTTTCCAAAACCGCTTGAAGCGCCAGTGATCAAGACAGTTTGAACTCTGTTTGAGACGGTTGATATCATTTTACCCTTATCTTGGTCGCCTAATGACCTAGTGTTGTTTCTGTCTCAGGTAATTCAGTAGATCAATCTTAGTGATTAGTCCTAAGAATTGATTGTTGTCGACCACAATGGCTACTTGTCCTTGGTCGAAAATAGGCAAGAGATCTTTGATTGCTGCTTTGGGTGAAAGTGTGACCAAGCGAGTGCACATGGCTTCGCCCACTGTTTTTTTGAAGTGATAACTCTGTGCCTTCTCACTGTCCAATACAGATAAGATGACATCTGACTCATCGATCATACCCACAATAGTATTGCCTTGCATGACCGGCAATTGAGAAATGTCGTAGAGTTTCATTCTGGCCATTGCAATAGCCAGGGTGTCGTTTGGATTCACTGACACTACAGCGTTCTCCCACTGCCGTCGTGAGATCACATCTCGAAGATCACCGTAAGTTTCTTTTTTTACGAAGCCTTGATCAGTCATCCAGTAGTCATTGTACATTTTTGAAAGGTACTTATTGCCGCTATCGCAAATGAAGGTAACGACTCGTTTTGGTTTGGTTTGCTTCTTACAGTATTTGATGGCAGCGGCCACGAGGGTGCCTGATGATGAGCCGCCAAAGATGCCTTCGTTAATGAGAAGTGACCTTGCCATATCAAAACTCTCGGCATCGGTAATGGTTTCAGCGTGTTTCACACGAGACAAATCGCAATTGGGTGGAATAAAGTCTTCACCAACGCCCTCGACCAGCCACGACCCCGGGGTTGAAATGATTTTTCCTTTTTCAACCACTTCACAAAGAATTGAGCCGGCAGGGTCTGCGAGCACCATTTCAGTGTGGGGCGAGTGCTTTGCAAAGTAACGCCCGAGACCGGTGAGAGTACCGCCAGAGCCGACGCCTGCGACGATCGCATCGATGCGCCCATCCATTTGCTCAAATATCTCGGGAGCCGTGCCGACTTCATGGGCTTCTGGGTTTGCAGGATTAGCGAATTGGTTCACGTAAAAAGCACCGCGCTCTTTTGAAATGCGTTCGGCTACGTCTTGGTAGTACTCAGGGTGACCTTTGCCGACATCTGATCGAGTGAGTAGCACTTCAGCACCCATGGCTTTTAGGTGAAAGATTTTTTCGCGACTCATTTTATCTGGAATCACGAGAACGAGTTTGTAGCCCTTTTGTCGTGCAACTAGCGCTAGCGAAAGGCCCGTGTTTCCGGCGGTTGCCTCAACGATAGTGCCGCCAGGCTTTAAGCTTCCCGACTTTTCAGCAGCCTCAATCATGGTAAGCGCGATTCGATCTTTGATCGAGCCGCCTGGATTTTGATTCTCGAGCTTGACATAAAGCTCGCAAACACCGGTGTCGATCTTTGAGATCTTCACCATGGGAGTATTGCCGATGAGTTCAAGAACACTTTGATTCGTACTTTGAGTCATAAAATGGGGCCTCAAAGTGGTTCTAAACTAAATGGCCAGAAATTTCAGTCAATTTTCGCGGTCATGACCTTGATTTGTGGGGGGGCCGCTAGGTGCTTCTTAACGGTGCACGAATCGACTGTTTTGAGTAAGGCCGGAAGGTATTTCTCAGGAAAATCTGCCGGCACGTCGATTTTAAGTTGAATCTCATCAACGTGGTGAGACTCGTCATTCCATTTGACCGACTGGGTTATTTTAATCTTTGAAGAGTCTAATTGCCTGGCTTGGCAAAAGCTTTGAATAAAGAACCCTGCGCAAGTGCCGATTGACGCCAGAAAAAGATCGAACGGCGCTGGGGCAGTTCCTTCGCCACCCGAGTCTTTGGGTTGGTCGGTCATGACGGTGAGTCCATCGAAAGTGGCGCTGACTCGTTTGTTACCTAGCATTTGAATTTGTAATTCCATTAGATGACTCCTTTAATCAGTGTGTTTGTCCAAGGACCTGCATTAATGACGTTTTCAAACCCCTGAGTTTTGAGAGCTCTTGCGGCCATTGCGCTACGAGATCCTGATGCGCAACAAACGACTATTGGCGTTTGTTTATCGAGTTTCTTAGCGCCTGTCGAAATTTGATTGAGCGGAATATTGATACTGTTCGGATTTGAGGCAGAACTAAATTCTGCCGGTGATCGAACATCAACGATCTTTGCTCCCGCGGCGATTAACGCAGGAATCTGGCCCTTCACTTTCTTAAAACGATAAAAGCGAAAGACCATGAAGCCGACGAAGGCGATGAGTAATAAATGCTCTGGTTTTAAAGTCATGAAATCCATTAGTGTCTCCTTTTAGCAGTAAAGTTCTTTGACAGATTTTAGCAGTTTAATGAGTTTGGGTTCAGCTAAATGGTAGTAAACCCGGGTTGCCACTTTCTCAGAATCGATGATTTTTTCGGTTCTCATGCGAGTGAGTAATTGTGACATCGACGATTGTGAGGTGTCACAAAGCTCGGTGAGTTCGTTGACTGTGCGGTTTTTTTCTAGAATTAGGCAAAGCACTTGAAGCCGAGTAGGATTCGAGAGTGACTTGAAGATCTGGCTCACTTCGTCGCATTGATTGAGCAGGCTACGGCTAAGCGCAGCATTTTGTTGGGTCTGTGCCATATAAACATAATATTACATAGATATAATATTATGTCAACATGATATTACGAAAAAGGGCTACCCTTTTTGGGGGTAGCCCTTTCTTTGGCAAAGATTGAGTTAAGCCTTAGTGATTGGTATTGCAGTTAATAGGCGCTGTTTCATTAGGATCTCTATAGTCTTCACAGGCTTCAAAAGCTGCAGCAGCTGCGGCATTAGCTGCAAAAGCAGTGGTTAAATTGATGGCAGTTGCACCCGTAGTACTGCAATCAAATTTCTCGGCAGTCGCAAACGCCACATCTGTGGTTGCGGTCGCGATGTCGGCGGCCGTGAGATCTGTCAAAGCTAACGCTTCAGCGTAATGGGCTCCGTCTGCTGCAGTTGCTAGGGCCATTCCAGTGTCGCCTGTCCAAGACATGTTGGACTGCGGGTATGCGACTCCAGCCGCAGTCATGGTGCCTTTGACGCTTCCGTCGCCAATGGCAATATTTGCGATCGTGCCATCGGTCGCATGAATGAGGTCTAAGAAAGTAGAAAAGGCTCCGGTGGTTGCAACAGCGCTTTGACCAGTGACAGTGTAACTACCACTCATGTATCCTCTAAACGACAATCCACTTACCGTTTCGGTAGCAATCATCTTTTGAGTCTGCGACATGGCCACACCGGTCATCGAGAAGCTTCCGACGTTGATGGCTGTCACAGATTTTGAAGTCCAGTTGTGATCGGCTCCGATTGTACCTGTGATGGTTGCGCGTCCTTTCATCGTGCTTGTGTACCCTCCTGAAGATCCGCCGCCACTATAAACGTTGGTGACTTCAAGGCCGGTTGAACTGATTTTGTAATCGATGTAGCCGCCTTGCTCAGTGGTGCTTTGGCCCATGCAATCGTACATTCGAAAGCCCGTGAACTCGCCAGCAGAATTTTTGGTGGTGTGAAATTTTACCACGCCAGCGTCATGCCCACCTTGACCGATCGTGTAGGTAACGTCTCGCCCTTCAGCACCAAGATCAGAAAAGATTCCGTATTTTTGCATCACGCCGATGTAACATTTGGTTCTGTCTGCGCCCACTGCTTGAGATAAGAGGTGACCATACATTTCGCCCACTCGGCATAACCCGCCTGAATGGGTGTTCCAGTCTAGGCCAGAGAAGGCCGAAAGTTTGGTACCCGTGGTCGATTTATTTAGGTAGTCTTCTGAGTTTGTTAGGTGAGATGAAGACCCTGAGGTGACGGCGCCAGAAAGCGATGGCAGCTGAGTCAAGTCAGCGACTCCGGTTGCTTCAGTGGCGGCGGTAGGGGTGGTGGTTTTTCCGCAGCCGGTGTAGGCGACAAATAGTATCGCTAAACTCACTTTAATTAGATTTTCGAATTTCATTTCTTAGGTCTCCTTCGGTTCAATGGTTAACGTTAGTGGTTAACTCGTTATCGGAACTCGTCAGAGAAAATTGAATCTAAGTCGCGTCATTCAATTGGCGCCCAAACCGCATTGAAACAATAGGTTCTGTCGACGTTTAGCTAGAGGTAGAAGCCCGCAAACTCGTGTGTCGAAAAAGACTGCGGCCTAATCTTCGCCGCCTGCCCTGCCTGCAGGGTACTGCGCCGCCTCGGCGCTATTGATGTAGTTTGCCAACAGTGCCATTTGTGCTGAGGTGAGGGCGGGTGAACCTCGCGGCATGTCGCCCGAAGCAACCAACGTATAGATTCTCGAGGTAGAGGGCGATCCGGGTATGATACTCTTCGCAACACTGGTCGCAGAGCTGAAATCTGAATGGCACTTCACGCAATAGGGCTGAAGAACGAACTTGTTCAGGTTAGCGAAAGATGCCGTGGCTGTCGCTAAGTCTTGGCCGTTGAACCAAGTATCTTCTTCGGTGCCCGTGCCACCGCAGCCAGCAAGGGCCAGGAGGCCCAGGGTTGAAAGGCTCACCAAGTAATTTTTCAAAGTTCTCATAAAAGCCCCACAATCGCTTGAATGTAAAATGATGCGTAGGTAGATCCGGTACGGCTGAATTCTAGTCGACCATCAGCTTGAAAACTAAACTCTTTATTGAGTCGAAAGAAGGCGCTCGGCCCCATTCGTGTGAGACGATCGAAAAAGGGCTTATCAACCAATAGGCCTTCGAAATAAAAAGCGGCCTCTAACCAGCTGAACGGAAAATAAAATGGTTTCACAAAGTAAGAGTATTGCTTAAAGGTTGCACTCGCGGTCTTGCGATTGGTTAGGTCGAATTCTGAGAGAACTCCAAATTTTTCACCAGAAACGCGGGCGAATAGAGTGTAGAGTTGCCGATCGATGCTGGTGGTAGAACCTAATAAGAACGAACTGCCGACCGAAGTCGTATCGTTGAAAAGGTATTCGCCTCTTAAACCCACGCCACGTTCTTGATTTGTTTTTGCTTCGAGGTAACTCGGAAGATATAAAAAGGGAGTGATCTGGTATTTTTCGCCCCAATATTCGGCCCTGAGCTGAGTCACAAAGTCGGTGACATTTCGGCGGTTTCTCAATTTAACATAGGCAGTGTGGTCGGGAAGTTGAATTCCGACTGGCGCGAAGTCTCGTCCGAGAGAAAACTCAAGGCCTTCTGCGGGTCGGTAGTTGGTCAATATTTTTCTAAAGACAAAATAATCAGACCACTTCTTATTATCTAAGAGGTTAACCACCCGAGTCGGTTGAAGCCCCAAAACTGTCTCGAAACGCAAACTGTCGATTAGGTTCAGGGTACCTAGGTAATCGAGCTGCATCGGAAACACACTCACCTCATTATTGACCAAGAACATGCCACGACCTAAGAAGCCGTGTTCAAGAGTGGGTTTCTTTTCTTCGGGAAGCTCGCGAGCCAGAAAGCTTTCAGAGGCACCGATGCCCTTACCGTAGGCGTTGAGCATTCCGCCACCGCGAGGCGAGTTGTGGCAGGTAACGCAGTTTGCGTAGCCATTCTTGATGAATTCAGGATAAGCGTGCGCTGCTGGTATCGACGCAAGCGTGAAAAAAAGTATCGGCAACAGGTGTGTGAAGGTTTTCATTTAATAGCTCACCTCAAAAGAAATTTCGACTTCGTCTTTCACTTTGACGCCCAATTGGCTGGGTGCTTCGATAGCGTAGTCAGACAGTTTAATCACAGTTTTACCACTGGCTTTGGATTTGCCGTTTGAGAGTTCGAGGTTGCCGGTCAGAGCAACTGGGTTAGTCTTGTTTCGCAAATTCAGAGTGCCCTTGGCTGAACAAACAACCGGAGCAACTTTTTGATCACAAGAAATTTCGCTCAGGTCGATCACGATTGGTGGTAATGATTTTTCGGTTTTGCCGGTCGCTGTCGTGACTTCTGGCGAAGTAAAAATTTTCTCGCGCATGTGTCGGTCTCTCATGTCCATGCCAGTTTTGAGTGACTCAGGGTTGATTTCAAGGTGTGCTTTCTTGGGTAAACGACTGGCGTCGGCCTCGACTTGGCCCTTGCACGATTCTGTTTGGCCTCGAATTTTCATTCCCAGCGCATTGGTTGACGCTTCAAATTTGATTGAAGTTGAAGAGATGGGAAATGAATTTTCTACTTTTGCGGTTTCGCCAAAGGCAAAAGTTGAAAGAAGTGGCAAAAGAAATAGACAGCTTTGAAATACAAAACATTTCTGTGTTGAAGTGACGGTCATTAAGTAAATACCGGGGTTTTGAAACCCGGACTCCTTTTAGAACCGTACGTGCGCAATTTACGCATACGGCTCCTCATATTACGTTTCAACTCAGGAACAATTCCAGAGGTGATATCTATTAGTTTTGCTCCTAGAGTGGGTCTAGGCAATGGTTTGAACATGAGGCGTTTTGCAAATCCGTCCCAGGTAAACGACCGCTTTTGACTTCTTCTATTGAGCCATTTAAACAGTATTCGAGTTACTTGAAAATAGTAGTGGTTGAGCTTTGGGCCGTTAAAGCTAACGCCGTAGTAAGAGTAGTGCCCTCGAAGTTTCTGTGCCACTTCGAGCCAGATTCGATCGAGAGTTTTCTTACTTCGGATTGACTTTATCCAGACTTCAAACGCTTCGATACTCTTTCCAAGTTTCTTTGGTGCTGTTTTCACTTTGAGAAGCCGCTTTGTGCTCCCAAGGTTCTTTATGCCCCAGTACAGCTTAAATCCAAGAAATTGGACCTCTGCTTTTGGGGTTTTCTTATTAAATTCAAGTATTCCCGATTTATCATCGTTTAGCTTGAGCTTAAAATTTGAAAATCGCTCGCTTAATTCCGATTTGAATTTGGTCGCAAGATCCATGTCCGTAAACACGAATACCGCGTCATCGGCATAGCGAACCATTTCAGCGTGTTCACTCCAGTTTTCTTCAAACCAGGAGTCGAGACACGCATCTAAATAGATATTCGCGAGAATCGGGCTGATCGGGGCACCTTGTGGGGTTCCTCGTTCATTTTGCCTCAGTTCTCCCTCTTCGCTTAGAATTGAGTTTCTCAGCATTCTTTTGATTAATCTCAAGAAGTGCTTGTCTTCAATTCTTTGCGATAAGATGTCTACGAGTTTGTCGTGGTCCATTGAGTTGAAAAACTTCTCAATATCCATTTCAACCACTACACATTGTTCACTTCGTTCTTCGATGACTCTATAAGTTCTCGCAAGAGCTTGGTGGGTGTTGCGTTTAGGTCTAAACCCATAGCTATGTCTATGAAATGCGTTCTCATAGATTGCCTCTAGAATCTTTGCTCCGAGTTGCTGAACGATTTTATCTTCCAGGCATCCGATTGCCAGAGGCCTTGTTCCGCCGCTTGCCTTTGGGATAAGAACTTCGCGCGCTGGTTTTGGATGCCAGCCGCCGCGACTAATCTCATCTTCTAGCTTGCGCAGATTGGCCTCTAGATTCTTAGCGTATTCATCTTTGGTTATTTGATCGATTCCGATAGCCTTCGATCCGTCTAGGCTCCGAAATGCCTGCCGTAGATTACTGACACAGAGTTGAGGCATTAATGCTTTAAACTTCTTTGTCTTGTATCTGCTAGCAGCTAAGTCTATTCGATCTAATCGTACGTATCCTTTAAATGACCCATATGAACAGGGTTCAGGAGTAGGCTTAAATCGATTCGTTTTATGTGATTCCCTTCGCTCCATGGACATTACTCCACTTCCTCGCTACTACGAAACCATCTGACTTCTCTTCTTTGCGTGTCGACGCACTTGAGTTTAATTTCTTGCTTGTCGATTGCATTCATCAGTGAATGCACAGAGAGAGATCTCCCAAGTTCCTGAGACAGCCTTCGATACATGCCATGGACTTGGACCCCGAGAGTGCCTGCTGTTGAGGCAGGTGTTGCCTTCGCGACTGCATACTTGCTCGGCCACTCCGGAATTACATGTTTAACGGGGCTCGATACCTTCACGCCACTTAAGGCATTACGGCCTGCATCGTTTCTCACTGGGCTTCGTGCAGCACCTCGCGGTGATACACGCCAGCTATGATACCCGGACCTAACGGTGTTTACCGGGACGAGACTAAAAAGGGCGATCTCCCGATCGACTTTCGCACTCGCTGGTTGTTTCAAGCTTTGCTTGGCGCACATCGACAGATCGTGCTCGCCGAAGTGTGTTTTTGCAAATCAAAAAAGTGGTGCCTTATGGCTCTTGTAGAAAATAGTTTCTCACGCCGAAATAGGCCACATTGGTTCCCAATTCGTTAGCAGTTTGTAGACCGAGTACAATAGCCCCGCCGCCCTTTTTGTTAGCGAGAACGCATTCGAGACTGGTTAATAAATGGTACATACCAATGTGAATAGGGGCATATCCGGTACTCCATGCGTTATTGAAGATAAACCGGTCGACGGTTGCTTCGGTCTCACCTTTGCCGTTGAGTTCTTTTTGTGGCATTAAGTAATAAATGGTAGCGTCAACACTGCTTTGGCCAAGGCCAAATCCTGCTAGGCGAATCCACCCCATCGTGAATGTGGTATTAGCGATGAGTTTAGATCCACCGACACTTGCCATTGCTTCGAACGCGAGGTCCATGGGTAGGTTTTCCCATTCAACCGGTTTTGACCCTGCAGCGATCACGGCACCAGTGAAAGTCATGGCTTCATCGATTCCCAATTGTGACAGTAGGTATCGAAAATTTTGTTTCTTGATATCTTCGTGTGACATTTGCTTTTTGCATGAACGCAGGTCTTTCCAGAAGCTGGCGAAATTATCGGTATTTTTTTTGATTGAGGGGTCTTTTTCTGAGAGCGTCGTTTTTGCGGGCTCAAAGAGTCGTGAGCCACCTAAGTGTTCAGCGGTGAGTTCTGCGAGTAATTGCTTTTCAATTTTTGATTTGGGCTCGACGAAAGTTTCACGGCCGGTTTTTTTCAAGTACTCGCGTTCAATATGGCCGAGCCGAGTTTCGAAGGTCGAGTCGACCTCGCTGTAGGTTTTTGGCAATAAGGGCAAGTGATTGGCTTCTGGAGCCAGTAGCTTTGAAAAAACCCTTCCCTCGATGGTTTCTGCCAATACCCATTCACGAAGAGCAATGGCCCCTAGTTTGTGAGCGCCGTAATCACTCGCGATGACAGTCGAGCCTGGTAATAGCAATAGCAGGCCAGCAATGGCCCATAAGTGTCCCCGAATATTCCCCATAAACCCTCCACAGAGTTATGAGCGTTTTAACAGGGGTCAGTTTAAATACAATTGGATTTTACTCGGTGAGTCATTAAAACAACTTATGTAAATAAGCTTTAAAAACAACAAATTGAGGCAATAAAAATATCACACACTGAAAATAGACGTGGCGCATAAAGAAACCTAGTTGGCGCTAGCTCGACAAAAGGCTCCAAACACCAAAGAGTATAAAGAGTGCTGCCGTGAAAATTCTCATCCACTTTAAGTTGATTCGACCGGCGAGCCTGTCGCCTAAGAATACTGCAAGGCCATCAGAGATGAGCATGCCTAGAGTGGTACCGGTAGTGACTAACCAGACTGACTGAAATCGTGCGGCAAGCGCCATAGTCGCAAACTGAGTTTTATCTCCCATTTCAGCCATGAAGAATAACACAGCCGTGGCGGCAAACGGGCCCCATTTGTCGACCTTTGCGTTGCTCGATTCATCGTCATCTAAGGTGTCGGGTTTCAATGTCCAGAGTCCAAATGCGATGAAAACGGCTCCTAAAATGAGCGAAGTGGTTCGAGGACTGAGCAACTGCGAAGTGAATATGCCGACATAAGAGGCCATGAGGTGGTTGACGACAGTTGCGACAAAAATTCCGAGGAAAATAGGTACGGGCCGGCGAAATTTTGCGGCTAGCACGAAAGCTAAGAGTTGGGTTTTGTCGCCCATCTCGCTAGCAGCTACCAGTAAAGTCGAACTCAAAACGGTTTCTAAATTCATGGCCAAAGTCTTGCACAGCTTAGCTTTAAAAGGAAGCTGAGGTGATGCTAATTTTCTGTAAATCAGTTATTGTAATGATATAAATGCAGTTTAAATAATTTTTACTTCTTAATTGATAGTGGCAGGCTAATCACAAGTAGTGAGTAAAACTGTGTTAACGAGTAGGAGTATTATATGAAAAAACAATTAGCGATTATTTTGGGTTTGGGTTTGGTTTCGGCTGTTGCGGTGAATTCGGCAAGCGCGTGCATGCCTCAGTTGGGCGAAAAACGAGTGGTGATCTCTTGTCGAGATGCCGCTGAGGTGATGGATGCCGGCTACTTTGTCGAGGTCGAAGAGAAATATGTTGGAAAGCCAGAGCGTGAAAAAACGTTGATTGTCTCTGAGCAAACGATCATGGGGCCGCGCCCGATAGGCTCGGCACCTGTGCGAGAAGTGAGACCTTCAGCGATCGGTGGTGGGTTTGAGTATCTAGGTCAACACATTCGCCTTGATGTTAATTTTACAACAACCCCAACCTCAGGCGGTGAGCATTTTGGCGTTGTTCGTGGCGCAATCGGAAACCGTGAGGTGAATGCTGAACTGCTTTGCCGTGCGATTACTTACCCGCAACTACGCTGCCTGTAATAGGTCTGTGGGCCTAAGGGTGTTTCATAGGTTGAGAATGCATTGAGTAAAGGTGAATACGCTGGAGTCGAGATCATCGGCGCGATAGGTCTCTCTCAAAACGAGGATTCGTCAATATGAGTACGCGCCAATTGAGTGTTTTAGGTTTTGGTTTCACCGGGTTGCTGATGGTTGGATTTTGTTCACCGGGTTTTGCATCGACTTCGGTGAGCGAAATCAAATTGGCGCCATTACCCGCGTGGGCGCAAGATTCACTTTATGGTAATGGCATTTTCTTCGACATCGATGCCCTGATGCAAAAAGAAAGCCTGACTCGGTTTGAGGCAGTTGAACTTCAAAACAATGTAAAAGATATTCTAGATGGTGATTCAAACCACGATTTGCAAAATGCGTTTGATCTTGCATTGCAATCAATCAAATCCAAAAAGTTTGAATCTCATTGGTCGCCAGTGACTTTCTCGAAGAGCTCTGAATACGTAGCGGTGCTCGATATGGACGAAACCCTACTGATGCAGTGGTATGCTTCTGGGGTAAATGGCTTTTTTGATTTAAATGGTCTTCAACCTGATTTTGTTGGAAAGCTACTGAGCCCGTCTTATGTGAAATTCACACCGAATGCTGAAAATTTTATCAAGGGGTTGGGCGCAGATTCAAGCTGCAAAGGGATAGTCATTTTTTCTGCGAAAGCTGATGCTCCGGCGATCGACATTGTGAGAAATTGGAAATTTGCCGACGGAGCCAAAGTTGGCCCTCGTCTGAGTGCAGTCTTTACGCGCAACCATTTGGTGTTAGCGAAAAAAACTTTAGTACCTAGTAAAGACCTTCGAATTTTCGATGAAAAATTGCAGCATGTTGTTATGGTTGACGACAATCCGGCCAGGGTGATGCAACTCCAGGCCTTGAAGGCTCAGCCCAAGTTTGATGCCGATAATTATCATAAAGCAATCGGGTCGGGTGATGAGAAGACTAAAAATCATTATGAATCGATTTTATCTCAAACCCTTTCAGAGATCGGTGAGTCGGCGAAATCGGCCGAAATACTGCATATTCCATTCACGCAGTCGTTCTTACCTTACTCTTACTCGGGTGAGAGAATCACTCGGGCGCTAACTTCATCCTTGAAGTCAGCAAAGAACGCCCGAGACTTCACCAGGCTTCATCCTGAGCTTCAAGAGGCAGCGTTTGTTCCGGCGCCTTGATGTGGTGAGAAAAAGGCAAAAGTGACGATTCGTCAGTGTGAGGTTTGCTGGCAGGTTGAGGTAGACTCACATAATATCCAAGTCCATATACCGATTCGATTCTGAGCATCGAGCCCCTGAGTTTTCGTCTCAATTTGGCCATGTGGGCGTCGATCGTTCGTGGTGTCACCGAAACGCCTTCCCAAATGGTCTTGAGTAAATGTTGGCGCGATCGGGGTTTGTTGGGCTCAGTCATGAGTTGAGTGAGTAGCGCAGATTCTAGAGTGCTCAATGTTCTTGTGGTTTCGCCGAAATGAACCTGCTGATTCTTAGGGTCGAGTAGAACATCACCAAAAGCGAGGTATTCGCGATTGCTCGTTGGTCGAACGAAAAGTAACGTTTGCGGCGGGAGCTTAAGAAGCTCAATTTCGTGTTGGGTGATTGCCTCTAGCCAAATGATTGCGGCAGGTAGGCTCTGCATCAGGGCCTCTTGTAGTTGTGCCGAATCACTGAAAAATCGAAATCGTTTGGGCTCGGTGTCGAGTATGTCATTGAATTGAAGCTGTGTGTTTCGCGAGCGTTGAATGATCCAAATTTCACCTAATCCAACTGGAATTTGTGGTAATTGCGTGGTCATGAGTTTTGCCACTCCTTTTCTTGGTTAATGTGATCGCAAGGATTTGGCCAATGTCAGCCAAGCAATGGCGGGCGGCTAACTACCTGAATTTCAACTGTTTGTGAGTTTGTGTGGCAACTGAAAAGGTGAGATTTAGCGCCAAAACTGTGTCTTTTGTAGGTGAAAGTCGTGTGTCAGAAACGACAAAAGGGCTAGCTCGATCAGAGCTAGCCCTTTTGCTGATTCAACGTTGAGTTGAAAATGAATTAGAAGTTAGCAGCCCACTGCCAACGAACATCCCATGATGCATCTCCGGTGGTTGGCATTGAAGCATCGTAAACAAGCGCTGTGTTCACTTTGCCTTTTACGATCGACATAGTCGGACCAACTGAAAGTTGGCTTGATGATCCGAGGTAAACTTTTCCTGCGGTAGTTCCGGTGAAGAACTTGCCGTATAGGCCGTAATCGTCAGTGAATGCTACGTTAGCGGTTCCACCAAAAGCGATTGGGGCATCAGCGGTTGAATTCGGTCTAGTAGCCACTGTGAATTCACCAGCTAGTTTCACCATGCTGACTTCAGCAAGAAGAGCTGCAGAGATCACGTTGGTGCCGCCAGCAGTTGAGAGAGTGTCATCAACCAATAGGCCAAGTTCTTTGGTGAGGTGGTACTGAACGGTACCGCTCACTGCGAGTTTGTCGTCGGTCACAGCCAAAGTGGTTCCTTCTAAGCCGTTGTGAATGACAAGGCTGTAATCAACCGATTTGTCCATGCAATCACCGCTGAACGCAACGCCGTTGTCGTCAGTTTTGATGTATTTCATCGTGTCAGCTAGGCCAAGACCCAACCAACGAGTGCCGGTGAAATTATAGAAATAGGTAACATATGAATTCTGCCTTAGACCGAAATCCATAACCCCATTTGTCCACATTCCTTTGTTTTGGATGTAAGCGTTCTTAACGTAGACGCCAAGGTTCTTAGTGGCCGATGTGCCATCGTGTCTTGAAATTTCGGTAGTGGTCTTAGCAAACCAAGCATCGCTAAATTTGTAATTAGCTTTGAAGTAAGCTCTGTCCAAATCGAAGCCTGCTGT
Source organism: Oligoflexia bacterium (assembly GCA_903895855.1). GTDB lineage: Bacteria > Bdellovibrionota > UBA1018 > UBA1018 > UBA1018 > CAITVN01. The sequence goes on along the minus strand of CAITVN010000202.1, from coordinate 10,737 downwards.
TTTTGCAGCTCCAGCTGGATGATTGTATTTGAAATTGGCCCAAATATTTGCGCCAAAAGTAAGGTCATCTGCAGCGTGCGCGGCTGGTGCCAATACTAAACTGACTAAAAGCAATTTACGAAAACTCATTCTGTGCTTTCCTTTCGTTGTGATTAATATTCTTAATGCTATTAATATAAATAAGTCGAATGGTCGATTACTGCAAGTAACTAAAGTTAAATAATTAACATAATTCTAATTTTGGTCATTGACTGATGCCAGTGTCTTACTTTGTGTTCAGGTCGCGCATCTCAATTAATTGTGCGGCAATACTGAGGGCGATCTCTTGTGGCTGATTTGATCCGAAGCCCATTCCGATTGGACATTTTATTTTTTCGATTTTTTCAGCCAAAATTCCGGCATTTTTGATGTCGTTTCGAATGTGAATTGATTTCACCTTTGAACCCATGATGCCCAGATAGGTCGGCTCACTGATGAGATTAAAGATTTTTAATGCGACAGGTAGGTCGGTCGAATGGCCCTGGGTAATCAGTACAAAATATGAACGAGGAGAAACATCACTTACCGAGTTGGGCAGGTCGAGCTGATGGATCAGCTTAAGGTTTGCTGCTTTTGGCAGCTGCTCAAGCCATTCCAAGCGTGAATCAACACAGGTGATCTGGGCATCGAGCTCGATCAGAATGGGAATCAATTTTTGGGCGACGTGGCCAGCTCCAAAAACGGCGATTTCCCAGGGTGAGGTAATAAAGCAGTCAAAAAATAAAGTGACGCGGCCACCACAGGTCATGCCAAGGTCTTGCTGTAAGTTCCATGTGGCTGCATGTGAGGTAGATTTTTTTTCTGTTTGATTGAGAAGTCGCTGTGCCTCAATGAGAGCTCTTGCTTCGAGTTTGCCTCCGCCAATGGTACCGCTGATGAGCCCTTCTTGACCCACGAGAATGCGGCCACCAATTTGATTCGGAATTTCGCCAGCAGCATCAGTGATCAAAACCTCGACAGTGGGCTGCTTCGAGCGCAATCTTTCTGCTCTGATATTTTGGTATTCGAAATAGTAGTGGCTCAAACCGCGAGCCCTTTCAGCCGTTTTTGAATCTCTAGTTGCAGCACTTCGGCAGTGGCTGGAATCGGAAGAATGCAGGGTTTGGCCGTGTCAAGTGATTGAATTGCGTTCTGTGCCGCTGTCCAGGCGCTGATGGCTAGTAACAAAGGAGGCTCACCGACAGCCTTACTTCCGCGAATATTTTTCGAATTGCCTACATTGTTGAGAAACGAAACTTCAAAACGTTCTGGAATGTCGCCAATTCCAGGAATTTTGTAAGTACTCGGAGAAATCGACAACAGTCGGCCATCGGCAGTGTAGTGCAATTTTTCAGTCGTTAGCCAGCCCAACCCCTGAATAAATGCCCCAGTGACCTGACCTCTGTCGATGGGCAGGTGAAAGGGACGACCGAGATCGATCAAAATTTCAGCTTTCAACAGTTTGAAATCACCAGTCAAGCAATTGATCTCAACGAGGCTGCTGGCTACCCCTTGTGTAAAATAGAAAAAGGGCTGACCCTCACCGGTTTCTTTGTTGTAGTGAATTCCTGGATATCTAAAAAATCCGCGTGCCCCCAAGTTAATGCGATTTAAGTAGGCCTCTAAGATGAGAGCGTCGAATTCTAGTTGATCTCCTGACTTGACAGAAATGACTTTGCCCTTTTCAAAAGAAACCAAACCTGTAGTGCCTTCAGTGGTACTCTCATCACAATTGAGTTCAGGGTAAATTCCGGCAGCGGCCGGGGCTTTACCCGTCTGTGTCTGTTTTCTCTCGAAAAACTTGGTAGCGAATGCAGAAAGCCGATCACGAATTTCAAGTGCCGCATTCCTAGCTGCCGTGGCATTGAGGTCTGCACCGCTTGAGGCCGCAGTGGCTGAGGTATTGTGAATTTTTTCGGTCGACGTTTGTGTGACCCGAACCTTGTCAATTGAGATTCCAAAAATTTCGGCAACAGCAAGCGCTATTTTTGTATTCACTCCTTGCCCCATTTCGACAGCGCCAGTGGCAACTTGAACCGTGCCATCTAAGTGAAGATTGACTAGCGCTGCGGCCTGATTGAGGTAACGAGTTGAAAAAGAAATGCCAAACTTAATCGGAGTTAACGACAGACCACGAATAAAAGGTGTCGGAAACAAGCAACCGCTAGCTAACTGCTTTGAGGCTTTTGCATTGAATGCTGTGACCGCTGCTCGGTCGCTTCGGTACTGACTTGACGTTTCAAGCTTTGAAAAAAGTTCGGGCAGGCAGTTGTTCTCAATGGTCTGCCCATAGGGGGTGGTTTGTTCACTTTTTTGGTAGGCATTCAACTTGCGAATGTCGAGTGAGTCTTTCTTTAGAACAAGAGCGATATTCTCAATGATCGTTTCAATCAAAGCCACGCCTTTTGGGCCACCAAAGCCGCGAAAAGCCGTCGAAGGTGCTGTGTGGGTTTTGCAGACTGTGCCGGTAATTCTGGCGTTCGGAAGGTAGTAGGCATTGTCGCAATGAAGCATCGCGCGCTCCATAATTGCTGTTGAAAGGTCGGCGTAGGCTCCTGAATCTGAAAAAAGATCTGCTTTCAAAGCAGTGATCAGGCCGTCGCTATTGAATCCAACTTCATATTCAATCAGAAATGGATTTCGCTTACCGGTCAAGACCATGTCTTCGTCTTTAGTCAGCACTAGGCGCGCCGGACGATTCAATTTGTGAGCAACCAAGGCAGCATAAGCGGCAAACGGAGTGGCCTGTGACTCTTTGCCACCGAATCCACCCCCAAGTCTGGTAACGGCGCAGTTCACTTCACTTAATTTTAAACCGAGGGCGTGAGCCACCACGTGTTGAACTTCAGTTGGGTGTTGGGTTGAAGAAATGACCGAAATTCCTGAAAATTCAGTCGGGTAGGCAATTGCGGCTTGTGACTCTAGATAGAAGTGGTCTTGCCCCGCAATCTTGAGCGTGCCCTGCAGCCTATGTGTAGAGGCAATCAGCGATTCGGCAATGGTTCGATTTTCGATACTTCTTGAAATGACTCTCGTTGGCCCAACGAACTGCTTGAGTCTTCGACTCGTCTCAATATCGAGAATGGCATCACTTTTTTTGTACTCAATTTTGATGTGTTTTCTGGCGACTCGAATGGCTTCTTTTGAGTTGCCTACAATCAGTGCAATGGCTTCACCCTGGTAGTTGATCTCTTTTGCGGCGAGTAAAGGCTGATCGTGAAAGATAGCTCCCCAGTTTGGCTGCACAAAATCGGCGGCCGTGAAAACGGCAATGATGCCATCGCATTTGAGCGCGTTCGCATAATCAAGTCGTGTGATTTCGCCTTTGGTGATTGAACTCGTGATGACGCCAATTTGAACCTCATTCGAGATAGGAGTGATGTCGTCGACAAATTCAGATTTTCCGGTAACGTGCAAACTGGGGTCGGTTTTCATTGTTGATGCCCTCTTGCTAGAGTGGCAAGCTCGTGCAGAAAAGACTTGAACCAATTGGTTGCAACCGTTTTGCGATACTCGGCACCACCGCGTAGATCAGATAGCGGTGTGATTTCTGATAGCAGAACTTGGCACGACCTACTGATTTCGGGCTCTGTCATTTTCGGTATATCTAGCTGGTTTAGCAGAAGCTCTGTTTTTAAAAGGCGAATAGGCTTTTCTCGCACGCCTCCCATGGCGAAGCGAAGTGTTTTCTTCTTATAGAGAAGTGCCGCAGAGACAGTAGAAATGTCGAGGTCTCGTCTCTGCGAAGCTTTGAAAATTCTAAAAATTGAATTCTTAGCAATCGGTATCTCAATTGATTCGATCATTTCAAATGGCTTTAGAGCGGTCTTTTTGTAGCCAATGAAAAACGCGCTCAATTGAAGCTTGCGAGCCTTGTTGGTTTTGAGGTTTCTGAATGTGAGGCTCGCATCGAGGGCCAAGAGTGCGGGGGGCAAATCGCCAATGGGTGAAGCGTTGGCGATGTTTCCGATGACGGTTGCGCTATTCTTAATTTGTGGCGATGCAAAACGTTTGAGAAACTGAAACAGTTCGGGAATCTGCTTCTTTATAATGCTTTCGAATTCAGTGATCGTCACGCCATGGCCAATAGTGATTGAGTTCGGCTTCTTTGAAATCTTCTTGGCGCTGGTCAATTGGTTGAGTGAAATTGCTCGAGTGATCTCGAGTTTGTCTTTGTTAACCAAAACACCGAGGTCGGTGTTGCCCGAAACAAGGGTTGTTTTCTGGGTGATCTTGTTCTTGATTGAGGCGACGGTTTTGGGGGCAAAGTAGTGAAAGTTTGAATTTTCGATTTCAAGTGGGTCTTGGGTCGCGAGTTTCAATAATTTGAGTTGTTGTGGGTTGAAAAAAAACTGCCTTAGGTTCGGATTCTTCTTTGGGTCGATTTTTTTCGCCCCTTCGATAATAGGCAGGTAGCCAGTGCAGCGACACAGATTACCCACGAGGGCTTCTTGTAGCGAGCAGGACTTTTGAGACTCTGGCTCCTGAAGGTAACCAGTCAGGGTCATCACAAATCCAGGGGTGCAGTACCCACATTGTGTGCCGGTTGATTCAACCAGTTTTTTTTGTACTTCTGTTAGCGACTTTGACGTAGCGACTTGAGATAGTCCTTCGACTGTGATGACTGAACAGCCATCGGCAGAGGTTACCGGAAAAATGCATGAATTGATTGCTTTGAATGGAATTTTTTCTTTTGAATGTGCGTTCGCGATCAGAACCGTGCAGGCGCCGCAGTCGCCTTCAGAACAAACCAATTTGGTTCCGGTTAGTCGCCGTTGCTCGCGAAGGTAGGCGCCCAAGTTAAGGTGGGCGAACTCAGAGCCAACTGTCGTCGAAGTGCCGTTGAGTAAAAGATGGACTGTGCTTCTGGGTAATTTTCTTTTTGTCATTTCTCACCTAAACTTTACTTGCGATGCAGCAATGAGCGATGCCCCGATCAGTGCAAAAAATATTCCGGTGACCCGAAGTCCGGAAATGGGAATGGATTGTGCGAAACTATCCCAAAGAAAACTCACAATCATTTGAGAGCACACGAGAAAGAGAAAAAACGCAGCTGCCCCTATTTGTGAAATGCAGTACGGAGACAGAGTCACCAGCAGGAAACCAAAAATGCCAGGCAAGAAGAACCATTTCGACGGTAGGCTAGTTGCTGATTTCAGGCGATAGATTTCTGGAAGCGAATCGGGAAAAAAATTGGCCCAGAGCCAGAGAGCTCCGGCGAGTACAACAAAAATGATCGCATTGAGGGTCACTGCTTTGGTGAGGCCCCAACTATAAGCAGTTTCACGATTGAGGGTATTCTGTAAAACAACTGCGGCACCTAGGGCGCATGAAATGATAAGAAACTTCATTATAGTTGTGAGACTAGCTTGGCAAAGGTAGTGTGAAAAGAAAAAAGAGGTCTGATTATTTAGGAAGTTCATTTGTTTGTCTGTGAACGTTACTTGAGAGAGGTATCAATCGATGAATAGGGCCAGTGTAGATGAAGCAAAATCAGCCAAACAAGTTGCAGATCTTTCGAGTCTAACGTTTGGCCTAGAGCAGACTTTCACCATCGAGCAGTGGTGGCAAGAACCAGGGTTTGTTGCAACCTCTGACACCCCTCTAAAACGGCAGAAAATGCTTGAGTTGGCCGAAGCAATTGCCAAGCGTCTTAACGGTCGTTTCATCGAGAGCGCCGACATCTACAAACACTTGCAGTATGAGACCTTCGATTCTGCCAATCAGCCAAGTTTTGTTGTCACCATGGATCCTGGAAGTATAGAGGTGAAGACTCCTCCGATGTTTCTAGGTGACGTGAAGAAAACAATGGAGCCGCTCTATTTAGCGGCGGCTGACGCTCAGTGCGTGCCGTATCGAAATTGGTGGTATGGGGTGAAAAAGGGAACCGAAGGTGGCTGTCATGTCAACATGGCTGGTCTAGAGGTTGAGTCGAATCCGTTGGCTCAAAATGCGTTATTGGTACTTCAGTACGCTGCTTTCTTTCACAATCACCCGTGCATTCAGATTCCTTTCATGGGGGTCGATGTTGGCCCAGGCGGAAACTGCATGCGCATGGATGAAAATGATTTGCATGTTGGTGTACCGGGCGACTTACCGGGCTCTGACGCACGGTGGGATTCGGTCGCTAGGTATGAGGCTCTTCGTCAAGAAATTGAGCTAGGGAAACTTCAACCTCGTCAAGGTTTAGAGTTTGCCAAGCAGGTGTCTGACTGGTTCAAAGGCTCAAAAGTAATGGAAGACAAGCACAGTGCGCCATCTTTGTATAAATTTAAGCCTCCACACTTTTTTATCGAGGATAGAGCCGTTGAGTCTCTCTGGACGGCTGAAGAATGTGAGCTCGTGTGTTCTCTTAGGCACAAGATCTTTCAATACTTGGCGAAAACTCAAGACCTTCCCGAGTTGCTCAGTTTTGGTCTTGAGCTGTATCAGCAAAATTGCTTCTCTGAGACTCTCTGGAGAGACTTTGTCAAGTTGGCTGCTATTTTGGGAGTGAATTCTCAAGCGTATCGCGTATTTTTTGACCGTCAGTTTCCGGTTTTGCATTCTGGAGCTGGCTCGCCCTCAAAGTTGAAGATACGAGAGGGCAGAAGGCCTCGGGTCATTACAGACGTCAAGATGCGTGGTGATTTGGTGATCAGCAAGACCGTAGATACGAGTTACGGACGGCTCGAGATTCATTGGCCTAAAGAGTTGAGCCACACGAAAATCTCTATTAGTGGCTGCCAGGTGGGCGAGATCGTTAACGACCGAATGGTGGCGGTTGACTACCGAAGGCCTCGGCAAGATGCGATCTTGGTGTTTGAGCTTTTTGACGGCACTAAACTCGTTGAACGGTGTGCATTTCATCTGGGTGACATGATGTTTAAGCACGTGACGCCAGAGTTAGAGTCACTTTTGACAAATAATCGAAACACACTCGAACTGAAACTCAATAGTGGGACAGTTTTAAACGCCGAAAATCTCTTGCAGTTGTATTTTTGAGCGCAACTCGGTAGAAATAGCTCATGATCAAGATCAATTTGACAGGTATGATTTTTGTTAGTCTCATCAGTTTTTTGGGGTCTCAGGCATTCGCAGTAGAACGACAAATTGCGGTCTCTGGTACTTGCAAAAAATTAGTAACCCCCGATCGCGGGGCTCTTACCATTACCATCGAATATGTCGACGTCGATCTCAAAGCGGCAACCAAGAAGGCCAGCGACTCCTACGAACAGTTGAGGTCTGAGGTGAAAAAATTGGCGCTTGAACATTCAGACCTCACTACTTCTGAATACTCAGTAAATGAGGTGAAAGAGTGGGAAAAAAATCGAAATGTCTTCAAAGGATTTCGTGCAAGGCTTGGGTTGAAAGTTGCAACCTCTCAAACTCAGCGGCTAGGTGAAGTGATGGCCATAGCGTCTCGAATAGAGGCGAAAGAAGTTGGCCAGTTGTATGTATTTTTATCAGATGAAAAAATGAAAAATGAAAGTTTTGAGTGTCTACAAGAAGCTGCAGAAAACGCAAAAGCTAAGGCCGACAGGTTGGCAAAATCTCTGGGTGCCAAGCTGGGTGCCGTCACTTCGATTCAAGAGGGTGTGGGTGGTTCATTGCCACGACCTGTGATCTCAGATTCTCCAATGGGTATTCTATCAAAAGACTCGCGTGACATGAGTGCACCTACAGTCGAAACTGGAAAACAAGAACTGAGCTTGTCAGTTCAAGTTGTTTTTGATTTGGTACGCTAAGCGGCAGAACAAATATGAAAATCAACCGACTATTGGGCTTACTTTTGGCGACATTAATGATTGGCTGCGCTGACGTTCAGACTCCCGCAGGAACCTCTCTTAGCGTTGCCGGTGTCAATTGTGTGATTGATCTTTCGAGTGCCACCGAAGATGTGAGTTTTGGGATCAACGCAAATTCTGAGGCAATCGGTGGGTGGACTCTAGGCCAAGGATTTTCACTGACAGAGAATAAAGAAATTACTTCTGCTAATATTCTTGTTAAGCGAAAGGGATTACCCAAGGGTACGTTGACTTTAGAGATTCAAGGAAGCAGTGGGAGTTCAACCCCATTGCCTGATGGCACTGCCCTGGGTACTGCCACGTTCGGCGTGACGGTCGACTCGTCCGGTAACAGTAACTTAGGTACCATTTCAGAGTATATCGAGTTTACGTTTGCCAGCAAAGTTTCACTCACCAAAGAAACTCTGTACTGGATGGTGTTGTCGGGGTCTTACGCTATTAATGACAACGATTTAATCTATTGGATTGGTTCAGGAAGTAATCCTTATGCGAGCGGCCGAGCTCGCTACACTCATAAGGTCGTCAATGATTGGACTTCGGCGATGTTTCCTGAATCTTATGATTTTCTTTTCAAGTTAGGTTGTCAGAAACCTTGACCGGTTAGGCCGCTTTTTTCACTTCTACTTTTTGGGCGGGAATGCCGCCCCAGGTTTCTCCAGCCGGAATGCGCATGCCAGGCAGTACAACTGAATTCGGTAAAATTCGGGCATTTTCGCCAACCTCTGCGCCACCCATGATGATTGCTTTCAGACCGATAGTTGCACCCGATCCGATTTTTGTTTTTGCGAGAATCAGAAAGCCGCCAACTCCGTAGTGCCCGATGATGGTTGCAGAGCCGCCAATGGTTACTTTATCTCCGAGTTCAATGAGTGACGGATCAGAAATACAAGTTGAATTGATCTGGGTTCCTTTACCGATTTTCATGCCCATCGCCCGGTAAAACCAGATGCTATAGGGGGTTGGGGTAACGAACTCGAGAAAAGTGAACCTCGCTAAATAGGTTAGGCCGTTGTGCATGAACCAGGTGACTGACGATAACGAAAAATAGGGGCCTCTCCACGGTTTTAACTTCAAGCGCATGGCGCGATTTAGGGCAGGCAAGACAAGGAGGAGCGAAAAACCAAATACAAAAAAACTCATGCCTCCCGTAATGGCGAGTATCGGAATTTTGACAGCGAAATGAAAGTTCGCAGTCAATTGATAACAGCCCCACACCAAAGCTAATGCCGGAGTGGCGGCGATTCCAAAGCAAAGCCCTGCAATCGAATAGAGGGGTAATAGTGAGAGAATTTGAATCGACTCTTTAAACCGTCGCAAAAGTGACTCGTAGAGGCCCAATAATCCCTTGTGTTCAGAGTGCTTGGGGTCGGTGTCGATACGCTTTCGTTCGGGTATTCTGCGTAGGTTACTATCTTCGGGAGAGTCTTGCCCCATAAGTGAGTTATCGGCAACACGGGTATTGTCATTAAATATTAAATAGTAATGCCAACAATACCGATGAGTTGACATGGCAAGAATTCAATCGGCGCTCGATCGGCTTGATCGGGTGGCTGAAAAATCAAAAACAACTTCGATAGACTGGGGTAAATTGAGCACCATGAAAGACCAAATACCGATGCAGTGGCAGTGGGATGAAGCAAAGCAAAAGGCAGTTGATAAATCAAAAGAGATGGCAAAAGAAGTCGATGCCAAGGCTCACGAAAATCCATGGGTTTTCGTCGCTGTAGCGGCCGTTTTTTCATTAATTTTCGGATTTTTTATGGGTAGAAAATCAAAGTGATTGAAATGCTCGAAGCTTGGCTCAAATCGCAGTTTAGTCAGCGCCTCTTGGGGGGTGAACGCTATCTGAAAGCAAAAGCGCTCGGCGCGGGTCTACGAACACTTCAGGTGACTCGATGGATATTTTTTCTGCAGTTGCTCATTGTCGTCATTTGTTTCATGGCAACGGGCTCGACTTTGGGCGGTCTGTTTTGGTTCTTACATCGCTGGTCGGTCGATGAGTTTCACTTATTTCACTGGCCCTTGATAACCTTGTTGCTGTTTGCCGCTTTGTGCTGGGTATCGTTCGTGATCGTGAGTTCTGAGTGGTTGTGGTTAAGGGCGACAGGTATCGAAAGAATGATTGTCGACATGGAAAGCGAGCTTCAAGAAGAGAGAACTGATCAGCCCGATCGTCAGCCTATTTATCACGCCGAAAATCTCGACTTAGTGATAGAGAGAGCGGTTGCTCGTGCGGTAGAGACTGCACTCTCTAAACACAAAGAATGATAACTTTGTCAGAGATGATTTCGTTCGCCGAAAATTGCTGTGCCGATGCGAATATGAGTCGACCCACAGGCAATCGCTGCTTCAAAGTCTGAAGTCATGCCCATCGAAAGCTTTCGTTGTGTGAGTGCCCCAGCCTTAATCGACAAGTCTTTTAACAAGGTGAACCCGGCAGTCGAATTGTTGCCGTCACTCGGGGCAGGTATCGCCATGAGCCCCTCGATACTGAGATTCTCGAAAGCCCTCAGCTGCTCGAGCGCAGACAGGGTTTCGTCTGGGGTAAATCCAGTCTTAGTCGACTCTCGGTCGACATTGACTTCAAGAAAAATAGGCATTTTTTTCTCTCGATTGATTTGGCACGCGCGATGGTTGATTTCGCTGGCGAGTCGAATTGAGTCAACGCTTTGAATCGAAGCCACGTGGCCGATCAGCGTTTTTACTTTATTCGTTTGTAAGTGCCCAATCATGTGAAAGCGAATGTCTGAAATACCCATTTTCGTGCACTCGATCGATTTTTGAATCAGCTCTTGGGCATAATTTTCACCAAAATCGCGGTGACCCAACTCGTATAACTCTAGCACCATCGCCAGGGGTTTGGTCTTGCTGACGGCAATGAGGGTGACTTCTGATGTTTTTCTACCCTGCTTTTTGCAAGCCTCGTCAATTC